>DATFAP010000051.1:0-96284 GCA_035254545.1 Sediminibacterium sp. | reverse complement strand
GCCGGTACAGATGTTGTAATGGTTTCCTGTGGTAGCCTTGATTTTAAAAATTAAATATTACGATTTTTGCTAAAAGAAAATTAAGAAATGAACCTCCTGCAATTTTGCACAAAGTTCAACCCTTTAATTTTTTGATAGTTATGTAAGCTCCCCCTAAAAGTTGTCCATTGAAGGTTAGAGTTAATGAAACAATTGAGCTCCTCCCTGCCTGTTATTTCCGGATAATACTTATTGCGAATCCTCCGCCCGGGGCCGAAAATTGATTCAGTTTTGTATTACTGTTCACCGTTATTTTACGAATAGTATACGCCTGCGGATTTGTTTTATAATGCGCATTGGCTGCATCAGCATATACAGTGGCTTCATAGTCAACACCCTTATCCAGGAAGTCTAACTGTATGGTTGAATTTCGTGGAGCGTTCCCATTTACGTTGCCCAGAAACCAGTTACCAGTACCCTTTGCTTTTCTGGCTACAGTGATATATTCACCCGGTTCTGCTTCCAGGTATTTACTGTCGCTCCAATCTACCGCCACATCTTTAATGAATTGAAACGCGTCGGGGAACTTATCGTAGTTCTCCGGCAGGTCTGCCGCCATTTGTAAGGGGCTGTACATGGTCACATACAATGCCAATTGATTGGCTAAAGTGCTATTAACATGAGAATGGTTATTGGGGCTTATCTTACTTACATCCATCTCAAATATTCCCGGCGTATAATCCATAGGACCACCGATCAACCTTGTGAACGGAAGAAGGGTAACGTGATTGGGTTTTGAACCACCAAAAGCCTGGTACTCGGTTCCCCTGGCAGATTCATTTCCGATTAAATTAGGATATGTCCGGCAGATACCGGTTGGGCGTACCGCCTCATGCGCATTCACCATAATTCTATATTGAGCGGCCTTTTCAATGGCAAACTGATAATGGTTGTTCACCCATTGGGAATAATGATAGTCGCCCCGTGGCAGGATATTACCTACATATCCGCTTTTTACAGCCTCATATCCATTGTCTTTCATAAACTGATATGCCTGATCCATATGACGTTCATAATTTCTTACGGCACCTGATGTTTCGTGATGCATGATCATTTTAACCCCTTTTGATTTTGCATATTCATGTATTCCTTTCACATCAAAATCAGGATAGGGGGTTAAGAAATCAAATACATAATCTTTTCCATGACCAAACCAGTCTTCCCATCCGATATTCCAACCTTCTACCAATACACCATCAAAGCCGTGTTTAGCGGCAAAATCAATATACTTCTTCACGTTCGAGGTTGTTGCACCATGCGTTCCATTGGGTTTTGCCATGGCATAATTGGTTACGCCAAGTTGCACAGAGGGGAATTCATCGGTATAAGACCAACTACTTTTACCCGTAATCATTTCCCACCAGACACCTACATATTTAACAGGTTTAATCCAGGAAGGGTCGGCTATTTTAGAAGGCTCATTTAAATTCAAAGTCATTTTAGAAGCCAATATATCCCGTGCGTCATCACTCACCATGATGGTTCTCCAGGGTGTTTGGCAGGGAGCCTGCATATTTCCTTTATCACCATTCGCATTCGGGGTCAACCAGGATTCAAAAACCATGTTCTTATCATCCAGGTTCAGGTGCATGCAGGCATAATTAATTAAGGCCGCTTCGTGCAGATTAATGTACAGGCCTTCAGCAGTTTTAAGCATCAAAGCAGTCTGGACACCTGTGGGTGAAAAGGACGTTTGTGAAGCATTATCTGTTACTGCTCCTTTAAAAAGATTCCTGATTTCAGAAAGCTTTGAGGTGGTATAATCATATTCCTGGGTATCATAGTCTCCCGGAATCCAGTAGGCAGTATGATCGCCCGTCATAGCAAACTGTGTTCTTTCCTCTTTAATGGTAAAATAAACCAGGTTTTGTTGTGTGGGGAACTCGTAACGGAAGCCTAATCCATCGTCAAATAAACGGAATCGGATAACAACTTCTCTTTTGGTTTTGGGTTGATACAGGGTAACCGCCAGTTCGTTATAATGATTCCGGATAGCTGCAACTTCGCCCCAAACCGGTTTCCATGTTTCATCGAAAGAACTTGTTTTAGCCTCTTTTATGGTAAACCCGTTTAATAAGGAAACGGGATCTTTTTCCAGCTCAAGGCCCAACTTACTGGGCTTTACTACTGCCTTACCCTTATAATTTAATACATAAACGGGTATTCCATCTTTTTGTAGGGAAAACCCCAGTGTTAATTTACCATTGGGCGATTTTAATTCCTGTGCTGTTGAAATGTTGAACAGTACAGCACAAGTCAGTAAAAAAAGGAAAAACTGTTTCATTGTTTGGGATATTAAAAATGAGTTGGGAAGAACATGATCCGGAAGAGCTGATTAACATCATAAATATAGCGCATTTTGAGCGACAATGCAGGACAGGCGCGAAACCGGTGAAACAACAATTGACTTACCAAACAACTAATTTTCCTATATTTAGGACAGCCTAATCCTATACCATGAGAACGGTCATTGCAATTATTTTAAGCATTGTTGCATTTAATTGCCAAGCCCAGAATGCCACTGAAATCGTCAGGAAAATGGACGACAAAATGCGCGGAAAGTCTTCGCAGGCAGAATTAGCGATCAAAACGGTAAGGCCTAACTGGAGCAGGGAAATGCTGGTGAAAACCTGGATGAAAGAAGGTCATTATGCAATGATTCTTATACAGGCACCTGCCAAAGAAAAAGGAATTGTATATCTAAAACGCAAAAAGGAGGTCTGGAACTGGATACCCGCATTAGAGCGAAGTATAAAATTACCTCCGTCTATGATGACCAACAGTTGGATGGGAACTGATTTTACCAACGATGATCTGGTGAAGGAATCTTCTGCGGTGGATGACTATAATCACAAAATTATTAAAGATACCTTTATTGATAAGCGGGACTGTTATATCATTGAGTTCCTCCCAAAAACCAACACCGCAGTGGTATGGGGAAAAATATTGGTTGCAATAGATAAAAAAGATTTTATTGAATTGTATTCTGAGTTCTACGATGAAGAGGGAAAACTGATTAACGTGATGATTGCCCACGACATCAGAATGATGGATGGAAGACTGATTCCTACACATATAGAAATGATTCCTGTAGATAAAAAAGGGCAAAAAACCGAGATATTTTACAAAACAATCCTATTCAACCGAAATATTGAAGACAACTTTTTTACAATGGAGAGAATGAAACAATTAAACTAGTATGTTCATTTTAAAACTAGCCTGGAAAAATTTGTGGCGTAATCGGATCAGGTCTGCGATTACAATGGCTGCAATTTTCTTTGCTGTACTCCTGTCGGTTCTTACCAGTAGTTTAAAAAATGGCATTTTCGATAACCTGATCAACAACCTTGTCAGTTTGTATTCCGGATATATTCAGATACACAAAAAAGGCTATTGGGACGACCAGTTGCTCGACAATGCATTGCAAACCTCGGCTTCAACAGAAAAAAAAGCACTGTCCAATACAAATGTTGCTAATATTTCCGCAAGACTGGAATCTTTTGCATTAGCGTCCACAGGAGAAATAACCAAGGGGTGCAGGGTAATTGGCATCAATCCCCCTGAGGAAAACAAAATAACACTTTTGTCTTCTAAACTGGTGCAAGGAAAATACCTGGGAAAAAATGACAATGGCATACTGGTTGCCGAGGGTTTCCTAAAAAGAGTCAAGCTTCATATAAATGACACCCTTATATTATTGGGACAGGGATATCATGGCAGTACTGCTGCCGGTAAATATCCAATAAAGGGGGTTATTCATTTTGGGTTAGCAGATTTAAATGACAACCTGATATATATGCCGCTGCTACTTGCCCAAGACATGTATGGTGCTCAAAACATGGCAACAGGTTATGCATTATCGCTTAGGCGAGTAAATGAGTTGGAACTTACCGCAAAATCAATACGCAGCGCCTTAGGTGACGAATTTGAGGTGATGACCTGGAAAGACATGATGCCCGATATAAAACAACACATCAGCACTGATACGCAGAGTATGCTGGTTGTGCAGGCCATTTTATATTTATTGATTTCATTTGGCATTTTCGGAACCCTGCTAATGATGATGGCGGAAAGAAAGTATGAATTGGGAATGTTGGTGGCTATTGGCATGAAAAAATCCAGGCTGGCCTGGCTGCTGCTGCTGGAGTCTGTAATGACAGTGCTTCTCGGTTGTATTGCAGGCATTGCATCAAGTATTCCGGTTGTATATTATTTTAACAGGTACCCTATCCGAATTACCGGTGATATGGCAAAAGCATATGAACAGTTTGGATTTGAGGCAATATTTCCCACATCGCTCAGCCCGTCAAACTTTATTTCACAGGGCTTTATTGTATTGCTGATTGGCCTGACATTGTCTCTTTACCCTGTTTATACTGTTTGGAAACTTAACCCGGTGGAAGCAATGAAAAAATAATCAAGCAAATGATTTTAAAAATATCCTGGCGTAATATATGGCGTAACAAGATGCGCAGTCTTGTTATCATGCTGTCCGTTGCCATAGGGTTGTTTGCTGGAATTATGGTCCTGGCGATTTACAAAGGCATGATGCGGAGCAGAATTAAAACAGTTATATATGCAGAGGCAGGGCACTTGCAAATACATGATACAAGCTTTAAAAAGGACTATGAACCCATATTTACGATTCGGCGCGGTACGTCTATTGCAAATGAAATTCAAGGATACCCCGAAATAAAAACGGTTGCTACAAGAAGTGTTACCATGGGGATGCTGTCTACCACTACCGGGAGCGCAGGCATACAAATCAACGGGGTTATTCCGGAAAAGGAAATGCTGGTATCTCAACTGGATCAAAAGATCAGGGAGGGAACCGGGTTTACTGTCAACAAGCACCACGAAGTCTTAATTGGAAAGAAGTTGGCCAATAAACTGAAATTAAAAACAGGTAACAAGCTGGTGCTTACCTGCACGGATGTTTCCAACAATATTATTTCATCCGCATTCCGGGTTGCAGCCATTTACGAATCAGACAATGCCCCATTAGATGAAAAAAATGTGTATATACGGCAAGCAGAGCTGAATGAAATGATCGGAACCGGTAATGAAATACATGAAATTGTGATCATTTTAAATAAGGATGAGGCGCTTGGTGCAGCAGAAAAAAAACTGAGGGATCAATACAAGGGCTGCCTTATTGAAAACTGGAAAACCATCTCTCCTGAAACTGATTTAATGGTGGATACAGTAGATATCACTTCTTATATCATCATGGCCATCATCTTATTCGCTCTGGCATTTGGCATTATCAATACCATGTTAATGGGCATTTTAGAAAGAACGAAAGAGATTGGTATGATGATGGCACTGGGAATGAACAGGGCTAAACTATTCATTCTGATTTTGATGGAAACGCTTTTCCTAACCATTACCGGCGCTCCCGTTGGCCTGCTTCTGGGCTGGGCTGTTACCAGCTATTATAAAACACATGGCATCAACTGGAGTAACAAAGGAAAGGAGATGATGAGCAGTTTTGGTTTTAATACAACCATTTATCCGGAATTTCCTGATGAGAAACTAGCAATGACCATCCTTTTTGTGGTATTAACAGCGATGATTTCCTGTATTTATCCAGCCATTAAAGCCCTGAAACTAAAACCAGTGGATGCTTTAAGAAAATAAATAAATCCATTCTCATGAAAACAGTAATAGATGCACATAATATTTCAAAAATATATAACAAAGACAAGATTCCCGTTTACGCTATCAACAATGTTCATTTGCATATTGAACGGGGAGAGTTTACTGCGCTGGTAGGTCCATCCGGTTCGGGCAAAACAACATTGCTGAATTTAATCGGAGGGCTGGACACTCCGGATGAAGGAAAAATAGAAATCAATGGCACAGAGATTACCGCTATGCATGCGAATGAGCTGATCGATTTCAGGTTAAAAAATATCGGTTTTGTTTTTCAGTCCTTTAACCTGATACCGGTTTTAACAGCACAGGAAAATGTTGCATTTATAATGGAATTACAGGGAAGGGTTAAAGCTGAACGCCTGAACAGGATCAAAATGCTTTTCAGCCAAATTGGACTGGAGGATAAGCTAAACAGCAGGCCTTCTCAGTTATCAGGCGGGCAGCAGCAACGTGTTGCAGTGGCCAGGGCATTGGCTTCCAAGCCGCAGTTTGTTTTGGCGGACGAACCGACCGCCAATCTGGATACTGCCGCAGCAACAAAGCTGATGGATATCATGGCCTTGCTGAATAAGGAAGAAAATATGACTTTCATTTTTTCAACACACGACCCCAGGGTCATTGAAAGGGCCAGAAGGGTGGTTACATTGGTAGACGGGCGTATTGTTTCAGATACAGCACAGGTAAACACCAATTCTACAAATGTTCATGACAAATGAGAATTACCCTTATCATAATATTATTTTTTTGCACTTATTTCAAACTGCATGCTCAGGATTCAAGTGTACAGAAAAAAATTGAATTCAATGGTTATGTAAAGGGAGTGGAAATCTACACTTTTGACAAATTAAACAATACCGGGTTTGCCAATCATCTGGTTCACAACAGGTTCAATTTTAAATGGAAGCCCAACAATATTTTTTCAGTTTCCGCAGAATTACGCAACCGTATATTTTTTGGTGAACAAATCAGAATTGTTCCGGATTTTGTTGCAAGCCTGCGCAATGAGCAGGAATATTTGAATTTGCAAGAAGCCTGGATTCATACAAGGGATATGGTGCTCCATACAAATATTGAACGACTCTATGTTGATTTAAAAAAAGAGCGCTGGAATCTGCGTTTAGGCCGGCAAAGAATCAATTGGGGCATAGCCACCACCTGGAACCCGAATGATATTTTCAATGCATATAACTTTCTCGACGTTGATTATATAGAGCGGCCGGGAACAGATGCCGCAAAGCTGCACATCAACACATCGGACAATTCGAATATAGAATTGGGTTACGGTGCGGCTGCCAATAAAAAAAGCATTGTAGCCTCTCGTTTTTCCATCAATAAATGGAATTACGATTTTCAGTTGATTGCAGGTTCGTATCAGGGATTTTTTACATTGGGAACAGGCTGGGCCGGTAATATCAAAAATGCAGGGTTCAAGGGGGAGGTTCAATATTATGCCGGCAATACGCAGGTAAAAAATCAGTTGAACATGGTTATTGGACTGGATTATATGTTTAAAAAAGGATGGTACATTAATTTAGGAGGGTTGTATAACAGCAATGGAATTAATGAGGAAGTGAGTAACTGGCAAAAACTGGATCTAAAATTATCTGCAAGAAATCTGATGCCCGGAAAGTGGAGCTATATTACCACCATACAAAAAGAATTTACCCCATTGTTATCTGCAGGAGCCAGTTTTGTTTATTCCCCAAAACTCAATCTGATCATCTTTATGCCAAGCTTCAGCTACAATATATCTTCCTCACTGGATGCCGATTTAATATATCAGTCTTTCTATTTAAAAAGCGAAGGAAAGCTAAACAGTGTGGCAGATATTGGTTTTATCCGTTTGCGTTACAGTTTTTAGTTTTTCTTTTTAAAACTGCAAAACAGGAAATGCTGCGTGGTGTTAAAAGGGGTCTGATGTTCTTCTTCTATACATTTGATTCTGTCGAACTTTTCTTCAAAGCGTTTAGACATAGAAGCTTCCGTGTATTGCTTTATTTCAAGTCCACTGCATTTTTTAGGGCCATTCTCCGAGAAAGTACCCAGGATCAGATAGCCGCCTGACTTGATGCTCCTTTCCGCATTATTCACATATTGTTCAATTCTTTCCGAAGTCGTGAGAAAATGAAAGGCAGCCCGGTCGTGCCAGAAATCAAATAGAACCGGAGATACAAAGTCTACCACATCCGAAACAATCCAGTGCACTTTTTTCGATTTTTCGCCCAGGCGTTGTTTCGCCCTGTTCAATGCGTTCTCCGAAATATCAAGCACATATATGTTCTGATATTCACGCTCAACAAGTACATCCACCAGATGACTGTCTCCACCGCCGATATCGATAATATGTGCATCCTTAGGAAGATTGAATAATTCGAGGAAGGCTACCGATGTTGTCGGATAAGCCTGAAACCAACTAAATTCAGTCTCTGTCTTAGTAGAGAACATTTTTTCCCAATGATCCTTTTCAATGAGCAACATAGACTTCAATTTTGCTAGCTGAAGTTAGCATTTATCATATTGTTTAAAATCCCGTTAAAACAGGCATCATTTAGAAAATTTATTTGGAAGGGATCGTTTTATTTATAACTTTGAATTACAAAGTACTTTTAAATTTATTAAAATGGACAAAAACCAGGAACATTTAGAAGCTATCCGGGACATCCGGACGCTGATGGAACGCTCGTCCCGTTTTTTACCGCTGAGCGGTCTTTCCGGAATGCTGATTGGTGTGTGGGCACTTGGCTGCACTGCTATTGCCTATTCCATACTTGGTATTGCAATAAAAGATCCGGGTTACCATACATTGTTAATGGAAAACGGTCAGCTCAATTCATCCAGTTTTCCTTTGCTGATGGCAGATTTCATGCTGGCACTTCTGGCTGCCCTTTCAACAGGTTTACTGATGGCTATGAGAAAAGCCAAAAAAATGAAACTTCCGGTATGGGACGCAACAGCCAAACGTATGCTGGCCAACCTCGCAATACCGCTGGTTGCCGGCGGCATCTATTGTCTGATACTGCTTTATCTTGGTGAAATAGTGCTCATAGCTCCCGCCACACTCCTGTTTTACGGGCTTGCTTTGGTAAATGCCAGCAAGTATACAATTGCTGAGTTGCGTTTTCTGGGTATCCTCGAAATTGCCACTGGCCTTATGGCCACACTTTTCGCAGACTATGGGCTTCTCTTCTGGGCTACGGGCTTTGGAATACTTCATATCGTATACGGAATCCTGATCTACAATAAATACGAGAAGTGAAAAACTACATTGACAATATCAATAAGGCTTTTGAAAGCAGGGTACGGTTAGGGATCATGTCTATACTTATGGTAAATGACTCTATTGATTTTTCAACCCTGAAAGAGCAACTTCAAATCACTGATGGCAATCTGGCCAGCCATTTAGCAGCACTTGAAAAATTGGAATACCTATTGGTTAGCAAACAATTTATCGGGAAAAAACCAAATACCACTTATGCTGCTACCAAAATTGGCAGGAAAGCTTTTAGTGAACACCTCAACGCGCTTGAACGACTAATTAATATATCCGGTCAATAAATTAAGCGCTAAATCCAATTACATATATTAAACCATATCAACATGAAAGCAACAACTGAACTTTCGGAAGAATTAAATACAATAAAAACCCGGATTATTGACAATATGAACAATCCGGGCCAACTTGAGTTGTTATTCAGAAAAAATAAAACCTCTTTCCAAAAAGCATTCAATACCCTTTACCCGGAAATAAAAGAAATGCTTGTAGCTCAATTCTGGAACGAAAGATTAAGCCAACAACAGGAGGAGATCAACTGGGGTAGAAAGTCTGACCTGATTTTTATAGCCTGTGCTGCTTTCATTACAGGCCTGATTGCCCAAATACCTCAATTTACCGGTATCCGGCCAGATACTTTTTATGCGCGGAACATCTCCATACTGGTTTTCCCTGCGTTAATCATTTTTTTTGCGAGGAAACAACAACTACCACTCTGGAAATGGTTCATACTATTGGCGCCTGCATGTATTACAGCCATATACATGAACAGTTTGCCGTATGATGACCACAGCGATACATTTGTGCTGGCTGCCATTCATATGCCTGTTTTCCTATGGGCAGTATTAGGTTATGCATTTTCAGGAGGGAATTTAAATGCCTCCCTTAAAAAGACAGAATTCCTGCATTTCAATGGCGATTTCGTTGTAATGACCGCAATCATATTTCTGGCTGGTTTGTTGTTTACCGGAATTACCGTAGGATTATTTGAATTAATTGGAATTGACATCAAAGACTTTTATGTTGAAAATATTGCTGCATGGGGACTTACAGCCATTCCGATACTGGCAACTTATTTAGTGCAAACCAATCCACAACTGGTTAATAAAATCTCTCCGTTAATTGCACGCATTTTTACCCCCCTGGTATTGATTACACTCATTTCATTTTTATCCGCCGTAGTATATACCGGAAAAAGCCTGTACAACGACAGAAATTTCTTACTGGTCTTCAATGGATTATTGATTGGCGTAGTAGCGATCATTGTATTTTCCATTTCGGAAGCTGCAAAAAATACTAAAGGGGCTGTCGGCTTATATTTATTGTTCGCACTTTCTTTATTAACTGTTTTATCGGACGCGTTAGCGCTTTCTGCCATTTTGTTCCGCATTTTCGAATATGGAATCAGTCCGAACAGGCTGGCCGTTTTAGGAGGAAATCTACTCCTATTTATCATCCTGGTATTTGTGACACAGAAGTTATTTCTGGCAACCAGGGGTAAAAATGAGGTTTACAAGGTCGAAAACATCATTGTACTGCTTATCCCCGCTTATGGAATCTGGGCTGCACTGGTGAGCTTTCTTTTCCCTTTATTGTTCCGGTTTAAATAAGGTTACGGGTAAGTACAACGATTCGGATTTCTACCAGGCGATCCTGTTCTGTCACTATTTCCAGAACAGAACTCCTGACATACGACTCAAGGGCAGTTATGAAAGGGCTTGCTGTAATGCGCTGGGGAGTGGACAGGAGGATGACAGCGCCCTGATCCAGCAATTTCCGGATCACTGTTAACAACGGTTCAAACTGATCAGGGGCGTAATTAATATCGCTTAACAGAATGGTTTCGCCGGTAATATGGTCTGGAAAATGGTTCCAGTCGAGGTACATTGCCTGTGCCTGCTTCAGGCCCAGGTATTCAATGTTTCTTTGTGCAAGCGCTACAGCTTCCGGCGCGTAATCACTTATAATGACGCCGGAGGCCAGCGGGGCAACAAAAAAAGAAGGCAAACCAATACCTGCACCCAATTCCAGAACTTGTTTATTCAATACCCAACCGGGGTTAACTTTGAGAAAAGAAACCATTGCTCTTGCCGATGGCCAGATCTTTGCCCAAAATGGAAACGCTGTTGACGTATCGTTGGTAAGCAGTTTTTCATAAGTTGGTTTTACCTGTTCCGGGTCTGGCACGTAGAGCATTAATCCTTCCGGTACGTCTGCTAACTTATGGGGGTATGGCATGTGGCAAATTATGGTTGTGCAAGATATTCCATCTCAACAGGATAAATCACCGCTGCACAAATTGTTTTAACCCTGTAAGCCCTGTGCAGACATTTCTCTACAGATCTGTATTATTTCCTTTACTGCACGGGCAGGTAGCAATGAAGTATCGGAAATTCCGGAAACAACCCGTGTAATATTATGGTCTACCTGTCCTTTCTTTTGCCATACTTCTTTAGTGGCAAAAGTTATATAAACCGAAAAGCTGTGATGGCTTGATCCGGGGCGCTCTCCTATGATATGCAGAATTCCGTATTTCTTTTGGGAAAAGGCGGGTTGGCTGTTGCCAAATAAAAACTCACCGCATTGGTACCCGGCCCTGACTCTGCCATGAGTGATCACCAGTTTTTCAGTTGCCGGTTTAAATTTCGCATTGGCCAGCCCCAACTCCAATAATGGAAGAAATGTATCCAGGTGCCCCGGGTCTGTCAACGACAGAACATTCAAACCATCAGAAATAATGATCTGAAGATCCGGAACTTCTTCTCCCCATTTTCTTTGGATTTGCTGTAGTTGCTTTGCTGCAGACTGATTGATCTTTTCACCACGCACCGGATGATATACATAATCTTTCCTGTTCTTTGCAGTGGTAGCGAGTGCCACAGAGCCCTTTATAGAACGGACCAATGATGGCGGTGTTTCAGTCCAGAGACTTTTTTTTGCATCTTCGTACAGTACATGCACTTCTTTATCCAATGCCGGCTGCATTTCCCAATAATTTTTTCCATAACCCTCTGCAATGGGAACGCCGCGTTTGCGGATTCGTTGAAGGATCGTTTTCCCTTCTGTCGCTATTATTTCATAAGATCTTTCATCACCTTTTGCAACACAATATTGATAATACACCCATACCGGATCACCGAAATGACTCGTTGGTGTTCCGGCTTGATTGATGACTCCTATCCGTTTAAAAAAATCCCACATCCGGTCATTCACTTTATATCCGAACTGGTGTCTGATCCGTAAATGATCACTAAACGATGTGGTAAGATAGCTAAGCATTGGATCATTCTTGGTAGGTAATGCCATGAGGTAGGCCGGGTTGGCCGGCATAATCCGATCCATACACCAGTTCAAATCATCCAGGGTAACATCCATATGCAGGGTGGTGCAAATATCAAGGCCAATGGTCAACCCATGCAGTTTACCCATGATAGTATCTTCCAGGCAACAACGGACCAACTGTTCTTTGGTTCTGAATACTTCCGGTCCAATAAATCCTGCAACATCATTCAGAAAAACCCAGGGTGCATGTGTGGCAGATTTATCTGCAGTCATTTTCATTTTAAGAGCTCTTACAAATCCATATTTTCTGGCTTCGTGAACCACCATATCAAATCCTTCACCATGACCATTGGTGCCATCCGCACCCTGACCTGTTTCAGCATACAATCCATATAGCCCGGTTCGGGTGGCTGTATGCCGAAACATCTTTTCAATACTCAGGTCAAATGTTTGATTGGCATTTACAGTTCCTGCAATACTCTGAAACCAGATCCCTGTTGTACCGGGTTGTATCTCCTCTACTTTGGCCTGTATATCTATATGAGAAAGCACACAATTGGGCAATATGCTTTGCAGATTAAACACAACCAGTATTTCATGTAACGCCTGTTCAATTTTAGCAACCGATGCCGGCTCACTGGAAACCGGATTGGTACCCAATACCAGATCCCCCACTGCATAGGACCATCCATCAAATACCTGCCAGATGATATCTTCTGTATCATCAGTAGGGGAGTTTGGCTGAATACGGGCGCCCAAATACCCCTTGCTGCCTATATTACTATCCGGCAGAGGGTTGAACACTTTCCTCCCAACGGCGACCAGTTCTTCATTGCTCATCATTTTTACCAGGCAGGCGATTACATCGCTGGTAAGTGCGGGCATCATTTTTTTGATGTTCTCCTCAGATTGAGTTAGTATATAATCTTTAAGATCGGCGAAAGTCCAGCCTTCAATCAAAGGATTTTCTTCTGTTGTACTGTTAATCAGTTCTACCAACTCATCTGTAAAAAGAGGTTGTTGATTGATTGCTGCAATTTTAGTATTCGCCAGCAGGGTCCTTGCATGCTGCCTCGAAACATCTCCGTCGGCAGCTATTCCTGCAATTTGATCCCCCTCCCTGAATTCATTGGCTGCTCCGACTATTTTACGGTAATAGTCCATATTCATCTTCCGCTTTATTCTTTGAATATGGGAAAAAATATCTTCATTGAGGAGAGGATCCGGAATGAACACTGTACCGGCAGCGCTTTTTTCAGTTGTACCATTCATCAGGTTGCACCCGCCAAGTAAAATGGAATAGCCACCCAGATATCCCGCCCTGGTGATAAATTGCTTTCTGCTGATTTTCTTTCCTGGCATGACTTTTTGTTGATTAGGGGGTATTACAATTTAAGCTATTTAATGGAATTGTTGTGACGGCGGGTTAATTTCTTATTAACTTCATTCTATAAATCTGTCCAATGAAACTATTTTCAACTGCTTTTTATAAACCGGTTATTACAACCCTGTTGTTGGTAAGCATATGTCAACTATCAGGCGCTCAAAATAATATTCCTAAATGGAGCCCGGAGGAACAGTTGGAACTTTTTAGTTACTGTAACAAACCTGCATTGATGAGCGCATTAAGTATCTCTGCCGAAACAGCCGATAAGATCGGAACAATCAATTACTGGGCTACTTTACAGAAACGCAAAATTGAAACGGGTACCAATGACACTTTTGCTACAGTTGGTGAAGTAAATATGGAAGTGGTTAAAAAATTCAAAAACCTGGCCATTACGGGAAGCAGACTGGAAACACTCAACAACCTGCTCAGTGTCAGCGCGTGCCCCTTAATTACACTCAGTTTCAATCATGCTTATGATTCATTGACCAAAGCGCAAATGATACCGGCATATAAAAGTAAATACCGGAAAATGCTGATCGATCAACTGGGGATCAATGGCCGGCAGGCCGATATGCTGATTGAGGCAGAAGCCTGGAAGCAAAAAGAAGCACTTGCCATAGCAGCTATCCCGGAAAATGATTTTAACAGGGTCAGAAAAACAGTAGGATTACACCGGGAACTGGATAAAAAATACAGGATGGCGGACATCTCCGATCAGCAAAAAGAGGCTGCTAAAAACTTCTTTCTCCAGCATCAGTTATAACCAACTACCCGGCCTGCTTATTTTGCAATGAAGCTTTCGTAAAGGATATTAACCGTTTGCCGGATTACCGTGTTAAATCCCTCACTGTAGCGCGGATCACAACCATTACTAATCACCACAAAACCAAACTTTTCTTTGGGTTCAAAAAACATAGCACTGTATAAGCCATAGGCAGAGCCGGTATGCCCTTTCATGGTTTTACCGGGAATCAGTTTTTCGGAGGTCATGATGGCCAAACCATAGCCCTCTTCGGAAGAAAGGGGTGTTTGCATTTCCGCTGCGCTTTTCTTTTTAATGATGCGCTTCCCTTTATAACGACCCTGTTTGCTGTGCATGATCATGTACTTTGCAAGATCGCCGGCCGATATCTTCATACCTCCGGTAGGAGAAAAAATGGGGGTTGTATAACCCATTGTATAGTTGGCGATCTCTTTACTGCGGGGTGCATATGCGCCAGGCGATGCCTCAAATCTTGCAGAATCTCCATTGTATTCATAAATAGTAGCAAAACGGGATTGGTCGAGTGAGTCTACGCAATAACCACCATATAAACCAAGTGGATCAAGCACATGGTGCTTTACATACTGATCAAACCGCTCCCCGGAAATTTTTTCAATAATGGTTCCCACCATATTAAAGTTCAGGTTACAGTACATATATCCCTTTCCCGGTTCATAGTCGTTGAAACATTTAGCCCAATTACTGTTTTTATTGGGGTTAATGGCATCCAGCGTAAAATAACCCTGGCTGTCGTTGATAGAGGAACGATGAGACAATACCATCCGGAGCGTAATAACTGTTTGGGGAAATTTCGGATTCCGAACGGTAAACCCCACCAGGTTGCTGATGTCATCTTCCAAACTGAGTTTACCTGCTTCCACCAGTTGCAGGATGGATGTTGCAGAGAAAGATTTGGAAATAGATGCAATCCGGAACAGGCAATCACTGGTAAGCGGCGTGTTACTTTCCAGGTTTTTCTTTCCAAAGACATTTGTATAAATGATTTTATTATTTTTTACCACCGCTACCGACAGCCCTACCACTTTGGTTTGTTCCATCATTGCCCTTATACCGGCTTCCGCTTTTTCGGACTGGCTGTAACCGTCAAAAGAAATCGACAAGAAGATTGTAAATACTAAACAGGAAAACAGTCGTTTCTTCATAATAATTTATTGCGGGATGATCGGGATTTAAATCTCCCTGAACTTACGAAATAAAGTGCAAAACCACTCATAACAGTAACCAGGCCAAATAGGGAAAAGGCCCTTAACAGGATATTCCCAAAATGATCCCTTCCCTCATAATCCATTGTATGCATCATCCAAAGAAAATCAAATGCCCGCCACTGGTCATTTCTGAATTTCTGAATTGTACCCAACTCCGCTGCTACATAAACCACGGTATTGGCCGAATTACCAAAACGGATGGCATAAGCAGGAAGCGGCTGCCCCCTGTATTCATGGTGCTTATCGGTACTGGTTATCAATTGCACTTCCTTTACCTCAAGGGGGCCATTGAAATGGGATTGAGCAACTTCAATGGCCTCCTGACGGGTCAACGGCCCCCTGAGCGCACCGGTTGTTGCATTGGCCAGATGATTCATAGTGGCGCGCTCATGTGCATGTTTGGCTGTATTGTGTATGTTGCGCACACACCTGATCTGATAAAAAGGTTTGCCGGAAATTTCGATCAGTTGAATGGATACCAGTGAGTCTATCAGATGTACTTTCCTGATGGCATCAAGCACTTGGGTGGGTGAAACCAGTACCAGGTCGGAAGACAATAAAGGAGTGGGCTTTTTATCAAAATCTCCATGAACCTCATCCATATTACTCCAACTGAAATAGAGTCCGCCTATTGTCCAGAAGAAAAACTGAATTCCCAATAATAAGCCCAGATAGCGATGTGCTTTTCTGATATAGTAGTGTTTGCTTTTTGCCATAGCGCTACTAAAATATGTTATTATTATCATACCTGTTTTGCCTGGAGGAAGATGCTAAAGACGGACCATACAAGAGGGTATAGCTAACCCTCCTCATAGTTCTTTAATCCAGATATGAATATCCTTCGGAGCCAATTCCGTTCCACCAAAAAAGGGGAACAATTTATACCCGCTGATAGTTGCCGAGCCGCAACTCCGGGGTACGGTATCTTTTTTGTTGTCGATGGTAAACTCGTATCCGTTGGGTACCAACCTGATACCGGCAGTATATACTTTGCCGATTGTGACTGTTTGTAACTCCCGGAAAGCACGAACCGAATCGTTGTAGTAATACGCATAGATCCGCATGGCATTATTCAGCCATGCCCAGCCAAATCTGGCAGAGTTGATATGGTGGGGCGCAATGGTATATTGCGTAGTAAAAGATACGCAGTCGGCAAAACCGTATAATTTATTGATGTCGGCCTGGTTAGACGGATCAGTTGTCTGGTAAATTCCACTGCTGTCGAACCTGAATTTGATCCGCATTTCCGTAATGCCGTTCAATGGAATAATCTTTGTTGAATCGGTGGAATAACTGCCCCCCCGGGCTATGTAATAATCTACAAATCCGGATTCCTGAAAAATTTCATGGCTATATTCTTTACTACAATATAATAAGGGGCTTACCAGTAAAATCATGATCGCAGTTCGCAACCATATGTAATATGTGTTAAAGCGCTTTGGCACGTTTTAAATAGCTGAATGGTCCTGTTAATGAATCCCGCTGCAAAGTTACTGCATCCCTCCATGGATTAAGCGTTATAAGAATTATATTCGCAATAGCATTTGCATATATATTAAGATAATGAATAATATCATCATTAGAAAGGCTGATTCCCGGGATCTGAACCTGCTTCAAAGCATCAGCACCGAAACCTTTGTACAAACTTTTGCAGAAGTGAATACAATGGAAAATATGAACAAATACCTGGCTGAACGCCTTTCCCTGTCACAACTGGCAGCAGAATTGAATGATCCGCACGCTGCATTTTATTTTGCCATACTCAATGATCAGGTCATAGGTTATCTGAAAACAAACACAGGAGCAGCACAAACCGAATTAAAGGAACAGGATGGATTGGAAGTAGAAAGAATCTACGTTTTAAAAGAGTTTAAGGGAAAAAATATTGGCCGGGTTTTACTGGATAGGGCAATAGAAATAGCCATTGATCAAAAGGCCGCATATATATGGCTGGGGGTTTGGGAAGAGAATTACAGGGCAATACGCTTTTATGAAAAGAACGGATTCAGCGTTTTTGACAGGCATATTTTTAAGCTGGGAAACGATGAACAAACCGATTTGATGATGAAACGGACACTCCGTTAAACAGGAAATATGAAACAGAAAATATACCAGGTAGATGCTTTTGCAGAGCAATTATTCTCAGGCAATCCGGCTGCAGTTTGTCCTTTGGACCATTGGCCGGGAGATGATCTGTTGCAGAAAATTGCTATGGAAAACAACCTGGCCGAAACCGCCTACTTTGTAAAAGCTGGTGACTATTTTCAACTCAGGTGGTTTACCCCAACTACAGAGGTTGATTTATGCGGCCATGCAACCCTGGCCAGCGCTTATGTGTTGTTTCATCAACTCGGATACAAGGAAAAACTGATTCGCTTCCAGTCTCCCAGAAGTGGGCTGTTAAGCGTTTCGAGAGAAGATGAGTTGCTGACACTGGATTTCCCTGCGGATACCATCACTGAGGTTAGCGTAACGCCTGACCTGACCAGAGGGTTGAATATCCTGCCTCAAAAAATATTTAAGGGCAAGAGCGATTATATGTTTATATACGAACAGGAGGAACAGGTTAAAAATATTATTCCTGATTTTCCCGCTATTCAAACAATTAATGCCAGAGGAATCATTGTTACTGCAAGAGGTAAAGAAGTGGATTTTGTTTCCCGTTTTTTTGCGCCACAGTCCGGCGTGAATGAAGATCCTGTTACCGGTTCTGCTCATACAACACTAACCCCATTCTGGAGCAGGGTTTTAAACAAACGGGTGCTTATTGCAAAACAACTCTCTGCAAGAGGTGGATTCCTGCAATGCGAAGATTGTGGAGAACGGGTCAGGATCAGCGGACAGTGCAGGCTTTACCTGGAAGGAGCCATTTTTATTTAAGTAAGTTTCTTCTACCAGGTCTTAACAGCACTTTTACACAAAGGATAAAAAAGCGTTAATAAGGACAAAGGGTGCAACTGAACAATGCAGGGGGGTGTCTATACAAAAAACTGAAAAATGAAAAAATCAAGTCTTTTACTCTTTACCGTCCTGTTGTTTGCATTAAAATCAACCGCTCAGTTCGAAACAGGTCAGCGAATTTTTTCCGGTGGAATCAATTTCAACAATTACAATAACCAAACTAACCTTAACAACAGCACCAGTAAAAATGCCCAAACCAGTTTTAGCCTGGATGCCTCTCTTGGAAAATTCGTACGCCCCAATGTTGCCCGGGGATTTAGTATTAACTATGGGCACAATTATCAAAAATCGGACCCTTCTTCCTATAAAATGAATTACAACAGCGTTGGGCTTGGTATTTTTTCAACGCATTACAGGTCTTTCGGGAAAAATTTCTTTGGATTTCTGCGGTTTAACCTCAACGGAAGTTACCAGTTCGGTAACACAGTACAGTCTGGGGTTGATCAAAAAAACAGGGGCTATGAATTTTCTGCCGGTCTCACTCCGGGTATATCTTACCAAATCAGCAAAAGAATTTTATTAAACGGGACACTGAATAATATCGCTTCATTGAATTTTAATCACCGTAGAACTACCTATTCCAATTCCGGCGAGGTAAATAAAATCAATCAAATTGGTCTTTACTCCAGCCTTTCCAATGGTAGCCTGGGGGCCATTGGCTTAGGGTTCAGCCTGTTGCTGAACAAATAGTTTTATTGTACCGCTTTAATGGGCACCAGTTTAATCATACCAAGCTTATCGAAAAGCCGGATGATGGGGTAAACCGGATCAAACTCCCACCACTTTGCTGCAAAATTAGGGCGGGCACCGGCATGGTGGTGATTGTTCTGGAATAATTCCCCCAGCATCAGAAAATCAAAGATCAGGGTATTTTTGGAATGATCCTTCTCATTAAAGTTTCTGTATCCATACTTATGCCCGGCCCAGTTTACAACTGCGCCCTGGATCGGGCCAATGAGAAAATGGACGGGCAGTAAGAGATACATCCACCACTCTGTTGCAAAAAAAGCATAAAACAAAATATATCCTGCGGCAAAAAACAAACGGGTAAACCAACTGTCTGCGATTTTATCGATTGCAGGATATACCGGAAAGTTCTTATCAAATTTTTGTTCTATTTCAAGAGTGCCTTTCAATACACCATGGTATACTTTTTTCGTATGCCACATCATTGAAAAAACTTCCCTGAAAAAATGAGGAGTGTGCGGATCTTTTTCTGTGTCGCTGTATGCATGGTGCATCCGATGCAGAATGGCATATGCCCTGGCATTCAGATAAGAAGTGCCCTGTGTAATCCAGGAATAGAGGTACCAGAATTTTTCCCAAAACGGATTCATGGTAAACATTTTATGGGCAGCGTAACGATGAAGATAAAAGGTTTGTGCAAACAAGGAAAGATACCAATGCGACAAAAGAAATACAGCAATAATCATTCAATCAATCCTATTTGGGGTTATAAAGGCCCGCAAATATGAGATTAAATTTCGGTTAAAGATCAAAAAACAACCCAAAAGGTAACTTTCCAAAAGCCGGAAACATGATTATTATCAGTTTTCTGGAGAAGAATACGGGGTAACTTTATGCAAATTATTAATACGTACTGGCTTTTTGCACTGCTGCTCCTGCTGCCATTCTTTCATATTTTAAATTAATCCTCATGAGAACGAGATCAATTAGTGGATATCTTCCATTGTACCTATTTGGATTGGTTTTACCTGCCTTATTCGCCTGCAATAAAAACATTGTCGTGATTGAATCACCCGGCACCATTACAACAACTGTTGATCAAACAATTATTCCCAACCAGGTTTCTACCTATCCGCACCTGATTGGCCCCAACGATGTTGCCTTATTTTCTCAATATGGATATGGCACCTGGCAACACGGAGCAGGAGTGCCTCATCAAAAAAGAATAGACTTGATGGGCTTGAATTATACTGGTAATTCTGTTACCAATACGGCACTTTTAGCCAACTTCTTTGCCATTTCAGATATTCATATCACCGATAAGGAATCGCCGGCACAGGCCATTTATTACGGATACAAATGGGGTGTTATCTCCGGTTATTCCCCTGCCATGCTATACTCTACCCATATGCTTGATGCAGCAGTTCATACCATCAACAGTCTTCATAAAGAAAAGCCTTTTGATTTTGGACTTTCGCTCGGCGATGCCCTGAACAGTTCCCAGTATAACGAACTGAAATGGTTTATTGACGTAATGGATGGCAAAGTTATTAACCCGGATTCGGGAGAGAAAGACGATCCCAATCCAGGGCCCGGTAATGATTACCAGGATGAATTCAAAGCCGAGGGTATTGATCCTTCCATTAAGTGGTATCAGGCTCTTGGTAACCATGACCACTTCTGGATGGGTATGTTTCCTCCGGATCAATATATCCTGGATAAAATGACTGGTAACTCTATTCTGAACCTTGGGAATATATTCAAAGACCCCTCCGGAATCAACAGCAGGGGTTATTATATGGGTGTGATAAACGGTAAAACCCCCAATGGTGAAATTACTGGTGCAGGACCAGTGGGAAACTTTACCACTCCTCCCATTGTTTCCGGCGATCCGAA
Source organism: Sediminibacterium sp. (assembly GCA_035254545.1). Lineage (GTDB taxonomy): Bacteria > Bacteroidota > Bacteroidia > Chitinophagales > Chitinophagaceae > Sediminibacterium. Next base: position 75,111 of record DATFAP010000051.1, on the reverse strand, counting down.
CAGGCGTTTTGTTACACGCCATGAATTCATGGATGGGTTTTTAAAAAGCAGCAGCTCACCGGAAGGTCATGGTTTTACCCCGGCAACTGCTGCCTCCGGATTTGCCAATTATACATTTGAACCCAAATCGGACCTGCCGTTAAAAGTAATTGTACTCGATAATACCAACAGAGACGATCGTGTTGTAACGGATGGATATGGCAGGGGATTCATTGATAAAGAACGCTACGATTGGCTGGTCGGTGAACTGGATAAAGGACAGGCCGAAGGCAAACTCATGGTTATTGCTGCACATATTCCCATTAAAGTAGTGCTTCAACATACATTAATGGGAGAGGTCATGACATGGGGCTCCGCTTCTTATAAAAATGAAGATGAAATGCTGGCAAAACTGCATACTTATCCCAACCTTATTTTGTGGGTTTCAGGACACAGGCATCTGAGTGTGATTACCCCTCAAAAATCACCCGATCCTTCCAGGCCCGAACTCGGATTCTGGGAAGTGGAAACTCCTTCGTTACGGGAATTTCCCCAACAGTTTAGAAATTTTAAAATCACCCGCAACAGCGATCAGACCATTTCCATTTTTGCTACAGATGTGGATCCTATTGCAAAAGAAGGATCCCTGGTTGCAAAAGCAAGATCCTATGCTGTTGCCGCCAACCAGTTATTCAATATTGTACAGGAACCGATGCCTTCGGGAGTAGTAAATGCAGAGCTCATTAAGCAACTTAGCCTGGAAATGCAGGCTAAACTGCAAAACCTCGGAACACCCATTAAGTAAACGTATACGATAAATGTTTAGCCTGTTTTTTTAAAAACTGCAAAGTAAACATCTGCCCGCACCTGAAATCCAAGCTTTTGGTAAACATTGATCGCAGCAGTATTGTCTGTTCTCACATGCAGAAAGGGTACAGCCCCATCCCGGAAAATTCCTGCGGCCACTTTTGAAGTAAGATAGGATGCATATCCTTTGCCCAGGTGCTCAGGACGCGTACAAATAGCACTGACTTCGGTATAGCCATTGGTTTTTAATCGCTCACCAGCCATAGAAATCAGCTGGTTGTTTTGAAACAGGCCAATGTAGTTACCTAATTCAATGGTCTTACTATAAAAAGGGCCCGGTTTGGTTAATTCGGTGAGTTCCAGCATTTGCGGAACATCTGCATAGCCAAGCTGACGCACAGAAAGATCTCTTGCTGCAACCGGCTTTAATTCAGGGCAATACATCTGGTAGAGCGGAATGGAAAAAATCAATTCTGTTTCGGCAGGCAGTTTCACCTCGTTTGCAATCACTACAGAAACAGATCTGCCTGCGGGCAATTGCCTGAGTAGTTCCTGCAGGTCAGATTCGTCCCAGTTTTTCATCCCGATAAAAGGAGAAACATCCTCAGGAAAAAACTTTACAGTTGCTGTTCCCTGGTTAAAATGTTGTTGTTTGCCGCTCAGCGCTTCCCAAACCGGATTATCCAATGAACTGATCATGCTATTTATCTTTTGGTCCAATCCCATAAAACAATATCCCAGCCAATCCCTCCATAATGCAAGGTATCAATTACCTCAAAACCTGTTTTGAGGTGTGCTTTCAGGGATCGTTGATTGGCCTGGGCCACATCTGTGATACAAAAATCAAATTGATCACTCATTGCGGCTTTAAACTGACCATACAACTGCTGTACAAGACCCTGGCCACGATATGCTTTGGCTACGCAAAGCTGGCCTACTACTACATATCCGGCGTTTTTCAGGGGTTGATTATTGTAGCTGAGTGTATCAATCGTATTAAACAGGTCGGCCAGTAAATCGTGCTGGTACCGGTTCTCCTGAGTAGTAACCAGTGCATAGCCCACCACTTCATCTCCATCCTTCGCTACGATGGAAGGGCAGGACTGGTGCATCTGCTCCAGAAACGCTGCAGAATAGGTTGCACTCAAAAATCCCTGGTTAGCCGCTTCCTCCTCCGAAATCAGCGCCTTCAGATTAACGGTCTGCAATTCTTTAATACCGTCCAGTTCCGAACGATCAGTAACACGTTTAATAATAACTGCACTCATAAGAACCAAAGATAAAACCTATAGCGCAGTTTATGTTATAGCTTTTCAAATCTTGCCTGGAAGAAACGCAGATACTTTGGCTCATAGACCATTTTCATCCCCTTGATGGAATCACGACGTTCATATACCCTCGCCGCAGACTCCGCTATCACATCCATATGCGCCTGTGTATATACCCTTCGCGGAATGGTAAAACGAACCAGCTCCAGCTTTGGATAATAGTTCTCTCCGCTGGCTTTTCTTCCGGCAGACACTACGCCGCGTTCCATTGTCCGGACCCCCGAATCGAGGTACATTTCTGCTGCCAGGGTTTGTGCAGGAAACTGATCCTGCGGAATATGGGGCAGGAATTTCTTTGCATCTACAAAAATGCCATGGCCGCCAATGGGTTTCACAATAGGCACTCCGTATTCCATCATCTTCTCCCCCAAATAAATGACCTGCCCGATTCTCGCCTTAATATGTTCGTCACCAACGCTTTCCTTAATGCCGATTGCCATTGCTTCCATATCTCTTCCTGCAAGACCACCGTATGTATGCAGCCCTTCATACACCACCACCATATTTCTGGCTTCTTCAAAAATGTCATGATCATTCACTGCCAGAAATCCGCCGATGTTTACCAGTGCATCTTTCTTTGCACTCATGGTTGCTCCATCTGTTAAAGAACAGATTTCCTTTACAATGGATTTGATAGACCTGTCGGCATACCCTTTTTCTTTTTGCTGAATGAAATAAGCATTTTCGGCTACACGGGTCATATCGTGAATGATCTTGATATGGTGTTTTTTGGTGAGTGCTCGCAATTCCATCAGGTTCTTCATGCTGATGGGCTGCCCGCCGGCCATATTCACACTGGTGGCCATGCTTATATAAGGTATTTTGGGCGCGCCGTGTTTTTTGATTAAACTTTTCAGTTTTTTCAGATCAATATTTCCTTTGAAGGGAAATGTACTTTCCGGATCATGTGCCTCATCTATGATCACATCTTCAAACTTTCCGCCGGCCAGTTCCTGGTGCAACCTTGTGGTAGTAAAGTACATGTTCCCGGGAATAATATCTCCTTTTTTAATCAGGATTTTAGACAAAATATTTTCTGCCCCTCTACCCTGGTGTGTAGGGATCAGGTACTTATAGCCATATATTTCTCTTACCACTTCTTCGAGATGATAAAAGTTTCTGCTGCCAGCGTATGCTTCATCTCCCATCATCATTCCCGCCCACTGGCGGTCGCTCATAGCAGATGTTCCACTATCTGTCAGGAGATCTATATAAACATCTTCCGATTTTAGCAGAAAAGTATTATAGCCGGCTTCTTTCAGGGCTTTCTTACGCTGTGCAACTGTTGTTATTTTTAACAGCTCCACCATTTTTATTTTGTAGGGCTCCGCCCAGCTTTGTTTAATCTTTTTCATTTTACAGTTTTAAGTTAATGATTCAATAGGTGTTAGTTTAGCGGTAAAATGCCGGAGCATCGGTGCTTCTTCCACAATCGTCAACCCTTTGATCTTTTCTCTTTCCTGAAATACTTCTATGATGACTTCCGCTACATAGTCAATATGGCTTTGTGTATACACTCTTCTGGGAATAGCCAGCCGGACCAACTCCTGCTGTGCAGGTATCAGTTGGCAGTACTCATCGTATTTTCCGAACATCAATGAACCTATTTCAACACCACGTATACCACCATGGAGGTACAACGCTCCCACCAGGGCCTGTCCTGGATATTGGTGCGCCGGAATATGAGCAAGAAATTTTTTAGCATCCAGGTAAAGGGCGTGCCCACCGGCGGGCTGCATCACTGGCACGCCGGCATCAATCAGCTTATTGGTCAGGTACTCCACGCTGCGAATCCTGTATCGCAGATAATGTTCGTCCATTACCTCCCTTAACCCAATTGCAATAGCTTCGAGGTCCCTTCCGGCCAGGCCTCCGTAGGTAGGGAACCCTTCCGTTAGTATGAGCATATTGCGACACTGTTGTGCAAGCGCTTCACTGTGCATGGCAATAAATCCACCAATATTGGCAAAAGCATCTTTCTTCGCACTCATGGTACATCCATCAGCATAAGAAAAAAGTTCGTGTACAATTTCTGGAACAGACTTTTCCGAGTAACCTTCTTCGCGAAGCTTAATGAAATAGGCATTCTCCGCAAACCGGCAGGCATCTATAAAAAGTGGTATCCCGTACGTACTGCAAACCGCTTTTACCGAACGGATATTCTGCATACTTACCGGCTGGCCACCGCCGGAATTATTGGTGATGGTAATAACACAAAGCGGAATATTTTCAGCTCCTTTCTGCGCTATAAAGCTTTTCAATGCTTCAACATCCATATTTCCTTTAAATGACGCAGGTATCGTGGGATATTTGCCCTCCTCACAAATCAGGTCTATTCCTTCTGCGCCGGAAAACTCTATATTGGCCCTTGTAGTATCGAATAAAGTATTACTCACAATGTATTTCCCCTTTCCACCAACTATGCTGAAAAGGATTTTTTCTGAGGCCCTTCCCTGATGAGTTGGAATAACCACGGGCATGCCGGTGATCTCCTGAATGGTAGATTCAAAGTGAAAAAAACTACTGCTCCCGGCATAGGATTCATCTCCCTGCATAATACCTGCCCATTGATTGCTGCTCATAGCGCTTGTTCCGCTGTCTGTAAGCAGGTCTATCAACACTTCGCTGGCATGTATGAGGAATGGATTGTAATGTGCCTCTTTAAGAATAAGCTTTCTTTGTTCTTTTGTGGTAAAATAAATCGGCTCCACCGATTTTATCTTAAACGGTTCAATAATGGTTTTCATTTATTTTATTTTGACTGGTACAACAGATCAATCATTCTGACTCAATCAAAGAATGATGTATTCGTACTTCTTCGTGAACACGGGTTAATGAACAACTATAAAGGGGGTGCAATTACCGCGAGGGTGGAAATTCAGGAAGGTCTGCTAATAATATTTTTCCAGAGTTGCATTGTATAAAGTTCTGCTTTTTATTGATAATAAAACCAGGACCAGCATTGTTTTTTCCTGCTTTTACCTAACTTGAAAGCGAATCAGGATTTCGTTTATGAAACATTTATTCTGGCTGGCAGCCTTTTTGTTCTTTCATCAGATCTCCATGGCACAATACCTTCCGTTATACCATCATATCCCCAACTATACAGCAACTACCAACGAAGAATCCACTTCGTACAACAATGCGGGTATTTTAATTATCAGCAAGGTAAGCCGGCCGGCTTACCGCTATTACCGGGTAAAAAAGGATACTGTTCAGCGGCCATGTGTCATCATTTGTCCGGGAGGAGGATATTCTGTACTGGCGGCCGGTCATGAAGGTTCGGATGTTGCCTTATTTCTCAATTCCATAGGAATCAACGCATTGGTAGTAAAATACAGAATTCCGGATAAAAAAAATCAGCCGGATCCAGCCATTGCACCCTTACAGGACCTGCAGCAGGCCATGTACCTGGCCAGGTTGAATGCTAACGCCTGGGGAATTCTTTCCGATAAAATTGGGGTGCTGGGGTTTTCTGCAGGTGGTCATCTTGCCGCCAGCCTGTCTTCACATTATATGGATCTGAAAATTAATAACCCGGAGCATATTTCACTCAGGCCTGATTTTCAGGTCCTGTTGTACCCGGTCATCAGTTTTCAGGCATTCGGCCACAAGGGTTCTTCTGATAACATGGTTGGTTCCGACGCCTCAGCCGAACAACTCCGGTATTTCAGCAATGAACAATGGGTGAACAGCCAAACACCTCCTGCCTTTATTATTCATGCAAAAGACGATTCCACTGTCCCCGTACAAAATGCACTTGTATATCATGAAGCACTGCAACAAAATAAGGTGTCTTCCTTTTTACACCTTTTTGAAAAAGGAGGGCATGGCTTTGGAATGATGAACAAACAAAGCGAAACGCAGTGGCCGGAATTACTGAAGCAATGGATGTTAAACATCCGCCTCATTGAAAGATAAGGTCAATGCCGGAATATTCACTTTTACTTTTCGGTAAGTTACCCCTGCTTTATCGAGCATCATCCTGGAAGCTTTTGCGGAATCCGTGCCTTCGTATTTATCAGAGAGATAAATGACTTCGTTTATACCAGACTGAATGATCGCCTTGGTACATTCATTACAGGGGAATAATGCGGTGTATATTTTACAATTACGCAAATCCATTCCTATATTATTCAAAATAGCATTCAGCTCGGCATGGCAAACAAAGGGATATTTGGTTTCCAGAAATTCCCCGGTTTTGGCCCAGGGAAACTCATCATCATGGCAACCTACGGGCAGACCATTATAACCTGTACCTACAATCCGGTTCTTATCGTTTACAATACAGGCGCCTACCTGTGTATTCGGGTCTTTACTACGATGCCCCGACAAGAGGGCAATGCCCATAAAATATTCATCCCAGGAAATATACCCTTCTCTTTTTTTCAAAATATATTTTTTTAAAATACCAAATTAAGCAACTCCGCTAACAAATCCTTGGCAGTTGCTCTCCGGTTAAATAGTTCACCATCCGCTTTCCGCCCACCCGGCTCTTCATCATTACCTTACCCGCATGATCCCTGGTAACTTCCCCTATGACAGCCGCATTGGTTCCGTTGGAGTCCTCATGAAGCATGGCCAGGAAGGCCTCCGCTATTCCCTTTTTCACTACAGCAAGAAACAACCCTTCATTAGCTACATACAGCGGATCGAGTCCCAACATTTCACAAGCGCCTTCTACCTGTTCTTCTATGGGCAAAAGCTTCTGATCGAGGTAGAATCCAAGCTGGGTAAGCTCCGCAATTTCATTCAATACAGATGCTACTCCACCTCTTGTAGGATCACGGAGAAAATGAATATCTGTTCCAAACGCTTCTACCAACGATTGTACGGTATGATTCAGGTTGGCGGTATCGCTCACAATACTGGTTTCGAACTCCAGGCCCTGGCGCAAACTCATAATGGCTATACCATGAGCGGCAATATTGCCACTCACAATGATCACATCGCCTTCCTGTATGTTCCTGTGATGGATATTGGCCTTAGAGTTAATGAGTCCTACACCGGATGTGTTGATGTAAATCTTATCTCCCTTTCCTTTTTCCACCACTTTGGTATCGCCCGTTACGATCTGAACACCTGCCTGGTCTGCCGCATTTTTAATACTCACCAGGATTTCCCAGAATTCCGTCATCGGAAAACCTTCTTCAATAATGAATGCTAACGATAGGTACCTGGGCCTTGCCCCGCACATAGACAGGTCATTTACCGTACCATTAACAGCCACGTCTCCAATATTTCCTCCCGGGAAAAAAATGGGCGAGATTACATAACTGTCAGAACTGAACGCCATTTTACCATTCATTTCAAAAATGGCTCCATCGTGTTGCTGGTCTAACAGGTCGTTTTTAAAAATATCAAAGACGCCACTTTGCAAGAGGCGGTGCGTAAGTAAGCCTCCGCTGCCATGTCCGAGCGTAATTACATCAAAATCAAATTTGGGCATCGGGCACTGTAACTGCATCTTAATCTTATCGGCCATAATTTTTATTTAAAAGAAAAAACTCAGGCTAAGCTTTGCCGCAAATCTTGTTCCGGGGGTAAAATGAATTTCTTCCACCGGCGTAACTTCATTTTTCAACCGGCTTAGCGTGGCAAACTGGGTTTCTTTCCATTTTACATTCAGCATATTCTGGATGGTAAATCCTATCTCATATTTTGCCTGTGTATAATTCAACACCATATCATTCACAATGTAGCCCCCGGCAGTGATTGAATAATCCTCATTAGCGGGCCTGTTTCCAAGCCACCGGTAACGGATACTGCCGTTGATGCCTGCTTTGTTTTTATAGGTAATTCCGCCCGTACTGCTCCAAACCGGTGCCAGCGGTATATAGTTCTGTCCTTTCATTTCATCTACCATTCTTCCCTGTGCATAATTCAGGTCCACATCTATATAGACTGATTTAACCGGTTCGTATCTTATGGAAAAATCAAAGCCTGTTCTTTGGGTTCTTCCGGATGGTTCAACATAGGCCCCGTCTCCGCTATACACAAACTCCTGATTTAACCAAAGGTACCACAATGCACCGTGCAACAAGATGTTTTTGGAAGGTTTAAGTATTATACCTAAATCGGCTGAATAGGCCGCAGGCATTACATCTCTTCCTTTTTCCAGCACGGCTACCCTGGTGTCGTTTGAATGAAACCCCTTGCCCAGATTCAGGTAGACCCGCGTATTTTTATGGCTTTGATAATGAAAACCCAGCTTGGGACTCAGGATAGCTGCGGTTGCCCTGAAGAGACTGTCTGATTGCAGATGATCTTTATAGTTATTCAACAATTGGTCATACCGCAGGCCCAGGTTGATGCTAAAACGGTCTGTGAGTCGGATGGTTTCATTTTGGTAAACATACAGGTTGGTTTCTGCAACATCCCCGTAAGCCTTCCTGTTTAACAGTGTAGTACGATCAATGGTATGAGACAGCTCCAGATCATTGATCTGATCATGTCTGAATCCGATACCGGATATTGAACTGAGTTGTAACGGACCCAATTGAGCAACACGATGAAGGCTGCCATTGTAGCCCGCCAGATTCCTGTTCTCTCTCTGCCTGATCTGATCCCCATGAACCGGATCATCGAGATAAAAAGTAAAATTGGAATGCAGGTTGAACCGATAATGGGAATACCAGAGCTGATTTTTAAAATAACTGCCGTTTTTCGTGGTAGTGATGAACTGTGCATTCAGGTTTTGCCTGGATGTATTGCCTCCCTCCGTGTTATCAATGGCTCCGTAGAAACCAATGGTCCCGTCGGCAACAGCACGATCCGGAATTTGTCCTGAAGCATCCCACTTACTGCTGAAAGAGGAGGCGCTCAGGGTTAAATAGGTCTTTGCAGAAATTTTTCCATTATACTTCAGGAAGAAATTAAACCGGTTAAAGTGCTGGGGAAATTCAAAATAACCATTAGAATAAGCCATTTCGGTTGCTGCATACAGCGACTGTTGCTTTCCCTTAGCTTTTTCATTCAACAGATTAAACATACCAAGCGCCCTGTATGTATCAAACATGCCGCCTTCCAGCTTGATAATATTATTACCAAGCCCATTCCTGGTTCTGATATCTACAAAACCGGAAGTGGTAAAATTACCTTTAGACGCATCATACGGCCCTTTTTGGAAATCTACCTGTTCAATGGTTTCGGGTATCACAAAATGCATATCGGCATAACCCTGTCCATGTGCCTGGGAAACCAGGTTTACCGGTATTCCGTCTGCCATTATATTAATATCCGTTCCATGATCACAATCAAAGCCACGGATAAAAATTTGCTCTGCCTTGCCCCCTCCCTGGTGCTGACCAATAAATAATCCGGGTACCATCCTTAGAATTTCCTGCGAATTATTGACTCCCCGCATCCTGATATCTGTTTTACTGATGGTTTTATATTCCTCTCCGGCCTGGGCTCTGACCGTAACCTGTTCCAACTGCATTGAGCCGGGTTTCATTGCAACAGGGGTCAATGAATTAAAATCACCGGCCATCATCATCACATCCTGATATCCGATGGAACTAAAAAGAATATAAGTGGTTTGACTGGTTGGCAAAATGGCAAAATGACCCCTGATATCTGTCACAACAGATCTGTTATCCGGCACAAGGGTAATGACAATCCCTTCCAGTGAAAGACGTGTATTGGCGTCAACTACATACCCCTTTAAGGGTTTCTGAGCCGTTGCCATTGTACAGGTTATCGCCAGTAAAGCCGCTAAAAAACATCTCATGGTTGTTCAATATTATTCCTCCCCGGCATAATGATAATAAGCTGCGCAGGCTCCTTCACTGCTTACCATTGGTGCGCCTAAAGGATGTTCCGGTTTGCATTTAGTGCCGAAATTCGGGCATTGTTTTGGCTTCTTCAAACCTTTCATGATATCACCGCTGATGCACTCCTTGTTTTCTTCGGCAAAAGGAAGGTCAATCGTAAATTTCAATCTTGCATTGTAGTTTTTATAGCGGTCGTTCACTTCATAGCCGCTTTGTGGAATATTGCCTATTCCCCTCCACACCCTGTCGCTTACTGCAAAAACTTTTTGGATGGTATCCTGTGCAAGGCGATTCCCTTCGCGTTGAACACTTCTTGTATACTGGTTCTCTACTTTGTATTCGCCTTTCTCCAGCTGTTGAACGGCCATCAGGATGCCCTGCAATAAATCCACCGGTTCAAACCCGGTAACCACAATCGGGCATTCATATTTTTCGGCAACAGGATGGTATTCATCGATACCCATAATTGTACAAACATGTCCTGCAGCCAAAAAGGCGTCGATCAGGTTTTCTTCATCACTTAAAATAGCTTCCATAGCAGGAGGCACCAGTACATGAGAGGCCAGTATACTATAATTGTCCAGTTCCAGTTGATCCGCATGCACCACACTCAATGCATTGGCCGGAGCGGTGGTTTCAAAACCAACGGCAAAGAACACTACCTGTTTGTCCGGATTTTGTTTGGCCAATTGAACGGCTTCCAGCGGCGAATAAAGAATCCGCACATCAGCCCCTTCGGCCTTTACCTCAAGCAGACTTTTTTTGCTCCCGGGAACCCGCAGCATATCCCCAAAGGAACACATGATGGTATTCGGCTGCTCTGCCAGGTATATAGCCTCGTCAATAACACTTATACTCGTTACACAAACAGGGCATCCGGGTCCATGGACCATGGTAATTTTATCCGGCAGCATATCCAGGATACCATTCTTAACCAGGCTATGGGTTTGTCCTCCGCAGATTTCCATGAGTGTCCATGGTCTGGTCGTAATCCGGTGTATTTCCTTAATAAATTCTTCCACTAATTCGGGGTCACGATATTCGGCCAGGTATTTCATACAATGCGGAATTAGTTTTAATAATTATTTCCCGTTGGACGGTGTTTCCAACTCTTCCACCTCCCCCATGTCTTTGAGATAATTGAACACTTTCTGTGCTTCTTCCTCATCTACTTTCCCAATGGCAACCCCCACATGTACCAGTACATAATCACCCACCTGTACTTCGGGAACCATACATAGATTGACCTCTTTTTGTATGCCGCCAAAAGACACTTTTCCGGTTCTGAAAGTATCGTCAAGGGCGCTAATCGTTAATATTTTTCCGGGTATGGCTAAACACATAATAATGATATTTAAATTTCCTGATGAATAGATACCGAACCCAACGTTGAGCAGTAAGCAGTCCTTTCCGATGTTATTTCAAAACAGGCCAGTTGCCCGAATCCGATAGATTCATCGTTAGGGCTTAATTGCTGATGAAAATATACATCGAATTTTCCGGATAATGCCTGTGCAACCAGGTCGGTCAGCAGTGCATTCTGAAAAACTCCTCCGCTGAATGCTACCTTTTTGATTCCGTGTGTGGTACATAGCTTTACAATGAAGGCCGCCAGTGAATGAAAAACCTTCCAGGCTATTTCCGTAACAGGCATTCCGGCAGTAATATCTGCTAAAAACCTTTCCAAAAAAAGATCCCAGTGCAGCACTCCGTTCTTTTCAACCAATGGATAGATTTCCCCTGATCTTAAAACAGCTTTTCCGGCAGCAGCTTCCAGCAACATAGTAGCCTCGCCTTCGTAACTGTGGTGTGATTGAATACCCAGTATACAGGCCAGGCCGTCCAGATACCTTCCCATAGAACTGGTTTGTACCGGCGGTTCCTGCTTCAGTAATTTTTGAAAATACGACCATTCTGTTGCATTAAAACAAGGCCGGACTATTTCCATTTTGCCCGACAGGCGACTGAGCAGGCTCAGAGCAGATAATCTAGGCTCCAGGCTCATTTTATCGCCGGCCAATTGAGGAAAATAATCCAGGTGGGCCACTCTTTTTATTTCCTGCCGCTGATATATAAAGCATTCACTCCCCCAGATTTGCCGATCATCTCCGTATCCGGTTCCATCCCAGATGATGCCCATTACCGGCTCTTCGGAATACAACAACTGGTTCTCTGCCAGTACGGCTCCAAAATGGGCTTTATGGTGTTGTATTTCAACAATTGAATCGATTCCGTTTCTGTCGGCCAGTTCCTTTCCGTACTGTGAAACAAAATAACCCGGATGAGCATCTACCAATACCCGCTCAGGTGCAGTTTGCAGTAAGTGCAACAAATGACGCAACGTATTGAAATAACTTTCCTGCGATTCAATCGTTGCCTGGTCGCCCAGGTACTGACTAACATATACGTTCTTATGGTCGAGTATGGCAAAGGCGCTTTTCAGCTCACCTCCTGCGGCAAGAACAGTTTGCTCATTTTTCCTGAAGGGGTTGGGGAAATAATTGGGCGCCAACCCCCTGCCCCTTCGCAGGATAATTCTTTGACCGGCATCGGTGAACTGCATCACACTATCGTCCTGCGGCACCAGGATCTCCCTGTCATAAGTTAATACCCAATCGGCCACTTCAAATAATTCTGCCAATGCTTCCTGATCCTTATAAATAATCGGAGAGCCGCTGATATTGGCGCTGGTGGCAATGAGTGGGCGGCCGGTCTGTAAGGAAAGAAGGTATAGTAAAGGAGAATAAGCAACCATTACACCCAACCTGGCCAGTCCTGGTGCGATCTGTCCCGTGCATATACCATTTCCGGAAACCGGTTTGAGTTTACACAACACAATCGGAGCAGCATTACTCAACAAGGCATCTTCTTCTATTTTTCTTAGTTCCACATCCTTTGATGCCGATGCCGTATCAGGATATAACACAGCCAGTGGTTTGGAAGGTCTGTGTTTTTTACTCCGAAGGGTTTGAATTGCCTCCTGATTGGTTGCATCACACATCAACAGATAACCGCCAATACCTTTAACGGCAATGATCTTCCCTTTCAGGAATGCTTCGGCAACTTTAGAAGGAATGGCAGACTGATCAATATCAATCTTGTTTGCGGGCAACCGGTACAGATGCATTTTCACCGCACAGGATTTACAGGAATTGGTTTGACTGTAATGCCTGCGGTTCTGTATATCCAGGTATTCTGCATAACAATCCTCACACATAGCCAGGTGTTTCATGGTGGTATGCTCCCTGTCGTAAGGCAGTGCGTCCACAATGGAATAACGGGGGCCGCAGTTGAGGCAGGTCGTAAATGCATACCCGCTTCTTCGATTAACGGGTTCCGTTAATTCCGCTTTACATTCGCCACAGATGGCAATATCAGGCGTCAGCAACAGCTCTGGCCTGGTGGTCGAAAAACTTTGCCGGATGGTAAACCCCTCAAATGATTTTGTTTCTGTAGTGAAAATACTGTGGCTGGTGATCTGTGCATTACGGGGCGGGTGATTGATTACCTCATGATAGAACTCCGCTTTGTCTGAAGGATTTGCGGTAAATTCTATTATAACCCCTTCATTGGTATTGCTCACCCACCCGCCAATATTCATTTTTTTCGCCAGTTTGCACACAAAGGGCCTAAAGCCTACGCCCTGTACCAGGCCCCTGATATGAATATGGTAGGTTCGCAGCATTCGGTCAGATTGGTTCCGGAACTACCACCCGGGATTTCAACCAATTATACCAGGCAGACAGGCCTTCACCGGAGGTACAACTTACTTCGAAGATTTCCAATCCCGGGTTGACTTTTTTTGCATTGGCTTTTACCTTCTCCATATCAAATGGAACATATGGCAGCAGATCTGTCTTATTAATAATACACAGTGTGGAGGAATGAAACATATCAGGATACTTCAGTGGCTTATCATCCCCTTCTGTTACGCTGATAATAACCACCCTTTCTTTTTCTCCCAGATCAAACATAGCCGGGCAAACAAGATTACCCACGTTCTCTATAAATAATACGGAATTGTCCAAGGGTTTCATTCCCTGTAAGGCATGCAAAACCATATGGGCATCCAGGTGACAACCCTTGCCCGTATTGATCTGTGTAACTTTGGTGCCGGTTGCATGTATCCGGTCGGCATCATTGGTGGTTTGCTGATCCCCTTCAATTACCGCAAATTCCAGTTCGCCTTTCAGGTCTTTCAGGGTTCGTTCCAGCAGGGAGGTTTTTCCTGAGCCGGGAGAACTTACCAGGTTCAACGCCAGGATGTTCTTGGCATCAAAATAGCCCCGATTCCGTTGGGCCAGTAAATTGTTTTGGTGCAGCACATCCTGTTCCACATCCACAATTGTTTTGGCGGATGTATGTGAATGCCCATGATCGTGTAAATGCCCGCCAAGGCTATGTTCATGTTTGCCAAGATGATGTATGGCAGTGCTGCCGCCGGAATCACAACCACAAGTTGCGCACATAAAAAATATTTTAATTCTATATGATAATCTATTTAAGAAACAAGGAGCGATTTTACCTTCAATTCTTTTCCACTCAGAATGTCCAGCAAATGCTCTCCGCAAACCGGGCAGGGATCAAAATAATGATGAATACTGAATACCGCATCACAATCAAGACATCGGGCTTTTGCTTCTATTGTATTGATTTTCCTTACCGCATTTTCCAGGACAGAACCTTTAACTGCCTGTTTCCAGGCAAACTCAAAGGAATCCATTTCGATACCGCTCATGGTACCGATGTCCAGTTCAATCTCGTCTATTACAGCAGCACAGGCCTGATCAGCCTGCTGCCTGGCTATATCGATGATGCTCATCACTATGGAAAGTTCATGCATTCTTTACTTTTGAGAACCTGCATTTTTTTTGCGGAAATACTTTAAACCGGCAAAAACAATCAATAAGCTACCCAGCGTAATTACAGCATGCATCGGTTCGGTGATATAGTGGATAATGGTATATCCTCCTGATTCTCCGTGACCGGGGTGAGCCATTGTTGCCAGTGGGGCAACCGTACCAAGGAATAAGCCAAATGAGGCGGCAAGTTTTTTCATATTTTATAGTTTATTAGTACAATATAAAACTAATTACTATTCGTTTTTATGATGAAAGTCATATTTTCTAATGACACTTCGCATAAAAAAATCAAGGTAGTCATTTTAGTTTTAGTAAGCTCTTAACCTTAAATATATCAGCATGACTAACGATGTTTTGCCAAAACAACCTACTTACTACGAGGAGGTTCAAAGAAAAGGATATTCCCGCCGTGATTTTGTCCGGTTTGTAAGCATGATGACCGCATTCATCGGCCTGGAACAATCCGCTATAGGTCAGGTAACCACGGCCCTGGAAACCAAACCACGTCTTCCTGTTATCTGGTTACATTTTCAGGAATGTACCTGTTGTAGCGAGAGCTTTATCCGCTCCTCTCACCCGATTGTAGCAGATATTTTACTTGATAAGATTTCGCTGGATTATACCGAAACCCTGATGGCCGCTTCCGGCTTCCAGGCAGAGGAGGCCCTCCACAATACCATGACCAAATACAAAGGTCAGTATATACTCTGCGTGGAAGGAAGTGTTCCCCTTGCCGCAGACGGTGTTTATTGTATGATTGGTGGTAAAACCTCCCTGCAGATTCTGGAAGAAGCCGCAGAAGGGGCCGCCGCTATTATTGCCTGGGGCAGTTGCGCCAGCAATGGTTGCGTTCAGTCTGCCAAACCCAACCCCACAAAGGCAACCCCTATTCATAAAATCATTAAGAACAAGCCCATCATCAAGGTTCCTGGCTGCCCTCCGATCGGTGAAGTAATGGCCGGTGTGATTGTACACTATCTGACTTTCGGCAGAATTCCTGAGCTGGATAAACTGGGCAGACCCAAAGCATTCTACAGCAAACGCGTACACGACACCTGTTACCGTCGTCCTTTCTACGATGCAGGCCTGTTTGTGGAAAGCTTCGACGATGCAAATGCCAAAAAGGGGTACTGTTTGTACAAAGTGGGCTGTAAAGGACCCTCTACTTACAATGCCTGTGGTGTAATGAAATGGAACAACGGAACCAGCTTCCCGATCCAGTCCGGACACCCTTGTATCGGTTGCAGTGAGGAGAATTTCTGGGACAATGGCAGATTCTACGAAAGAGGTTCTTCTTTTGCCGGATTTGGTATTGAGGCTGATGCCGATACATTTGGTAAAGTAGCGCTGGGTGTTACAACAGCGGCACTGGTTGGTCATGCGGTAGCTACCAACATCGGTAAATCCAAATTCATCAAAGAACATCAGCAGGAAGGAAGAGAGAGTGAGCACGAGTTAAAATCCTAAATTAAAATCACCATTCAACTAGCCATATGAGCAAAAGAATAGTTGTTGACCCGATCACGAGAATCGAAGGTCACTTACGTATTGAAGCTGACATTGAAAACGGTAAAATTAAAGATGCCTACAGCAGCGGTACCATGGTTCGTCTGCTGGAAGAAATTCTTCGCGGGAGAGACCCAAGAGATGCCTGGGCATTTGTTGGGCGGGTTTGCGGAGTATGTACCTCCATACACTCTGTTACCTCCGTTCGTGCAGTGGAAGATGCGCTGGACATCGTTATTCCCCCCAATGCGGAGCTGGTAAGAAACCTCATGAACTGTGCACTGTACATGCACGACCACGTCGTTCACTTTTACCACTTACACGCCATGGACTGGGTAGATGTGGTGAATGCGTTGAAAGCGGACCCTAAAAAAACATCCGAACTGGCACAGAGTATTTCCAAATGGCCCAAAAGCTCCCCCGGCTACTTCAGCGACCTGCAAACAAGAATTAAAAAATTCGTAGACAGCGGACAACTGGGTATTTTCTCCAATGGTTATTGGGGCCACCCTGCCTATAAGCTGCCTGCAGAAGTGAACCTGATCGGATTAGCACACTATCTGGAAGCGCTGGAATGGCAGAAAGAAATTGTAAAAATCCAGGCCATCCTGGGTGGTAAAAACCCTCACCCCAATTATCTGGTAGGCGGTATGGCCTGCGCAGTGGGTATAGATGATGTAAGCGGGCTGAACGCCGAACGCCTGGCTTATATAGGTCAGTTACTGAAAGACGGTAAGCAGTTTGTTGAGCAGGTATATATTCCGGATCTCATGACAGTGGCTTCCTTTTATAAAGACTGGGGCGCTATTGGCGGTGGACTGGGTAATTACCTGGTTTACGGAGATATGCCTACCAATGGATACAGAGATGCATCCAGTTTCAAATTTCCTTCCGGTGCTATCCTGAACAAGGATGTTAGCAAAGTATACGAAGTGGATCTGAAAAAAGAAGACGAGGTTCAGGAATTCATCACCAGATCCTGGTATGAATATAAAGAAGGAGATAATAAAGGGTTACACCCCTGGAAAGGAGAAAGCAAAATCAATTATACAGGCCCTAAGCCGCCGTTCGAACACCTGAAAACAGACGAAAAATACAGTTACCTGAAAACACCCAGATGGAAAGGCAATGCAATGGAAGTTGGTCCACTAGCCAGGGTGCTGGTAGGATATGCTAAAGGAAGAGAAGACTTTAAAGAGGTGGTAGATAAGGCCCTGAAAGACCTGAATGTTCCTATTGCAGCCCTGTTCTCTACATTGGGAAGAACTGCCGCAAGAGGCCTGGAATGCGTATTGGTTGCCCAGTGGGGTCAGGAATTCTTCGATCAACTGGTAGCCAACATTAAAAACGGCGATACCAGGATGGCAGACTCCAGTAAGTTTGATCCTTCTACATGGCCAAAAACAGCCCTGGGTGTAGGGCATGCTGAAGCGCCAAGAGGTGCGCTGGCACACTGGATCAATATTGAAGACGAGAAAATAGCCAATTACCAACTGGTGGTTCCCACAACCTGGAATGCATCTCCGAGAGACAGCAAGGGTCAGCTATCCGCCTACGAGGCGGCATTGATCGATACCCCGGTTGCAGATGAAAAACAACCATTGGAAATTCTGAGAACCATTCACAGTTTTGATCCCTGCATGGCCTGCAGTGTTCACCTGTACGACGAAAACGGAACAACCATCAGCAGAATCAGTGTTGTAGGAGACTAAACCCTTTAAATCAATTTTATGGCAAATAAGTATTTGCATATTCACAAGCTTCGCAGAGTATATGTGTGGGAGTTGCCGGTAAGGTTTTATCACTGGCTCAATGCCAGCGTAATCCTGGTATTGATTGTAACCGGCTTTTTTATTTCCAACCCGCTGGCATTGATGAGTAATGCGGAAGCCACCAACCAGTATACAATGGGATGGTTCCGTTATATCCACTTTATAGCCGCCTATTTGTTTTTCTTTAATTTTTTATTCCGCATCTACTGGGGTTTTGCGGGAAACAAGTACGCGAACTGGAGGCAGTTCATCCCGGTTTCTAAAAGGTTTTTCAAAGAAATGTGGATCGTATTCAAGATCGACATCCTGATGCTTAAAAAGAACGGTCAACAGCAGGATCATTTAAGTGTGGGGCATAATGCAATGGCGGGTTTCATCTATTTCCTGACCTTCCTGGTATTCCTGGTTCAATGCTTAACCGGTTTTGGCTTATACGCATCCATGTCTGACTGGTGGCTGCCCAAAATGTTTGCCTGGTTTCCTGCAATGCTCGGTGGAGACATTGTAACCAGACAGATTCACCACTGGGCCATGTGGTTCTTTATTCTATTTGCCGTTGTACACGTTTACCTGGTATTCTATCATGATTATGTGGAAGGAAGGGGAGAAATCAGCAGTATGGGTGGCGGGTGGAAATTCATTGAAGAAGATGTGTTTGAAAAGAACAGGCACATGACCCCCAATCCGGAAAAAACTACTAAATAACCATCATGTCTGGCAATTCAAGCACATTGGTATTAGGAATCGGTAACTATTTAATGGGAGACGAAGGTATTGGGGTACATATTGCCAATCGCCTGGAGAAAAGCAAGCTGCTTCCCGAAGGGGTAAGTGTGCTGGACGGAGGAACCGGCGGCTTTCACCTGCTCGAATATTTTGAACAGCACGATCACATTATCCTGATAGATGCCACACTGGATAATCATGCTACAGGAACCATCCGCAGGATCAAACCAAGATTTGCTACAGATTTTCCGCCGGCCATGAGCACTCATGATATCGGGTTAAAGGACCTGGTAAGCGCTCTGCAGATCCTGGGTAAAATGCCGGAGATCGACTTATTTGTAGTAAGTATCGAAACCATTCAGCAACAGGGTATTGAATTGACTCCTGAAATAGAGGCTGTAGTTCCTGAAGTGATTGAAGAAATTTTAACACTTTTAGCCCAGAAAGAGGCTGTTTTGGCCATTTAAGCCCGATTATATTAAATAAATACATCATTTAGCCCGCTAAAAAGCGGGCATTTGACTTTTATTTAAGGGATTAAAAAAACCTTAAAACATTATATTTGTTCTTCAACCTAAAATTGAAGGCATGCGTATAACTCTACTCCGATCTGCACAATTACACATGATTGCTTCGACAATTCCACTTCTTTTTTCCTGTTCAGGTAAAGGAGGGAAACGGGATAACGCTTCCGTACCCGAATTACCGGTGATTGAGGTTGTAGTAAAAGATACCACCCTGAACAGTGAATATGTTTCAGACATTCAGGCTTTGAAGAATGTGGAAATCAGGGCTCGTGTGGGAGGTTTTCTGGAAAAGATTTTTGCTGATGAAGGGAATGAGGTTAAAAAGGGGCAGCCGCTTTTCCGGCTGAACGATCAGGAATTAAAAACTGAAGTGGCCAGGGCCAAGGCCAATGTATCCAGCGCCATGGCCGATGCTAAAGCGGCTGAGCTGGAAGTAGGCAGAACCCGTATCCTCGTTGAGAAAAATATCATTTCTAAAACAGAATATGAATTGGCGTCTGCAAAATTAAAGGCGGCTAAAGCCAAAATTGAAGAAGCGCTTACTACGCAGAAAAGCGCTGAAACAAAACTTTCTTATACGTATATCAGCGCCCCTTTTGATGGAATCATCGACCGGATTCCTTTAAAAATAGGTAGCCTGATTGATCCGGGCGCCTTACTCACAACCATCTCCGACATCAACCAGATCTATGCATACTTTCATATTTCAGAGAACGAATACCTTCGTTTTAAAAAATCCCTGACAAAAGGACCTCAGGAAAACAAACCGCTCCAATTGATACTGGCAGATGGTTCAGAATATGCTTACCCGGGAAAGATCGAAACCATTGATGGTGAATTCAATGATAATACCGGCGCCATCGCATTCCGGGCAAGGTTTCCCAACCCAAATAAGCTTCTTAAACACGGTGCAACCGGTAAGGTACGCCTGACCAGTGCGGTAGAAAACGCGATCCTGATCCCACAGCGATCTACTTTCGAGATCCAGGATAAAAACTATGTATTTGTAGTAGATGGTAAGAACAAAGTAACCATGAGAGCCTTCCGGCCGGGTCAGCGCGTAGCCCAATTCTACATTGTTGAACAGGGATTAAAACCCGGGGAAAAGCTTGTATATGAAGGTATGCAAAGCATCCGCCAGGGCGATATGATTGCTCCGCGATTCCTGAATACAGACAGTCTCATGAAAACGGCCATTGAACAGTATTAATTCTTTTTTATGCTAGAAACCTTTATCAGACGACCGGTCTTATCACTGGTCATCTCCATCATTATTACATTACTGGGAGTTCTGGCCTTGTTTACGTTGCCGATTACCCAGTTCCCGGATATTGTTCCTCCTTCCGTTACTGTAACCGCTAAATATACAGGCGCCAATGCCGAAGTACTGGCCAAAGCGGTGGCAACTCCGCTGGAGCGCGCCATCAACGGCGTACCGGGGATGACCTATATGTCGTCGGTTTCCAGTAACAATGGCGTTACCTTAATCACCATTGCTTTTAAAGTGGGAACCGATCCCGATCAGGCTGCGGTAAACGTACAAAACAGGGTAACTACTGTACTGGATGAATTACCCGAAGAAGTAATTAAAGCTGGGGTAACCACAGAAAAAGACGTCAACAGTATGCTGTTGTACCTCAACGTTATGAGTGAAGATAGTGCGGCAGATGAACAATTCATTTACAATTTTGCGGACATCAATATCCTGCAGGAGCTGAAGAGGATTGACGGAGTAGGTTTTGCAGAAATCATGGGACAAAAAGAGTACTCCATGCGGGTATGGCTGAAGCCCGACAGGATGCTCGCCTATAACGTTTCCGCGCAGGATGTTGTAACTGCATTACGCAACCAGAACGTGGAAGCGGCACCCGGTAAAACCGGGGAAAGTTCCGGAAGAAGCCCGCAATCCCTTCAATACATTCTCCGTTACACCGGAAAATTTGCAGATCCGGAACAATATAAAAATGTGGTAATCCGTGCGGAAAACAATGGCTCCATTCTATACCTGAAAGACATCGCCGATATTGAACTGGGTGCCATGACCTATAGCATGGTGTCCAAAACAGATGGAAGGCCATCGGCGTCCATTATGCTGAAACAGCGCCCGGGTTCCAATGCAAAAGAAGTGATCGAAAAAGTGAAAGCCAGGATGGCCGAGCTGAAGGAAACGTCTTTTCCTCCGGGGATGGTGTACAATTTTGCCTATGACGTATCCCGCTTCCTGGATGCATCTATTCATGAAGTGGTAAAGACCCTGATTGAAGCATTGATACTGGTATTTATTATTGTATTCATCTTCCTGCAGGATTTCCGATCCACCTTAATCCCCGCCCTTGCCGTGCCGGTTGCCCTGGTGGGAACCCTGGCCTTCATGCAGGTCATGGGTTTCTCCATTAACCTGCTGACCCTGTTTGCGCTGGTATTGGCCATCGGTATTGTAGTAGACAATGCTATTGTAGTGGTAGAAGCGGTCCATGTAAAAATGGCTGAACAGCATCTTTCGGCCATGGATGCCACCATCGCCGCCATGAAAGAAATCAGCGGAGCGATTGTAGCCATTACCCTCGTAATGTCTGCTGTATTTATTCCCGTGGCATTCCTTTCCGGATCTGCGGGCGTATTCTACAGACAGTTCTCCCTTACATTGGCCGTATCCATTGTAATATCCGGTGTTAATGCATTAACACTTACTCCCGCCCTATGTGCATTGATGATTAAACATACCCATCAGGAAAAAGGTAAGGGACTGCTTGGTAAATTATTCAACGGGTTTAACAACGGTTATGCAAAAACCGAGAACAAGTACATGAAACTGATGAGCTGGATCGCCGGAAGAAAAGCAATCACAACGGGATTGCTGGTAGCCTTCTTTGTTGGTACAGTTGGTATAAGCAGTGTATTGCCTGGCGGTTTCATTCCCACCGAAGATCAGGGTATTATTTATGTAAATGTGTCTGCTCCTGCCGGCGCTACGGTTGAAAGAACCGAAAAAGTGTTAATGGAACTGGAAAAATCCATCAAGACCATTTCATCAGTAGAAAACCTGACTACCCTTTCCGGTTACAGCTTAATTACCGAAGCAGCCGGCGCATCCTTTGGCATGATGATGATCAACCTGAAGCCCTGGGATGAACGGAAGGAAACAGTAAGTGAATTGATTCCGGTGCTCCGGGAAAAAACGAAGCATATCTCCGATGCTGCCATTGAATTCATGCCGCCGCCAACGGTACCGGGTTTTGGTAATACCAGTGGTTTTGAACTTCGCGTGATTGATAAAACAGGTTCCGGTGATTTGCAGAAAACCGCAGCAGTAACCAGCAACCTGATCAATGAAATTGAAAAAGGCGGGGTAGTTGGATCGGCCTATACCAGTTTTGACCCCAATTTTCCGCAATACATGATTCATATTGATTATGATATGGCCGCAAAAAAGGGGGTGACGGTAGAAAATGCCATGAGTGATCTCCAAACATTAATCGGAAGCTTCTATGCCACCAACTTCATTCGATTCGGACAGATGTATAAAGTAATGGTACAGGCTTATCCCAATTACAGGGGCAAACCGAGTGATATTTTAAGCCTGTATGTTAAAAATGACCGGGGCGAAATGGTGTCTTATTCAACGTTCTGCCGCCTGGAAAGAGTATACGGACCGGAACAACTGACGAGGTATAATATGTATACATCTGCCATGGTGAATGGTGATGCGGCTAGCGGTTTCAGCTCCGGTGAAGCTATCCAGTCTGTTGAAAAAATTGCAAAAGAAAAACTACCCAGGGGATACGGTTATGAATGGTCCGGAATTACCCGCGATCAGGTACAATCCGGCGATCAGGCGGCAATGATTTTTATTATTTGCCTGATTTTCGTTTACCTGATTCTTGCTGCGCAGTACGAAAGTTTTATTATGCCATTTGCGGTGATTCTTTCCATCCCAACGGGCATTTTTGGCGCTTTTCTGGCACTGAAAGTTCTTGGGCTGGAAAACAATATCTATGCGCAGGTTGCGCTCGTAATGCTGATTGGATTATTGGGCAAGAACGCCATATTAATTGTAGAATTTGCCATGCTCCGGCGCGCGCAGGGTTTCAGTATTTTTGAAGCTGCCAGGGAAGGGGCGGTATCCAGGTTACGCCCGATTCTGATGACCTCCTTTGCATTCATTGCCGGCTTAATTCCGCTTTGTATTGCATCAGGAGCCGGCGCCATCGGTAACCGTTCTATCGGAACTGCTTCTGCAGGTGGTATGTTCTTTGGAACCGCTTTTGGGGTAATTATCATCCCGGGACTCTATGTCATTTTTGCCGGGATTGCCGAATTTTTTAATCGCAGGAAACCTGTGGCGGCGGCTGTATATACCAGCGAGCATCCCGAAGAATTTTCAGACAGATAGAAGTGATTACTATGAAAAAAATAAGCGCATACTCTTTTGTATTATTTGCCTGTATACTCAGCATATTCAGTTGCAGAATTCCTGTAAAAACAACAAAACCTGTAATGCAGGAGATGCCTGAAAACTACAGCTCACCGGGCAGGGATAGCCTGAACATAGCAAGCATTTCCAGGGAATTATTTTTCCATGATGAAGCCTTACTGGGCTTAATTGACTCCGCTTTAAAGCATAACCCGGATCTGCAGATCATTTTGCAGCGGGTTGCCGCATCAAGGGCTTATCTGAATATGAGCAGGGGCTTAACCAAACCATCAGTGGATGCCATTATATCGGCAGGGGTAGATAAATTCGGAGATTATACCATGAATGGATTGGGTAATTATGACATGAATCTCTCCCAAAATATCAATAAAGACCAGCGGATTCCATTGAACATGCCCGATATGTTCCTCGGATTCAGGAGTAGTTGGGAAACAGATATCTGGGGCAAATTAACTGACAGGAAAAAAGCAGCATATGCCCGTTATCTTTCCTCCGAAAAAGGCAGACAATGGGCCACTACTCAACTGGTAGCACATGTTGCCTCATTGTACTACGAATTACTGGCCCTGGACAAAGAAGAGGAGATTATTCTCAATAATATTGAGCTGCAGGAAAATGCATTGCAGGTGGTTGTTGCACAAAAAGCGGGAGGAAGAGCCACAGAGCTGGCCGTACAACAGTTCAATGCACAGTTACTGGGAACAAAAAGTTTTCTGCATGTGATCCGGCAATCTATTGTGGAAACGGAAAATGCCCTGAATGCCTTAACCGGTAAATTCAGTCAGCAAATCAAAAGGCACAACAAAATAGTGGAATTAGAACTGCCAACCGTTGTAAATACAGGCGTACCTACCCAATTATTGATCAACCGGCCCGATATTCAGGAAGCAGAATTGTTGCTAACCGCTGCCGGAGCGGAACTGGAAGCCAGCAGAAAAGCTTTTCTACCCTCCCTCAACATTACCGCATACACAGCATTAAACACCTTTAACCCGCAGTTTTTAGTTTCGCCCAAATCACTGGCCTACGGAATACTGGGCGGGTTGGTTACGCCGGTATTGAGCAAAAACATGCTCAGGGGAAACTATGAACTTGCTACCGCAGCTCAGACTGAAGCATTTTATCAATACCAAAAAAATATCCTGAATGCCTATCAGGAAGTTCAAACGCAACTAAAAGGCATAGCGCATTATAAACAGATTTACACCCTGAAAACAGAGGAAACCAAAACCCTGCAGGCGGCTGTAAGCATTTCCAAAGAATTGTACCGAACCGGTTATGCCTCTTACCTGGAAGTTATCACGGCACAAAGGGGCGTACTGGATGCAGAACTGGAATCCATTAAAAGCAAAAGAACAGTATTCATTCGCCTGATCGATTTATACAGAGCATTGGGAGGGGGTTGGAAATAACCCCCTGCCTGCTATTCGGAACGTTGGTAAATATTTTGTTCTACAGCGTAGATAATAATGCCCGCAATGCTTTTGGTACCGGTTTTATTCATGATCCTGGTCCGGTGCCCTTCCACGGTTCTTTTGCTTAAGTGTAACGCTTCTGCAATTTCTTTGCTGGTTTTTTCCTTGCAGATCATCCGGATAATAGACAACTCTCTTTGACTAAACAGTTGTTGTATTCTTTCAGGATCAGGATTCTTCCGGGCGATCATTTCAGAAAAACGATCTGCACTCTTAGCACAGAAATAAGGCTTCCGTTCGTAAACCGACAGAATTGCTTCATAGATCTCCTCCGCATCTGAAAACTTGGTAACATGCCCCAGCCCACCCAGCTCTACCATTTGCCGGATATCCTCATTATGGGGGAAAGAAGTTAATGCCACCATCCTGCATCCGGGTAATACAGCAAGCAAATCTTTAACAGCGGAAGTACCGTTAGGCTTAGCAGAGTTCATACCAATAACCACAACATCAGGAAGACAACTCCGGGCCTGACTGATCATTTCAATTTCATTGCAGGCCTCTGTAATGATGCCGATATTGGATTTCTGCTCCAATACCTGTTTTAATCCTGTCCGATATACACTTTGGTCATCTGAGATCAGAATGTTGATTTTATGCTTTACCATTAGAAAAATTTTCCATTGTTAGTGTTCTTTCTCAAATGGCAGTTTTCTAAAAGGCAAAATGCAATAAATACCCCGGTAAAGAATCCGTAAAATTCCTGATTCTTTGCCCGATAAAGCGCATCAAAATAAGTAAACTTTTTAAAACCATGATTATTCTCAATAAATCGCTAATTTAATTTCATGAAACTGCTCAAATTAATCATGGCTGCAGGAGCAGTCATCTGCATATTGCCTGCAAAAGCGCAACAACAATTAAACACAGACAGCCTCTTCAGAGAAGCGGCCCGCACAGAGGTATGGGAACCCGTTCCGTCAAAAATAACTCCCGGCAAGTCGGCCGGTGATGCGCCTTCAGATGCCCTCGTCCTTTTTGATGGCAAACACCTGAACGAGTGGCAGAAAAAAGGAGGAGGTAAACCCGGATGGAAAACAGATGCATCCGGTATACTGAATGTAGTGAAGGGTTCGGGAGATATTGAAACCAAACGGGGATTTGGCAGTTGTCAGTTACATATAGAATGGAGAAGCCCGGCAGTCATAGCGGGGAAAGGACAATCCAGGGGGAATAGCGGAATTTTCTTTATGGGTCGATATGAATTACAGGTATTGGATGCTTACAACAACCCTACTTATGTAAATGGTCAGGCGGGTAGTATCTATAAACAGCATATACCACTGGTAAATGCAGCCAGGAAACCGGGCGAATGGCAATCTTATGATATAGTATTTACCGCACCTACGTTTTATTCGGATGGTCGGGTACAGGAACCTGCAAGAATGACGGTTTTTCACAACGGTGTATTGATACAAAATAATGTAATTATCAAGGGGAGCAGTGAGTGGATCGGCGCTCCTGCATACAAGGCTCATAGTGATAGAGAGCCGATTATATTACAGGACCACGGAATGGACGGGGGTAATCCGGTAGCCTATCGCAATATCTGGATCAGACCATTGTAAGGGCAAATTGCAGCGCTCTTCTTTCTGCCCAGGTAGTCGCTTTTCGGGATTCCATAAAACCACAGTGCCCGCCCTGCTCAGGCATTTCAAGATAGAGATTCGGGTTCTGCATGGCATCTTCCACAGGCATACAATTGGGCAAAAGGAAGGGGTCGTTCTTTGCCTGCACAACCAGGGAAGGGACCCGGAGGTTCTTCAGCAGCGGGCCCACACTTGCTTTTTCATAAAAATCAAGGGCGTTTGTATAGCCGTGCAGGGGGGCTGTATACCGGTTGTCAAATTCAATAAAATCCCTGATCTGATCGTACCCGTCGGCATTGATCTGATCGGGAAACAACTGCGACTTGTGTTTGATCTTGGCGCCCAGTTTTTTCAGAAAGCGATTCATGTAAATCTTATTTCCTTTTGCGGAAAGGGCATCCACACTTCCCTTCAGACTGCACGGAACCGAAAATCCAATTGCCGCTTTTACCTGTTCCGGGACCGCTGCGGGATCTTCTGCAACAGCTCTCAACGTTAGGCTTCCTCCCATACTGAACCCAATCAGTACAATTTGTTCATACTGGCTCAGGTTTAATGCATGTTGAATCACCTGTTTAAGATCACCGGCATCTCCATGATGATAAAATCGCGGTAAGCGGTTTAATGCTCCGCTACAGCTCCTGCAATTCCATCCTATTGCATCAAATCCGTTCTGCACAAAAATACTGGCCATACCCGTTACATAATGCCTGGTGGAATCTCCTTCCAGGCCATGTGTTACAATCACCAGTCGCTTGTGCCGGGGGCTGTTACAGGACCAGTCAATATCTATAAAATCTCCATCCGGCAGCTCCATTCTTTCTCTGCGTGCATAGGAAAAGTGTACTTTCCGAAACAGGCTGGGATAGATACTCTGAATGTGGCCATTGAATTGCCAGAAAGGTAAGTTTAGTTCAGGTGCAGGTAATACGGGCATAAACAGACTTGTCTGCAAATGTATTGAATACCCGATTTTTTCTACCTTCAAAGCATGGCACAAAGTAAATACCTGAAATACCTGAACGTATTATCACTGTTTGATACAAAAAGAACCAGGGATATTTTCCAGATAAATCCAACGGTAATTCCGCAGCGCGCAGAGGCGGAGCATATCCATATAACCGTATTCGATTACAATGCAGAGCAACTCGAGGAAAAGATATTTGACAATGTTGCGGCAACCTATCCGTTTCGCGACAATAATAAAATCAGTTGGATCAATATAGACGGGATTCGCAAAAAAGATGTGGAGGCTGCCTGCAATCATTTTGGTATTCATTACCTGATTATGGAAGATATTCTCAGTATAAGCCAGCGCCCTAAAATGGATGAAATGGATCCGGTTCTCTTTGGCCTGCTGAATATGCTCTATTTCAATGAACAAACCGGAACGGTGGAAACAGAGCAAATCAGCATTATTCTTGGCAAAGGCTTTGTACTTTCTTTTCAGGAAGATGCCAACAGGGATGTTTTCAACCCCATCAGGGAAAAACTAAGGGTAGCCGGCAGCAAACTCCGGAGCAGCGGCGCCGATTATCTCTGCTACTCGTTGCTGGATATGATTGTAGACAACTACTACCTGGTGATGGAAAAGATTGGAGAAAGAATTGAATGGCTGGAAGAAAAAATTATCCGGAGCACCAATAAGCGATCCCTGGCCGAAATCAATGCACTTCGCAAAGAACTGATTGTGCTGAAAAGAAATGTAAGCCCGGTCAGAGAGTTGATCAACGGCTTTATCCGGAGCGAGAATAATCTGCTGGAAGACAAAACCACCAAGTACTTCAAGGACATCTATGATCATATTGTTCAGGCCAGTGACCTCGCGGAAAATTACCGGGATATGATGATCAATCTGCAGGATCTCTACCTGAGCAATGTAAACCTGAAAATGAACGAGGTCATGAAAGTAATGGCCATTGTAACCTGCCTGCTGGCGCCGGCAACGGTAATCGGTGGGATTTTCGGGATGAACTTCGATAAGCTGCCTTATATACACCATCAATACGGGTTTTATATTGCCGCATGCCTGATGCTGATCATACCGGTAATCATGGTGTATATTTTTAAGAAAAGAGGCTGGTTTTAGTGGTCACAATCGTCTGAGTGGGCATGATTGTGTTTGCGGCATAAACGGTAATTAAGATAATGCCCGGCCACAATAAACAGTACCGCAGGGCCCAGCAGCCAGTAGCGCCATTCATGCAGAAAGCTCACTTTTACCAGCAGCAGGATCATCCCCAGGCTGAAAAAAATCATGGGAACAGGGCTGTGGTGGTGTTTCGCCAGTCCATGATACAAGGAAAAAATACCTATACAAAAGGCTAAGCCAATCATAAAGTACTCAAAATGAAGGTTTTCGATGATGTTTACCCCAAAAAGCGGCAGACTGCTCAGGAAAAGGGGAAGCACAGCACAGTGAATGGCACAGGCCACAGAGGCAGTAATACCCAACGCATCCCAATTGATTTTAAAACTCATCCGTCTGCAAAAATACAACAGTGCAACCATGTTGCAAAATAATTGTGGAAACGGCTGTACCTTTGCAGCTCAATCGTAACCATGAGTAAAAAAATATTGGGCTATCTGGTTTTCTTTATAGCACTGGTACTGGGATTTTATTACTTCCTTTTTCGTGATAATGATATGTGGAAGAAGAAACTGGCCATTATCAGTTATGTAAAGCCTTTTCATTTTACCAACCAACAGGGGCTTCCGTTTACAGACCGGGACTTACTGGGGAAAGTGACCGTGGTGGAATATTTTTTTACCACCTGTAAAGGCATCTGCCCCAAGATGAACACCAATATGAAAGCCATTTACGGAGAATTTCAGTCAGAACCCGATTTCATGATCCTTTCGCATACCTGTAATCCTGAAACCGACTCCGTTCCCGTATTGAAGAAATACGCCGATTCACTGGGGGCCCAGCCACAGAAATGGGTATTCGTAACCGGAAGAAAAGACAGTTTATACCAGATGGCAAGAACTTCTTACCTGCTGGATGATCCAAAAAACAGCTTTGAAAAGATAGAAGACCAGTTCATCCATACCCAATTTTTTGCATTGGTGGACAAAGATGGTAAAGTGCGGGGACAGATTTATGATGGTTTGAAAAAGGAGGAACTAGATCTCCTGAAAAGAGATATCCGGATCCTGCTTGCAGAAAAATCTTCTACCGGTAATTTTGTGAATGGTATTTTTAATAATAACCCCTGATATCAGGTTATGCTCAACAAGATTACCGATACCTTAAAAAAACACCAACTGAGTGTAACCGACTCCAGAAAAAAGATTCTTTCTTTCTTTCTGCAATCGGGCAGTGCTCTTGCGCATGCCGATATTGAACACAAAAGTGGTACCGAGTTTGATCGGGTTACTATTTACAGAACCCTGCAGACCTTTGTTGAAAAAGGCATCATTCACACCATACCTACTTCAGACAACTCCATCAGGTATGCGCTTTGCAAAGACGAATGCGTGGAAGGGCATCATCACGACGACCATGTTCATTTCATTTGTGATGAATGTGGCACCACGTATTGCCTGGATCATGTAAGTGTTCCGAAAGTAAAACTACCAAAAGGATTTAAAGCTGCCCAAACCGATCTGGTAGTAAGCGGAACATGTAATAACTGTGAAAAATGATATTAATAACGGGCGCTACCGGATTGGTAGGATCACATCTTATTCAGCAACTTATTCAGGAGGGTAAATCCGTGCGCGCCTTATATAGGAGCACAATTCCATCCATGAAAGGTTCGGAAGCGGTTGAATGGGTGAAGGGCGATATTCTGGACACCGGTTCGCTCGAAGACGCCACGCAGGAGGTAGACCAGGTATATCATTGTGCTGCCATGGTTTCCTTCCTTCCTTCCCAGAAGAAGGTGCTCAATAAAACCAATATAGAGGGTACTGCCAATGTAGTAAACGCCTGCATTAACACAGGCGTAAAAAAACTGTTGTTTGTAAGTTCCGTAGCCGCGCTCGGAAGGATCCGGGAAGATCAGTCCATCGATGAAACCATGAACTGGACACCCGAAACCAGCAACAGTGAATATGGTAAAACCAAATTTATGGCCGAACTGGAAGTTTGGAGGGGTATGGGAGAAGGGTTGGATATTGCCATCGTAAATCCGGTGATCATCCTGGGAGCCGCCAACTGGAATGGGGGATCTTCCGGAATTTTTAAATCGGCCTACAACGAGTTTCCCTGGTACACAGAGGGGGTCAGCGGATTTGTGGATGTGAAGGACCTGGTACGTGCCATGACACTGATCATGCAATCGCCGGTAAGCGGGGAACGTTTTATTATCAGCGGAACAAACAGCACATACAGGGACGTATTTACAATGATTGCAAAGGAATTCCATAAAAAACCACCCTATAAAAAAGTAACGCCGTTATTGGCTGAAATTATTTGGCGGCTTGAAGCGCTGAAAGCAAAATTCACGGGTAGGAACCCATTGCTGACTAAAGAAACCGCAAGAACCGCCCAGGCCAAAGTAAGCTTCAACAATAGTAAACTGCTGAAACGGTTTCCCGAATTCAGCTATACGCCTTTAGCGCAATCCATCAGCCGAATTTGTACGGAAATGCTGAAAAAAAACGGGATTTGATATTAGTCCATTACTTTCTTCCACAGCTCGGGTATGCGTTTAATCCATACCAGTTCTCTTCTTTTGATGGATGCGTCTTCGGCAGGATAGCCAAAATAAGTTTTGCCGCCGGCAAGGGATGAAGG
The DNA here is from genome assembly GCA_035254545.1 of Sediminibacterium sp. Taxonomy (GTDB): domain Bacteria; phylum Bacteroidota; class Bacteroidia; order Chitinophagales; family Chitinophagaceae; genus Sediminibacterium. Next base: position 43,586 of record DATFAP010000051.1, on the reverse strand, counting down.
CACCCCACTCTGTGCAAGCACCACCGCATTGGCGCCGATGGTGAGTGTTTTACTTACGCCAACCTGCCCCCAAAGGGTAACCCCGTCTTCTATAACAGTTCCGCCGGCAATTCCCACCTGCGCGGCAAACAAACAATTTTTCCCAACAGTAACATCATGGCCAATGTGCACCATATTGTCCATCTTGGTACCTTTCCCAATCCTTGTTTCCGCCGTTACGCCCCTGTCGATCATACATCCGGCACCAATTTCCACTCCGTCTTCAATCACTACATTGCCGCAGCTCAGCATTTTCTTGAACCACAGTTCACGGTCTTTTTTAGTATTGTAATAAAAAGCATCTCCGCCAATCACTGTTCCGGATTGAATCACTACATTATCTCCGATCTCTGTATGGTCTAACAGGGTAACATTGGGGTGTATGATGGTGTTTTTCCCGATCTTAACCTGTTTGCCAATAAATGTATTGGGCATTACAACGGAACCCTCTCCAATCACCAGGTCATCACTAATGGATTGTTGCGCGGGAATAAAGGGACGAAAGTGCCGGACAATGGTAAGGTACGCTTCAAAGGGATCCGATACTATTAAAATGGTTTTCCCTTCAGGTATGGTAACTGCTTTTGTATTGATAATAATAAAATCAGCAGAGCTGTTTAAACAGGTATCGTAGTACTTGGGGTGGTCTACAAATACCAGGTCTCCTTTTTCAACTTTGTGAATTTCGTTGATACCAAAAACAGTTGCTGTGGCATTACCTGCAACTTCTGCATGAATCATGTCGGCGATCCATTGAACCGAAACCGGAGCGGGAAACTTCATTTGGTGTGATTTTAGCGGCAGTAAAGGTAGTATGTGCAGGTTTCAGGGAAATTTTTTTTTCGGGAGAAGGCCGGAAAAAAGACACAAAAAACCGCTTCTTATTTACAAAATAAAAGCATCTGGTTATTCTAAATCTCATTGATGAATATAAATCATTTCTTCGCAAACGCTTTATTCATCAACGTTACAGAAGATCATGTTTTTATCGGGGTGAATATGCTGTTGCAAAATTGCTTCCTGCAAACGGAAAACCAGGCTCGTTATTTTACTACACAATCCACATCAGCAGTCAAAATGTTAATAAAATTGTTTAAAAAAATTTTTGCTTTCGTTAAAAGTCTTTTTAATATTGTGTAGGGAAACTCGTTTCCCAGTACTTACTAACCCATCCATATACAAAGTCTCGCTTCTGCGAGACTTTTGTTTTAGTACTTTTTCAAAGCGATTATTATGAGTCAGGTACATTTTTCCGAACAGGAATTAATCAGAAGAGAGAAGCTTGCAAAATTGCAGGCAGCGGGTATTGATCCTTTTCCCGCACCGCTTTATCCGGTAAATTGGTTTTCAACAGATATCAAAAACAACTACACCGACGAAACAAAAGATCAGTTTACCAATCTGTGTGTTGCAGGCAGGATCATGAGTATCAACGATAAGGGAAAGGTTTTTTTTATCAAAATTCAAGACAGCAAAGGCATTATTCAGCTCTATGTTAAGCGGGATGAAATATGCCCCGGCGAAGACAAATCTTATTTCGACAACCTGGTAAAACACGGATTGGATCTCGGGGATATTATTGGTTGTACCGGTTATGCTTTTGTTACAAAAACCGGGGAGACCTCTGTTCATGCGCAATCCATTACACTGCTAACCAAATCCCTAAAGCCGCTTCCGGTGGTTAAAAGAGATGAGGAGGGCAATATTTTTGATGCCGTAACCGACCCGGAGTTCCGCTACCGTCAGCGTTATGCCGACCTCATCATCAACCCGGATGTTAAAGATACTTTCCTGAAAAGGACCAAAATCATCAACACCATTCGTGAGTTCCTTAACGAACAGGGTGCCCTGGAGGTAGATACGCCCGTTCTTCAGTCGATTCCGGGCGGAGCTGCAGCGCGTCCGTTTGTAACACACCATAATGCCCTGGATGTTCCTTTCTATTTAAGAATTGCCAATGAATTGTACCTGAAGCGGTTGATTGTAGGTGGATTTGACTGGGTATATGAGTTCAGCAGGAACTTCCGCAATGAAGGAATGGACCGTACACATAATCCTGAGTTCACTGTACTGGAGTGGTATACCGCTTATAAGGACTATCTCTGGATGATGGAAGTAACCGAACAACTGTTCGAGAAAATTGCCATTACCCTTCACGGAACCACAGAAGTTACCCTGGGCGATCACATTGTTAACTTCAAAGCTCCTTTCAGGAGAATCAGTATTCACGATGCCATTCAGGAAAACACCGGTATTGATGTAAGCCAATTGGATGAAGCGGGTCTTCGGGAAGTATGCAAAAAACTGAGCATAGATGTTCCCCCCACGATCGGTAAAGGCAAACTGATTGATGAGATTTTCGGTGCAACCAGCGAACATACTTTTATTCAACCAACATTCATTATCGACTATCCTGTTGAAATGAGTCCGCTTACCAAAAAGCACCGCAGCAAACCGGGGCTGGTAGAACGCTTTGAGCTGATGGTAAATGGTAAGGAACTGGCCAATGCCTATTCTGAACTGAATGATCCGATCGATCAGCGGGAGCGATTTGAAGAACAGGTTAAGCTGATGGAGCGGGGAGATGATGAAGCCATGTTTATTGACTATGATTTCCTGCGCGCGCTGGAATACGGGATGCCGCCAACATCCGGTATCGGTATTGGTATAGACCGATTGTGCATGATGATGACCAACCAGGCATCCATTCAGGATGTACTGTTGTTCCCTCAAATGCGTCCGGAAAAATTTGAAGACTAACCGGAGTTCCGGCTACAGAACTTATTTCTTATAAATATATAAAGGGCGCGGTTTTACTGCGCTCTTTTATTGTACTAGATACCCAAAAACTCAGCCGCTGTTTTAATCTCTATAATTTAATGCAGGTTTGCGGTTGCCCAACAGCGCTTTATATTGATAATCACCCTTTGATTGAAGAAACTCTTCTTTAGCTTTATTAACCAATGCCGGATTCATGAACAGGTCAATGGCTGTCAACGCCATGGTTTTAGCAGCAACCATCATACCCTTCGTTCCTACTTCCGTTCCTCCGCAGGCTACGGCCTGCCAACTATGTGCGGGCGTACCGGGAATCCAGGTGGCTGCGCTCAGGCCAACAGTAGGTACTGCATAACTTACATCCCCCACATCGGTAGAGCCGCCCCCAGCATCTATAACAGCCTGTAAGGGTACAACAAGGGAAGCACTTTCAATAGCAGGCGCTTTATACGTAAAAGAAGATTGCAATTTTTTCCCAAACTCCATCTCTGCAGCACTGTATTGTACCCCGCCTACCTGCTGAAGGTTTTTTTGCATGGCTTCTGCAAGCGTTTTATTGATCAGGAGGTCGTGTGTGCCGCCAATGATTTCAAATTCTACCTTTGTTTCTGTTCCCAGGGCGGCGCCCTGGGCAGCTTTTTCCAGTCTTTCAAAAATAGAAGCCACCTGGTCTTTTTTAGGATGGCGAACATAGTAAAACACTTCGGCAAAATCAGGGACCACATTCGGTGCCTTTCCGCCCTGAGTAATTACATAATGAATCCTGGTTTCCTGCGGAACATGCTCCCGCATCATGTTCACCATATTATTCATGGCCTCCACTCCATCCAGTGCAGAACGCCCTCTTTCCGGAGACATGGATGCATGTGCAGATAAGCCGTAGAACCTGAACTTAGCCGACTTATTGGCCAGTGCACTGGTCATGGTGATACTATTTTCATCGCCGGGATGCCAGTGTACAGCCACATCCACATCTTTGAACAACCCCGCCCGAACCATATATACTTTACCGCTTCCACCTTCTTCGGCCGGGCAACCATACACACGAACCGTTCCTTTCAGCTTTCCGGTTTCAATCAGTTTTTTAATTTCTATTCCGGCAGCAACAGATGCCGTGCCAAATAAATGGTGGCCGCAGCCATGACCGGAATTCAATCCGGCAACCGGCTTTTTCTCAGGATCCGCCTCCTGAGATAACCCGGGTAGGGCATCATATTCTGCGAGAATGGCAATCACCGGCTTACCGCTACCGTAGCTGGCTACAAAAGCCGTGGGCATGTCGCCCACACCAGCCTCCACATTGAAACCGTTATCCTTTAGGGTTTGCTGCAAAAGCCGTGTGCTTTTCACTTCTTTATAGCCTACCTCGGCAAAACCCCAGATCTGATGGGCCAGGCGCTTATAGCTGTCGTATTTGCCATCTAGCTGTTGAATGGCATCTGTTTTAATTCCTGCTACCGGAATTGTTTTTTGTGCATGTATTCCGGACAAAACCAGCGAACACAATGCAAGCAGTGCTGTTTTTCTCATGTGCTTGTTACTATTCGTAATGGGGATATTTTAAACAAAAAGGTCTTTATACAGTTGCGCTCCCGGAACCACTGCATATTTGTCCAGGTCGGTAATCCCTTCTGCGGCCAGTACATCTTCGTCTACAAAAGTGTTTCCGCTGCACTGGGCAGCGGTTTTGGAGAGAATATAATAAACGCTGTCGGCAATGATATCTGTAGTGCGGCTCATTTTGGCCAGGGCTTCCCCACCCAGTAAATTTCTTACGGCTGCAGTATCAATGGTTGTTTTGGGCCAAAGGGCATTGGACGCTACCCCGGCTCCTTTTAATTCTGCCGCCCAACCAAGCGCAAGCATACTCATACTATATTTTGTAATAGTATATGCTATATGCCCACCCATCCATTTGGGGTCGAGGTTAATGGGAGGAGAAAGCGTAAGTATATGGGGATTTTCCCCTCTTTTAAGGTAAGGAATGCAGTGCTTTACCACCAGAAAAGTGCCCCGTACATTGATCTGCTGCATCAGATCAAACCGTTTCGCATCTGTCTGCTCGGTAGGGGTCAGTTGAATGGCCGAAGCATTGTTGATCACCACATCAATTCCGCCAAAACGGTCCACAGCCTGCTTTACTGCGGCTTCAATCTGTTCTTCCTGCCTGATGTCTACCTGAACAGCCAGCGCCTTACCACCGGCGGCTTCCACTTCTTCCGCAGCAGAAAAAATAGTCCCCCCCAATCTCGGATCTTCGGAAACACTTTTGGCGGCAATGACAATATTGGCGCCTTCTTTGGCCAGGCGCAATGCAATAGCTTTACCAATACCTCTGCTGGCACCGGTAATAAAAACGGTTCTGTTTTGAAAAGCGGACATAAGCAATTTGTTAGAGAATAAATGTACGCAAAGCCATTTACCAACCGAGAAATTCTTTTATTGCTTTTTCTGTTTCCAGGCAGGCAATATCCAGGTCGCGGTTAATAATCGTTTTATTAAAATGATGGCTGAACGACATTTCATAACTGGCTTTGCTGAGCCTGGTGGAAATGCTTTCGGCTGTTTCCGTTCCCCGGCTTTCGAGCCTTTTCTTCAATTCTTCCACAGATGGGGGTTCAATAAAAATGGACAAACAATTATTGCTGAATTGCTGCTGAATATGTATAGCTCCTTTTACATCTATATCCAGTACGGGAACTTTGCCGGCATCCCAGATGCTTTGCAATTCGCTTTTCAGGGTTCCGTAGTAGCTGCCTTCATACACCATCTCCCATTCTACAAATGCATCCGCCTCAATCTTGGAACGGAACATTTCCTCAGACATAAAATGGTACTGTACGCCATCCTGCTCTCCGGCCCTCGGCTTACGGGTAGCCGCAGAAATGGAAAAGGATAGTTTGGGATATTTGTTCAGCAGGAAACGGGTGATGGATGTTTTTCCAGCCCCGGATGGGGCGGTAATGATGATCAGCTTCTGATTGGAAAGGGGCATTGTAACTTTTGCTGCAAAGAAACAATTTATTTGGAGTAAATTTGTATCAGACACCCCCCAAATTGCGCCTGACTTGAGAATCCGGGAAGTTATATCATGCAATAACAGCTCTGCAGCATTCAACGAAAGCTCCCCTCTTGTTCAATTGCTGATCCATAAAAATGGAAAGATCATTTATTGTAATAACCGGGCATCCGAGATATTCGGATACGATGCGAAAACGATTCTTTCCATGACGGTCAAAGATTTGCTGGACCCATATGATGGCCGGATTAATGAATTATTGATGATCCCACTCTTAAACAGGAAGGTTTCATTCAATACATTAGCGGTCAGGAAAAACAAGGAGTCTTTCCCCGTTTCCATTACTGCAATTGAATACTATGACGATGAACTGGCCCGCAATCTGATTGCTGTAAGCCTCATTGATATCACGAGCATTAACAAAATCGATTTGCTGTTACAAGAAGCCTCGCAAATAGCCAAAGTGGGGGATTGGGAACTGGATCTTGAATCCCACCGGCTCTACTGGACCAGTGTTACCAAGCAAATTCATGAAGTTCCTGCAGACTATATTCCAACTTTTGAAAAAGCATTGGAGTTTTATGATGGGGAAGCGTCCAGATCCCTGATTTCCGACGCTATGAATACAGCCCTGCAAACAGGGGAGCCTTATGATCTGAAAGTAGTCATTAAAACGGGAAAAGGAAATATTAAACAGGTGAATTGCAAGGGAAAAGTCCATTTTGAAAATGGTATCCCCACCCACTTATTCGGAACCATACAGGATATCACCGAAGAGGAAGAAAACAGGCAGAAACTGGAAGTGGCAGTTACCGAGCTCAATAAAATCATGGACACTTCCCTGGACATCATCGGAGTTATTAACAGGGAGGGCGTGTATGTACAAATTAACAAAGCGGCAGAGCGGGTATTGGGATATACCAGGGAAGAAATGATCGGCAAAAAAAACACCAGCTTTATTCTGGAAGAAGATCTTGCGAAAACGATTGAGATCATCAACAAGGTAAAAACCGGAATGAATGTAACCAACTTCGAAAACAGGTATAAAACAAAGGACGGGAGGGTGGTTGCCATGTCCTGGTCCGCAGTAGCGGACCAGAGTTCGGGTTTACGCTATGTTATCGGAAGGGATATTTCAGATAAAATAAAAAAAGAGCAACAACTCAAATTGTTTGAATCGGCCATCAGTAATACCAAGGATGCGGTTGTGATTACGGAAGCTGTTCCTACAGACGTATCAGGCCCTAAAATCGTATATGTAAATGAGGCTTTCACCACAATGACCGGTTATACCAGGGAAGAAATCATAGGTAAAACACCAAAGCTGCTTCATGGCCCTGAGACCGATCAGAAAGTAATGGCCAAATTGTACAAAGCCGTTGAGCACTGGGAGTCCTGCGAAATTGAAGTGGTGAATTACAAGAAAAACCGCGAGCCATACTGGGTCAATTTTACGGCTGTGCCGGTTCCGGATAACAAGGGTGGTTATAGTCATTGGGTGGCCATCCAGAAAGACATCAGCGAAAGGAAGAAAGATGAGCGTGAAAAAACCAGGCTGATCAACGAACTGGTACAAAACAACAGAGACCTGAAGCAGTTCTCTTATATCACCTCTCACAATTTAAGATCACCCCTCACCAATTTACTGGCACTGATCAAACTGCTGAACTGGGATGATATCCAGGATGAGGAAAATAAAGTTTTGCTCCGATCATTTGAAAAATCTACGGAACAACTGAATGCAACCATCAATGATCTCCTGAAGGTACTGATATTGAAAGAACAAACTGCTGTTCTTACAGAATCGGTTTCACTGCAAAAGGTCTTGGATGAAACCCTGTTGTCCTTTACATCTCAAATGAAAGAACTTCAGGTAAAAATAAATGTCGATTTCAGCAAGGCGGATACCATTTATTTCAACAAAGAATACCTGGAAAGCATTTTTACCAACCTGATTGGAAATGCCCTCAAATACTATTCAACAGACAGGAACCTCCAAATAGACATCACTTCAAAAGAAACACCGCAATATATTCAGGTTGTTTTTAAAGACAACGGAATAGGCATAGACCTGGAGAAAAACAGAGGCCGTATTTTCAAGTTATTCCAAACCTTTCATCAGGGAAGAGACAGCAAAGGTGTCGGACTCTACATGGTACAAACCCAACTGCAGGCTTTGGGGGGCAAGATAGAAGTAGAAAGCGAAGTTAATATGGGCTCCATATTTACGGTTTCTTTTAAAAAACAGCTCAAATAATTTTTTTACTGTTTCTTCCCACCGCATAATGTGGCTTCAGTTCTTCATAAATAATTTTGAACTCTTCGATTCCTGATGCGGCTGCGTTTTTGGAATGTTGAAAATATGCCCTGGATTGCTGCAGAATTTCTTTCCCGATCAGCAATTTGGCGTCTTCCAGCTTAGTTCTGATCAGCTCCACTTCTCCCAGCAATTCTGCATATTGATCATACAGGTGCAGATAACTATTGCATTTGGCCACATCCACAAACGAAGGAACCGTATTGGGACTTCTCCGCATAAACTGCACGGCTTTCTGCACAAAGGTCTGCCGCTTGGTATTCAGCTTAAACATGCTCCTCCTTTGCTCGGGTTTCAGCTTCACGCTTCCGGGGATCATATTCCGCAGGGCAGATATGTGCTGACGGATCAACATCAGCTCCGAACCAATAAAACTTCTGAAAGAATTCATGGCGGGATTTATGGAAAAACGCTCATTTGAATTAGAAAATTGCCTATTCGTGCAATTTGCTTATTAACTAAATGTTACCTGTTTTCTTTCTTTTTCATTATCTTAATACCAACAATTGCTTGCTATGCGTGTATGCTGGAACCTGTTTCTATGGCTGCAGGGGTGGTCCATACGTGGAGAATTCCCTTATCAGCTTAAAAAATGTGTGGTGATCGTTGCCCCGCACACCAGTAGTTGGGATTTTATTATAGGCCTTGCTGTGAGGAGCAGGCTCCGGCTATACCATATACGCTTTTTGGGAAAAGACAGCCTCTTCAGGGGACCATTTGGTTTTATCTTCCGCAGGCTTGGCGGTTTTCCGGTAGACCGGTCCCATAAAAACAATATGGTGGAACAGGTGGTAGATCTCTTTAACCGTAACGACTCATTTGTTCTGGCGCTTTCTCCCGAAGGAACCAGAAAAAAAGTGGACCGGCTGAGAACCGGATTCTATCACATTGCTGTGAAGGCCGGCGTCCCCATTGTGATGGCCGGCTTTGATTTTGGAAAAAAAGAAATCCTGATTGCCCCACCGTTTTATCCAACCGGGCAGATGAATGCGGATCTGAATATCATTATCGGGCACTATGCATCTCTGGAAGGAAAAATTCCTGAACAGGGATTAGCACATTTACACAGAACTATTGCTTAACCCCCCAAAATCCTTATGCAGCATCAGTATCCCACGATCGTAGACCAGTTTTGTAAATTTGAAAAGGAGAAAAGCCACCGGCTTTTTTTATCGGAACCCGTGAGCGGTGTTTACCGCAATTTCACCTGGGGCCGGGCCGGAAAAGAAATCCGTTCAATAGCAGGATGGTTGCAAAACAACGGTTTGAAAAAAGGGGATAAGGTAGCCATCCTTAGTAAAAACTGTGCACACTGGATGATGGCAGATATGGCCATTGCCATGGCGGGTATGGTTTCTGTTCCTCTTTATCCGAATATTACCGCGGATGCTGTTCGGGAAATTTTAATGCACAGTGAGGCTAAACTGATTTTTGTGGGCAAACTGGATAACCCGCTTGCAGTCAGAACGGGGATCCCCATAGAGATACAGCAAATCAGTTTCCCTTTTTATTTCAATGAAGGCTGCCTCAACTGGGATAATTTGGTACAGATAGCCGTTCCGGTGGAAGGCGTGCCTGAAATAGATGTAAAAGCACTGTCCTGCATTATTTATACTTCTGGAACAACCGGACAACCAAAGGGGGTTATGCACAGTTTTCACGGAATTTCCTTTGCTGTATATTCTTTTTTGAAAAGTAACCCACCCATTGAAAACGAGATCTTCTTTTCTTATTTACCGCTCTGTCATGTTGCGGAGCGAATGCTGGTGGAATGTGGCGCCATTTTCACAGGCAGTACCGTTCATTTTGTGGAGTCGCTCGATACTTTTTCTAAAAACCTCCGGCATACAAAGCCAACGATCTTTCTGGCAGTTCCGCGAATTTGGGAAAAGATGCAGGAAGAGATTCTAAAAAAAATGCCCCAGGCTAAGCTGAACCGCTTATTACGCATACCAGTAGTTTCCCAATTGATTAAAACAGCCATCCGCAAAAAATTAGGGCTTGGGCGATGCAAGTACCTTTATACCGGCGCTTCCCCCATCAACCCATCCGTGCTGGAATGGTTTGCCCGGCTGGGGTTGGTTATTCAGGAGGCCTACGGTATGACCGAGAACTCCGCACTGTCTCATTCCAACCGCAGAGCCAATGTGAGGTTCGGCACTGTTGGGCAAAGTTACCCCGGAGTAGACGTAAAACTGGGCAAAGACAACGAGGTACTGGTAAGAAGCGAGGCTTCCATGCTGGGATATTACAAAGAGCCGGAACTGACTGCCGCCATGTTTGAGGAAGACTGGCTTAAGACGGGAGACGAGGGATCGATTGATGCGGAAGGATTCCTCACCATTACCAGCAGGATCAAGGACCAGTTTAAAACCAGCAAGGGCAAATACATTATCCCTGCACAAATTGAGTCGAAAGTGCTGGCCCATCCATATGTTTCACAGGCCTGCATTGTAGGATCGGGCATGCCCGCCCCCCTGCTCCTCTGCACACTTTCCAACAAAGCCCTCGTGCAGGAAAAACCTTCTGTTATACAGCATTTGCAGGATCTGCTGAATAGAATAAACAGCCAATTGGAGCAACATGAACGAATTGCAAGGCTGATCATAATGCGGGAAGAATGGACCATCGACAATGGGATATTAACCCCGACGCTTAAAATCAAGCGCAAGGCAATAGATGCCCTTTTCCAGGAATACTACAGCGCATGGTATAACCTGCAGCACCCGGTTGCATTTATATAACCCCTGGTTTTTTATTTGTAATTCTTGGCATAAGTTTTGAACTTTACCTTTTGGAAGACAATTAATTAGCTAAAAAAGCGTTCTTTATAGAACTTTGTAACAAACCGTTATACGATGAATATTAAATTGTACACTTTTGCCGCAATTGCATCTTTTGCGTTATTTTCCTGTGTTAGTCCCAAACAACTCAGACAATCCGAAGCAAAATATGCCGAATTAAATGGCGCCTATGCCGAACTGCAGGGTAAATACAGAGCACTGCAGGACGAGATGAACAAGTCTAATAATGATAAAGACAAGCTGGCCACACAAAAAGCCGCGCTGGAGTCTCAGATAGCCGGCCTGAACAATCAGTTGGAATACCTGAAACAAAACAACAATACCGTATTGAACCAGTTAAAAGACCTGTCTGTGGTAACCGGTTCTCAGGCGGAGAGCATCAGAAAATCTTTGGAAAATATTGGAGCAAAAGACATTTATATCAAGGACCTTCAAGGATCCATTGCCCGTAAGGATTCTCTGAATATGGCCCTGGTTATGAATCTGAAAGGAGCCATTGGCAACCTCGACGACAAAGACATCAACATTAAAGTAGAAAAAGGAGTCGTTTATGTAGACATCTCCGACAAGCTGCTGTTCAAAAGCGGAAGCTACGATGTAAACGAAAGGGCCAAAGAAGTACTCGGCAAGGTGGCTAAAGTCTTGAAAGCACAGCCGGATATAGAGTTCCAGGTAGAAGGTCATACCGATACAGTGCCGATCAAAGGAGGTGCATTGGTAGACAACTGGGATCTCAGTGTTAAACGCGCTACCACTATCGTAAGATTATTACAAGACACCTACGGCCTGGATCCCAAGCGGATGACCGCTGCCGGAAGAAGCGAATACATTCCTGTAGCCGACAATGCTACTGCCGAAGGCCGTGCCGCCAACCGCAGAACCAGGATCGTGATTTTACCTCAACTGGACCAGTTCTTCAAACTGCTGGAGCGTAAGCAATAATCTGTCCGGAAAATATAGGAAAAAGCGGGGTGTTACCCCGCTTTTTTTATGCCTGCCTTTTATGTATCCGATTTTTTTACTGAGCCTATTTGATTTAATTTGAGCTTTATTCTGTGCAAGACCTATGGGCATGCCTCCAATAAAATACCTGGTTCAACTTTGCTGTATACTGGCGTGCAGTTTATACAGCTGTTTTCCAGGCAAAGCCCAAGAATCTCCCCTTCCGGTGGCACAAAATGGCATCATTGATCTCCGTAATATTCAACTCAACGAAACCTCGGTTCCGCTCAACGGTTCCTGGGAAATATACTGGAAACAACTACTGACGCCTGCAGACACAAATGCCCATCGTACCGCTTTCACAAACTTTCCGGTACTCTGGAATAAAACCAGGCTCAACGGACAGCAATTACCCGCCCAGGGTTATGCCACTTACCGTTTAAGGATATTGCTCAGGCAGGACTCCGAACGGAAACTGGCTATTCATATGCCCGACACCTATTGCTCCTATAAGTTATATGTGAACGGAAGTCTGCTGGCTGTTTCCGGAAATCCAGGTACCAGCCCGGAAACAACCGTTCCCAAATGGCTGAATAGAACGGAAGTACTGCCCCTCTCCGACACCCTCGACCTGCTACTTCAGGTAGCCAATTACAGTCATTTTAAGGGTGGGCCTTATAAACACATTACGATCGGGGATAAAGAAGCGTTGTTCAACCAGAGAAACACCGAACTGGGTTTTGATTTCCTCCTGACCGGCTGCCTGTTTATGGGAGGATTGTTTTTCCTTGGGCTTTACCTGTTTGGAAAGCATGATAAGGTAATTCTTTTTTTCTCTCTTTTCTGTATTACCTACAGTTACAGGATCATTGGCGCCAAGAGCTATGCACTTCATACGGTTTTTCCCGATCTGCCGTGGCAGTTGACAGTTCACCTGGAATACCTCACACTTTTTGTGAGTGTGGTTTTCTTCTCGCTTTACTCCAACTACCTGTTCCCAAAGGAGAACAATAAATATGCTTTTTACAGTGTGGTTGGCTCAAGTAGCCTGATTTCCCTGATTGTGATCCTGTTTCCCCCCGTGGTATTTACCCGGCTGATCATTCCTTTTTTACTGGTGATGTTCATTGTAATCTCACATGCATTTTATGTTTATGCACGGGCATTCAGGAACAAACGCCTGGGAGCCAAATATGCATTGTGGAGCACCGGAGTTATCCTGGTAGTTTTCATCATTATTAATTTAGAGTATTTCGCAATTGTACACCCATCCGGGATCATTCTGTTCTTTGGATATATTCTGTTTTTCTTTTTGCAATCACTGATTCTTTCTTTCCGGTTTGCCTCTACCCTGAATACGGCAAAAAAACAGGCCGAGTTGGGACTGGTAGCCAAGAACGAATTTTTATCGACTATGTCTCACGAAATCAGGACCCCTCTTAATTCTATCCTGGGTATGACTCACCTGATGTTGCGCAACAAGCCTTCCGAAGAGCAAAAAGAACAACTCAATGTGTTGCTCTTCTCTGCCAACAACCTCCTGGCCATTGTTAACGATATTCTCGATTACAATAAAATTGAAGCGGGTAAAGTGAACTTTGAATCCATTGAGATGGATCTTTCCGCCATAGCAAGAAATATTATCAGCGGGTTAAAAAGCACTGCCGATGACAAGAATATTTCCCTTAAACTCAATATTGATCCTGCCCTGGATTGCAATGTACTGGGCGATCCTACGAGAACCAGCCAGATCATTGGTAACCTGGTGCACAACGCCATTAAGTTTACGCGGAGAGGGCATGTATTACTGGAATTAAAAGTTACCCGAAAAACAGATAAAACACTGAGCCTCCTGGTGAGGATAGAAGATACGGGCATCGGTATTGCACAGGAAAAACAAAAACTCATCTTCGAACAGTTTACCCAGGCAGATGCTTCTACTTCCAGAAATTTTGGGGGTACCGGGCTTGGACTGGCTATCTGTAAAAAATTACTCGCCCTTCAAGGTTCCCGCCTGGAGTTGGAAAGTGAGCCAGACAAGGGCTCCGTATTTTATTTCACCCTAAACCTGCCGGTTATTCCTAAAGCGGTGCTTCCGGTTGAACAGGTAGCGGACTCGCTTCCAGCGGAAGATAGTAAGCCGCTGGCTAACATACATATATTACTGGTAGAAGACAATGAAGTAAATATCCTGATTGCCAAGACCTTTTTGTCTAAATGGGGAGCAGAAGTAGATATTGCGATCAACGGGCAACAGGCAGTGGATATGCTCAATCCCGAAAAGCACAAACTGGTGCTAATGGATATGCACATGCCGGTGATGGATGGCTACGAAGCCACCCGTATCATCAGGAGCAAAGGCATCCATATACCCATTATTGCCCTAACAGCCAGTTTACCCAAAGAAGTGGAAGAAAATGTTAAATATGAAGGCATGGACGATATTATCGTTAAGCCCTTCTCTCCCCGGGAACTATTTAAAATAATTTTGCATTACACCGGTGTACACCGTTATTAGCCATCCTGGCCACCCGAATTTATACACCCGTCTTGAATCTTAGCAACAAGCACCTAACTTGCAGGCGAAAGTAAACAACAGTATGCACGATTATTTGAAAGGATTGAATGAACCTCAACGGGAAGCAGTAACCCATATCAAAGGGCCGTTGATGATTGTGGCAGGTGCAGGAAGCGGAAAAACAAAAGTGTTAACTACGCGGATTGCACACCTGATGGCCAATAAAGTAGATGCGTTCAATATCCTGGCGCTTACATTTACCAATAAGGCGGCCGCTGAAATGAAGGAGCGGATTGAAAAGATACTCGGAAATTCTGAAGCCAGGAACCTCTATATCGGAACATTTCACAGTGTTTTTGCACGGATTTTGAGGGGGGAGGCGCACCGGTTGGGGTATCCGGGCAATTTTACTATTTATGATACGGACGACAGCCGGTCGGTGATTAAGACCGTGATCAACGAACTCAACCTGGACGATAAGCACTATAAACCCAATGTAGTGGGCAACAGGATTTCTTCCGCCAAGAACGCCCTGGTGGGTCCGGCCGAATACGCCAATGATTATTATATACAACAGGAAGATATGCGTGCCAACCGGCCCGCGATAGCTCAGATTTATGCAGCCTATGCCAGCCGTTGTTTTAAGAATGGCGCCATGGATTTTGACGACCTGCTGCTGAAAATGTATGAGCTGCTGAAAAATTTCCCGGAGGCCCTGCACAAATACCAGCATAAGTTTAAATACATCATGATTGATGAGTACCAGGATACCAACACGGTTCAGTACCAGATCACTAAATTGCTGGCAGCGGCCCATGAAAATATTTGTGTGGTTGGGGATGATGCACAGAGTATTTATAGCTTTCGCGGAGCCACCATCGAAAATATCCTGCAATTTCAAAAGGATTATGATGATGTGAAAGTGGTGAAGCTGGAACAGAATTATCGAAGCAGCCAGCACATTATTCAGGTAGCCAACGAAGTGATCAAAAACAATAAAGGACAGATTCCAAAAAACTTGTGGACCGATAATGCACCCGGTGAAAAAATCAGCCTGGTGCGAACCATGACCGATAATGAAGAAGGGAAATTTGTAGCAGATACGATACAGGAACAAAAACTCCGGAATCATTATTTCAACCGCGATTTTGCCATTCTGTATCGCACCAATGCGCAAAGCCGCTCTTTTGAAGAAAACCTGCGCAGGATGGGGATCCCGTATAGAATTTACGGAGGTACCAGTTTCTACCAGCGCAAGGAAATCAAGGACTTGCTGGCCTACTTGAGGGTGATTGTAAACACACAGGACGAAGAAGCCCTGAAAAGAATCATCAATTATCCGGTGAGAGGTATAGGAAAGACCACCATGGAAAAATGTGTAATCTTTGCCAATGAGCACAACATCTCCATGTTCGAAGTAGTGAGCCGTGCTGCAGAGTTTGGGTTTAGAGCAGGTACGCTGGAAGCTTTGCAGAATTTCGTTACCATGATCCGCTACTTTCAAAGTATGCTGACCGATAAAAATGCTTATGATATAGCCGTGCAGGTAGGTAAGCATACCAATCTTGTAAAGGAACTGTTCAACGATAAAACCACAGAGGGCCTTGCCCGTTATGAAAATATCCAGGAATTACTGAACTCCGTCAAAGAGTGGACTGAAAGCCCCAGCAATGAAGATGGAGAAGTGGGCGAAAAGAGCCTGGGCGCCTACCTGCAACAGATTACCCTGTTAACCGATGCGGATGATGATGAAGAAAACAGCGATGTTGTAAAACTGATGACCATACACGCTGCAAAAGGATTGGAATTCGGGTGTGTATTTGTAGGGGGTGTGGAAGAAACCCTGTTTCCCAGCGCCATGAGCATCAATACCCGCGAAGAGCTGGAAGAGGAACGCAGGCTTTTTTATGTAGCCGTAACCAGGGCCAAGCAGAGATTATGGCTCACCTATTCCAATTCACGGTATCGGTTTGGTCAATTGGTACAGAATGAGCCTAGTCGCTTCATTGAGGAAATGCCCGAACAGTATATCGACAAAAGTTTTGCAGGGGGTAACTCCAGAAATAACCAGAACAATTGGGGTGGCGCTTATGAAAGAATGCACAGAGGGTTTACCCCAAGGGATGCAGCTACGGGTGCAGAAAAAAAGTACGGGCCACCACCTTCTAAAAAACCAGCAGGCAGCAAACCAGAATACCTTCCGGTGGTTCCGCCCGTTCCCAAAGTTATGGCACATGTTCCTTCCGCAGATTTTGCGCCAAGTGACACATCATCACTAGAGGCGGGTCAGCGGATAGAACACCAGAAATTCGGGTTCGGCACCGTTACCAGTATTGAAGGTTCTGCACATAATCCCGTTGCTACCATTCAATTTGAAAAAAACGGAGAAAAGAAAATCATGCTCAACTATGCCAAACTCAGGATAGTACCATAAGTGCTACCTGTACCTGGCCAGCCGCACACCCTTCTCTGCTGTATTGGGTGATTTTAATGCGGCAGGTTTGTATAAACCACCATTGGGTTGGGGCAATAACAGGGTACCCGGGAGAAACAAAAAACTTTCGGGTGCTTCCTCCGGTTTGGGGGGTGCAGCAAGGTTTGCAGGTACAGCCGGCGGGGCCGTTGCAGGTTCCGCAGTTATAGCAGCCGTTACGATTTTCTCCTCATAAGCAACGACGCCTGTTACAAATTTCTGCAACACACTCATTTGCGGCCGGTCATTTTGGGCCAGCGGGTAAACAGAGAGCGGATGTCCACCCCATTTTTCCCCGGAAGCCCAGTAAAGAGCCGTTACCTGGTGGTCGCTCAGATATTTCAGAAAGCGCTCCATCACAATCAACCAGCGGGAATCGGTATCCGGAACCGTGAACTCTCCGATCATACCGTGCTTATTGTTCTCTTTCAGCCAGTTTACAAAGGGTTCGGCTCTTTTAACGCCGGTATATTCCTCCGCCTGGTTCTGGTCGTAAGAATAGAGGTACTTGCCAGTGAAATCTATATCAAAAAAGCAATGCGCGTTATAGATGATTTTATCCGAAGGGTCTTTGAGGTTTTTCAGGTGGTCGCTGTACAGGTGCCAGCTTTCGGCAGCAGCATAATTTTCGCCGGCAATGATAATGGCATTTCTGCTGTCTGCCTGCCGGATAGCATGAATAGCCTGTTGTGCGGTGGTGAACCAGTCGAAGCCCTGCATTTCGTGTGGTTCGGTCATGATTTCATAACCCAATAAATTGCCGTATCCCGAAAAAACGTTTGCCAGCTTGTTCCATACATCGGCAAAATCGTTCCGGCTTACCGAATAGCTGCCAACAATGTATTCAATACCGTTTTTGCGGTAACGGCCACCATTGTGCATACTCAGGATCACCTGCAAGCCTTTGTTGGAGCACCAGCCAATCACTTTCTTGATCTCCCCGATTTCCTGGTAATCCAAATCTCCCCCCAGACTTTTCTGGACCCTTTCCCACCGAAATGGGATGGCAACTGTTTTAAAGCCTTTTTTATGAAAGTAATTCACTTCTTCCTCGGTGGGATAAGCGTAGTCCCGGTTGAGGCTCCCCGGAATATTTTGCTCTCCAAATTCGCCCCCGCAGAGATTGATTCCCAATGAGAAGCCCGTACCCTGGGCCTTGCCGGAGATGTTGGTCAGCACTAGAAGTATAAGCAGCAGAAAAGTACGCATATACACATTACATTCAGAACGTATGTTATATAACGTATTTTAGGGCATATTATTGGATGAACTTTCGATATCCGAAAAATAAGCCACCCGGAAGACTTCGACAGGGGATTTGAACACTCCTTGCCTATGTTTTGTTTATTTTTGTACTTGACAGCATATAGCAATTCGCTTAAAACAAATAATTATGATACAGACAGGCAATCCGGTAATCAGCATTTATACTGAAATGACCCCAAATCCAGAAACCATGAAATTTGTGGCCAATAAGCTGTTATATCCGGGGAAAAGTATTGATTTTGCCGATGAGTCTTATGCGGGACCTTCTCCTTTAGCCAAAGAAATATTCAGTTTCCCTTTTATAAAAAGCGTATTCATTGCCAGTAACTTTATCACACTGACCAAAACCGGCGAAACCGAAGATTGGCAGGATGTGATTCCCACCATCAAGGAATTCCTGAAACAATACCTCGAAAACGGTGGTATAGTGGTGAATGATGATGAGGTCGCCAAGGTAAAACAGGAAGCCAGCAACACGGTTAGCGCAGATGACGATGATATTGTAAAAAGGGTGAAAGAACTGCTGGAAAACTACGTAAAGCCTGCTGTGGAAATGGACGGTGGCGCCATTCAGTTCAAAAGCTACAACGACGGTATCGTTAACCTGATGCTGCAGGGTAGTTGCAGTGGATGCCCTTCTTCCATGATTACCCTAAAAGCGGGTATTGAAGGCATGATGAAACGCATGATCCCGGAAGTTAAAGAAGTTGTTGCCGAGGCGGAATAAGCACGAATTGCTTAATTTTCAGCCAGCGTAACAGCATGAAACAGTCATTCAATTATTTTTTTTGCCGGTATTGGGATGCTTTTCTGGCATCAGCCATCGTAGTTATCTGGATACTGCTCTACGCCCGCCACGGGGGCATTGGTGTTTCCCCGGATTCAGTAGCCTACCTGAGCGCTGCGGATAATCTGGTGAATGGATTTTCCTTTACCGATTACAATAATCTCCCTTTTGTACTGTTTCCGCTGGGCTATCCGGTATTTCTGGCGCTGGTACAATTGTTCAGTCCCGGCACGCTGATTCATACCGCACCCATTCTCAACGGCCTGCTTTATTCCGGTTTGCTCTTCATGAGCAGTTATTTATTCCGGCAGATGCGGTTTTACCATCCGGCAGCAAGATTGCTTCTTTTGCTGTTCCTGACAACCAGTTCGGCTTTGCTGGAAGTCTATTCCATGCTCTGGTCAGAAACCCTGTTTCTTTTACTGGTTCTTCTTTTTTTCATTGCACTTCACCGGTACCTGCTGAGCCTGCAGCAACGTGATCTGCTGATGGCAGCAATCATTGTTTCTCTTGTGTTTGTTGTTCGCTATGCAGGCATTACCTGTGTAATGACCGGCTGTTTGCTCATCCTGTTTAATGAGCGGCTGACCGGAAAAATGAAATTGAAACACCTCCTGGTATTTGGTACGGTTGGTATTGCACTTGCCGCCGGTAACCTGGTACGAAACAGCCTGCTTTCGGGCACATTCACCGGTGTACGCCAGAAAGCAACAAGAACCTTTACAGAGAATCTGCAGGATGCCGGAGAAGTACTCCGGTATTGGTTTCCGCTTCCGGAATCCGTTCCTGCCTGGACACTGGTAACAGGCGCACTGATACTCCTGATAGCCCTGCTGTACGTACTATATAGTGTTCTGCAACAACAATATTTCTCCGGAACGGAACATATTATTGCGCTTTTTGTATTGATTTATACGGCATTCATGTTAACCATATCCACGGTATCGAGGTTTGAAACACTGAGCAGCCGACTACTGTCTCCGGCATATATTCCGGTCATACTCCTGCTGGCGACCGGATCGGTTTACCTTGTTCAAAGGAAGCGCCAATTGCCGAAAATGCTCATCCTGCTGTTATTATTGTGTACATACGGATATGCACAATACCGCCATTATAGCAACAACAGCTATACCTGGGAGGGTGTTTCTTATGCGGGAATCCCGGGATATACGGAAGACCAATGGAAAAAATCACCGCTGATTGCTCATATGAAAAACAAGGAGAAGGAATTCAGCGGAACCATTTTCTCCAATGCCAATGATGCCCTGTTTTTTTTATCCGGAATAAGAGCTTTCCCTTTGCCGCACAAAGACATACCTGAAGAAATCAGGGCATTCCGGCAAAACAAATCCTTTTTCCTGGTCTGGTTTTTTAACGGAGAAAACCCCGACCTGGTTGGTCTTGAGTATATACAACAACATTATCCCATAAAAGCCTCCTGGCAATTTAAAGATGGAATTATCTTCAGTTTTTGATCGGTTTTTACAAGGCTTGCAACAAACCGGATGGTTGGAATTCATTGCTGTACTATCCGGCATTGCCAGTGTGTGGTTCAGCAGAAAAGAAAATATTCTCGTATATCCTATTGGCCTGATTAATACCACCATTTATATTTATCTGAGTATTAAGGGGCATTTATTTGGAGAAGCAAGTGTGAATGTATACTATACAATCGTGAGTATTTATGGATGGGTACTCTGGTCTAAAAAGGATCAGGAGAAACACAGGGCTTTGTTACAGATCACCCGCAGCAATGCAAAGGAATGGAGGCAGCAGATCCTTTTCTTTGCGGCTTTCTACCTGGGGATTTTCGCAGCGCTTACCTGGCTCAAACAATCCTTTGCCCCTGAAGCCATACCATGGGCCGATGCATTTGCCAGTGCAACCGCCTATACAGGCATGTGGCTGATGGCCAGAAAAAAAGCAGAGAGCTGGATTTGGTGGATAGCAACAAATATTGCTTCGATACCGTTATACTTCATCAAGGGCTATGTATTCACCAGCGTACAGTTTGTGGTGCTGCTCCTTTTGGCCGTTGCCGGTTTAATAAGCTGGCAGAAAAAAGCAAATCATGCATCCAGTTAAGAAGATTGTAATAATAGGTCCGGAATCTACAGGAAAAAGCACCCTGTGTGAATTGCTGGCCCAGCACTATCAGACGGAATGGTGTAGTGAATTTGCGCGCGAATATCTCCTTACGAACGGAATGGACTATACCGCAGATGACCTGCTTTTGATTGCAAAGGGGCAGCTTGCCCTGGAAGATGAAATCACGCATAAAGTTCAGTCGCGGTCTGAAGAAACAGTGCCTTTACTTTTTATTGATACAGATATGTATGTGATGAAAGTATGGAGCGAATATGTTTTTGGAGACTGTGATTTTTTTATCCTGGATGCTATTGTAAAAAGAAGATACGATCTCTACCTGCTTTGTGATATTGATTTACCCTGGGTAAAAGACGAATTAAGGGAGTACCCCGATGAAAAACCAAGACAGGAATTATTCAGAATCTATAAAGACCTGCTCATTCATCAGCAAACCCCCTGGGTATTGATCAGTGGTAATTATGAAGAAAGACTGGCTGCTGCTATTAAAGCTGTGGATCAGCTTGGCTGATCAGCAGCATTATTGTTTTAAGAGCGCCCTGATATCTTCATCGTCTTCTATATTGCGCATCTGCTGCAGTATTTGCGGATAACGCCAGGAAACCCTTCTGCTCATGGGTTTCACAGAGAATTTTTTTGGATTGGGCAGGCAGGCAATAATCATGGCAGCTTCAGCCCTGGTAAGCTTTTCAGCCGGTTTTTTAAAGTAATGCTGTGCCGCCGCTTCTATACCAAAAATACCGGGACCCATTTCTATCACATTCAGGTATACTTCCAGGATTCTTTGTTTTCCCCAGATCCATTCAACCATTTTGGTAAAATAGAGCTCAGGAACTTTGCGGATGAATTTGGTGATGCTGCCACCCTGCCACAGGAAAACATTCTTAGCTGTTTGTTGTGTGATGGTACTGGCACCACCCCCCAATGGTATCCTGGTTTTTTTCCCCTTCTTTTTAGGCTTCAGGCTCTTCTCAATCGCATCCCAGTCAAATCCGCCATGATCGGTGAAAGCCTGATCTTCACTCGCAATAGCAGCCAGTTTTACAGCATAGTTGATTTCATTCCAGCTTACATAATCACGTTTTAACCCATAACCGAACGCATTGGAGACCTGGGTTATGGTAACCGGGGGCATTACCCACCTGGTTAAAATAACATAGAAAATGGAGGAACAAAATAAAATCAGGGATATCCGCCTGGTCCAATACCAGATCCTGCCGAAGAACCCTACCGGTTTTTTCTTCATAAAAGCATCAGGCTGGTTTATGATTGATGACATGACCAAAATTCAGTACACCCCAGCACAATGCTACACCAAAACCAATGAGGATGATTCCCGATATAATATTGATATAGTGGAGATTTCTGGGTGTGAGCCTGGTGCGAAGTTTTCCGGCGAGCGCCACTTTCACTATATCACTTAGCAGTACAAAAACAAGGCAGGTAGCAAAAACGATGAACTTGTACTGAGCCGGATTGGGTGTAGAAGCAGCATCCCCAATGATTGCAGCAGTCCATGCAAACCAGAACAGAAAAACGCCTGGATTCAGGGTATTCATGAGATATCCAGCCATAAAGATTCCGGCCAGATCTCTTTTCCTGAATTTTTTTTGCACAAGTTTGTTCTCCTCATTGGTCACCACTTTCTTGAAGAATAAGGTATAGATTCCGACTGCCACCAGAAATGCGCTTCCGGTAACAGCAATGGCCGTACTATGATTCAGTGCGGCAGTAAAAAGAGAGGTAAAAAAATTACAGAACAGGACCAGCGCTATATCACTGGCAGAAACACCCGCTACAAAAGCATATCCTGCTTTATGTCCGTTGTTTACACTTTGTTTGATGATGGCAAAAATCACCGGACCTACGGAAATACTCAGGAGTAATCCTAAAACCAACCCTTTTAAAATAGGTGCGAGCATAGGTGCAATAATCGGTTAAAGCGTGGATTTTTCAAATTGCTTTTTAGCAATGGTTGCTGTTGCCAGAAACTCCTGCCACTCTTCCAGCATTTTTCCTTTCAGTACCCTGGGGAATTTATGCTGGCCTCCGATCTTTCCCTTCATTTTCATAAAATCCATAAAATGCTGATCACTGAGTACTTTCAGGTTTACTTCACGGAGTGCACTTTTTCTTTCAACGGCATAGTCGTCGTTCAGTTCTTTCAGGAATTCGTCAATACTATTACCCAGTTGATCCGGATCAACCGCATCATTGCAGGCAACATACCACTGGTGTGCAAAGAAATTTCCTGAGGGCACCCCGGCCACAGTAAATTCGGGGATACAGATATTGAATTTTTCACTCGCCATCTGAACCGCTCTGTTCATATTATCCACACTCAGGTGTTCCCCCACCAGGCTTAGAAAATGCTTGGTCCTTCCGGTGATGATGATCTCAGATCTTTCCTTGTCTACAAAGCGAACCGTATCACCAATCAGGTACCGCCAGGTGCCTGCGGTGGTACTAATCAACAGCGCATAGTCTTTCCCTTCTTCCACTTCGTGCAGCATCAGCGCCTGCGGTTTCTCTACCATATCTCCGTCGGAAGTAAAATTCACATCGTCAAAAGGAACAAACTCCATGAAAATATGTTCATTGGTCACCAGGCGCATCCCCGGAGCGTTCTGCCGGTCCTGGTAGGCAATGAAGCCTTCACTCGCAAGATAAGTTTCTATATAGGTGATCGGTTTACCCAGCATTTTTTCAAACCCTTTTTTATACGGCTCAAAACTGACTCCACCATGAACAAAGAAAGCGAGATTGGGCCAGAGTTCATGGATATTATTGAGTTGATATCGCTCTACAATACGTTCTACACACATCTGGATCCAGGCGGGCACCCCTACCAGGAAACCAATATCCCATTCAGGCGCCTTTTCTACAATCTCATCAATCTTCTTATTCCAGTCTTTCTGCTTGGCTATTTTCTTGCCGGGTTTATAAAACGGCTGAAACCAGAAAGGCGCTTTTTTAACCGTAATGCCGCTCAGGTCACCGGCATAATATCCGGCGCCTTTCTGCAATTCGGTGCTTCCGCCTAAAGTAAGCCAACCCTTACTTAGGGAGGCATACGGAATATTCTCATAAGAGCGCAGACTCAGGAGCTGCTTGATCATTACGATCTTATTGCCCTTTAGAATATCGTTGGTAATGGGAATATATTTGCTGGCAGCCTCGCTGGTACCACTGCTCAAGGCATAATACTTGATTTTGCCGGGCCAACAGATATCAGACTGGCCTTCGAGGGTCCTATGCCACCACTCATTGTAAATCTTATTGTAGTTAAACGTCGGGACAATTTCCTGAAATTTCTTACCCGGATGCTTGCTAACCAATATTTCATCGAAGCGGTATTGCTGCCCAAAGGCAGTAAACCTTGCTTTTTTCAGCAGCTTCTTCAATACCCGGAGCTGATCTCGCCTCAGGTTATTCTGGGGCAAACGGAGTGCTTTGAGGATTGAATTGGGGAGTTTCAGATCAATGATGGACATCGTTAGCTAAGCGCGTTTAGAATCAACGAAGCTAAAACAAATGCCCAATATTTGGTCAAACTATCGGAAATACCCCTTAAGGCCTCCATCTTCTGTAGCTGGAACCCCACCCAAACCAAGATTGTAAGTTACCCTCAGTTGAACAGGATAATAACTGTCTTTTACATCTGGGTTGCCTCTTGGCTGAAGTCCGGGTTTGGCATTGGGGTTCAGTTCATCCCCCCTGAGTGTCAACTGGTAAGCATATTCATTCATGCTGTTTTTATCGGGATACTGTCGGGCACTTACGTCGTCGAGGTTATCGGTATTGGTGAACCGGTAGGCCACTTCAGCCCCAACAGAAATCAGGTCGTTTACCTGAACCGGAAAACCAGGCATACCCCATCGGCCAGGATACTTACTTCACAAACATCAAAACTGAAACGCTGGTCTGCATTCATAGAAGGTGAATACCTGCTGAAAGACCATAGGAACTGCCAGTCTGCGGAGTATATCAATTATTGATTTATCCGATTTTTCAGAAAATGGGGGGGGCATTTCTGCTCTGTCGGATATGTATTAATTACTATATTTAGGAGGTCATAAATAACGGCAACCCGACAGGAAATGGGCCTTTTTTGTCAATTATTCGTTACACAGCGTTAAATGATGAATATTTTATACAATGGATGCTTTTAAAAAAATCTTACAAGAGCAGAAAGATTATTATGAAAGTCTCCTGAATAATGTGCCGACCGATTTTGCCATATTTAATACAGAACATCGGTACGAATTTGTAAATACCGGGGCATTCCCGGGGCAATATGTCCGGGAGTGGGTGATCGGAAAAACCGATTATGAGTACCTGGAGTTCAATAATTTCCCAAAAAACATTGCCGAACAGCGAAGAAAACACTTTACCACCGCGTTGAAAGAACAGAAAATGGTGGAATTTGAAGAAGTTACCGAAGCATCAGACGGAAACAACTTATATTACTTAAGAAGGTATCTCCCTGTGATGAGTGGAGACCAGACTGTGGGTAAGGTCATTAGTTACGGCATAGATATAACGGGCCTGCGGCACCGGGAACTGGAAATGCAGAAAAGAGCCGGGATATTCCGCCGGTTGGTTAACAGCATGGATCAACTGGTGGTTATTGTTCACAGAGACCTGACCATTTCTTTCGCCAACAAAAAGTGGTTGAATGAAATTGGGGTGAAGACCTATCAACTCTGCCAGTATTTCCTGGAGGGAGAAAAAGCATTTCTGGAAACGTTTACTACTGTCATCAACGATCAGGAACCAGATCCGGGAAAGGAGCAGAAAGTGATTATCGAGTCGCACACAGGCAACCGCCTGATTATGGCATTCAGTATTGTTCCCTTCTTTTTTACCGATACTGAAGAAAAAAGCTGGGCCGTATTTTTTACAGATATTACCGAACATATCCGGATTGAAGAAGAGCTTAAAAAAATTCTGGAAAAAGAACACAAACTCAACCAACTGAAAAGCAGTTTTGTAAGCCTGGTATCGCATGAGTTAAGAACACCCCTGGCCGTAATACAGTCCAACAATGATCTGATTAACCAGTCTGCAGAACGACAGGGACTCGGAGAAACCCCTTTCACAAAAAAGTATACAAAAAGAATTGCAGACCAGATAGACAATATGACCAAAATGCTGAACGATTTTTTGGTTGCAGGAAAAATTGAGTCAAAATGTATCCGGTCGAAACCGGAAAAAGTGGAGGTTCGGGAAATACTGGAACAGTTGTTCAGGGAGTACTATAGTCCCTGGAAAGACGGTCGCAGCCTGGTGTACAGCTTTAGCGGAAACCGTGATCCTGTTTGGATTGATCCCATTCAGCTAAAACATATCCTGGTTAACCTGATCGACAATGCCTTTAAATATTCCGAAGGAAAAACAGCGCCAAAAGTTAAAGTTACGCTGAGGGCAGGGAGCTGGTCCATATTGATTGCCGATAAGGGAATTGGCATACCGCCGGAAGACCGGAATAAAATGTTCAATACATTTATCCGGGGATCCAATGTGGGGGATATTGTAGGAACGGGTGTGGGGCTGATGATTGTAAAATATTTTATAGGGCTCAATAACGGGAGCGTTCAGTTGAGGAGTACCCACGGAAAGGGTACCGTGTTTTACCTGAATTTTAAAAACAACATTGATTCACCTGTTGAATAAATTTTTACCATGAAGGAAACATCCATTTTATTGGTTGAAGATCATAAAGAATTGCGTGAATCGCTGGAAGAGAGTCTTTCATTTACAACGAATGTAATTGCGGTATCTAATGGAATAGATTGCCTGGAGACTTTGAAAAAACAAATTCCCGACCTGATTCTGCTGGATATCATGCTTCCTTTTCCACTGGATGGTTTTTCTATTCTCCGCATATTGAAGAATGATCCAAAACTGTCGGCGATACCGGTGATCCTGATGTCGGCGCTGAACAGCGACGATAAAATCAGTATGGGCCTTGAACTGGGCGCCAACGACTATCTGGTAAAGCCCCTGAAAATTAATGAGCTGCTCCTGAAAGTGAAAAACCTGGTGGGGATTAAAAAAGAGATTATCTACCAACTGGAGAAGAAAACTTTGTTGAAGGATGAAGACAACGACCTGTCCGGTTTTGAAATGACTTTTAAAAAGAACTTCAGTTCGGCGGTAGACGAGTTATTCGATAACAACACACTTACCGTTCAGGACCTGGCTGAAAAACTATCCATGAGTATTTCCACGCTCGAAAGATGGGTGATCCGGTTTTATCAAATGACACCGCAGAAATACATCATCCGTTCCCGGTTAATGAAGGCGGAAATGATGCTCCGCCAAAACCTGGGGTCCATTAAGGACATAGCTAATACCACCGGTTTTAATTCCGAACCCTATTTCTGTGCCTGCTTCAAAAAGGAATATGGCAAATCGCCGCTGGCATTTAAGAAAGATGTAGGTGGATCAACACCACGATGACGAATTATCATCATATTCCCGGTTAGCCGAGTTTTAATATTGAAAGCTCCTATAAGATGATGAGAATATCCATTCTTTTTGTGCTGGTGATAATGGCTTATTCCAGCCTCACCAGGTCCTCCGGCAAAATGGAGAACAACAACACCAAGCCGACTGATGTTCAATTGGTTCAAAATCACTAGTTTTTTCAGAAGAGCCAGTTTTTAATCCTTGCCCCTTTTTTAGCGAGACAGATCCCCCAGTTCAGCAGCAGTCGGCTGGCCCATTGATTGCTTCCCGAATAATATTTATCAACAAACAATTTCATGGATTCATAAAAATAATGGTTGTACAGCCTACCCTGCTTGTTTGTACTTGCGCCTTTGTAATGTAAAATGGTCACGCTGCCCAGGTAATGGTTTTCATAACCAAGTTCTATAATTCTTCTGCTCAGATCCACATCTTCCCCATACATAAAGAACCTTTCGTCAAAACCCTTCAGGCGGTCCAGAATGGTTTTCCTGGTCATAAAAAAAGCACCCGCCAGCACTTCTACCCGATGGTTGTCTCTGTCGTTGAGGTTACCCAGTGCATAACGATTTAAAAAAGCCGAGCGGGGGAAAAGCGCCGATAATCCGCTTAGTTTAAAAAAGGCTATCAGCGGCGAGGGAAACGCCCTTTTACTTTCGGGTAAAAAGCGACCTGCCTGGTTCACCATTCTAACCCCCAACCCTCCAACATGCATATTTTTTCCGAGGTAATCCAAACATTGCCGAAGGGCGTTTTCGGGTACAAGGGTGTCAGGATTCAGGAACAATACAAAATCCCCCTTACAAATAGCCCACCCCTGATTATTGGCCCTGGAATAGCCGTTATTGGTCAGATTAACGATGAACTTAACATCCGGAAACCCGGTTTGAAGCATCCGGACGGCCTCTTGTTCCGACTCATTGTCTACCACAATAATCTCGGATTCAATTCCGGAAAGCGCCTGCCGAACGGATTGAATACAATCCGCCAGATAAGGGTAAACCCGGTAATTCACAATAATAACCGATATCAGCAATGGGATGAATTATACAGTCAAAGATGCTGAATCTGTACCAAAAATTACCAAATCAGATGAATCGGGGTTACTTTTGCAGCATGCTGAAACATACATTATTAAAAGCCGCCGAAGCAGGTGCCGCAGAACTGCTGCGTTTTTTTAACGGAAGTTTTGCCGTAAGCAACAAAGAGGGGATCAATAATCTGGTCACAGAAGCCGATCATGCTGCAGAAAAAGCCATTATGGGCGTGATTCAGGCAGACTACCCCGACCATTATATATTGAGCGAAGAATCCGGGGAGCATATTCAGGACTCATCTTATAAATGGATCATCGATCCTATAGACGGAACGGTGAATTTTGCCAATGGTATACCCATTTGTTGTGTTAGCATCGGGCTGGAGCGTGCCGGAAAGATGCTGATGGGCGCCGTGTACAACCCCGTTATGAAAGAACTGTTCTTTGCACAGAAAGGATTTGGCGCTACGCTGAACAATAAGCGTATACATGTCAGCGAAAAAACCGAAGTAATTAAGAGTTGCCTGGTAACAGGGTTCCCATACACGTATCTTGATGAACCCAACGGACCAATCCAGGTATTTGAAAAACTGATCCGCAAAGGAGTTCCGGTAAGAAGACTGGGAAGCGCTGCCATAGATTTGTGCTGGGTGGCAGCCGGAAGGTTCGACGGATTCTACGAACACAAGTTGCAGGCATGGGATAGCGCGGCAGGATTCCTGATGGTGGAAGAGGCCGGAGGAAAAGTAACCGATTTCAACGGAGACTATTATTCTCCTTACCAACCCCATTTGCTGGCGACCAATGGAAAAATACACGATGAACTGCTGCGGATTATTAACGGGGGGATTTTTTAAAGAAACTTATTATGGAAGAAAGAACAGAGATTGCCAGCCTGGGTGAATTCGGGCTGATCGATCATCTTACAAAAAATATAGAATTGCAGCATGCATCCACGATCCTGGGTGTAGGTGATGACGCTGCCGTGATTGACCATTTCGGCAAACAGACCGTTATTACCACCGATCTCTTACTGGAAGGAGTGCATTTTGACCTGATGTACACCCCGCTGAAGCACCTGGGATATAAGGCCGTAGCCGTCAATCTCAGTGACGTGTATGCCATGAATGCCACACCAACGCATATTACCATGAGCATCGGGATCAGTAACCGTTTCAGTGTAGAGGCGTTGAATGAATTTTATGAAGGTGTTTATTTTGCCTGTGAAAAATACGGAGTAGACCTGGTGGGTGGAGACACCACCAGTTCGGCAAAAGGATTTGTTATTTCCGTTACAGCCATTGGGGAAGTAGCTCCCAATAAATTTGTTAAAAGAAGTACTGCACAGAAAGGCGACCTGATTTGTGTAAGCGGCGATCTTGGCGGGGCCTACCTGGGGCTTACCCTGATGGAAAGGGAAAAACGAATCTTCCAGGAAAATCCGCAGATTCAGCCGGACCTGGAGAACGAAAGCTACATCGTTGGAAGATTGCTGAAACCGGAGCCAAGAAAAGACATCATTGCGTTTTTTGAAGAAAAAGATATTGTGCCTACAGCCATGATGGACGTAAGTGATGGCATCAGCAGTGAGGTGCTGCATATCTGCAAACAGTCGAACCTGGGTGCGGTCATCTATGAAGAAAAACTACCCATTTCCGAAGACAGCAGGAAAGCAGCGTATAAGTTTGGGCTGGATCCTACTGTTTGTGCATTGAATGGGGGAGAAGATTATGAGTTGATCTTTACCCTGAAACAGGAAGACCACGAAAAAATTGTACTCAATGAAGAGATCAGCGTAATCGGCTATACCACCGACCCGGAAGAAGGCGTTAAACTCTACACCAAGGGAGGCAACCGTTTCAATATTACCGCACAGGGCTGGAATGCTTTTCAGTCATCATAAGAACAACAATCCGCTGCTGCATGAGAATCATTCTGCTGATTATTTTAGGATTCTTCGGTAACGGAATGCGGGTAAGCGGGCAGGAATCTTCCGTATTGATGCAACGGATTGCACCAACGGAAATGAAGTCGGACCTGGTGCTGCTAAAAAAAATACTGGAAGCCAATCACCCAAGCCTTTACTGGTATACCAGTAAAGCTGTGATAGACAGCTCCTTCCAAACACAGGAAAAAGAGCTGACCGATTCACTCACCACCATTGAATTCAGAAACAGGGTAGCCGAATGGATCAGTCAAATCAAGTGCGGACATACTGTTGTAAGGCTTCCCAAAAAAATCTCCCGGCAATTTCAGCAAAACAAAGTAGCAATGTTTCCTTTGCAGGTAAAAGTATGGGGAGATAGCATGGTGGTACTCGGCAATCTACATCGGGGAGATACGGTGTTAACAAGAGGGACCATTCTGCAATCTATTAACGGGTACAATACCAAAGCCATAACGGATCGGATATTCAGTACCATTTCTACCGATGGAGATGCGGTTAACCACCGGAATCAGGTAGTGACCAATTCATTTCCATTTTGGCATGCCCTGCATTTTGGAACGGATTCCATTTACAGGATCGAGTATATAGACGCCGCTGGTAAAACAGAAAGCGCCACCATCAGACCATTTTCACCGGCAGAACGCATAGCGCAGCAAAAACAAAGCGACAGCCTTGCAGTAGTAAGGCCTCCGGAGATCAGCAAAAGACAAATGCGCCGGTTATCGCGCAGGTCATTGACCATTGATACGCTGCAACGTTCCGCATTCATGCGGCTGAACACGTTCAGCAGGGGCTCTTTAAAATCCTTTTTCAGGAAGAGTTTCCGGAAAATGAATGCCTTGCAGATTGAGCATCTCGTGATAGATTTGAGAAACAACAGCGGGGGAAGAGTAAGCAACAGCACAGCATTGACCAAATACCTCCGCAAACAGCCATTCAAAATAGGGGATACGGTAGCAGCCATCAGCAGAAAGTTTCGCTACAGCCGTTATATACAACCCATTGTACCTTTCTGGCTGGCCATGAATTTTGGCGCAGTGAAAGCGGCAGACGGCGCCATTCATTATCGGAGGTATGAACAACATTATTATCCGCCCAAAACGAAGCATCATTTCAACGGAAATATTTACCTGCTGCAGGGTGGTTATACATTTTCAGCAGCAACCATGTTCATTGCAGCATTAAAAGGCCAGGAAAATGTTACGGTGATCGGGGAAGAAAGCGGCGGCGGATACTATGGAAATTCTGCCATGCATATTCCCAATATTACCCTGCCCAAAAGCCGGTTGAGCATAAGTCTGCCGCTCTACAAACTGGTCATGGATAAAAACAGGGCCAAAGGAAGGGGAATCATTCCTGATATTCTTGTACCGCCATCTTCGGCAGCCATCCGGGCAGGTGTAGATTTAAAAACAGACACAGTGCTTTCCCTGATCAAAACAAAAAAGCCCTCCCGCTAAATGGGAAGGCTTCGTAAAATAGATGGTTGAAATTAATGTTTTTCCGCCCCGGGCCTGCATTTCTCAGTCAATTCATGAAACACTTCATGCGCCGCAGTGATTAAAGTGGTCAATTCTTTATCGGATTTCTTTGCCTTCACGCCGGCTTCCAGATCGGCGCAGGCTGTAACCAGTTTCTTTAAAATAGGTTGAGCAACTTTGGCATCGTATCCTGCGGGAGCAGTGGAAGATTGCCATGCTTTTGCTTTTGCAACCAGTTCGGCAGCATTTGTACGAGCAGGTTTCAGGTTACCCTCTTCGGCAGGATGGAATGTTTTGCTCATTACGGAATGGAAATCATGCATTTGTTTCCAATCGGCCTGTTGTGCTATTGCAACTACGGAAAAGACAGCAGCAATGGCCAGTACAAAGAATTTTTTCATGTGTTTTTTGTTTAATTTTTACAAAGATATAGCTATTCCGAATTGCTCATCCATAGCGATTATATCAGCGGTATGGGCGGGTTCCAGCAATCCGGTCATACCGGGTTTCTGCATCAGTTGAGCGGGGTAAAGGCTGCACATGCGCAGGGCCTCGCCGGATTCAATGCCAACCCGCTGTACAAAATTCTGTACGCACTTCAGCATGGTGAGGGCAGAACCACTCAGGACACCGTTTGCCTCATACCTGTCGCCGTTTAACCTGTGCTGATAAGGGCCGTCGGTTGTTTCGGTAACAGCATCGGTGATCGCAAACAGCCTTTCACCCAATTGCTTTTTAGCAATTTTGATGGCAGCGAAATCAACATGGTATCCATCCGGAACAATGCTGCTGCGCACCATTGAGTGGTTAAACACAGCGCCAACCACACCGGGAGCCCTGTGCTGCAAGGGGCTCATTGCGTTGTATAAATGCGTGGCTGCGGGTATCCCTTCATCGAAGGCTTTGGTGGCTTCTTCATAGGTGGCATTGGTATGCCCGGCAGACAAAACCACTCCGTAAGAGCGGATCAGATCAATGACCTCCCTGCTGCATACTTCGGGAGCAACGGTAATCATGGTGATGATCCCCTTACCATATTCCAACACTTCCTTTGCCTCTTCCGGAGAAGGGGAATGAATGAAAACAGGGAGGTGTGCGCCTTTTTTAACTTCATTGATCCATGGCCCTTCAATATGCAGCCCGATACAACCCAAACCGCCCTGCTCCCGGTAACTTCGCACGGCATCGATACAGGCAAAAATCACTTTCCTGCTGTTGGTGGCCACCGTTGGCTGAAACCAGTGGGCGCCGCCGGATTTACAATATTGATAGAGTACCTCCAATGACCGGGCATCAGGAAACATGCTCAGCAGTTTTCCGCCTGCACCATAAATCTGGAGATCAATCAGGGCCGGTGCAATCACTGGATGAACCTGCGCAGGAGGGCAGGCCAGCTTTACGGTAGGAATAATTTCTTTTACAAAACCCTCCTCAACAACCAGCGTAGCATTTTCATGCCACTGTTTTCCGGTAAATAATTTTTGTGCAGAATAATAGCGGGGTTCCTTCATTCGATAGATTACTAATGTTGAATATTAAAATGATCCGCGTCTTTCCAGAAAGGGAATCGGCTGCGGACTTCAGCGAGTTTATCTTTATCCAGCAAATGGGTGCTGATGACTTCGTTGGCGGCCTGCGTAAACAGGACCTCTCCCAACGGATCAACCAGCATACTGTCTCCGCTGTGTTCAATACCATTGCCATCTTTGCCTACCCTGTTCACACCAATTACATAACACTGGTTTTCGATGGCCCTTGCAATGAGCAGCGATTTCCAGGCATGGCTTCTGCGTTCGGGCCAGTTGGCCACATACAACAGCACATCAAATTCCGGGGTATCTTCAGATTGTTGTCTTGCCCATACCGGAAACCGGAGATCATAACAGATCTGCAGATTGAACTTCCATCCGTTTACGCTGGTGATCAGTCTTTTATTTCCTGCTGTATAAAACCTGTCTTCCCCTGCAAAAGCAAAACGGTGTCGCTTATCATATACCCCCACCGTTCCATTGGGCAATACCCAGAGCAGGCGGTTGTAGTATTGCTGATTCGCTTCAATGATCAGCGATCCGGTTAAAATGATCTTATTTTCCGCCGCAATCCTTTTCATCCATTGCACGGAAGGGCCATCCATGGTTTCAGCCAGTTCGGCCGGTTTCATGCTGAATCCGGTAGAGAACATTTCCGGAAGCACCACCACTTGGGCAGGCTGTTTATGGGATGCAATTTTTTCTTCAAACAACTGAAGATTGGCCGTTTTATTTTCCCAGTGCAAATTCGACTGGATCAGTGTTACAGAAAGTGTATTCATAGAATCTCGTTCAAATTAATGGATCCGGTAAGCCAGTTGCACCCCACCATAACGTTGGGCCCTGGTTTGTGCCGGGGTTTCCTTAGACTGGTATACCCATTCCAGCTTACCGGTCCAGCGACCTTCGGCATAACAGATACCAATGGTTTGCTGGAATACAAAAGTAGCCGGTTCCCGGGTTACAGCCGTAGTTGCTTTATTGAACAGACCGCCCTGCAAGGTACCATTATAGCCCTGCAACACTCCCTGGGGGTACCAGTACACAAAAAATTCATGATTCCGTTTTTTGGTTCCGGCTTTATCAGATAAGCGGGCATTCCATAAAGCGCTCTCGTTGTTTTGCTCAAATGCACCCAACACCAACAGAGTACCCAGCCTGGCCTGGGTAAAAGTGGTACCCAGATTAGCCTGTAGCACCGGTACCATTTTAAACGCATCGGAACGAACAATGGTTTTGGCAAAAGCAGCCCCCAGGTCAATACTCAGCGCATCCCCGATCTGGTACTGCCACCCGGTAAACCGGGCATAGTTCAGCCAGCGGTGGTAGGTGTTCTGCATGGCTTCACCGCCCGAGGCGGAGCCCAATAAGCCCAGCGATCCGTTCCACTGAAAAAGAGCATCATTCTTTAAAAAAACCGTTTGGGTGTAATTGAGATAAGTATATCCGCAATAAGGCCGGTCAATATCTGCCGGAGTTACGGTTTTCCGGATCAGTGGTGTAAAAATTTTCTGGCCCAGTTCCAGGGAATGGATTTTTTTCCGGTCTTTTCTGTTGGTTACAAACCCATAGTTCAGCATGAGGCCGTTGGTATAGTAAGCATCGTCCAGCTTAAACAGGTAGGCGTCATTCTCCGTTTTGAAGGAAAGCTCCCGGGTAAAAGCGGCCCCGGATTGGGTTTGGGAACTGGCGCGAAAACCCATGGCACATACAAATACCAACAGGGCACAGGGAAGGAAGGTGATTTTATACTGCATATTATTCATTGTGTTCAGTTCTGATTATTTTAAGGAGGGATTGAACCAGTCCGGCTTCATATCCTTTTTGCATCAGGTAGGTCCTGGTTTTGAATTCCCGGTTGAAAGACTGCTCCTCCTTTAAAGCCTGCCATTTGGCCCTGACCAGTTTTTCGGCCACTGCAGCATATTCCTCCTGATCAATTTCCTCCAGTCCCTTTTTGATATTATACTCGCTTACCTTCTTTTGCCGGAGAGCATAGACAATTTTGTTGATTCCCCATTTTTTCTGCCGGAAGTACCCGCCTGCAAACTGGCGGGCAAAACGTTCTTCGTTCAGGTAGCCCTCTTCAATCAGCCTTGAAATCAGTTGTTCCACATCCGTTTTCCGTAACCCAAGGCTGTACAGTTTTTCTTTAACCTCGCTGTGGCAACGTTCCTGATAGCCGCAATAGTGCTTCAGTTTCATAAACGCCTGTTCAGGCGTAGCGGTGGTTTTCCGGTTCAACAGGTCGTTTTTTTCGGCAAAGTAGTTATATTTGTTAGTAAGCCTTGATAACCTGTTTGCAATATCGTTATTCTTCGGCTACCATACAATCACGATTATGTCTGTACCTAAACACAATGTTTGTTTAATCGACGACGATAAAATTTATCAGTTTACCGCCCGAAAAATATTGGAATCAACCGGTTTGGCAAAGAATATCCTTTCTTTTTACAACGGAAGTGAGGCTATTGGCTTTTTAAAAGAATCCGGAAACGGAGACCAGGAACAGTTGCCGGATGTGATTTTCCTGGACATTAATATGCCGGTTATGAACGGCTGGCAGTTCCTGGAAGAATACCACAAAATTACCGACAGCCTCGGAAAAACCATCACCATTTACGTGGTCAGCTCCTCTGTAGACGACTGCGATATCCAGAAATCAAGGGAATTTACCACGGTTACCGACTATATTATAAAGCCCATCAACCGGATTAAGTACCAGCAACTGATAGAACGGCTGAACAACGTGTTGGATTAGCCAATTCACCGTTTCTCAAAAGTTTTATACATTCTGATTTTGGGGATTATTTTGGTGACTGAATCTTAACATTTTACAGTAGGTTTGTCACATTCTAAATAGTGTTTATGAAATTCATCGTTTCTTCTTCTTCGTTATTAAAACACCTGCAACAGATCAGCGGTGTAATCAATGCCAATACGGTATTACCTATCCTGGAAGACTTTTTGTTCGAGATTGAAGACAAAAAGCTGAATGTAGTGGCAACCGACCTTGAAACCGTGATGCGTGTTCAGATGGATGTGGAAAGTAAGGCCAACGGTAAAGTGTGTATTCCGGCAAAAATCCTGATGGATTCACTCAAGAATATTGCCGATCAGCCACTGACATTTACCATCGACAAGAATTTTGCCGTGGAGATCACCAGCGACAATGGTAAGTATAAAGTTATGGGCGAAAACCCCGACAATTTCCCGAAAGAACCATCAGCCGATGATACCACCGGTTTTACCATGACCAGCAGCGCTTTGCTGACGGCTATCAACAAAACCCTGTTTGCGGTGAGCGGAGATGATCTTCGCCCTGCTATGACCGGCGTATTTTTTGAACTGGGCAAGGATGGTGTACAGTTTGTGGCAACCGATGCACACAGACTGGTTCGCTACAAGAGAACAGACACCCATGCCACCAAGACGGATTCCTTTATTGTTCCTAAAAAGCCATTGAACTTATTAAAGAACGCACTGCCCGATAATGAAGACGAGCTGAACATCAGCTACAACAGCAACCACCTCTTTGTACAGCACGGTTCAACGCAAATGATCTGTCGTTTGATCGATGCGCGTTTCCCTGATTATAAAGTAGTGATACCGGCAGATAATCCTTATAAGCTGGTGGTGAACAAAGCCGATTTCCAGAATGCCTTGCGCCGGGTAAACGTGTTCTCCAATAAGAGCACCAACCAGGTAGCCCTGAATATCACCGGAAGCGAATTACAAATGGCAGCACAGGATGTGGACTTCAGTTTCGAAGGTAATGAGCGCATGAGCTGTCAGTACGATGGCGAAGACCTGCAGATCGCATTCAACGCCCGTTTCCTCATCGAAATGCTGAACGCAGCAGATACGGATGATGTGAAGATGGAACTGTCCACTTCCACCAAGGCTGGTTTGATTAAACCAACCGAGCAGGCAGAAGGCGAAGACCTCTTAATGCTGGTAATGCCGCTGATGCTGAATAATTAAGCGTATACAATATTCAAATAAAGAAGCCGTCTCCATGTGATTATGGGGGCGGTTTTTTGTTATATTATAGAGAAATAAATACCCGCATCCAGTTGTTATAAAGATTAAACTTTTTTAAGAATTCCAACCCCTCCGAAATAAAATCCTTTAGGGTTTCCGTATTTGCACGGGGTTTTACATTGGCTAGATCGGGTAAAACAATAGCAGGTTCAGGTTTAACAGTTTTTGCAAAATAGCTAATATGATAATGTGGCAAAGCCACACCGAGTATCATCCCGGGCAAACCAACAAATAGTTCCGGCCCGCTTTTGGGAATGATGGCATCTGTATAAAAAGCCACTACATAAACCGAATCTCTGATTAAAGCATTGGCTCGTCTGCATGTATATCCTGCAATTTCGCGGGTTTCGTCAGTAAGTTTCCATTGTATCTTAATTATCGAGTCACTTATCATTTTTGTTTCACTAAATGCATTTTTCTCAGCAAAAAAAATTGATTTTGAATGATTAAAAAATATTCTATTGGAATTTGCTATTGGTGCCCCCAATCCGTTGAAAAAAGCAGATGCCTGGCCAATGGGTTCATAAGCTGTATTTCCTGTGTTGAATATCAATTGAAAGCTATCCACCAAAAACTGTGGATTTTTAGATTTATAGTCTTGCAAATAAGCGTTCTGTTCTGTTTGGCTTACCATTGTTGATTGGCCAATAAATTCCGGTAAAACAGCATAGGTATTGATTTTTCTTTCAAATACAATCCGACCACCTTCCACAAATTTGCTTTGAGCATTTGCAAAGCAACCGATAAATAAAGTTGGCAATAGTATATAAAAGTATTTCCACATGGATTATTTCTTTATCTGTTTATACCTGGTAAAGTTCCAGGAAGCTGTGAGGATGAAGTATCTGCGGATTGTTGCAAATCTGCTCTCCAAAAAAACAGTTGAAGATGCAGAACGTGTGAAGCCAGCGTTCGCGTTCAGCAAGTCATTACAAACCAATTTCATGGCAAATTGGTTGTTTTTCAAAAAACTTCTGCTGATCCATACGTTCCAGATCAACCGATTAAAGTTGTCCGGAAAAATTTCATTCGGCCCTTGTTGCATATATTCGGCATCACTGTGCAATTGCATGCTTTTCGAAAAATAAATATCTGCCGATGATCTTAGAAGCAGTGTAAAATAATTATTTCTTAAAGTTTGACTGGACGTCTTTAAATTGTTGGAATTAAATATTGCAGTGGCGCCAATTTGAGCATCGAATTTCCCCGATTTGTTTTTTGCAGCAAGTACACCAAAGGATAACAGATTGTAGTTAA
Organism: Sediminibacterium sp.; assembly: GCA_035254545.1. Lineage (GTDB taxonomy): Bacteria > Bacteroidota > Bacteroidia > Chitinophagales > Chitinophagaceae > Sediminibacterium. Next base: position 4,768 of record DATFAP010000051.1, on the reverse strand, counting down.
GTTTATTCACAACTCCATTTAACAAACTAACACTATTGCCTCCTTTTAAACTTACATCAACAGTGAACTGGGTTTTTAATTTGGTGGAAGGCCTTGAATAAAATCCGGTGATGTCCACCTCATTATTAACATTTCCATCCATATTAATATGCTGTATGAAATATGCCCCGCTATTGTTAATAGTTGTGCCAGTTGATATAGGATTTTTAATTGTTGTATAGTTGGCAACGATTGCCGTAAAGGCTCTCGTAAACCTTTTAAAAGACTCATAAGCTAATGAATAGGTATTCGAAAAACTGTTTTTAAGCCCTGGATTATCAAAAAAAGTAACTAATTGACCATTTTTAAATGCATAAGGGAAAAGCTGTTGAAAATCGGGGTTAATTGAATTGCCTTTAAAATTCAAAGAAAAATTAGTCCCTTCTTTTAGCGCATACTCAATTTTTGCAGATGGCTTCCAGATCATAAATCTCTGATTCAATTGCAGGTCCTTTACTTTTTCATAAATGTCCAATACCGCAACTCCGGCTAAACCACCAAGTAAGATTCTGGTTTTATTCTTAGCATAATTAAGATTGATGCTCCCTGTATTCGAAATTCTTTTATCCGTTCTTATCGTACTGAATTGTGTGTCATAGCTGCTGCCGGTGCTGAGCGATTGGGACGAAAGATCACTGTCGTTTATATAATCATGAGCAGATTTAATACCTGCTATCATATAAAATGAACTACTTAATTTTTCTGTTAAGGTTAACCCTAACATCAGGTTATGTGATTTGTTATCCTGATTTTTAAGAAGGTCAAGTATCTTTGAACTATCACTTATCAGCTTGCCGTTATAAAACGCTGTTTTAGAAAGATAATTCTGTTTTCCATTGGTATTATTAAATAAATTATCCAATGCAATCGAAATTGTTCTTCCGCTTTTTTTGAATTTTTTTTGCCATAAAATATTGAAGAGATACTTTCTTAACTCATTCGAATGATCACTTTGAATATTTGTGATGTTTAAATAATTCCCTGAACTATTCAAATCGTACGCGTCGTAATTCTGGTATGAATTATTATTACTGATTGCACCGGCAGTGGAAATGGAAATTGTAGAGCTGCTGTCTATATTGTGTTTAAAGCTAATATTAGTCTTGTGACTCAGGTTTTCATTATTAAATATATTATTCGAGTTTCTGGAAATTTTTCCCGTTGAGAGATTATTTTGAGAAAAGGAAGAATCATATCCTGAAATATTAAATATCGTAAAATAATAATCTCCATTAATTGTGGCGCGGTCTTTATTCCATTTATTATCAAAATGCAAACCGATTGAAGTAAATTCAGGTAGCCCCTTTCCATCGTATTTTTCAAGATCATTTGTAACACCCAATCTGCTTTTCTCCGATGAGGCCAGACCAATTTGGCCGGTATTGTTCGACATAAAATAAACCGATGCTTTCCGCTTATTTTTAAAAGCATTCAACATCCCCTGGGAATTGTATTGGGTTCTTTGATCACCAGGCCCGACACCTACGTCAACTCTTCCAAAAAGGCCATTATTTTTATCGTCTTTAAGCTGAAGATTGATAACCTTATCTTTTTCTCCATTCTCATTTCCGGTAAACAGGTCTGCATCTGATTTTTTATCATAAATCTGAACCTTACTAACCATTTCAGATCTCAAATTCCTGGTAACAAATGTAGGATCATCACTAAAAAACTCCTCACCGTCAACCAAGACTTTTTTAATTTTTTTACCTTGTGCGGTAATGCGACCATTCTGGTCAACCTGTAACCCGGGTAACACCTTTAACAAATCTTCCACAGTGGCGTTTGGAGGTAACTGAATTCCGGCAGTTTGGTATTGAATTGTATCTCCTCTAATCAAAATATCACGTAGTCTGGATTTTACCACAACCTCTTTCAATAATATTTCCGTTGATTTTAGATTAATATTACCGAGATTTAATCCATCCTTGCTATAATCGTTAAAATCGATATTGAAAGAATAGCTTGCATAAGCGGGGTGGCTTATAAAAAGGAAATATCTTCGATCATCCTTGATATTGGAAAATTTAAAAAAACCGTATTGGTCACACCTTGTATCGGCCACAATTATTGAATCCTTTCTGTTTAGTATAACAACTGAGGCCCCTTTAAGATACTTATTAACAGAACTGTCAATTATGTATCCCTTTATTTGTTTGGTTTGTGAATAAGCGGGAATGCAAAACAAAAAACAAATTATAATAAAGAGGTTCTTCATGTAGTCTTATAGGGCGTTTATCAAACCTTCAGTAAAATACATAATTTGCATTTGTTAGTTGTGATTTTAAATCTGAGAAAAAACTCCCCACACCAATAAAGATGTAGGGAGTAGCGGAGTTAGTCGTTATGCCAACCCGAGCAGCATTTTTTTTGATGAGTATTGCAATACTCGCAATCGCCTTTGCCAACAGCCTTACATTCGGAAGAATCGGCACATCCCAAGCATGCTGTACCTGGAAATCCTTCGTCTTGACCACCCACGATAAGTTTCATATCGTTTCTGCTTAAAATTTGATCTGGTCTCAGCGAGAGGTTGCTGATAGAATGACTGATTTTGTACATTTCGATTTATTTTACATTTGAATAACTATAGTGCTCTCATTTTAAGCCTGTGACGCAGTAACGGCTTGTCAACTTTCTGCAGCAAAGGGATCCTTCTCTGATGCTTACTGATTGCTTATCGATAAGAAGCTAATTAATCATATGTTTTAAATCTTTAATATTATACATCTCAGGGAGTTCATAACCATTAATAAAAAAAGTTGGAGTATATGTAATGTCGTTTGCAACACACCATTTGGTCATATCATCAAGCTTTGTGTTATATTGACTGAGTTCACCGATTATTGGATATTTTTTTGAAAACATATCATAGTCTTTGTCTTTTGCTAAGTACCACTCAGAAAGAGCTTTATCTAGTTCTGCTTCTTGATATTGTTCTTTAATTGCCAAGAAATGTCTTACTGGTGGGCCTTTACGATCTTTATCGCTGGATGTAGCTGCAAAAATTATTTGAACTTTTAGATCTGGAGTTCCTTTTAATAATTGGTGAATCTCTGGGTGTGCTTTAGCACAAGGGTCGCAATATGGACTACATACTTTAATTAATTTATTTTTTGCATTGGGGTTGCCAAGAGTCAGGCCAATAAAATTATTATCCTCAATTACCTTTCTTTGCCTACTCAATTGGCTATCGAATATTTGGCCATTGTGTTTTAGTCTTGTAAATAAATACTTGGTTTTTCTATTCTCAATTGATGACTGTAGGAGCGGTTTTAAAATAAACCATATAATCGTCACAGACGTAAAAATCAAAAAAATCATAATTATATTTGTTATACTAATTTGACTAAAAATATCAATAGTATATACATCTCCAATAAGCCCACTTAAAACTTCAAGCAACAGGATAACCTGTACAGTTATACAAATAACACACCATTGCTTAGCAACGCGCCACTGATAAATTATTGAGAAAAATGTATATGGGATTGCAAGCAGGCTTAATAACGAAATTATTGTAATTGAGGTTGAATTTAACGAATTAAAAATTAAAAAAAGGGTGCCCCCTAAAAAATAAACAAAACCAATTTCACCCCAGCTAATAAGACCGAATACTTTTGAAGCCTTTGATTGCAGAATTGCATTGCAATTCGTCGCTTTATCGGCCTTACACACTTTTTGAATAATTAAATTATTTTTATCTACATCATACCATAAAAGGAGGCTCGTAACATAAGTTCCAAATACCTTTAATAATAAAAACAATATCCCAGTCCATGCGCGTAACCCGGATGATACTATTAATGAGTAACACACATAAAATACCAGTGATGATAGTATGCCTATTCCCAAAGAATAGACAGTTCTCTGTATTGCTTCATTTTTTATATTTTGCTCGTATGACTCTTCTCCTGTACTACTTCCTGTTTCCACAACAGTTACTATGTTCGTCCATTTTTTAATAAAATTTCCCCAACTAATCTTATGCCATTTTGTAGAAAAATTGTCAGAAAGAACTAACCCCTCAGCATCAGTAGCTTTTACAATAGAAAAAAAAGACTGATGTCCTTCCTTAATTTGTACAATAAAAGGAGGTTCCAATGTTTTAAGAGTATCTTTTTCAGATTTGAATGAAACATTTGAAATATTCCAATTTGATAAAACATCGCTTATACACAACAAACTTGGATAATCCGGATGCTCTTGCAATTTTTGTTTTATTGAAGTTATCGATACTTTAGCATTTAGGCAGCGAATTAAAAGTTTTACAGTATTAACGATGTTTGATTCTAAAGATACAGAGAGTATTGGCGATAATAATAGCATAATTGTACAAGTTATTGAAGTTGTATTTAAAACAAATTTCAAACACCATAGTCTAATATAATTGGACTATGTTTTAATAGCCTGATATTTTTGATTTACCCTTTATGAATAATATATTACGTTTGTTTCTTGGCTTCTAAATACAGAGCAACCACCTTTTATTTTGTCCGCGTCTTTTTCATTTATTTGGTATTCAAAAAGGCTTTTTACTAAGCACCCATTTTCTGTATAAAAATAACTGCCTCGTTTTCGGTCATATTCAATTGGGAAGCCTAGCTTTTTCATTTCACTCAAATAATTATTCAGTAAACTTCTGCTCATCGATACTTTCCGACAAAACATTGTTTGATTACCTGTAGCCCTTCTTCTTATTAAATCGTCCATTAATTGAATTTTATGG
>DATFAP010000050.1:0-31089 GCA_035254545.1 Sediminibacterium sp. | reverse complement strand
AAAAGGCTTGTTGCCCTGATACTACCGATGTTGTTTTTACAGGCCTGTAATGCCCAACATGAATCCCCTCAAAAAAAGCATATGGAAGATAGCGCTCAAGCCGGTAACCCTTTTTATTCCAGGAAGGATAGCAGTAAGCTGGCGGTAAAGGAAGCAGACTGGAAAAAAATATTATCTCCCGAAGTATATCAAATAGCCAGGGAAAAAGGAACGGAACGTCCGTGGACCAGTAAGTATGAAGCGTTCAAAGAAGTGGGCACCTACTATTGTGCCGTATGCGGAAATGCTTTGTTTAAAAGCGATACCAAGTTCGATAGCGGCTGTGGCTGGCCCAGTTTCTATGAACCGGTTTCGAAGGGTTCCATTATCTATTTGCCCGACAACAGCCATGGCATGCAACGGACAGAAGTACAGTGCGGCAGGTGCAAATCGCATCTCGGGCACGTATTCGAAGACGGCCCCCCGCCAACCGGCTTGCGCTATTGCATCAATGGCGTGGTGCTCGACTTTGAAAAAGCGGAAGCGGCAGCCAAAAAATACAATGATCAGAAGGAATAAGGATCAGGCCAGGATATCGTTTACATTTTTCACAATATTTTCGGCCATTCTTTCCATCGGAAGATCGTTTTCATCTTTTCCGAAGGGGTCTTCTATCTCTTCCGCAATCAGTTCCAGGCTGGCAAGAACATAAAAAATAAATACGACGGCAGGAATGGTAAAATAACCAAGCGGAATGGCAAATCCCAGCGGTAGGGTAAGCACGTACAGGAAAATAAATTTCTTCAGGAAAGCGCTGTACGAATAGGGGATGGGCGTGTTCTTAATCCGTTCGCAGGCGCCACAGATATCCAGAAAACTTTGTAGCTCACTGTTCAGGAAAAGCATTTGAAAATCGCTGATCTGCCGGTCGCGGTGCATCAGGTGGATCCGGTTCACCAGCACCATGGCCACCTGGTTGGGAATATGCTTGCTGGTATCGAAGCCGCTGATTTCGGGATGTGGGCTGGAATCCAGCGCCAGTCTGGTTTTTTCGTTCAGGAGGTGCAGCCGGAGTTCCTGCGCAAACAGTGGGATGATCTTTTTAAAGAAACTCCTGTTTTTATCGTCGTCGAAAGGGAGTATGCTGTTGAGTTTTACGGAAAGATTGCGGCTGTTATTGATCAGTGATCCCCAGAGTTTCCGGCCTTCCCACCAACGGTCATAAGCGGTATTGGTCCTGAACACCAGCAGCATGGATATGGCAAATCCGAGCAGGCTGTGAACGGTGGTAATATTTCTTGCATGGGTATTCTCCGGAAGTTTCAGGTAATTGGTTTCCAGGTAAACAATGCCCCAGGAAAAAAAACCAAGGAACACAATCAAAGGGAAAAGCTGACGGACCGTATCGGTGCGGTGAAGCTTAAAAATAAAGCGGATCCAGTCTTTGGGTTGATAGCTGATCATGGAACAAAATTAAATATCCTTGCCGACTAATAGCCAACTCCTGCTTTGTATTTGCGGCTGAAATACGCGGCAGAGAACAGGGTAATCAAAACACCGGCCACAGAAAGGATCATAACACTATTGGAAAAAAAAGATACCCAGTTTAATTGCACTTTGAAAATTTCCTTACTCAGCAAAACGCTTACACTACCCAGGTAGCCAAATGAATCTGCCACGTAGATCAGGAAGCCAACATTGCCGGTAAAACGGAAGCTGGCAATCAGCCTTTCAAAGAAAACGGAGTTGAAAGGAATGTAGACCATGTAGAGGCCAAGCCCTGCCAGGGTCATCCACCAGATGGGAGAAATAACCTGGTTGCGAAAAAGATAAGTACAGGCCCCCGCCAGTATAAAACCAAGACCAATAAACAAATGCGAGAGCATAAACGCCTTAAAGCTGTCTTTGATCATGACCATGCTGCCAATCAGCAAAAGGATCACGAGTGTAATGGGGGTTTCGGTTTTGGAGAAGATGGCCGGCTGGTTGAGGTAGCCCATTTCCTTCCACATATCTGCACTGAAATTGTCGCGGATATCGCGGAAGATGGTGGCAAATCCGTAAATAACAACTGCTGCAACAATACCGGGTAAAAACTGCCGGATGAAGGCTTTTCTCTGTGTTGCATCCATCGGCGTCCGGTTCATCCGCAGGGCGATGTCTTCATCGGTTGGCGGCGGAATTCTTTCCATCAGGTAAATAAACAGGAGCAGCGGAAGGGCAAAAACAAGGCCGGTTACAAAGGGTATCCAGAACTCAGACAGCCCCAACTGCAACTGGAGCCATCCTCCAACCGATTTTACAAATCCGGAAGAAAAAATAAAACTCACCGCCAGGGCCGCGCCAATAAAATCCGTTGTTTTTCTACCCTCGATGTAAGAAAAGATAACGCCCCATAACATGCCCAGCGGAAACCCGTTGATGAACAGGAAAACAATATTATACGGTGCGGGCACCAGTGCAAACAGCAACCAGGCCAGCCAGGCAATTCCTACCAGCAGTAACACAATTTTGTAGCGATGCAGGCGCTTTAACTCGGAAATGAATTTAATGCCGTAAAACTTGGCCATCAGGTACCCGATCATCTGGCTCAGTACCAGTAATGTTTTGTATCCCAGGCCCCAGAAAGCCATTCCGTCGAAAGTGCAAACCGTAAAAGACTTTCTGAACCCGAAGATCATGGTATAGGTAAGAAAAGCCACTACTGCGGCATAGAGGCCTGTTTTAAAAGCACCCGGAATTTGATTGACTTTTTTTTTCACAGAGAGAGGCAGTTGGTTTCTACCGATAAATATAGGCCACTCATCCTAAGTATTTGGTAAATGGTCGTTTATTGCAGAAATTACCCGTTCCAAAAACAACCCCTGTTTATGAAAAAAATGCTATTTACCCTTGCATGTGCCGCTGCGGTTTTTTCTGCTTCTGCACAGCAGGTAGACCTCTCCCGCCACTTTAAAAACCTGAAGCCCCGTAATATCGGGCCCGCAGGCATGAGCGGACGGGTAACCGCCATTGATGCCATCTGGACCAATCCCAATGTGATTTACCTGGGAACTGCCAGTGGTGGTGTTTGGAAAACCGAGAATGGCGGCGGAAGCTGGCTGCCCGTATTCGACGATCAGCCCATTCAGAATATCGGATCAATTGCCATTACACAAAGTAATCCCAGCATTGTTTGGGCCGGTACCGGGGAAGGTAACCCGCGCAACTCCATCAGTTTGGGAGAAGGAATTTACAAAAGCCTCGACGGCGGTAAAACCTGGAAATGCATGGGCCTGCAAAAGACCCGCAATATCCACCGCATTATCATAGACCCCAATAATCCCGATGTGGTGTATGCCGGAGTAATGGGTAACCCGTTTGCCGATCATGCAGAAAGAGGGGTTTATAAAACAACCGATGGTGGTGAAACCTGGAAACTGATCCTGCACACCAACAGCAGCAGCGGTGTGGGTGATATGGTGATGGATCCATCCAACCCCAACAAGTTGTTTGTGAATATGTACCAGCACAGGCGCACACCCTGGAGTTTGAAGGGCGGTGGTCCGGGCAGTGGTTTTTATGTAACCTACGACGGGGGAAAATCTTTTAAAAAACTGGGTAAGTCGGAAGGACTTCCCGATGGGGAATATGGCCGTATTGGTATCAGCATCAGCAGAACGGATCCCAACAGGGTTTATGCGCTGGTAGAAGCCACCAAAAACGGTTTGTATAAAAGCGACGACGGTGGTTTGAAATGGGAACTTGTGAACAGCGACCCTTCTGTAGTAACCAACCGTGCGTTTTATTTTCAGGATATAGCCGTAGATACCAAAAACGAAAACAGGATTTACAATATCAACCAGGTAATTAATGTAAGTGAAGATGCGGGCAAAACCTGGAAACCCGTGATTCCATACAGCGGTATTCACCCCGATCACCACGCATGGTGGATTCATCCCAACGATGCCAATTTCATCATCGATGGAAATGATGGGGGTATCGGTATCTCCCGCGACCGTGGTAAAACCTGGCAGTTCGACGAGAAATTGCCACTCGGACAGTTCTATCACATCAATGTAGACAACAAGATCCCTTATAATGTAATGGGAGGATTGCAGGACAATGGAAGCTGGCACGGACCAGCCTATGCATGGGTGCAGAGCGGTATCCGCAATTCTTTCTGGCAGGGTGTAAGTGGAGGTGATGGTTTTGACGTATCGCCTGATCCTGAAAACTCCGACTGGGTATATACCATGAGCCAGGGCGGGAACCTGTCCCGTTACAATATTGCTACCGGGGAAAGCTGGAGCATCCGTCCTCCCCGTCCGGATAAAGCAATCCGGCAGCGCTTCAACTGGAATGCAGCTCTGGCGCAGGATCCGTTTGATGCAGCTATCATTTATTACGGCAGCCAGTTTGTTAATAAGAGTAACAACAGGGGGGCGTCATGGGAGCTAATTTCCCCCGATCTGACCACCAATGATTCTGCAAAAATTGATCAAAGCAACAATGGAGGTATATCCGTAGATATTACCGGAGCAGAAAACCATTGCACCATTCTGGCGATTGAGCCATCTGCCAAAGAAAGGGGCGTGATCTGGGTTGGAACAGATGATGGCAATGTGCAACTGACCAGGGATGGAGGAAAAACATGGACCAACTTCCGCGGTAAAATTCCTGGTATGCCAATGGGTGCCTGGGTTCCGCAGATCAGGGCTTCCAGGCACAATGGCGGAGAGGCTTTTGTGGTGGTGAACGATTACAGAAGAGGGGATATGAAACCCTATATTTTCCGCACCACCGATTATGGAAAAACATGGACCAGGCTGGTGGATGAAAAGAAAGTAACAGGTTATGCCTTAACTGTGATTCAGGATCCGACAGAACCCAACCTGATTTTTGCAGGTACGGAGCAGGGTTTATGGATCAGCCTCGATAACGGTACCAGCTTCCAGCAGTTTAAAAACGAGTATCCCTCCGTATCTACTTATGACCTGGTGATCCAGGAAAGAGAAGCCGACCTGGTGATCGCTACGTTCGGAAGAGCGTTGTGGATCCTGGACGATATTCGTCCTTTAAGAAAAGCAGCAGCCAATAAGGGCCAGCTCTTTGCAAAAAAACTCACTGCTTTTGATGCACCTGCAGCTTACCAGGCTAAAATGAAAAAGGCGGCAGGTATTGAATACAGTACCTATGGTACTTATGAAGGAGAGAACAAACGTGGCGGCGCTCCGATCAGTTTTTATGTACATAAAACAGCGGCAGACAGTGGTAAGAATAAGATAGCGGATACAGCATCCGTCAGGATCATTGATGCCAGTGGTGTGGTGGTGAGAAATCTTCGGGCAAAAGCAGATACCGGGTTTAACCGATTCTACTGGGGAATGGAAGGAAAAGGTATCCGTCAATCCGGATTTGGCGGAAGAGGCGGCGGTCGCTTTGGCGGCGGTGGCGGTAATGCAGAACCTGGTGGATTGCCGGTAGATCCGGGTACGTACAAAGTGGTACTGAGCCTCGGTAAGGATATTGCAGACAGCACGATCGTAGTGGTGAATGATGATCCGAACGCACCTACTTCCAAAACAATCAGGGATGCCATCCGTAAAGCCAACGCCAGAATGGAAAAATCTATCCTGCGGTTGAATGCGGTCAATGACCGTTTAACAGAAGCAGAAGAAATTATGCGGAAAGTAGAGGCGGGAATGCCGAACATGGACAGGAAAAATGCAGATACCCTGCGTAAAGTAAGTAAGCAGGTAACGGAAGGTATAAAAGAAATCCGGGAAATGCTGAATGGTAAGCCTCAACTGAGGCAGGGCTATGGTAACATACCTCAGGAAACAGTGAATGGTTTACTGGGTGAAGCCAGGATGTTGCTGATGGGTAAAACCGCCCTCCCGGGTGCACAGGAAGATCGCTTAATGTCTTATGCAGAAGAAGCGGTAGATAAAGTAGTGAAGAAAGCCAATGAGCTTTTTGACGGAATATGGAAACAGTACAAGTCGCTTGCAGAAGCGGCTCCGGTGAAACTGTTTAAAGAATATAAAACGATCGAATAATCGTTGTATTACAAAGAAGCAACGAAAAGAAAGCGAAAAGCCCTCCTGCACAACAGGGGGGCTTTTTAGGACGCTATAGCGCCTTTATTAAGAAGCTTTTCTTGGTGTAACAGAAAAACCACCCCCTTTTTTAGCTGAGGAGAAATGCTTGTTTCCCATAACCCCGGCAGCTTTGCCAAATGTATTTCCGGGACCCGCAGGTTTTGATACCATGCCGGAAGCCGCAACGGGTTTCTTGGAGTTCTTTCTGCTTGATTTTGCTTTTCCCATGGTAATGCTTTTGCATGAAGTTAAAATAGAATTCTTGCAATGACCTAACTTTGCCGCAAAATTTTTATATGAGTCATTTGAGTCATTTAGCCGAAACATTGATCGGGAGTGAAATAGTTAAGTTGGGGAATGCCATCAATGAACGAATCCGGAACGGTGAAAAGATTTATAATTTTACCATTGGTGATTTCAACTCCAATATTTTCCCGATTCCGGCAGAACTGGAGGCATTGATCATTGATTCCTATAAAAAGCACCATACCAGCTATCCTGCAGCAGAAGGGGTCCTTGATCTCCGCCAGGCCATCGGGGCATTCATCAAAGAATGGGAAGGACTGGACTTTACTCCTTCAGAAATTCAGGTGGCATCCGGTGGGCGCCCACTGATTTATTCTCTGTTTAAGGTTATTGTAGACAAGGGAGATAAGGTCATATACGGTGTGCCTTCCTGGAACAACAACCACTATGTGCATTTGACCGATGGTGAACATTGTTTGATCAACTGTACCCCTGAAAATAATTTCATGCCCACCGTAGAAGACATCCGGGCCAATATCAAAGGAGCCACCCTGATTTGTTTGTGTACCCCGCAGAACCCCACAGGCACTACCTTGTCTGAAAGTTCACTCAAACAGATCTGCGACCTGATTTTGGAAGAAAACAGTTTGCGCGGTCCGGAAGAAAAGAAACTCTACCTGATGTTCGATCAGATGTACTGGACCCTGACCTATGGTGAAATCAAACATTATAACCCCATAGCGCTGAATCCTGCAATGAAGCCATATACTATTTACATTGATGGTATTTCCAAAGTATTTGCAGCAACCGGTGTACGGGTAGGATGGGCATTGGGTCCCGAGCAGGTGATTGGTAAGATGAAAGCGATCCTGAGTCATATAGGCGCATGGGCCCCCATGGCCGAGCAGCGTGCAGTTGCACAATACCTGCTCATGAACAAAGCCATTGCAGCATACCTGGATCAGTTTAAATCCGAGATAGCATTCCGCCTGCGCAGCATTTATGATGGATTCGTTGCATTAAAAGCAAAAGGATATGCAGTGGATGCCGTGTTTCCACAGGCGGCTATTTATCTTACCATTCAATTGAATCTCGTAGGAAAGAAAACAGCAGAAGGCACCCTGTTGGCCAATCAATCAGATGTAACTTCCTATATATTGGGAGAAGCCAAACTGGCGGTAGTGCCATTCTCCGCATTTGGAGCAGGTGCAGACAGCCCCTGGTACCGATTGAGTGTTGGAACCAGCGTTCAGGAAGAAATTCCTGAAATGTTGGCTAAGCTGGAAGCAGCCCTGGAAAAATTATCGTGAAATCATTCGGCATAATGTCCGGCACATACATCCGTTTAGTGTTTAGGACATCCGCAATACCTGGTTTTATTTGATTTCCGGAACACAGAGCAGGAACTGGCAACCATTGTGGTCAGTAACAATAAAAGAATGATTTGAGTTGTTTTCAGCTTCATTACAGGTTCTAAAGTAATAAAATTGTGTATTAAACCGGGAAAAATGCTGCTTTGATAAGTTATAGAAAACATAAAGTGCTGGTAGCGCCGCTCGACTGGGGCCTGGGGCATGCCACCCGTTGTATCCCCATTGTTCGCGGGTTACTGAACAGTGGTCATGAAGTGGTACTGGGTGCTGAGAAGGAGCAGGCAGCATTGTTGCATCAGGAATTTCCACAATTAGGGATTATTCCGCTGAAGGGGTACCGGGTAAGGTACAGCCGCAGCGGTCTTTTTTTTGCATTGAAACTGATGACCCAGTTGCCGCGCATCTATGCAGCTATCAGGCAGGAACATCGCTGGCTGGCCAAAATCATAGTGGCCGAAAAGATCACCTGCGTTATTTCCGATAATCGATTTGGGTTATACCATGCAACCGTTCCCTGTTTTTTTATAACCCATCAGCTAACGATCAAAGCCCCGTTTCAGTGGGTAGAACGGTTGCTGCGTTTCATCAACTACCGCTTCATCAATCGTTTCAAAGCCTGTTGGGTGCCCGATATGGCAGAAGCCCCGGGCATCGCAGGCGTATTGTCTCATCCTCCGGAGATGCCGGAAGTGCCGGTTTTTTATATCAACCTGCTTTCTCGCTTTGTTGCAGCAACAGTGCCGGTGAAATATGATGTATGTATTCTATTATCCGGTCCGGAGCCACAGCGCAGCCTGCTCGAAGAAAAAATACTTGGCCAGGTGAGCCGGATTAAAGCCAGCATCTTACTGGTGAGGGGCAGGCCAGGGGATACCGGATTACCGGCAATGCCAGCGCATGTTACTGTGGTGAATCATCTTCCCGGAGAAACACTGGGAGCGGCCATACAGCAGAGCGGGTTGATTGTTAGCAGAAGCGGTTATACCACTGTAATGGAATTATTGGCCCTGCAGAAAAAAATGATCCTGATTCCCACGCCCGGGCAAACCGAACAGGAGTATCTGGCGGGTTGTTTATTGCAGGCAGGTTGGGCAATGGTGCTTCAACAGGACAACGTTGAATTAGAAACTGCATTGGCTCGGGCGGAACAGTTTGTGTTTAAGCAGGGAGAGGTTCAACTGTTTAACAACGAAAAGATCACCGGCTTAATTGAAAACTAAAACAATGCATGGGTGTTATTTCACCCTGCGCAAATCCTTTAATTCCGGCGGTTGGTGATCAACTTGAAAAACGTGTCCCGGTAGGTATCTGAAATATAGATCTTTGCATTCCCGATCCTGATCTCATCTTTTTCGATCGTATCAATTTTATCAATAGCCACCATATAGGATTTGTGCACACGGCATAGTATCTCTGCCGGGATTGCTTTTTCAAACTCCTTAAAGGTTTGAAGGGTCATGATCTGGCGACCAGTGGTATGAATTTTCCGGTAATCGCGCATGCCTTCAATATACAACAGGTCGGCATAATACACTTTCTCCAGTTTATAAGCAGTTTTTACAAAAAAATGAGTGGGGCCGCTCCTATTGGCGAGATTTGTTTTGGCTTTCTCTACTGCCTGAAGAAAGCGTTCAAAGGAATAAGGTTTGAGCAGGTAATCGGTTACATTGAGTTCGTAGCCCCTTAACGCGTACTCGTGATAAGCGGTGGTAAGAATTACCTGCGCGCCTATTTGCGCATTCTCCAGTAATTGTATACCCGATATGCCTTCCAGGTGTATATCCAGGAAAAACAGGTCAACCGGATGTGTTTTGCTGTATACCAGCGCGTCCAGGCTATTCTCAAATACCTGTTGCAAATGCAGATCGGGGATCCTGAGAATATAATCCCTGATCCGTTCCTGGGCCAGGGGCTCATCCTCTACTATAATACAATTAACCGGCATGTTGGATACTTAAATTTACGGTATACAGATTGTGTTCGTTGTGTACTTCCAGTATATGTTTACCGGGGTACAGCAGTTTAAGTCTTTTCTCTATCAGCCCGTTGCCCAGCCCGCCATAGGTTTCATCTTTTGTCCGGTTATGTTGCACGTTGTTTTCGCAACTAAACCGGATAAAATCCGGTGCAAACCAAAAATGTATCCGGATTCCGGTACCTTCTTTGGTGGATCTTGCATGTTTAAATGCATTTTCAATAAACGGAATAAAAAGCATGGGCTCGGTCATGGTATTGCCGGGTTCACCTTCGATTGTATACTGAACAAAATCCGGGTTGGCTGTACGGATCTTTTGGAGGTCGATGTATTTTTCTATATAAGACAGTTCGTGACTGACCGGGATTTTTTCGGTTTTGGTTTCGTAGAGCATAAATCGCATGATCTCAGATAACTTCTTAAAATATACAGAAGCTTTAGGCGGATCCTTTTCGATCAACACATCAATATTATTCAGGGTATTGAATAAAAAATGCGGGTTGATCTGCGATTTCACCAGGTTCAGTTCCATTTCATAATTCTTCTGCGCCAGCTCTTCTTTCAGTTTCATATCGTTGAACCAACTAATAAACCCTTTAATGATGGCGCCGATAATACCATTCACCAGCGCACTGAAGCTCATGATACCCAGCAAGACTGCTCCTGAGGAAACACTACGCCATTGCATAAACCGGAAGCCGAGCATAAAAGGCAGGGACTCTATTGCAACACCTACCCATGCCGCCCCGATGGCAATACTTAAACCGAGTAAAATGAACCCCTGGAATTTTTTATTGCTGAGGTAGCGGTTGAATAAAAAGCCATAAAAGCTATAAAAACAAATTGCCCCGGGAACAACGGCAAAACCCAGCATCAGTTTTGTCCAGAACAGGAAACGTCCGGAGGGAGGCGGGTGTTGCAGGTTGGCATAAGAGGGCAACAGCATCAGGATAAAATAAAACAGCATCAGCAGTAATAAAAACATGAACCAATACCCGATATGTATTGCTATTACCAGTGAACGGTGCATGCTGTTTATCCTTTTTCTTTTTTAGTAATATACAATATATAGCTTATAACGGTAATCAGGGTAAAGTAAAGTAAAGCTACCTCGTGCACGGGCAGATCACGGGTGATCCTTCCTGAGTTTTTTAAATAAAACAGGGCGCTTTGTGAAAACGGAACCAGGTAACTATACTTCCAGGAAAGCGAAATCATAGCGGTGATCCACAGTGCCATGCCCGTACCTACTGGCACCAGGAAATTTTTGAACTGCAAACTCAGCAGAAACTGTATGGCCACAATCGGTAAACAATCCATAAAAAAGTATACACTGTCGCTGAAGATTTTGCTATACGGGATTGCTGCAGTTGGCCAGCCTGCATTGCTGATGATCAATGAAGGAATGATTCCGGATAAATAAGTGCCAATCGTAAAGATTACCAGGAATTGCACCAGCATAACCAGGATAACCGCCAGCTTGGCCAGAAAAAGATTGGTATATGATTGGGGGGTGGTATGCAGTTGTTTCCAGGTATTGTTCTTGAATTCAATCTGCGTTACCAGGCTGGTAGCCAGTATTACTCCCATGGGTAACAGGAACATGGCAATGGTATCCCAGGAGGCCAGCCAATGGTTGTTCCAGAAATCGGGTTTCAGCAAAGCTTTTCTGGTTGCTTCACTTCTATAGATAGCCGCACAGGTTCTGATGGCAGGAGTAAAAAAGCCGCCAATGATTACCAGCCAGGCCGCCAGACTTCCCTTTTTCTTGATCCACTCCGCTTTGAAACAGTATAAAAAACTCATAACCGGTATATTATTTTACAAGATTGATAAATATGGATTCAAGGTCATTCTGTTGCCGCATGATCCGGTAAACCTCAATACCGTTCTGTACCAGTTGCCGGTTTAGAGAAGCGATGACCTGGTCCTCAGCCAGCGGCAGACACAACAGGTCGTTCTGTTCCGTTGCCTCCCATCCGCAGGCTGTAATGATGGCGGCAGCAGCGGTATTGTTGTTTGTCTGGAAAATGAAACAGGCATCCAGGCTTTGTTTGGTTTGCAGTTGTGGCAGGGTTCCCTGGAATAGCAACTGACCCTTGTTAATGATGCCGATATGTGTAACCAGTTTTTCAATTTCGGCCAACAAATGGCTGGAGATCACGATCGTGATCTGTTGTTCTGCATTGATCTTTTTCAACAGGTCGCGGATTTCGATGATCCCGTTCGGATCAAGGCCATTGGTTGGTTCATCCAGAATTAACAGCGAAGGGTTGTGCAATAATGCAATGGCAATACTCAGGCGCTGTTTCATGCCCAGTGAGAATTGCCCTGTTTTTTTACGGCCGGTATGCGAAAGCCCCACGATCTCCAGCACTTCTTTGACCCGTAAAGATGAACATTGGTACATCATCTGCTGAATTTGCAGGTTCTCTGCTGCTGAAAGATGCGCATATAAGGAAGGTGACTCAATCAGCGAACCGGTATTACGAAGAATATTGATCCGGTTTTTTGCGAGGTCTTTGCCAAAGATGGAAATGCGGCCCTCCTGTTTTTTCAGCAGGCCCAGCAGCAGGCGGAGTGTGGTTGTTTTGCCGGCCCCATTGGGCCCGAGAAAACCAAAGATAGATCCGGTGGGAACCTGCAGGTTGATCCCGTTTAATACGGTTTGCTCTTTGGAAAACCGGTAGCAGAGGTCATGCGTTTCGATACAATACATATGTATGATTTACCGAACGAAACTACCGGCGTCCGGAAAGCTTGCCGGAACTGTTCTGCAAAACAGCGGCAGTTTTCTGCAAAACAGGTAAAACGATCTGCAAGTTGGGTAATGAGCGCCGGGTAACCAAACGATTGATAACTTTACACGACCCTTGATGGGGCGGCACGACCGGAAGGAACAATAGAAAGAATATGTCTAAACTAAAAAGCATCAGGGAAAGACAAAACCTGACCCAGGAAGAGTTATCAGAAAGATCAGGTATTTCTGTACGGACAATACAGCGAATTGAAGCCGGGGCAGACCCCAAAGGGTATACGCTCCGGGTATTATCAGAAAAGCTGGGGGTTCAGGAGATGGCATTACAGGATAAACAGCCGGAGGCGGGAAATGTAAAAGAGGACAACGGAAATGCAACACCTGCAGAAGCACCGGTTCTGATGAACAATTCAATGATCAGATTAATCAACCTTTCCTCCATACCATTTATAATTCTCCCGCCGTTGAATGTTCTGGTGCCCCTGATCATCATTTTCGCAACAAAGCAAAAGAGCCCCCTAACCCGGCAAATTGTTTCTGTACAAATGATGTGGACCATCCTGGCGCCGATCATATTTCTATTGGTTATTTTAACAAAACCGGGGAATGTTGTTACCCTGGGCATCATGGTGTTGCTGGCGCTTTCAAATGTGTGGATTGTTCTAAGAAATGCCGTTAATATAGATAGAAAAAACGAATTGTATATTAAATTAAATTTCAATTTAATATAAGCTTGTCGGGGATTTGTCGGGTTATTGGCGGGCGTGTTTTTTTGGGGGATTCGGCGCAGTTATAACCTTTGGCAAAAATCTGAATATGTCAAAACGAATCTTTTTTTGCGCCCTGTTTCTTATTGTTCTGAGCCTGGCCGGCCAGGCTCAGGTTTCAAAAGAGCAAGAGCTGTACAAAACCATTCTTTCAAAAGACAGCCTGCTTTTCAATGTGGGATTCAACACTTGTAACGTGGCTCAGTTTAACTTGTTATTAAGTGAGCAGTTTGAGTTCTTTCACGACAAAGCCGGTGTTTCCGATAAAAAGAAGTTCCTCCTTGATTTACAAGGGGGTTTGTGTAATAAACCTGCATCTTATCAGGCGAGGCGGGAACTTTTGCCCGGCAGCACTGAAATTTTTGCGCTGTATAATAATGGAAATCTTTACGGGGCAATTCAGGAGGGCGTGCATCAATTCTTTGAGAAAGAAATGAACAAACCCGAAAAATTCGGCAGTTCGGCCAGGTTTACCCATGTCTGGCTTTTAGAAAACGGCGAATGGAAACTCAGAAAGTCGTTAAGTTATGAGCATCAGGACAAGCAGCTTTCCAGTACCAACTTATCCATATTTGATAGTGATACGGAAATTGAAAAGTGGTTGAAAGAAAACAATATACCTACTCTGGGAATTGGTCTGATAAAAGAAGGGAGGTTGAACGAGGTAAAGGTTTTCGGAGAATTGCAGAAAGGCATTGCAGCGCCTTACAACACCCTGTTTAATGTAGCGTCGCTTACCAAGCCCATCACTGCAATGGTGGTTTTAAAGCTGGTAAGCTTGGGTAAATGGGATCTGGAAGAACCTGTTTATAAATATTGGGTTGATCCTGATGTTTCAAAAAACCCATATTTAAAAAAACTTACCACAAGGCATATTTTAACGCATCAGACGGGGTTCACCAATTGGCGCGGAAATAATGCGGATGGAAAATTACACTTTGAATTTGCTCCGGGAACAAAATATCAATATTCGGGAGAGGGGTATGAATACCTGCGAAAAGCATTGGAACAAAAATTCAAAAAAACACTGAACCAACTAGCAGATGAATTGATTTTTGAACCGTTAAAGATGAAGGATACGAACTTTTTTTGGGATAAAAATACCGACAGTACCCGGTTTGCAACCGGTTATCATCCTGAAGGAGTTCCGTATAAAACCATTAAAAACAAAACCGCCAATGCGGCCGATGATTTATTGACTACCGTTGAAGATTACGGAATTTTTTTAGCAAGTGTACTGAAGGGCGCTGGACTGTCAAACCAGGTCTTTAATGATATGATCACCCATCAGGTTGCAACTAAAAAAGACAAATATTTTGGACTCGGCTTTGAAATTTATGATCTCGGAAAAGGAGTATATGCATTGTCTCATGGTGGTTCTGACAAAGGTTGCCAAACGATCGTTTTTCTTCTGCCTCAAACCAGGCAGGGGCTGATTATTTTCACCAATGTAGACGATGGCTATAAGGTTTATGAAAAATTATTATTGCACTACTTAGGAGAATACGGCAGAAGAATTATTGAGATTGAAACAAAATAAAACAACCGCTGATCACTAAACTTCGCATGGGGTGCAGCGCCAACGGATAAGGCTGGGTAGTCCCTATTGATTGATGCCAACCAAAAATGCAGGTATTCAGTGCAGTTTAGGGTAATCAAAAAACCAAAATTCCTTTGCGCAGGTTCTGACTTTTGCCCAGTCGTTGGTATGCAGCCTGATACCAAAGATGGCACAGGTGGGCATGTTATCGATGCGGGCGGTTTCGGTACCCTGTACAAAATCGGTGATGCCGGGGTTATGGGCAAAAACAGCAACCGTGTTCAGCTCATTGGGAATGGCTTTGATGACCTTATCATATACGCTGGCCGGTGCCAGGTACAGCTCTTTAGCCTGAACAATGGCAGCGGGTTTCTGGTGAAAAGCCCTGGCAAAATATTCCGCTGTGGTTAATGCACGCACTGCCGGACTGGAAATAAACCGGTCAATTTTGATCCCCTTTTTAACCAGTTGTTTGGCCATCTCCGCTGCATCTTTGTGCCCGCGCTCATTGAGCGGACGGTCAAAATCGTCCTGCCCGGGATTGGCCCAACTGCTTTTGGCATGCCTGATTACCAATAATTCTTTCATAGCGAAAAGTTACAAAAAATGCCCTGTACATTTGCAGATATGGCCGTAACAAGACTCACAATAGAAGCATTTTTACCATTGACCCAGCAGTTTCCGGTGTTTGATGTAAGAAGCCCCGGTGAGTTTATCCATGCACATATCCCCGGTGCATTCAGCCTGCCTCTGTTCACGGATGAGGAAAGAAAAGTGGTGGGTACGGCGTATAAGCAGGAGAGTAAAGAAAAGGCTGTTAAAATCGGGTTGAAATATTTTGGAACAAAGATGGTGCAGATGGTGGAGGAAGTGGAAGCCATTGTTGAAAATTTTCACATGGGTACATCTGCGAATACAGAGGCTTCCAAAACGGTGCTGGTGCATTGCTGGAGAGGAGGCATGCGAAGTGCAGGTGTTGCCTGGTTACTGGATCTCTACGGTTTTAAAATATATACGCTGGCAGGCGGTTACAAGGCTTACCGAAACTGGGTACTGAAACAATTTGAAAAAAACTATCCCATCTCCATACTGGGTGGATATACAGGAAGCGGTAAAACAGAAGTGCTGAAAGAAATGGCCGAAAAAGGGGCCGCGGTAATAGACCTGGAAGGGCTGGCGCATCATAAGGGGTCGGCCTTTGGCGCCCTGGGACAACCCCCGCAACCCAGCCAGGAACAATTTGAGAATTTACTGGTGAAGGAGCTCTGGAACCTGAACCGGGCCAACACCGAAATGATCTGGATGGAAGACGAGAGCCAGCGTATTGGTGATGTAAATATTCCTACGGTATTCTTTAAACAGATGCGCGAAAAGAAAGTGTATTTCCTGGATATACCCTTTGATGAGCGTTTGGATTTCATCATCGCCAATTATGGCAGGTTTGAAAAAGAGAAGCTGGTGAATGCGGTGATCCGGATTAAGAAAAGGCTGGGTGGACTGGAAACCAAGATAGCGGTAAACGCTCTGATAGAAGATGATATCAGGCTTTGTTTTGCGGTATTGCTCAAATATTACGACCGTTTTTACAACAAGGGCTTATTAAAGAGAGAAAACCCGGATATGCTGGTCTGCACCATTCCCTGTAATACTGTAGATGCGGTAGCCAACGCGGCTTCAGTTACGCGCTCAGCCATTTAGCGATCGTCAGGTATCCCATCCAGCTCATTACGGCCACAACCGCCCAGCCTGCCATCTGCAGCCATACCGGATGGCGATAGGTTTTAACAAGCTGAGGTTTTTTTGCAGCCAGCAACATTACTGCAAGCGCAACCGGAAGAATTAACCCGTTGAGCGCACCCACCGTAACCAGTATCTGAACGGGATTCCCCATCAGGTTAAAAACGATGGTGGAAAAAACAATGAACAGACTGATGATCATTTTTTCGTTGCGCTCAATAAGCGGATGAAATGTTTTTAAAAAAGATACAGAGGTATAGGCGGCGCCGATCACCGAAGTGATGGCAGCGCACCACATCACCACGCCAAAGAAACGATACCCGATTTCTCCGGCAGCCAGTTTAAACACGGAAGCCGGCGGATTGGAAGGGTTCAGGGTAAAACCTTTCATAATAATGCCCAGCGCAGCAAGGAATAATAAAAAGCGCATAACAGCGGTAACCACAATTCCGGTAACAGCGCTTTGATTAACCTGTGGCAACATGTTTTCTCCCCTGATTCCCGCGTCGAGCAGGCGATGGCCTCCGGAAAAACTGATGTAGCCACCCACGGTTCCGCCTACCAGTGTTACAATGGCCAGTGCAGAAATTTTTTCCGGAAAAAAACTGTGCTCTATGGCAGATGCAATCGGGGGCTCAGCCTTAAATACAATATATAATGTCAGCAGGATCATCAGCAGGCCGAGCATTTTGGTAAAACCGTCAATGGCCCTTCCTGCTTCCTTGTTCCAGAAAATCAGCAGGGCAATCACACAACTGATGCCGCTTCCATACAGCGGATCAATTCCAGCGAGTACCTGCAGGCCTAAGCCGCAGCCGCCAATATTGCCAATATTAAATGCAAGGCCACCTATTACAATGAGAGCGGCCAGCAGGTATCCCAGCCCCGGAAGCAGATCGTTGGCAATCAGTTGGGCCCGCTTCTCCGTAACGGCAATGATGCGCCAGATGTTTAACTGTGCGCCGATGTCTAACAATACTGAAATCACAATCACAAAACCAAAACTGGCGGCCAGTTGTTGGGTAAATACCGTGGTTTGTGTAAGAAAACCCGGTCCTATGGCAGATGTGGCCATTAAAAACGCGGCTCCGGTGATGGCGGAGGAATGGGATTTTTTCAAGCACCGAAAGTTTTGAGGTGAATATTGTTTTGCCGGAAACAGGCATGGAGTGCTTTGGCAAATTCAACTGCGTGTGCGCCATCCCCATGCAGGCAGATGGTATCTGCTTCCAGTGGAACCACGGATCCATCCACCGCAGTAACCGAATGGAACAGAGCCATTTGTAATACCTGTTTCAGGGCATCTTCGGTCTCCTCAATCAAAGCGTTGCTTTCTATGCGTAGAGTAAGCGTTCCGTTGGGCTGATAGGTTCTGTCTGCAAACACTTCAGAAACGGTTTTCAGTTTCAGTTTTTTTGCTTCTGCAATCAAATGGCTGTTGCTGAGTCCGTAGAGATAGAGGGAAGCATCCGCTTCCTTAACGGCAGAGGCAATGATGTAACTCATGGTGGCATCGGTGG
Source organism: Sediminibacterium sp. (assembly GCA_035254545.1). Taxonomy (GTDB): domain Bacteria; phylum Bacteroidota; class Bacteroidia; order Chitinophagales; family Chitinophagaceae; genus Sediminibacterium. The sequence goes on along the minus strand of DATFAP010000050.1, from coordinate 13,111 downwards.
CAGCCATATTGTACAAAGCGCCATGCGGTTTTACATGATGCAGTAAGGTTCCGTGTTTTCTGCAACATTCCTGCATCAGTGCAATCTGCTCAGCAACCAGATCGTACAATTCACAATCGGATAATTTCATGTTGATTCTTCCGAAATGTTCCCGGTCTTTAAACCCGGGATGTGCGCCAATGGCCACTTCGTGGATCAGGCAGCAGAGAATGGTCTGATTAATGGTGGCTTCGTCGCCTGCATGAAAACCGCAGGCAATATTGGCCGAACTGATATAGGGCATCAGCTGATGGTCGTTGGGGAAACCTTCTCCCAGATCGCAATTAATGTCGATGATAGGCATCAAGTTGTAAGATACAGGCATTCTTCAACTGTTGCAAATGTTGCTCCTGCATCACCAGTAAATTTTCTGCTGTTTCCAGATCGGTTTGAACAAAATGCAGGGAGTCACCAATTCCTTTTTGCGCCAGCCCCGGAAGATCGGCGGTAATGATATGCCCGATTCTTGGATAACCGCCGGTGGTCTGGTGATCGGCCATCAGTACAATGCACTGGCCGTTGGGCAGCAACTGAATGGTACCCCTGGTAACAGCAGATGAAATCATTTCTTCGGCCACAGTCAGTTGCAGTTCGGGTCCCTGCAGCCGGTAACCCATCCGGTCGCTTTGCGGCTGAATCATAAAACCCCCGGTGATAAAAAGTTGCCTGGATGCTTTTGATAAAAGGTCGAACTCTTTGCCAGGTATAAAACGGAATGGGTTGTTTGTGTAAAAAGATTCCGTGTAGGCCTTCCAGGGAAGAACGGAACACTTGGTACTGCTGCGGATGGCTTTGGGATGGGTGTTGAGGGTAAGTTCATCGCCGGCGCAAAGCGCCCTGCCTTCATAGCCACCTGCAGCAGCTTTTAAATTGGTACTGTAACTGTTCAGCCATTCAATCAACTCCAACCCGCCCTGAATGGCCAGGTATCCCAACTGTCCTTTGTTTTTTCCATTGAATTGCAGCACACTGCCGGCGGGAATATAAATGGGATGATCAACAGGCAGGAATATGCCATTTACACTTGCTTTAAAATCGGCCCCGGTTAGTGCAATAAAAGCCCCGGCGTTGAACTGAAGTACGGGAGCCGGAAAATAAAATTCCAATACCGCTTCATTGGCCGGGTTCTGCACCAGGGCATTGGCAGTTTGCATGGCCCGCAGGTCCATTGCTCCGCCGGGGTTGATGCCGAGGTGCTGAAACCCGATCCGGCCTGCATCCTGAATGGTGGTTTGAATGCCCGGTTTGATAACAAGGATACTCATACACTCCGGGAGTTTTTCATTTGATTGAATTCCTGCATCGATATGGAATGGAAGCGTACCTGATCTCCGGGCTCAAGCAGGCAGGGGCTTTCCTGCGATATGTCCAGCAGGGGCAATGGGGTTTGTCCGATGATCTGCCAGCCGCCCGGACTGTTGACCGGATAAATACCTGTTTGCTCTCCGGCAATGCCCACACTGCCCGCTGCTACCTGTGGCCGGGGCTGCGCTTTACGCGGCATCCGGATGGCCGGGTCTACAGAAGCCATATATGCAAAGCCCGGAAGGAAACCGATCATGTACACCCTGTAAGCCTTTTCGGTGTGCAACCTGATCACTTCTGCAACAGGCAGGCCGGAAAAGGCAGCCAGTCCGGCCAGGTCGGGTCCTAATTCGGGGTCATAGCAAACCGGAATGTTAATCAACCGGCTGCTGAAAGCGCCGTCCCCCTTCTGCTGTAGCCTATTGGTCAGTTCAGCCTTCATCCAGTCAAAAGCCGACAGACCAGGATGGGTTTTACGGATGGCAAATGCATGGTAAACAACGGTAATGCTGCTGTATGCGGGAATAAGCTCAGAAACAAAAGGAATGGGGTTGTTTTGCAATTGATGGAAAACCTCCATCACCCGCCGGTTGGTCTGTTCTTCAATTTTTTTGCCCAGCTCAATGGTCAAAGCCTGATCGCCCAGGGGATAAATAATATAAGGAGCGCTGCCCATCAGCGTAAGTTAGTAAAACTCCGGGAGGAAGGGTTGAACTATTCATCACAAACGCCGGAAACAAAGGCGGTTCTTTATTATCTTTCCAATTCAATGAATGTTATATGAAGAAACTATTTTCAATTGTAGCACTACTGGGTGTGTGCATTGGGCAGTTGTCCGCACAGCCAGAACCCCGGTGGATGCGTTATTCTTCCATCTCTCCCGATGGACAGACCATTGTTTTTACTTATAAGGGAGATTTATATAAAGTAGCCAGCAGTGGTGGAACTGCAGTACCGCTAACCATGCATGAAGCCCATGATTTCATGCCGGTATGGAGTCACGACGGCAAGACCATCGCCTTTGCCAGCGACCGTTATGGGAATTTTGATATCTATACGATTTCGGTCAATGGCGGAGAAGCCAAAAGACTGACCTACCATTCCGCGCAGGAATACCCCTATGATTTTTCGGCGGATGATAAAAATGTGGTGTTCGGTTCTTCCCGGCTCGACCTGGCCGGCAACCGCCAGTATCCAACCGGTTCCATGCCGGAACTCTACAGCGTGGGCAGAAACGGAGGGCGCCCGGTGCAGTTACTTACCACTCCGGCAGAAGATGTAAAGTTCAGTAAGGATGGAACAGTCATGCTATACCACGATAAAAAAGGCGGAGAGAATGCCTGGCGAAAGCACCATGTTTCCTCTATTGCAAGGGATATCTGGTTGTACGATGTAAAAGCGGCAAAGCATACCCGGATTACTACGTTTAACGGGGAGGACCGTAATCCGGTGTTTACAAAGGACCAGAAAGCCATGTACTATCTGAGTGAGGAGAGCGGAAACTTTAACGTGCATCAACAGAACCTGGCCGGTGGAAAGAGTGAACAACTGACCACATTTAAAAAACATCCGGTTCGATTCTTAAGCAGTTCCAACAACGGATTGCTCTGTTTTGGATACGATGGAGAAATATATACCATGGTACCCGGAAGTGCAGCCAAAAAACTGGAGGTAAGCATACTGGCAGACAACCGGAAAAATGACGAACAGGTGATCCGTGTAACCAGCGGAAGCGGCATCAGTGTAGCTCCCAACGGAAAAGAGGTGGCTTTCCTGTTTAGGGGAGATGTATTTGTAACAAGTGTGGAAGGCGGCGTTACCAAACGGATAACCAACACGCCAACACAGGAAACATTCGTGAGTTTTTCTCCGGATGGGAAATCCCTGATCTACACTGCAGAAAGAAACGATAAATGGGGCATTTTTGAATCAAGGGTAGTACGGGCCGATGAGCCATATTTTTATGCATCCACACTCATTAAGGAAACGCCTGTGCTGGATAATGCAAACGACAATACCATGCCATTGTATTCACCCGACGGAAAAGAACTGGCATTTGTGGAGAACAGGCACAATATCCGTATCTACAACCTGGCATCGAAGCAGTCCCGGACCATACTTACATCCAAACAGATTTTTGCATGGGTAGAGAACGATCAGTATTTTCAGTGGAGCCCGGATGGCAAATGGCTATTGTTCGATTATGCCGTGCCGGGAAGTGGCGTAGGCGAAGTAGGTCTGGCCAGTGCAGACGGAAAGAAAATCATGAATATTACAGAGAGCGGTTACAACGATTACAAACCCAAATGGGTATTGGGAGGGAAAGCCATGTTGTGGCAGAGTACCCGGGATGGCTTGCGCGCAGCAGCAATGGGCGGCGGAGCGCAGAGCGATGCGTATATGATGTTCTTTACGCAGGAAGCGTTAGATCGCTATAAACTGAGCAAAGAAGATTATGCGCTTCTGAAAGAAAGTGAAGATCTGAAAGCCAAGGCAGATACCGGGAAAAAGAAAACAACCGTAAAAGACAGTGTAGTGATTGAGTGGGAGGGCCTTACACAGCGCAAAGCCAAGGTAACCATTCATTCCTCCAGCATGGGAGACGCTCTGGTGAGTAAAGACGGAGAAACCCTGTATTACCTGGCCCGTTTCGAAAAAGGCATGAATCTCTGGAGCACCAACCTGCGCACCAAAGAAACAAAAATGCTGGTGCCACTGAACACGGGCTTTGCAAGCATGGTATGGGACAAGGAGCAAAAAAATATTTTCATCAGCAGCGATGGCGGCATCATTAAACTGGATCCGGCGAGCAGCAAGCAGGATCGCGTGCCTATCAACGGAGAGATGATGGTAGACGCAACGGCAGAGCGGAGGGCCATGTTTGAGCATGTGTGGCGCAGAACCAAAAAAACATTTTACAACAGCAGTTTTCACGGCATCGACTGGGACAGCTATAAACCAGATTATGAACGCTATATTGGTTCTATCGGAAACACTTATGAGTTCACGGAAATGCTCAGTGAATTACTGGGCGAGCTGAATGTAAGTCATAGCGGAGCTGCCTATAATGCATCGGCCCCAATGGCAGATATCACTGCTTCGCTGGGCGCGTTTTACGATCCGTCTCATAAGGGTGCGGGTGTGCGTATTGAAGAAGTGATTAAAGATGGCCCGCTGTATAAGGCAGGATTGAACATTAAACCGGGAACCATTATTGAATCCATCGATGGGGAGCTGGTAGGGGCAGATAAAGATCTTGCACAATACCTGAACCGAAAAGCCGGCAGGCAGGTCTTACTGACGATTGTGGAAAGTGGCGTTAAAAGAGAGGTTACCGTAAAACCGGTTACGCCGGGTGAGGAAAACGGTCTGCTCTACAAACGCTGGGTGAAGCGCAATGCGGATGAAGTGGATCGAATGAGTGGCGGCTCGCTGGGATATGTGCATGTGCCCGGAATGAATGATGGCGTTTTCAGAAATACCTATGAAGACATCATGGGTAAGTTTTTTGATAAGAAAGGGGTTGTGATCGATACCCGCAACAACAATGGCGGAGACCTGGTAACCGACCTGGCCGTGTTGCTGAGCGGAAAGAAATTCATGGATTATAATACCGCCGGCCGAAGTGTTGGTTTTGAGCCCAATTTTCAGTGGACCAAGCCGAGCATCTCCCTGGCCAATGAAGCCAATTACAGTGATGGGCATTGTTATGCTTTCATGGTACAGGAGCTGAAAGTGAACAAAGTAGTGGGAACACAGGTGCCGGGCACCTGCAGTTTTGCCGCATGGGAATCCCTGATGGATACGGGAATCCGCTGGGGAGCACCCACTGTTGGGGTGATGACCAATAGGGGCAAATATCTGGAAAACAGTCCGAGTGAACCCGATATCAAAGTGTTCAATGAATATGAAATAGTGAAAAAGGGTGTAGACCAGCAGCTTGAAGCTGCAGTGAAAGAACTGATGAAAGACATTCGGTAATCAGAGCAATACGCAGATAAAATCCGCCGGGTTGGTTTTCCCGGCGGATTTTTATTTGTAACAAAAGTAACCGTACAAAAAAAACGCGCAAGGGAACTTTGTGTTTCAAGAAAAAGTATATGATGGATTTCTTTAAAAATTTATTTGGCGGTGGTCCGTCCGTAGATTACGCCGAGCTGGTCAAAAATGGCGCACAGATTGTGGATGTTCGTTCTGAAGGAGAATACAGAAGCGGTCATGTAAAAGGTTCGGTGAACCTTCCGCTGGATCGTTTGCCCCAATTGGCGGCTAAGTTGAAAAAAGATAAGCCGGTGATTACCTGTTGCGCTTCCGGTATGCGCAGCGGCTCAGCCAAAAGCTGGTTGCTGGCCAATGGCTTTACAGAAGTACATAACGGTGGTGGATGGAACAGCCTGCAGCAGGTGCTTAATTGATTCTGCGGATCTCGGCTCCGAGATTCCTCAGGCGTTCGTCGATGCGCTGATACCCCCTGTCTATCTGTTCAATGTTTTGAATGATGCTTTTTCCCTCTGCGCTCAACGCAGCGATCAGCAGCGCCTGCCCGGCCCTGATATCGGGGCTGCTCATGGTAATGCCGCGCAGGTTGTATTTTCTTCCCAGGCCAATGACAGTGGCGCGGTGCGGATCGCATAAAATGATCTGGGCACCCATATCAATCAGTTTATCTACAAAGAACAGGCGGCTCTCGAACATTTTCTGGTGAACCAGTACACTGCCTGTAGCCTGAGTGGCAACCACCAGTACAATGCTCAGCAGGTCGGGTGTGAATCCGGGCCATGGGTGGTCGGAGATGGTGAGAATTCCTCCGTCGAGGTAGGTCTGCACTTCGTAAGCATCCTGTGCGGGTATATAAATATCGTCGCCGGAGATGCTGAACCGAATGCCCAGTTGCCTGAATTTTTCGGGGATCATACCCAGGTGTTGCACTCCGGCATTCTTAATGGTGATCTCACTTTGCGTCATGGCGGCAAGGCCAATGAAGCTGCCAATCTCAATCATGTCCGGTAATAAACGGTGCGAAGTTCCTTTCAGTTCCGCAACACCTTCAATATGTAAGAGGTTGCTTCCTTCTCCTGAGATTTTTGCCCCCATCCTGTTCAGCATTTTACAAAGCTGTTGTATATAAGGCTCGCAGGCCGCATTGTAGATGGTGGTGATGCCCTCTGCCAGTACTGCCGCCATGATAATATTGGCGGTACCTGTAACAGAAGGTTCATCCAGTAACATATAACAACCTTTCAGTTGCTCACTTTCCAGTGTAAAGCATCCAAGCGTTTCATCATAGGCATATCTGGCGCCCAGTTGCTGAAACCCGATGATATGCGTATCCAGTCTTCTCCTGCCAATTTTGTCTCCACCCGGTTTAGGGATATAAGCTTTTTTGAAACGCGCCAGCATGGGGCCCGCCAGCATCACACTGCCCCTGAGCCTGCCGCTTTTTTTACGGAAAGCTTCGGAAGCCAGGTAACCCGCATCAATCTGGTCTGCGCGGAACGAATAGGTATCAGCGGCAATGCGCTCCACTTTAACCCCCATTTCGGCCAGTAATTCAATCAATAAATTAACATCAAGGATATCAGGGATATTAGAAATAGTAACCTGGTCTGCAGTAAGGACCACTGCCGATAAGATCTGAAGCGCTTCGTTTTTAGCGCCCTGAGGTATAATTTCCCCTTTCAGCCTGTTGCCGCCGGTTACTTCAAAACTGCTCATGATAAATGGATATCAGCAATAAATGTAATTAGTATCGCTTTTTAAAGCCACCGCCGCTGCGGTCATTTCTTCCGCCGCTGCGTTGATCATTATTCCGGGGGCCGCTTGTATTACCATTCCTGTTACCGCCCTGGCTTCTACTGCCTGCATTCCGGTCGCTGCGCTGACCGCCACCGGGCCGATTGCTTCTGCCGCCGAAGTTTTGCTGCCATCTGCCGCTACGTGCAGGTGGATAGTCGTCGCTCACAAAATTCTGATTGCGGTGTTTAATATAAGGCGTATTACTGAACTCCAACTGGCCGCCGGTAATGCTGTTCAGTTCCGAACGAATGGCGTCATCATGCACCAGCTCTTTATGCCAGTTGCTGTAAGAGAGTTTCATGTAGTAGGCAATGGCGTTAGCGAAGCCAGCTTTTTTCTCGGGGTCTTCTTCTTTCAAAGCCTTATCGATCACAACTTCCAGGTTCTTACCCAGGTGCGCATATTTGGGATGGCGCTTGGGGTAAGGAAGCGGATCGGGTTTTACCTTGTACGTTTCTTTGGTAGGTATGGGGTACGGGCTGTCTACCTCCAGTTTAAAATCGCTGATGAAGAAAAGGTGATCCCATAACTTATGCCTGAAATCTTCTACATTCTTCAGGTGCGGGTTCAGAAATCCCATCAGCTCAATAACAGCCTGTGTTTGCTGCTGTCTTTTATCTTTGTCCTCGATAGTTAAGAGATATTCGACCATTTTTTGTACGTGACGGCCGTATTCTTTCATACCCAGATAGTTCCTGTCGGTATTATAATCCATGTAAAATTGCTTGGTGCAGCAACAAATATACACATTGTAGGGGGCTCCAAATCATTTTTCAGCCAACGGAATCTACTTTTTATCTTCGCAGTATGGAACAACTGTTGCAACAGATTGAAAAATATAAGCAGGAAATCACTGCTTTTGTAGCTGCGGGAGCAGAGGAGGTAGAGCAATTCCGTATTAAATGGCTTGGAACCAAAGGCCTGGTAAAGTCGGTTATGGGCGAAATGAAAAATGTACCCAACGACCAGAAAAAATCCTTCGGACAGTTGTTAAATGACTTCAAATCCGTAGCGGAAGCCAAATTGGAGGCTTTGCAGCAATCCCATGCACCCGTTGCCGGCACCGAAGCCCCATCTGTTGATTACGCACTTCCGGGCGATCCCGTATCCGTTGGCAGCAGACATCCGCTCACACTGGTCAGAAATGAGATGGTGAGCATCTTCAAAAGACTGGGATTTGCCGTAGCGGAAGGCCCTGAAATAGAGGACGACTGGCACAATTTCGGAGCAATGAATTTGCCGGAAGATCACCCTGCGCGCGATATGCAGGACACGTTTTATATCCGTAAACCCGAAGACGGGAACGGTCCAACCTGGCTGTTGCGCACGCATACCAGCAGTACACAGGCCCGGGTGATGGAAGAACAAAAGCCCCCAATCCGGGTAATTTGTCCCGGACGAGTATACAGAAATGAAACCATCAGCGCCAGGGCGCATTGCTTTTTTCACCAGGTGGAAGGTTTGTACATAGATGAAAATGTAAGTTTTGCCGATCTGAAGCAGACCCTGTACTTCTTTGTACAGGAAATGTTTGGAAAGGGTGTGAAAGTGCGTTTCAGACCAAGTTATTTCCCCTTCACCGAACCTAGTGCGGAAATGGATATCAGTTGCCAGATCTGCGGAGGAAGCGGCTGTAATATCTGTAAACACACCGGATGGGTAGAGATCCTGGGAAGCGGAATGGTGCATCCAAAAGTGCTGGAAAACTTCGGCATCGACTCCAATAAGTACACCGGCTTTGCATTTGGCATGGGCGTAGAGCGGATCACCCAGTTGAAATACCAGGTAAACGACCTTCGCCTGTATTCTCAAAACGACATTCGTTTCCTGAAGCAGTTTACGGGAGTTGTTTAGGCATTCAAGGTTTATTTAGCGCATATTGCATGCAATTGCGGTTATGGCGGGTTATTCACTTACCTTCCGTCACCTCAATGATTCAGTAATGCCTGCCATACTCTTGTTTTTTGGAGCCCATTGGTTCCTGTCTTTGTTCTTTCATTCCTTTTTTCTGCATCGTTATGCATCTCACAAGATGTACCATGTAAGCAAAAACTGGGAAAGGGTATTTTATGTAAGCACCTGGCTGGTACAGGGTTCTTCTTTTCTGGTACCCCGCGCCTATGGTGTGATGCACCGCATGCACCATGTATACAGTGACACGGAAAAAGATCCTCATTCTCCCCATTTCTTCCGGGATATTTACCAGATGATGCGGAGTACCATTGTGATTTTCAGGGGTTTTTTAAGTGGCAAGAATCTCCCGGAGGCACAGTTTACAGTGGATTATCTGCCTGTGTGGGATAAGCTGGATCAACTTGGCCACCATTGGTTCACCAGGTCTTTGTTTATAGCAGGGTATATAACATTTTATTATTTTTTTGCACCCGATGCATGGTGGTATTTACTGTTGCCGGTCCATTTTTTAATGGGCCCCATACAGGGCGCGATTGTGAACTGGTGCGGACATAAATACGGGTACAGCAATTTTGACAATGGAGATCATTCCAGGAACAGCTCTCCCTGGGGAGTTTTACTGATGGGAGAATTGTTTCAGAACAATCATCACTATGCAAAGGACGATGCCAATTTTGCCAAAAAATGGTTTGAGTTCGACCTTACTTTTTTCATCATGCGCGGGCTGCATGCAGCCCGCATCATTCAATTGATCCCGGTCGTTTTGCCGGTTCCGCCGCAAAAAGATCTGCCGGTTTTGCAATAAGGATCGGAAAATTCTTAAAACCACCCTACTTTTAAGCCATGGTGCATGCTACAAAGGGTGTTGTGTTGCGTACGGTAAGGTATGGAGATACGAGTATCATAACCTCCATTTATACCGAACTGTTCGGCATACAGCAATACATTGTAAAGGGCGTTCGGCAGAGCACCAAAACCTCCGCAGGGAAAGCCAGCTATTTTCAGCCGGGGGCCATCCTGGAACTGGAAGTGTACCACAATGAGTTGAAGGCATTGCAGTTCATCAAAGAATACCGCTGGGCACATCTGTACGGGGAGATACTGTTTGATGTGGTCAAAAATACAGTGGCCATGTATGTGATTGAATTGCTGCAGCACAGCCTGAAGCAGCCGGAGGCCAATCCGGAATTGTTCTACCTGATAGAAGACACACTGAAGCAGCTCGATAAAGGAACCCCAACCCTTACCGGTAATCTGCCTTTGTATTTTACCCTGCATCTGGCAGCGGAACTTGGTTTTCAATTGCAGGGCGATTACTCCTCCGCAACACCGGTGATTGATTTGCAGGAGGGACAGTTTGTATCAGAAAAACCCAATCATCCCTATTATATCGAAGGCAATCTCGCCGAAATCAGTTCCCGGATTTCCAATCTCAGTTTTTACAACGAACTGGAAAATATCCAACTGAACCAGCAAACCCGTCGCTATTTACTGGAAGCGTACCAGTTGTATTTATCCCTGCATATCGCCGGATTTGGGCAGATGAAGAGTTATGCGATATTGCAGGAAGTGTTGTCGTAAAAGCTTAAATGATCCTGCGGGAAGTGGACTGCGTTGTTAACCGGTCGGCTTCCGCCCCTTCAATCAAAACGAGGCCAGGTCGCTTTCCCGGTTCAAAACTCCCCAGTGTTTTATCCATTTGCAGCGCGGTTGCGCCGTTGATGGTGGCCCATTGCAGTAATTCTTCCAGCGGAATATCGGGGAAGTTTTTAGAGATGGTTTTGAGTTCGTCCAGTATACTGAGGCTGTGATTGCTTGCTAAACTATCCGTACCAACCGTGATGGTGCAGTTGTACCTGCGAAGCAGGTCGATGGGCGGTAAGCTGTTTTCTATATAACGATTGGCATTGGGGCAAACGCACCAGAACAGTTCATTGCCTGCCTGCATAACCTGTTGATTGGCAAAAACAATGTCGGCAGGATCCGTTAATGTGTTGTGAACCGAAATGATTTTCCTGGCGGAGGCCAGCCTTGGAAAGTAAGACTGCAGACTGCTTTTGCCGGTTGGGGTAAAATGGCGCTGATCAATGTTCAGGCTATGGTACATATTAATGAAGTCTCCGGTACCGGATTTAAAAAGTTCGTTCTCCCCCGGAGTTTCCTGGTTGTGAATGGTAATGGTATTGCCGGTAAAACCCGGTTGAATCCGTTCCCATAATTCATTGGAAACCGAATAGGGCGCATGCGGGGAAACACTGAATGGGTGCGGTGTTTCACGGAACTTCCCGCTGATCTGTAACGCCGCATTGAAACGGGGACCGGCAATGGCCGGAACCCAACCGCTTACCTCAATGAAATTATAATAAGCGAGCCTGTTCAATTGTTTTTGCGCCACGGTGAGGGCGTTGTTGGAGATATCTCCCACGGCAACAATGCCGCCAGTCAGCATTTCGGTTTCACCTGCTGCAACGGCGTCCAGTATCTCCTCTTCCGGGAAATCCCTTTCTCCGATTATTTTCAGGATAAACTCCGTGAGGCCGGTATGTTCAGGGATCAATCCCCGCATATGACTCAGTTCCAGGTGACAATGCGCGTTGATAAAGCCGGGGGAAAGAATACCCCTGAAATGCTGCACATCGTCCCCGGCATCTTCCAGGGAAACAAGGTCCAGTACGGTGCCCTTCCGGTCTGTGATTAAGACCGATTGTCCGGTGAGCAGCGCTGAACCGGTAAAAATCTGGTCGGCTGAAAATTTCTGGTAGCTCAAGGGCGCGAAGTTCGGATACTTTCCCCAATCTCCTGCAGGAAAGCGGGTTAACCTGCCGCAGCGGCGCTCCGGGTGCTTGCGGGGGGTTATTTGGGTGCAGTTAGGCCGGAAAGGGCAGTTTTGCAGGATATTTTACCCGGTAATGAAAAAATAATCACCAAATTATTATTGAAAATCAATTAGTTGTAAGGGGGTGTGTTAAAATACTTTCCAAAATCCTTGGATTATCCGATGCAGAACCTGACCTTTGCCCTCCCAAAAATGGGAACATTCTGGCCGGTGGGATAGCGCCGGTTTCATTAAAACAAAAGAATCATGAGTAAACTTCATTTCACCACCAAGCATGCGAATGCGGCTACTGTTCAACACAACTGGTATGTGGTTGATGGTACTAATCAAACCGTGGGACGTATTGCCTCCAAGATTGCCGCAGTATTGCGCGGTAAGAACAAAGCGTATTACACTCCACACGTAGACTGCGGAGATTATGTAATTGTAATCAATGCAGAAAAAGTTGCTTTCACCGGTAACAAGCTGGAAGACAAGGTTTACCTGAATTTCTCCGGTTACCCGGGCGGTAAGAAGGAAGAAGTTGCAGGAGATCTGCTGAAGCGCCGTCCTGAAGTAGTGATGGAAAGAGCGGTAAAAGGCATGTTGCCTAAAAACCGTCTCGGACGCAAGATGATCAAAAAATTATTTGTGTATGCAGGAACCAGCCACCCGCACACTGCACAACAACCCAAAGAACTTAAATTCTAAACCATTGTCCGAAGCGTTCAGCTTCGGGCGTTAAGCATACAAACAAATGGAAAAACAAAAAAACGCAGTTGGTCGCCGTAAAGAAGCCGTTACCCGTGTTTTCATCAGCAAGGGCGATGGTAAGATCACTGTAAACGACAAAGATTACAAAGCTTATTTCCCATTGGTTTACTTACAGAACCAGGTGGAAGCTCCTTTAAAAACAGCAGATGTTATCGGCAAATTTGATGTTATTATCAATGCAACCGGCGGTGGTCTGAAAGGCCAGGCAGAAGCTGCGAAACTGGGTATTGCCCGTGCATTGCTCGAAGTAAATGCCGAGTTCCGTCCTGTATTGAAAGCTGCAGGTCAACTGAAGCGTGATCCACGTGGTGTAGAACGTAAGAAATTCGGTCATAAAAAAGCACGTAGAAGCTACCAGTTCAGCAAGCGTTAATCGTTGTACTGAAGACTTTCGTCTGGAAATTAATTTTAAAAAATTATATAATTTATTACAATGGAAAATAACACTTCATTACAACAGCAATTACT
>DATFAP010000049.1:0-45679 GCA_035254545.1 Sediminibacterium sp. | reverse complement strand
AATTAACAAATGATATTTCTCATTTTTTTCTCTAAAATGATTAATTTGATAATGACTCCAATCTATTATTTGTTCAAGATTATCATCAAGTAACTCTTTTATTTCACTTCTAAATTTTTCAGATTGATTGTGAGTAATATTTGCTTCATTTGAAAATTTAGTACATCCACTAATCGACATAAATAGCAATAGCAGTAGCAAGTAGTTACTTCTCATAATTTATTAGTATTTGATTATATGTAGGGTTTATTTCTTCTTCACCTGCTTTTTGCCAGGAATCTTACAAGCAGCTTTGTTAAACTAAGCTAGCATTTTTCTTTACCCTGTTATTTCAGTTTTTTAAAACAGGCAGTATCTGGATTAATCAGATTGGTTTTCAATTAAATATAATTTTGTTCTTTCACAAAGCGCTATGTAAGGTTTTAAAAGAACCATTGATTACATTTATCATACAGCAAATACTTTATGAAATTTTCAATTTCAGTTTTCGTAATTTTTATTTTAAGCGGATGTTCCGGAAGTCATTTATCCAGAACTAAGGTTAATAATGCTTCAAATGCATGGATTACTGCATTTAAAGACCGCGTATTCATAAAATGTTTAGAGCATAGCTATCCCAACAGCGATAGTATCTTGTTACTTATCGGAAAAACAGACGCATTTAATCCTTATGATGGTATATACGATTATTTGGATGATCATCATAAGTTAATTGATAGCTTAGGCGGAAGCATACCCAAAAACATACCGCCGCTTTGGGTAGAGGATTTTAAAGGACGAAATACTTATTTATGTAGTTGCTTGCATTACTATGCAAGCCCGAAGTTGGACGCCATAGCAAAAAGAGCGTATAAAACACATATAAATGAGATTAAAAAGTAAAATTACAATCCTGTGTGTAAACTAAGTGGTAACTATTACATTTAACTGATGTGCAAAATGAAACGCAAAATTATAGTAACAGCAATCATAGTTGCAGCCCTTTCCATTAGGTTTTCGGCAAAAAGCCAGACCGGGCTTAAGCATGCCCGGAATAATACGGATGTATTGTTGATCAACCAATTTGATCTGACTAAAACTGGAGTAGGGTTGTCTAAGAATACCCTTCTTCTGGGAGAACAGGCTTTTTTGAAAAAATTTGGCAAACCGCTTAAAGCTACCCTTGAATATTCGGAAGAGGATGAGGCCAATATGATGCATTATCGTTACAAAGGAGCAGATATCTGGTTCTTGAAAAATAACCTGGAGGCTATAAACATCACTTCGGCTAATTACTGTTTTCAAATGTCCAATGGCAGCGTAATCAGGGTCGGGAATCCAATTAGTACTGTGGCGCATCTTTTTCCATCTTCATGGGCCAATAAAGCCTTGCCGGAACAGGTATTTGTTTCGCTTCGCAATCAAAGCGGTCCGGTAGACGCCCATTTGATTTTTGAATATGATTCAAATACGAATTTGATAAAAGGGATATCCGTTCAATAACAATCGTCTTTTCCCTCAATTCCCCCTTTAAAACCAAGTACGCTTACAACACGGTAAAACCGTATTTTTGCAGCCTGAAATTCAAAAATTATGCTGAATAAGCTGGAAGCTATCAAGGCGCGTTTCGATCAGGTTGGTGTGGCGCTTACCAATCCGGAGATTATTAATAACCAGAAGGAATTTGGTATTTACAGCAAGGAATACCGTTCCCTGGAAAAGATCGTGCAGCCTTATGAAGCATATAAGAAGGTACTGGCCGACTACCAGTATGCCAAAGAAGCCCTTACCAGCAACGATGAGGAAATGAAAGAACTGGCCAAGATGGAGCTACCCGAGCTGGAAGCGCAGAAGGAGGCTTTGGAAAAAGAACTTACCAAACTCCTGATCCCCAAAGATCCGCAGGACGATAAAAATGCCATCCTGGAAATCCGTGCCGGTACCGGTGGTGATGAAGCCAGCTTATTTGCGGGCGACCTGCTGGGCATGTACCTGAAATATTGTTCCAAAAAAGGCTGGAAAACGTCCATTGTGAGTGAGAGCGAGGGTACGGTGGGCGGATACAAGGAAGTGATTGTGGAAGTGAGCGGCGAAGATGTGTACGGTACCCTGAAATTTGAGAGCGGGGTTCACCGCGTACAGCGCGTACCCAATACCGAAACCCAGGGAAGGGTGCATACATCGGCAGCTACTGTGGCAGTGATGCCAGAAGCGGAAGAGCTGGATTTTGAACTGAAGGAGAGCGATGTGAAAATGGAAACGGCCCGAAGCGGTGGTGCGGGTGGACAGAACGTAAACAAAGTAGAAACAAAAGTATTCTTAACACATATTCCTACCGGTGTGGTGGTGGTTTGTCAAACAGAGCGTTCCCAGTTGGGTAACCGCGAGAAAGCCATGACCATGCTTCGTACCAAACTATATGAAGAACAGGTGCGTAAACAGGAAGATGAAATTTCCCGTCAGCGTAAAACCCTGGTAAGTACCGGAGACAGAAGCGCCAAGATCAGAACCTATAACTGGCCACAGGGAAGGGTTACTGATCACCGGATCGGATTAACATCTTATAATCTCGATGCTGTGATCAACGGGGATATTGATGAGTTCATCGAAGCGTTGCAAATGGCCGAGAATGCCGCAAAAATGGTGAACAATAATTAATTGTTCCTGGTCTGATCGTTGATCTCTTTCAGCCTGAGTTCCCATTTCCAGGCGGTATCCATCATTTCATCAATGCCGTATTGAATGTTCCAGCCCAGTTTTTTTACTGCGGCTTCATTATTGGCATAAATGGCTACCACATCGCCTGCCCTGCGGGGTCCTATTTCATAGTTCAGGTGCACGCCGCTTACTTTCTCAAACGCCTGTATCGCTTCCAGTACGGTTACGCCCTTGCCGGTCCCCAGGTTGAATACATCACAGGCGGTTTCGTTTTTCTCTTCCAGCAGGTATTGAATGGCCAGTGTATGGGCATGTGCAATATCGGATACATGAATATAATCCCTCACACAGCTACCATCCCTGGTGTCGTAATCGTTGCCATGTACCGTCATTTTAGGTAGTTTGCCAATGGCTGTTTGGGTAATGGCGGGTACCAGGTTCTGCGGCCTTCCTACGGGCAGTTCGCCGATATGCCCGGATGGATGCGCTCCCACCGGGTTGAAGTAACGGAGCAATATGGCATTGGTTGCTGTTGCTTTGGTGAAGTCTCTGATAACCGTTTCGCCCATTTGCTTGGTAGCGCCGTAGGGCGATTCTGCGGGTTTGATCGGAGTTTGTTCTGTTACCGGAATTACATCGGGGTTGCCATAAACCGTGCAGGAAGAAGAAAATACAAAATTGGGAACTCCGAATTCCTGTACACATTTCAGCAGGTTGATGAGCCCGAACATATTATTCTCGTAGTACAGGATGGGTTCCTCTACAGATTCTCCAACGGCCTTATAGGCTGCAAAATGAATAATACCATCTATATCGGTATGTTCCATGAACACCGCCTGCGTTTCCTCAAAATTCTTCAGGTCTACTGAATAGTTTTTGATTTTCTTACCGGTGATCTTTTCAATTCCGGACAATGCAATGGAAGTTGATCTTGAAAAATCATCAATGGAAATTACTTCAAAACCATTTTCTATTAAATCTATAATGGTGTGAGAACCAATAAAGCCGGTTCCGCCTGTAACAAGAATCTTAGACATACTAATTAGAATATTCTGCAATTTAAAACTATAAACTGAGAACTATCCGAATGCCTGCAACAATTATACAAACAGTTTGATAATGTAGAAACAAACAGCGGCGATCAGTGCTGAAATAGGTATGGTCAGGATCCAGGCCCAGAGCAGGCTGACTGTTACACCCCACCTCACCGCACTCAGTCTTTTGGTAGCGCCTACACCAATGATAGCGCCGGTAATAGTATGTGTTGTGGATACAGGTATTTTAAAATGTTCTGTCAGGAACAGGGTAATGGCTCCGGCAGTTTCTGCAGCAACGCCTTCGAGCGGAGTTACTTTGGTGATCTTGGTACCCATGGTTTTTACAATCTTCCATCCACCACTCATGGTACCGAATCCAATACATACGAAACTGCATAAAGGTACCCAGGGGTATTCTTCCACAAACTGGTTGAAATCCATTGCCCTGCCGCTGGTAGACTTCTCGTAAAAAATAATAGCCGCGCCAATAATACCCATTACTTTCTGGGCATCGTTGCCACCATGACCCAGGCTGAATGCGGCGGAAGAAGCCAGTTGTAATTTTTTAAACCAGCTTTCAGCTTTATAGGGATTGGATCTTTTGCACAGGTGTACGATAATGATGGTAATTACAAACGCAATGAACATACCGATCAGTGGCGCCATAAAGATGAATAATGCGGTTGGCACCACCTTGGCATAATTGATCACATTGACGCCATGCTCGCTGAGGGCCCCGGCATTGGCCAGTGCAGCACCAATGAAGCCGCCCATCAGGGTGTGGGAGGAACTGGACGGAATACCAAACCACCAGGTGATCAGGTTCCATACAATGGCAGCAATAATGCCTGCCAATACCACTTCCAGGGTGATGAACTCTGCATGTACCCACTTGGCCACCGTATTACCGATCCCGAATTCCTGAAAAACATATTTGGAAATAAAGAATGCGGCAAAATTGAAGAACGCTGCCCACAATACCGCCTGGAAGGGAGTTAATACCTTGGTAGATACAATGGTTGCAATGGAGTTGGCTGCATCATGAAATCCGTTGATATAATCAAAGATGAATGCAAGAACTATGATTAAGACCAGTATGGTGAACATAGAAAGAGTTGATAATTAGCAAACCATATACAGTGGAACTGACTATGGGTTAGGCGTATTTGATGATGATTGATTCGATCACATTGGCAGCATCCTCGCATTTATCGGTACAGATTTCCATGACCTGATAAATTTCTCTTTTCTTGATCACTTCTTTAAAGTCGTTTTCCTGCTGAAACAGCATTTCAATGCTCATGTCAAATACGTCATCCGCCTGGTTTTCGATACTGTTTACCTTTACCATGGCCTCAGTCATTTCGCGGAGGTTCTTCATGTCTCTTAACCCTAGTACCGCCTTTTTGATTTCCACGGTACCCTGCAGAATCAGGTCGGCCATTTTCTGGATACCGGTATCATTGGGGTTTACGTTATAGAAATTGAGTTTTTTGGCGGTGGCGAATATATAATCGGCGATATCGTCGAGTGCTGTTGCCAGGTAGTGGATATCCTCCCTGTCAAAAGGGGTGATGAAGTTTCTGCCGAGTTCTGTAAAAATGCGATGGGTGTTATCGTCGTTTTTGTGTTCCAGGTCTTCGATCTGTGCACGGATCGCCGCCCTTTTATTCTGGTCGGGCTCACTGACCATCTCCTTTAGTTTGATTCCCATTTCATGAGCCTTTTCCGCAACATCTTCGAACAATTCGTAGAATACTGTGTTTTTTGGCATGAAAAACCGGCCGAACGTATTGGCACCCATATATTTGATTTTTGCAAAAGTAGCATAGCCCCGGCCATGCTGCTTTGTTAATGAATAATTAACAATAAGATAATATTATTAAAAAAGTACAACTAATTTCCCCGGCCTGCCTCGCTCTTCTTGCTTTCCAGTGTAAACCCTACCGTTGTACCGACATCCAGCTTACTGCGTATATGGATGGTCTGGCCATGCGCTTCGATGATATGCTTGCAGATGGACAGTCCCAGCCCGGTACCCCCCACATCCCGGCTCCTGCCTCTGTCGGTCCGGTAAAAACGTTCAAAAACCCGGGAAAGATGCTCTTCTGCAATACCGATTCCGTCGTCGCTGAACTCCACCAGCACATGTTTTCCGTCGGTTTCATATACGCTGGCCACTACATTTCCCTCTGTTCTGCCATATTTTAAGGCGTTTACTACCAGGTTATTGATCACCTGCCTGATTTTTTCCTTGTCGGCAAAAACCACAATGGGAGATTCGCAACCTTTTTTGATACTGCATTTTGCGTTTCGGGCCACTATTTTAATAGAAAGGGTCTCAAATACTTCCCTGATCAGGTCCTGGATTACAAAATTCTCTTTGTACAGGGGTTGTTCCCCGCTTTCCAACCTGGAAATCTCGTCGAGGTCCTCCACCAGCGCTACCATCCGGTCTACGTTCCTGGCGGCATTTTCCAGGAATTTTTTCCGCACATCCGGATTGTCCGCAGCTCCACCCAGCAATGTGTCTATATAACCCTGTATCGCAAATATGGGTGTCTTGAACTCATGCGCCAGATTTTGCAGAAATTCCCGCCTGTACGCTTCGTTGGTTTTAAGTACTTCAATTTCTGCGCTTCGCTGTTCGGCCCATTTTTCCACATCTTCCCGTACTTCGTCTATACCTTTTTGCGGCAGGATGTATTTATAGTAGGTTTCCTCTCTTTTGGAAGCCTTGGTCTGGTATATAAATTTGTAGATCAGTTTGATCTTTCTGTAGATAAAAGATTCCAGTACAAAACGGATCAGGAAATAACTGCCAATAAAGGTTACAATCAGCGATGTTAAGGCAATTGCCCAGTCGGGTCGTAAAAAATAGACACCTCCGGCAATGGGCAGTGAAAGGCTGAGCGCCGTAAATGCGGAAAGCTGCTGGGGAGAAAGATTCTTCGTCTTGAACATAGCCGGGCTAAGTTAAGGGATCGGGCGGACAGAATGCAGGCTACTTATACATCAAACTTGTAGCCCACTCCTTTTACAGTGGTAATACAGTCGATTCCCAGTTTTTGCCGCACTTTCCGGATATGTACGTCGATGGTACGGTCGCCTACGATTACATCATTTCCCCATACCTGGGAAAGGATCTCGTTGCGGAGGAAAACCCTGCCGGGGCGGGAAGCCAGTAAGTAAATCAATTCAAACTCCTTTTTGGCCAGCACAACTTCCTTTCCGTCGATGATGACCAGAAATTTTACCGGATCGATGGTGATATTTCCGACAGTGATATTCTTTCCGGACTCATTATTCCCGTTCCCTGCTCTTCTGAACAGCGCGTTTACGCGGCTAATCAGTACTTTAGGGCTGATCGGCTTGTTAACATAGTCGTCGGCACCGGTTTCCAGGCCTTTGATTTGGGATGCATCATCGCTGAGGGCAGTAAGGAAAATGATCAGGGTATCTTTAAAGGCAGGCTGGGAGCGCAGGATCTGGCACACTTCCACCCCGGTTTTACCGGGCATCATGATATCCAGGATGATGAGGTCGGGGTTGAGTTGTCTGGCTTTGTCAATTGCCTCGTTGCCATTATTAGCCGTATGAACTGTGTATCCTTCCTTTTCCAGATTAAAGCTGATGATTTCCAGAATATCCGGTTCATCGTCCGCAATCAGGATTTGTTTTGCCTTTCCTTCCATGATAACCCAATGTTTACACAAAGTTAATTTCATTCAGCGGCAATCTGCGGTTTTGCCTTTATTATCTAATTGTTAACTGTAATTGCGCTTCCGGTATCTTTTTTGACGGAAATTGAAGCTATTTTTGCCCTGAATATGCTGAGAATCAAACAATGTTTAATTACACTGCTGCTCCTGACTTCCCTGGTTTGCTTTGGGCAAACAGGATCGGAAATGCCGCCTGTGCCCGCTATGCGTCAGTTGCATCATGAATACATCCTTCGTTCCCTTGAGCAGATTGATCAGCTTCAGCTTACCCCCGATAAGCTTTCCCAAAAAGATATGGTGGAAGCACGCCTGGTGATTTCGGGTATGCAGGCAACCATTGAGAGGAAGGAATCGCTTGATAATAATGCCAAATACAAATGGCTGAGGGGAGTGAACGAGGTTTTGAGCGGATTTATTACAGCGTATCAGTCTGGCACCATCAGGGCCAGCCACTACCCGCAACTGATCAGGGCATACGAAGCTGCAGCCAGGCTGGAGTGGGATCGTTTTTCAATTGAACCGGTGGTACGCCAAAACGAGCTGGAGATCGGGCAGTTGCTGGTGCATAATTTTGCCCTCAGTAATAATATCGGCATTCCCGCTTCAAAGGATTTGCTCATTCTGAAGCAATGCCAGCGGGAGCCGGGCCGGATATTGACCGTGCTGGCCCGTAACCCGGTTAACCGGTATGCAGACTCCCTGATTACCATTGCGGCGTTAAGAGACCCGGAGGAGCTCTATACCTATGCAGCGGCTTCCGATGCCCTTGGAAAAAAAATACAGGCGGTAAATCATCCGCTGGTGAAACTGGTGTCCAGGCTGGCGCTCACATCCACCGGCAGAATGTATTTTCCGTTCATCGACAATATCTACAGGGGGGTGGTGAGCATGGATTCGATCACTCCTTATGTGATGAACGATTCATCCATCGGTTATTTTAAACTACTGGTTAAAACACGCATACAGTATGCTGCCCGCATGCAGCAGGGCGATACTCCTATGGCGGTTAAGACCCTGACGGCTAAACTGAAAACCAAAGCCGTTGAGGGGTTTATTAATGAGATCAATGCATTGCACAATACACAGAACGAGAAAGTTCGCTTCAAAAGACTGGAAGGGCTGTCTCCCGAAGAACTGTATTATTTAACGGTATTGGGAGAACAGGAAATGTACACTTCCAGTTTTGTAAGCGGTGTGTACCCCAGGATCTTTTTGCGGATGACTATTCCCCGATCCGATTCACTGCTGATGCTGGTTAAACACGACTACTACAAGAAGTTTGTAAAAATTGCCGCGGCATACAATATGCTCGACGATTTTCTGAACAGGATGGATAAGAAAGATGCGGAAAAACTGATTGTTGGTTTTGTAGACGGTCTCGACAAAACCACTTCACTGGAAGATGCTGTGGATGTGGCAGACTCCTATGCAAGTATTTACGATCCCGCACTCCGTAAGCTCATCCTGCTGCATGTTGGCCATGAGTTAAACCGTTGTAAGGATATTCAATCCAAAAGAGGCGTTGTTATATACAGCCTGTTAAGTACCATGTTCATGTCGCTTGATTCCAGCAACAAGGTAGACTTGTCTGCAAAACTCGGGATCATGCCGGTATATGAACTTCCGTTGAAACTCCTGCGCGAAAACAATAACGGCAGGGTGGTGATGCAGCAGTTTTTTTATGGAGATAAAGACGGCATGGTGGTATTCAATGCCTTCCTGAATAAATTCCGGAATGCCAATTGGAAAATTGTGAAAAAGCCTTACTGGGTAGAAGTGAATTCCACCAAAGGGGTACCTGTTACGATCTACGCCAACCTTCCGCTCGATGAAACCCGGGAACTGGATGATAAGGCGCAGGATAGCCTGATTGAATACCTCGAGTATAACAAAATTTATCCATCGATCGCCATACACCGCGGACACAGTTATTATGTAAATCAAACCATTCATAAACTGCCGGGTTCGGCCAGGCTCGTGTTGCTGGGCAGTTGCGGCGGTTACCAGAAACTGAACGAGATCCTGGAAATTTGTCCGGGCGCCCATATCATTTCTTCCAAACAGGTAGGTACCGGTATTATTAATCAGGGGCTCATTGATGTGATCAGCGAGAAACTGAGGACCGGTAACAACCTGAACTGGCCTTCATTGTGGAATAGTCTGGCGATCCGCTTTAACGGCTCGTCTAAGGAGAAGTTCGATGATTATGTGCCCCCCCACAAAAACCTGGGCGCTATTTTCATCACAGCCTATAACACGGCCTATAATACCCGGAACTGATATTTTCCGCCTACTGTAAAAAAGGATTGTGGGCTTTTTCGTACCCGATCGTTGTGGCAATTCCGTGGCCTGGATAAACCTTAACTTCGTCCGGAAGTACAAAAAGCCTGGTCTTGATGCTGTTCAGCAAGGTTTCATGGCTGCCACCGGGAAGGTCAGACCTGCCAATGCTTTCCCGGAATAATACATCTCCTCCAATGATAAAATGCTGGGCCTCACAGTAAAAGCAAATACTGGCAGGAGAGTGCCCTGGTGTAAAAATGACCTGAAGGGCATCATTTCCTATCTGAATGGTATCTCCTTCCTGCAGATAGTAAAGCGGACCGTCATAATTGGTAAAGGGGAGTCCCCATTTTTCGCCCGAAACAGGCGCCAGTTGCAACATGGCTTCTTCCTGCGGATGAATATGGAGTGGGGTTTGATAGGTATCATATACCCATTTGTTGCCAAAAACATGGTCGAGGTGACAATGGGTGTTCAGCAACTGAACCGGAACCAGTGACTCTTTGCGGATAAATCCGGCAATGGTTTCCTGCTCTTGTTTGGAGTAACATCCGGGGTCGATGATCAGCGCTTTTCCTTCTTCATTGTATAAAACATAAGTATTCTCCTGAACGGGATTAAATATGAAAACCTTAACCTTTAACATAAACCTAATTTTACCGGCTTTTAACTGTAAATGACTAATTTTAAATGCCAAAGTTCGGATATGCAATTGAATAGAATCAGCAAAGCACTCTTTTTCGTCATTTTTCTTTTGCCCTTTCTGGGAAACGCTCAGGTAAATTCTGTGGAGTTTGGAAGAAACCGCGTGCAGCATAAGAAATTTGACTGGAAATTTTATCAGTCCCCCAATTTCAACACCTATATTGCCCAGGGTGGAGTGGAACTGGGAAAGTTCGTTTCGCAGGTAGCTGAAGAAGAACTCCGCTCCATCGAAAATTTTATTGAATACTCGCTGCAGCGCAGGGCCAATATTGTGGTGTACAATAACTATAACGATTATAAAAGCACCAATATCGGATTGGGGATTGAACTGCAAAATCCCGGAGGTACCACCAAACTGGTTAACAACAAACTGGTGGTTTATTTTGACGGAAATCATGCTCACCTGCGCAGGCAGGTGAGAGAAGGCATTGCGCGGGTGCTGACCGATAACCTGCTGTTTGGAGATGATATTGGTGAATTTGCCAGTAACCAGGCTTTGCTGGATCTGCCTAAATGGATGGTGGACGGATATGTGGCCTATGCAGGGGAGGCCTGGAGCACAGAAAAAGATGATTTGATGAAGAGCGCTATGCTTGGCGGTCGCTATAATTCTTTCTACCAGCTCGCATTTGAAAAACCGCAATTGGCCGGGCATGCATTCTGGAATTATATCGGTGAAAAATACCGGAAAGAGAATATTACCTATTTGCTGTACCTGTCGCGGATTTACAAGAACATCAACAGCGCCTGTTTAAGAATCTGTAAGAGAAAATTCAAGGATGTACTGAACGACTTCATGCAATTTCAGCAGGAGCGCTACATTAAGGATATCCGCCAACGACGCAATCAGGTGAAGGGCCAGTTGAGTGTAACTGAGGAAATTACCAAAAAGGATTATTTCCGTTTCCAGGCCAATCCTAATCCCAAGAGCAATACCTATGCTTCTCTTGAATTCAATAAAGGGATGTACAGTGTAAAGCTGATTGAAAATTTTTACGATACGAAAGTATTGCTGAAAACCGGTGTGAGAACCAATATGGCCGATGTTAACCCAAGCTACCCGATCCTGGCCTGGGATGGCAAGGGATCCCGTTTATTGGTGATATATTGGGAAATGGGCAAAACCAAAATGTTTGTATACGATCTGGTAGCCCGTTATAAACGGTATAAACAAACCATAGAAGGATTCGACCAGATCCTGGATGCCTCGTTTATGCTGGATGCCAATACACTGGTGATGAGCGCAGTGAAAAACGGGCATACGGATATCTACACCTATAAAATTGAAGAGCAGAAAGCCACACAGGTTACCAATGATGTATATGATGACCTTACGCCTACCCTGGTCAGTTTCCCCAACAGGGTGGGTATTATTTTTGCCTCTAATCGTCCGGGCCCGCTGGCGCCTAACCAGGATACCGTACTCCCCAGCAGATACCGTTATAATATTTTCATGGTAGATATCCTGAACGACAGTAAGGAAAAACAAATTACCCAACTTACTAATGTAAAATTCGGGGATGCAAAATATCCCATGCAATACAACACCAACCACTTCACTTTTGTATCGGATGAAAACGGTATTGCGAACCGATGGGCGGGCTTCTTCGCTACCCAGCGGAATGGCCTGGATACCCTGTATTATATAGGAGATGAAATATTGCGCAACCCTGCGCCGAAAGAATTTGATTCCACACTGATGGCCTGGCAAAAACAGGAACCGGACAGTGTAAGCTATTTTCAGGTGTACAAAGACTCTACCTATACTTTCCCGATCACCAATTACCAGAGTAGTTTACTGGAGACCAGGATTGCGGGAAACAATGGACAGGTAAGCGAAGTAAGAAGAGAGGGCGACTTTAAATTCCTCTACAAATTAAAAGTAGACGAGGCAGCACTGAATAAAAGAAATGTGAATCCAAAGCCTACCGAGTATGCCCGTAAGGCCATGGAGGAAAAGAAAGTATCGGAAGGCAAGGCCATCGTGTATACACAAAAACCATTGGTGGCAGATACGGTAAAAAAGGCAAAAGATTTCTTCCAGAATGAATTTGCAGATGAAAAGCCCGATACCACCTATGCGCTGCCGAAAATACCGTTGACCACAACACAAAAACAAAGTTCATTGTCTAAATCCCGCCTGTTTGATTATCGCAGGAAATTCAATGCAGATTATGTGTTGAGCGGCTTCTCCAATAATGTACTTGTCAATAAGTACCAGCCATACGGTGGGGGCAACGGACCTATTCAGTTGAACAATGGCAATGACTTCAACTTTACCTTCCGGGTGGGTGTAGTGGAATTATTTGAAGACATTAAGTTTGTAGCCGGCCTTCGGTTTGGAACCAACCTGCGTGATAAGGATATCCTGCTTTCTTTCCAAAACCTCCGCAAGCGGATAGACTGGGGCCTTACTTATTACAGAAGCAATGTGACCAATTTTTACGGCAGCCAGTTCAACAATATGCTGATCACCAACCTGTACCAGGTGAACGCTAAATATGCCATCAATGAGGTGAAGAGTTTCCGTGCAACTGTTGGCTTAAGAACAGACAGGGGTATTCTCCGCCCATATGATAATGCAAGCGGCTTGCCCAACCCGAATGCACTGGCTTACCCGGATACCTTATCCAAATTCCTCTTGTCTCGTTTTGAATATGTCCATGATAATACCCTGAACCCTACACAGAATATCTGGAATGGCTTACGGTACAAAGTATTCATGGATGTGAACCTCCCATTGACCGATGATAAGTTGTACAAGGGTAAACCCACACTGAACTTCGGTTTTGATGCAAGGTATTACCACAAGATCTATCGCAATTTTATTTGGGCGGGAAGAGCTGCGGCTGATTTCTCCTGGGGTTCACAAAAACTGATCTACTACCTGGGTGGCGTGGATGGCTGGATCGGGCCTAAGTTTAATGGCGCCAATACACCAGCCGCAGACCAAACCTATGCTTTCCAGACGCTGGCAGTAAACATGCGTGGGTACAAACAGAATATAGCCAATGGCAACAATGCATTTGTCATTAACAGTGAATTCAGGTTACCTGTATTTTCCACCTTTATCAATAAGCCCATCAATAATGCCTTTATCCGCAACTTCCAGTTGGTTCAGTTCATTGATCTGGGAACTGCATGGAATGGTAAGTACAATGGCATTAAGCGTCCGGGTGATATTTATACAGATCCGAATTCATCCGTTGTGGTACGGGTAGATGCCGGCGGCCTTGGTCCGTTTGCGGGTGGCTATGGCTTTGGTGCAAGAAGTACCGTGCTGGGCTATTTTCTGAAATTTGATGCGGGCTGGCCCATGAAAGGAATCTTCAGGGGTAAGCCAGTATACTACTTTGCGCTTGGATTTGACTTCTAATCAATTGCTATCTGGCCATATCTGAGTAGCCTTCGTTTTGGAGATCCTCAATGCTGGGTTCCCTTAATTCAACAGGTTTGGGTTTCTGTATGCCTTTGCGCATCCGCATATTGAGTAGTTCTACTATAAAGGAGAATGCCATGGCGAAGTAAACATAATTCTTCAGGTGAAGATCATGTGTACCTTCTGCATCCCATCCCTCTACCAGCAAAACAAAACCGATCATTACCAGGAACGACAAAGCCAGCATTTTTAAAGTCGGATGTTTATGGATGAACGCTGAAATAGACGGGCTGAAGAGGAACATAATGATCATGGCAATGACCACAGCGCTGATCATTACCTCTATATGTTTGGCGGTTCCTCCGGCAGTAATGATGCTGTCGAAGCTGAATACCATATCGATCAGGATAATCTGGAACACTGCACTGCCAAAGCTCAGCGGCTTGGTGGCGATACCTGCTGCGGCAGCTTCTTCCCCTTCCAGTTTGTGGTGGATTTCTTTAACGGTCTTATAAATCAGGAACAATCCACCGGCCAGCATTACCAGGCTGGCGAGATCAAAATCTTTTCCCCACGCGCTGAAAACCGGCCTGCCTTTTTGAGACAGGAGCCAGCTCAGACCGAATAATAAAATGGTTCTGGTAATGATGCCGGTGATCATCCAGATCAACCTTCCTTTTTTCTGAATGGCCTTGGGTAACCGGTTCAGGATAATACTTACAAAAATGACGTTATCAATACCCAATACAACTTCCAGAACAGTCAGTATCAGAAAACTGATTAAACTTTCGGTGGTGAACAGATGTTCCATGATTTTTAAGCTTGTTCGCAAATATACAGCGGAACGGTATTCGCTTATCGGGCCAGGTAAGTGCAGATCTTTTTGGCAATGGCAGGGCCTTCGTAAACAAAACCTGTCCAAACCTGAACCAGTGAGGCTCCGTTGTTGAATTTATCAACGGCATCTTCACCGGTAAATACCCCACCACTTGCAATAATGGGTATTTTTCTTTCCGTGTTGCGGGAGAGGTAAGAAAGCACTTCAGTGGATCTTTGCTGCACCGGTTTGCCGCTCAATCCCCCCATACCAATGGCTTCACTTTTTTGGGCACCGGCAGGGCTGAGCATACTGCGATCGATAGTGGTGTTGGTGGCTACCAACCCGCTGAGGTTAATTTCAAAAGCAAGGGAGATGATATCATCCAGTTGTTCCTGTGTAAGGTCCGGCGCTATTTTCAACAGGAGCGGTTTGGGCTTTGGTTTACCGGCATTGTCGTTTTGCAGTTCTCCGAAGATCCTGCGAAGCGCGTCTTTCTCCTGCAGCTCCCGAAGTCCGGGCGTATTGGGAGAGCTTACATTCACTACAAAGTAGTCTGCCTCGTTGTACAGTTCGTTAAAACAGATTTTGTAATCTTTCCAGGCGTCTTCGTTGGGGGTCACTTTGTTTTTACCGATGTTTCCGCCAATAATCATGCGGGAGTTGCCGGTATTATTCCAATTAATCAGTCTTTGTTTTACAGCAGCGACCCCTTCATTATTGAACCCCATCCTGTTGATGAGTGCTTTATCATGCGGAAGCCGGAATAAACGGGGCTTGTCATTCCCCGGCTGCGACCGGGGCGTTACGGTGCCGATTTCTACAAAACCAAACCCAAGGGCGTCCAGCTCATTCAGGTAACATGCATTTTTATCGAATCCTGCCCCTAACCCAACCGGGTTGGGAAAGCGAAGGCCCCAGAGCTCTTTTTCCAGTTGGTTGGAACGGAATTGAAATGCATTCCGGATCAGGGTATCGGTTAAAGAGAGCCGGGTTCCCATTTTGAGGCAGCCCATGGCAAAATAATGCACATCCTCGGGGGGAAAACAAAACAGGATATTTCTGAGCAACTGGTACAAAAGAATCTTTTGGCGAAAATAGAATGAATTGGTGAATTATCTTAATTTAGTTGCATAAACAACTTTTAATCATTTTCCCTACATTTGACTAATAAAATTCATTTTATGCAGGAAGCATATATCGTAGCAGGTTACCGTACTGCAATTACCAAAAGTAAAAGAGGCGGATTCCGTTTTTTCAGACCCGATGATCTGGCTGTTGAAGTAATCAAGGCCCTGGTGGCTTCCGTGCCTCAACTGGATCCCAAAAGAGTAGACGATGTAATTGTGGGGAATGCGGTTCCTGAAGCAGAGCAGGGTTTGCAATTCGGAAGAATCATTGCTGCAAAAGCGCTGGGTATAGATGTACCGGGCATTACCATCAACCGGTATTGCGCCAGCGGCCTGGAAAGTATTGCCATGGCTACTGCAAAAATCAGAACCGGTATGGCTGAATGCATTGTTGCAGGCGGTACCGAAAGCATGAGCCTTGTTCCAACCACAGGTTGGAAAACCGTTCCATCCTATGCCATTGCAAAAGATGATCCGGATTATTACCTGAGTATGGGGCTTACTGCAGAAGCGGTTGCCAAAGAATACAATATCTCCAGGGAAGACCAGGATGTATTTGCGTACCATTCTCATCAAAAAGCCAAAGTGGCCATTGAAAACGGTTATTTCAAAAGCGGGATCCTTCCAATCACGGTTGAAGAAACCTATGTAAACGAGAAAGGTAAGAAAGCGGTTCGGTCTTATGTTGTAGATACCGACGAAGGGTTAAGAGCCGATACAACGGTGGAAGGCTTGTCTAAATTAAAACCTGCATTTGCTGTTACCGGCACCGTTACTGCAGGTAATTCTTCTCAAACCAGTGACGGATCTTCTTTTGTACTGGTGATGAGCGAACGCATGGTGGCGGAACTGGGATTAAAGCCAATCGGAAGACTGGTGAACTGTGCTTCTGCCGGTGTACATCCAAGAATTATGGGTATCGGACCTGTTGCCGCTATTCCGAAAGTATTGAAACAGGCCAATATGAGCCTTGCAGATATAGATCTGATTGAATTGAATGAAGCTTTTGCTTCCCAGTCGCTGGCAGTAATCCGCGAACTGGGCCTGGATCCTGCTAAAGTAAATATCAATGGCGGCGCCATTGCACTCGGGCATCCACTGGGTTGTACCGGCAGTAAATTAACTGTTCAGGTACTGAACGATATGAAGCGGCTGAATAAAAAATATGGAATGGTATCTGCCTGTGTAGGTGGCGGGCAAGGGATTGCCGGTATCATCGAAAATCTCT
Organism: Sediminibacterium sp.; assembly: GCA_035254545.1. GTDB lineage: Bacteria > Bacteroidota > Bacteroidia > Chitinophagales > Chitinophagaceae > Sediminibacterium. Next base: position 28,741 of record DATFAP010000049.1, on the reverse strand, counting down.
AACTCCTTAAAAAAGAACAGATTGTAAGCCCTGCAGCCGAATAGCGGACGCAGGGCTTTTTGATGAACGTGCGAATCAGTTAAATGAATGATCTATGTCATATTTTATATGTAATTTATGTTGGAATTTTACATTAATACGAATTGTATGAATACTATCATTGTACCAACCGACTTCTCTGTTACAGCCGCCAACGCTGCTGAATACGCTATGCATTTTGCAGGCCAGGTAAAAGCAAAAAGATTATTGCTGTTTCATGCTTACGAACTTCCGGTGGCGTTGGATCCGCTGATGCCGGGCGTTCAAATGCTGGAACTGGATTCTTATAAAGACACTGCAAAGAACAATATAGATCGTTTTAAAGCGGAGTTGCTGGCGAAATTCCCGGGTACCGGTATTCAGGTAGATACAAAAGTGGAATATGGTTCCATCACCGGTGGCCTGGAGCAGATTGCGCAGGAAGTACCCATTGAACTGATCATTATGGGCATTACCGGCGGCGGCGCATTGGAAGAAACCCTGATTGGCAGCAACACCATTTCCGTAGCAGGTGCAATGGGGGTTCCTGTACTGATTATTCCTCCCCAGGCAAGATTTGTAAAAGTGGAGCATATTATGCTGGCCTGTGATTTTGATCATGCAGACCAGTTCATTCCGGTGAACCTGATCAGGCAACTAATCAATGATACCCATGCAAAACTACTGGTGTTCAATATAGAAGTGGACATTGAAGAATCCAATAAAAAATATCCTGCCAGTATAATGGGTGAAGGCTTTGCCGTGCATACCCTGTTGCAGGAATTTGATCCGGAGTATCATTTTACCAAAAACAAGGAGTATGTAGACGGGGTGAATGAGTTCGCCGACAGTCATAAGGTCAACATGATCATTTCCATTCCCAAAAGGCATAGTTTTTTTGAGAAACTCTTTATCCGGAGCAGTACCAAAAAACTGGCTTTCCATTCGCACCTGCCTTTACTGGTGGTGCATAAAAGCCATAAATAGGGGCTTTTTATAAAGCCTGTTGCGCGTTCATCAATTAGCTGAACAAGGATGAAAGAAAGCCCATATTTTTAGTACAGCTTTTTCAAGATGGGTTATATCCGGAAAATCATTCCTGTAATAATGTTTTGCTTTCTACTGGGTATCAGTATGAGGCTACAGGCTTCCCAGTTTTACGGGGGAGAGCTCAACTATACCTATATTTCAGGTGACGCCAATTCGGCCACTTACCGGATCACTTATAAGATTTACCGGAACTGCAAAAGTTATTCGGACCTGAATGAGCCGTATATATGGTTCTTTAATACGGTGGAGCGAACGCCTCCCACCAACCAGTTTAAGGTAAAGCTGGAACAGGTTTCCAAAAGAAGGCTGGAAAACACAAAAGCTACTTTTTGCGGAATGAACCCTCCCGATGTTTGCTCCGATCTGATTGAATATGCAGCAGATGTGGTATTGCCGGCCAGTGAAAAAGGATACCTGATATATATCAGTGATTGCTGCAGGGCAACCAACCAGAAAAACCTCACCAGCGAAGTGTGGAACGTGGGCTCAGAAATGGCAGCGGGCGTAATTGTTCCCGGGCAGGGACTTACTTACGCAACTAAAATCCCCCCCCCTGCCACTGCACAGGTGAATAGCTCCCCGGTAATGGTAAATGACTCTGCACTAACCGCCTGCTTAGATAAGCCATATACCTACCGGTTCCGGTATTCGGATCCGGATGGAGACCAGCTTCGGTTCAGCTTTGGAAAAGCCATTGGTAAAACAGCCGAAGGCAATTCTCTGCTGGATGAAATTGCTTATGCTAATGGCTATACCGTTACAGAGCCCTTTGGCATAGGTTCCGGATTCTCCCTCGATCCTGTTACGGGTGTACTCACAGGTACTCCTAAAAAAACGGGCAACTATACCATTGTACTCGAGATCAGCGAATACAGAAATGGTAGCCTGATCAATGTGCATCGCGCTGAATTTGATCTGGTGGTGATGGAATGCCGGGCCTACCTGCTTCCGCAGCCTGTGATTTGCAGTAATGCACCTGCTTTTTTCAGCAATAATCCCAATCAGACTTCTCTGAGCCATAGCTGGGATTTTGGCGTGGAAGGAACGGATACCGACCGTTCAACGGATATTTATCCGGTGTACCAATATCCGGCAGCGGGAGAGTACACGGTAACGCTGGCGCTTTCCAATGCAGAAGGTTGTAAAGACACTGTTAAAACAGTGGTGAAATATTTCCCGGACCTGACGATCGATTTCAGTTTTAAGGATTCCATTTGCAGCGGGGAACCCATACAGCTTAAGAATCTTTCTTCATTTCCTTCGGGGAGTATTACCAGTTACCAATGGCAATACATTTCCGGGAGAGGAACCGTGGTGTTTTCCCGAAGCCGGGATGCAACGCTTGGTTACACATTCAACGATTCGGTTCGGGTGGGATATTCCGTGCAACTTAGTATTACCACCGATAAGGGATGTGGAGCATCCATGGTGAAAGTACCGTTTGTGTATCCTGTTCCCAACGCGTATGCCGGCCCGGATACGACGATCTCTTTTGATTTTCCGTATGAAATGCCTGTAAAGAAATCACAGGTAAATAGTTATCTGTGGCAACCCGCATTTGGCCTTTCCGATACAAGAATTGCCAATCCGTATGTAAGCGGAGGTCAGAATCAGTGCTACACCGTTACTGTTTGGGGATACGATAGTGTTTGTAAGAGTACAGATGAGGTCTGTATCACTTATGGAAGAGGCCCGGCAGTACATGTTCCTGCTGCATTCTCGCCCAATGGAGATGGAATCAACGACCGCCTGAAATTCAGACCTGTTCAGGTACAGGTGATTTCTTTTGAAATATTTAACCGCTATGGCAATCGGGTATTTGCCACTGCGGACCCTGCTGTTTCCTGGGATGGAAAGGTAAACGGAACAGTACCCGACAGCGGTGCTTTTATATGGGTGGTGAAGGGGATCGGCCCCAATAATACCCCTTTCAATCAATCCGGTTCCGTATTGCTGATCCGGTAATTAATTCAGGTATTTTCCAACGATGGGCATTCTCCGGCCTACCCCAAAAGCTTTGGGTGAAACACGAATGATCGGGCAAAACTGGTTGCGCTTGTATTCATTGTTGTTCACCATTTTCAGCGTACGGTCTACCAATGCGGCGTCAAATCCCTGCGCCTTGATTTCGGCAGGTCCTTTGCGTTTCTCGATATATTGGTAAAGGATTTTATCCAGGATGCTGTAATCGGGTAAACTGTCGCTGTCTTTCTGACCGGGCCGAAGTTCTGCGCTGGGCGCTTTGTTGATGATATTGTCTGGAATGATTTCGCCGTTGCGGTTAATGTACCTGGCCAGTGCATATACCTGCAGTTTGTAACAATCACCCAATACACCCAGGCCTCCGGCCATATCTCCGTAGAGCGTACCATAACCGGTGGAGAGTTCGCTTTTGTTAGACGTGTTGAGCAGGATATATCCGAATTTATTGGCAATGGCCATGAGCAGGTTGCCCCTGGTTCTGCTTTGTACATTTTCTTCGGCCAGTGAAAAAGGCAGGTCGCCAAAAATAGGACTCAGCGTTTTTAGAAAACTTTCATATACATCGTTGATGCGGACAATATCGTAAGGGTTGTTCAGATTTCTGCTTAACTGAACGGCATCATCTACCGAATGGTCGGTGGAATAAGGCGAAGGCATCAGGATAGCCCGTACATTTTCTGCACCCAGTGCGTCGCAGGCCAATGCCAGCGTAACAGCCGAATCTATTCCGCCGGAAGAACCCAGAATGGCTTTTTTGAATCCCATCTTCTGAAAATAATCGCGGATACCGAACACCAGTGCCTGGCAGATCTGCGCAATATTCAATTCCTCCTCGAGTGTTTCAGGCGTCAGCTCTTTATCGGGCACCCTGCCGGCCGGTTCCAGCACAGGGGCATTGATGGTGCCATCTTCGTTCAGCTCAACCTCCACCAGGGCTTCCTCGAACATGGGGAGCGCTTTACAAAGATTGGCGTCTTTGTCGAATACCAGGGAGGCTCCGTCAAAAACAATCTCTGTCTGGCTGCCCACTGCATTGCAATAAAACAATGGGATCCTGTATTTCTGTACATTCGATTTAATCACTGCCTTGCGGTCTTCATCGTGTGTATAATCAAAAGGAGAGGCGCTCAGGTTCAGCATGATGTCGGGCTGCTGCAGCATCAGCTCATCCATAGGGCAGATCCTGTACAATGGGTTATCGCCCAGGTTCCATATATCCTCGCAAATGGTTACCGCCAGTTTCTTTCCTTTGAAAGGGATCACTTTCCATTCAAATGCAGGTTCAAAATACCGGTACTCATCAAATACATCATAAGTAGGCAGCAGGGTTTTATGAATCTCCGCCTTCACTTCTTTTTCATATAAAAAATAAGCTGCATTAAACAGGCTCTTACCCTTGTGTTGTGTATTCCTGGAAGGGCTTCCGATTAAGACCCCAATGGTATCTGCGTGTGCTTTGATTTTTTCAACTGCAGCATTACACTGGTCAATAAAATCGCTGAACTCCACAAAGTCTCTTGCAGGATAACCACATACACTCATTTCGCTGAACAGGATCAGTTCCCCACCGGCAGCCTTGGCTGTTTCGACGGCTTCGATGATCTTATTGGTATTGTATTCAAAATTGCCAATATGATAATTTTGCTGTGCTATGAAAATCTTCATGGAACAAATTTCATCAATTTAACAACATCATCACCATCCTTTCCGTTAATTCGCGTATGAAGAAGCCTGTTTTAGCCTTTTTACTCGCTGTAGTACTGCTGTCCTGTAAGCAGGGCAGGAAGCTGCCCGATGTGTCGGGCATTACGGTAAACCTTACTACGTACAGGTTTGAAAAAGATTTCTTTGCAATAGATACCCTGCAACTGAATGCATCGCTGGATGCTATGAACAGGAAATACCCCGGGTTTACCCAGGATTTTTTATTCAATATACTGGGTACCACACCCGACCTGGCTCCCCGGGATGTAACGGCGTTCCTGCGCAGTTACCAAAGCATTTATGCCGGCAACGAAGCCTTGTTTGGCAACCTGCAACCGATCAGCAACCAGGTAAAGCAGGGCTTCAGGTATGTGCACTATTATTTTCCTGAATATAAGCTGCCGGAAAAGCTGATTACTTTCATTGGTCCCATAGACAGTTACGGTTGTATTTTAACCAAGGATGCCGTTGCGGTAGGATTGCAGTTGTTTCTCGGAAAAGACCACCCGATCTATACCAGTGAACAGGGGCAGGCTATGTATCCCGGCTTTGTTTCAAGAAGATTTGATCAGGCCTATATACCGGTGAGTGTTTTGCGCAATATCATTGATGATATGTATCCGGCGCAAAATTCAGGGAGGCCGCTGGTGGAACAAATGGTGGAACTGGGAAAGAAGCTGTACCTGTTGGATCAGTTCCTGCCCGAATTGTCCGACACCCTGAAGACCGGGTACAGTAAAAGGCAGTTGGATGCCTGTTATAAAAATGAACGGAATATCTGGAGCATGTTTATTCAAAATGAACTCTTGTATAAATCCGACCCGCAGCTTACCCGGGATTATGTGGTGGACGGACCTGTAACACAATTGCTGGGCGAAGGGTCTCCGGGAAATATCGGCCAGTTCACCGGGTGGCAGATCGTGAAAAACTGGATGGGAAAAAATAAGCAGGTAAGCCTGAAAGACCTGATGAAAAAGGATCCCGGTCAGTTATTTGCTGAGTCTAAATACAAGCCCGGGTAACAATCAATTTAATTTGGAAGGGGCAATCAGATCGAAGGATGGAATATTTACCGAGAATAATTGTCTGGTGTTCTCATTTTCCATCTGGTAGCTGCCATACATTCTACCCATTTCGGTTTTCAGGTTACAGCCACTTACATACTGATAATTTTCTCCGGGAAGCAGTACCGGCTGCACACCCACAACGCCTTCACCTTCCACTTCACGGTTCTCGGCATTGCTGTCGAAAATATACCAATGTCGTCTGAGTAATTTAACCGTGAACTTGTTATGGTTTTCGATGGTGATACGGTAGGCAAACATAAATTCCCCCTTCAGTGGATTGCTGTAATCTGCCTGGTAGAAAGTTTCTACCGTAATTTCTATGCCCTCTGAAATTTTTGATGTCATGGGTATGGGGGATTGACCTTGGTAAAAATAAGGAAATTGACCGTTTATTTGAACAGTAATATAGGAATATTCATTCGATTTAACACAGAATTTGTACCGATGGTTCGTACCTTTGCAGCACGGAAAAAATAACGATATGATTAAAATTGCTGTTGCTAAAGGTGATGGAATAGGCCCGGAAATCATGGATGCCGTTCTGTCCATTTTTGAGGCTGCCAAAGTGCCTTTGATCTATGATTTTGTAGATATGGGAAAGTGGGTGTTCGATAAAGGGTACAGTAATGGAATGACCCCCGAGGCACAGGAAACAATTGAAACACTGGGTATTTTGTTCAAAGGACCGATGGAGACGCCCAAAGGTAAAGGGGTGAAAAGCGTAAACGTAACTGCCCGCAAAACCTGGAATACATATGCCAATAAAAGAACATTTCAAACCCTTCACGGGGTAGATACGGTGTTTAGTAAGGCCGGGATTCCCATTGATATCACCATTGTGAGAGAGAATATTGAAGATACTTATGGCGGGGTAGAACACATGATTACCAACGATGTGGCGCTCAGCCGCAGGTTTATTACCCGACAGGGCAGTATGCAGGTGATCAAATACGCATTTGAAATGGCCCAGAAAAAGGGCGCCAGAAGAATTACCTGCGGACACAAAGCGAATATCATGAAACTCACTGATGGATTATTCCTGGATGTGTTTTATGAAGTAGCCAGACAATATCCCGATCTGAATGCGGATGATGTTATTGTGGATGATCTTTGTATGAAGCTGGTAAGCAAGCCGGATCTGTTTGATGTGGTGGTGCTGACCAACCTGCAGGGCGATATTGTGAGTGATCTTTGCGCAGGACTGGTGGGAGGTCTTGGTTTTGCTCCTTCCGCCAATATCGGCGACCATATTTCCATTTTTGAAGCCGTGCACGGTACCGCTCCGGATATTGCCGGAAAAAACATCGCCAACCCTACAGCGTTGCTGCTGAGCGGATTCGGGATGCTTCGCCATCTTGGGCTGATGGAAACGGCGGCCATGATCGAAAACGCGTTACTCTACACATTGGAAAGCGGCAGGCATACCGGTGATTTCGGAGATCGTAATACAGCTTCCCTTAATACCATGGAATTTGCACAGGCCATTATCGACAATTTTGGTAAAGAACCTGAACATAATCCTAAACCGTTGCTGGATAATCATTCCGTAATTCCTTCCATCTGCCGCCTGAAGAATAATCCCATGCTGGAATCGGTAGAAAATGAGCAGGAGTTTATTGTTGGTGTGGATATGTTCATCGAAAGCAATGAGCAACCGGGTGCAGTGGCAGAAAAATGCCTGAAGCATACCAGGGACCTGTTTAAGCTGGTGACCATCAGTAACCGCGGCACCCAGGTATGGCCAAAGGGATCTGTGTTCACCAACCTGGTGAATCAGTATACCTGCCGGTTTGAGAGCATCGGTGAAGTTCCGCTGACCCAAACTGATATTCTGGAGCTCTACAGGCGCCTGATGAGCGATTTCAAAATTTGCTCAACCGAATTGCTGAACATGTGGGGAAATAAGAAAGCCTACAGCCTGGCACAGGGTCAGTAAGCGGGTTCCGGATGAATAAACGTATAAAGAAAGGTTGGATTAGGCAGATTTGCCGGCTTCCGACCTTTTTTCATGTGTATAAGATACAACCAAGTTGATTTTTAATGTAATTTCACGGCTCATTTAAAGCATACAAAGAAGATGGCTGAAGTGATTTTAATGCCCCGTTTAAGTGATACCATGACAGAAGGTGTGATTGCTGCATGGCATAAGCATGTGGGAGACAACGTAAAAAAAGGTGATTTACTGGCTGAAATAGAAACGGATAAAGCTACGATGGAGCTGGAAAGCTACCAGGATGGCGTTTTACTGCATATTGGTACCCCCGACGGAGGAAAACTTCAGGTGAACGATTTGCTGGCTATTTTAGGAAAGCCTGGTGAAGATATTTCAGAACTGATCAGGCTGCATTCCGGCGGCGCGGTCGCCCCTGCGGCGGCACCGGAACCTGCTCCTGCAGCGGTACCCGCTGCCCCTGTTGCGGTTGAACCGGCTGCTCCTGTGGCCGCTGCTGCGGGATTGGATATAGCATCCATGGAAGAAGTGGTATTGATGCCCCGTTTGAGTGATACCATGACCGAAGGGGTTATTGCCGGATGGCAGAAAAATATCGGGGATACCGTAAAGAAAGGAGAAGTACTGGCAGATATAGAAACCGATAAAGCCACCATGGAACTGGAAAGCTACAAGGATGGTATCTTACTGTACCAGGGCGCCAAGGCGGGAGAAAAGATTTTAGTAAACGATTTATTGTGCATTATCGGTAAAGAAGGGTTGGATGTAGCGGCCATTGTGGCTGCAGCAAAATCCGGCGGCGCCCAACCTGCAGCGGTTGCAACTACAGCTCCTGCACCGGCGGCTCAGCCTGCTACCGCCCCGGCAGCATCCCCTGTAGCGGTTACCGAAACAGTGATCAATGAAGGAAGGATTTTTGCCTCTCCGCTGGCGAAGAAGCTGGCTGCAGAAAAAGGAGTAGACCTTCGTTTTGTAAAAGGTTCCGGCGATAACGGAAGAATCACCAAAACAGACATAGAAAATTATGTACCTGCCGCAGCGCCCGCGGCGCCCGCAGCAAAACCTGCAACAACGACCGCTGCACCTGCTGTAGCCGGACTGGTAAGTTTTACGGATGTTCCCGTATCGCAGATGCGCAAGGTGATTGCCAAACGTTTGAGTGAGAGCCTGTTTACCGCTCCACATTTCTACCTGACCATGAGTATCAACATGGATGCGGCCATTGAAGCCCGTGCCAAAATGAACGAAGTGGCCAAGGTGAAGATCAGCTTCAACGATATGGTGGTGAAAGCAACTGCCATGGCGTTGAAACAAAATCCAAAAGTCAACAGTAGTTGGATGGGCGATTTCATTCGATACAACAATCACATCAATATTGGTGTGGCAGTTGCGGTAGAGGATGGATTGCTGGTACCTGTTGTACGCTATGCAGATAGTAAATCCCTGAGCCAGATTGGCGCAGAGGTAAAGGAATTTGCACAGAAAGCAAAAGATAAAAAATTACAACCGGCAGACTGGGAGGGAAGCACATTCACCATTTCCAACCTGGGAATGTTTGGTATCGATCAGTTTACAGCCATCATCAATCCTCCTGATTCCTGCATCCTTGCAGTGGGTGGAATTGCCGCAGAACCGGTGGTAAAGAACGGACAAATTGTTCCGGGCAATATCATGAAAGTGACCCTGAGCTGCGACCACCGCGTGGTGGATGGTGCCACAGGTTCGGCATTCCTGCAAACATTGAAGCAGTTGCTGGAAGAGCCGGTGAGAATGCTGGTTTAAATTATACTCCTTATAAAATAAAAGGCTTGATGCAAAAGAAATTTCCTGCATCAAGCCTTTTTTTGATTCACCGGTCAATCTCCAAAATTGCGATTATTCAAAATCGCAACCGATCGGAGCGCCGGGAGGGATCTCCCTGTGCTGTGGTAATGCAATGTCTTTTGGATTTTTAATGCGCGCCACTGCATAGGTATAATGACTTTTATCCGCTGCTGTTTTGCTCATCAGCTCCGCATGTTTTTTCAGGGATTCGAGGCGGTCGAAGCAGATGGCTTTTACAGCGTAATTACTCTGCTCATTTTGGCTCAGTCCCAACAGCCATGTCAATACCACTTGTTGTGTCTGTTTTTGTACGGCGCCCTTCAAACCCTTTTCTGGCGCAGCCTTCCAGGTGTAATTGATCACCGCATCCAGTACATCATCCCATCCGATGGTGTTGGCCCTGGCCTTCAGTTGAACCAGGCGGTTGGCTCTTTCTGCATTGAAAATAAAACTGAGTTGAAAATTGCTCAGGGCTTCTGCTGCAGACAATGCATCAAAGCTCATTCCGGTTCTTTTGGCAAAGAGCTCACCCACTCCATAATACATCGGCGGCCGCGGAGGAATGATGCCCACGACTTTTTCAGAAAGCGTAAGTACATCCGGTGAAAGACAGTTCAGCACCGCTTTCAAGGCTGCCTCCTGTACGGCATTGGGCAATACGGAAGGCGCCTGCTGGTTGTCGTTGCGTACCGAATAACTGTAATTGATGCCGCCGATCAGTTTGGTTGCAGCTTCCACCTGGTAACGGTGGTAGTTGTATACAGGTACCAGTACATCTTCCAGTTTGCTCAAAGGGGTATTGTTGCTGACGGCGTTCTCGGAAAACTGATCCAGCGCTTTCTGGCGTACAGCCAATACATTCTTCAGCTCACTGACAGGGTCTTTTCCGTTATCCCATAAATGGGCATTGGGATGAAATCCGCTCGCAGCCCTTGCATCGGCATCTGCAATAAACAACAATCCTTTCCGTGTGTTGTTTTCCAGTATCTGATTCAAAGCCTGATCCGTATCGGTGCCATCCGGAAAATCGGCATAACCATAGAGGATGGCGCGTTTATCCCATTCGCCAATTTCATTGGTATACACCCTGGAAAAATCCAGCTTCCCTTCCCTGTTGATGAAAACATCCGGATGCGGGTAATCCATCACAGAAGCCTTGTTGTTTACGCTGGAAGCATAATTGTGCTGCAACCCAAGCGTGTGGCCGATTTCATGGGCGGCCAATTGCCTCAGGCGCTGTAGTGCAGCCTGGCGCATGGTTTCAGGAACGGGTTTGCTGTTTTCGAATGGTGCAAGCAGACCGGTAAATATCAGGTAGTCCTGCCGCACCCTTAACGATCCCAGTGTTACCTGGCCCTTGATAATTTCACCGGTTCTGGGGTCGGTTACAGAAGAACCATAACTCCATCCCCTGGTTGAGCGGTGTACCCAGTTGATCATATTGTACCGGATATCCATCGGATCCGCAGAGTCGGGCAATATCTTTACGATGAACGCATTTTTATAGCCGGCCGCTTCATAAGCCTGGTTCCACCAGCGGGCTCCGTCGAGCAAGGCAGAACGGATAGGTTCGGGCGTGCCATTGTCCAGATAATACACAATGGGTGCCACGGCCTCGCTCACAGCGGCGGAAGGATCTTTTTTTGCGAGTCGGTGCCGGGCAATAAACATTTTTTCGATGGGCTCGCCGAAATCGCTGCTGTAATCGAAAAAGCTGATACCGAAATAACCGCTCCGGATATCATATTTACGGGGTTGGTAGTTGTTGTCGGGCAATGCTACAAAGGAATGGTGCATTCGCAGTGTAATGGCCTCGGTGGAGGGCGCAACCGTACGTATAAACCTTCCTGCATCGGCACCACCGGTAAATGTAATACTGGCTTCCATTTCGGTGTTTTGGGGAAAGTTTCGGGTATTGGGCATATACACCGCGGAACGGGCTTCGTTCAGCGTGTAACTGCCCTGCTTCATGCTACGGATTTTTTCGGCAGCGCCATGTGCATCTCTCAGCAGGAATGCCGTAAGATCTACCAGCAACTGGCCATCTTCTTCTTCCTCAATAGTGAAACCGGCAATGGCAGAGGACGCAAAGGATTCACGGACTGCCCGCTGTTCCTTTGCATCGGCAGAAAGGGCCCGGTAGTCGTAATTGGGCTGGATCAGCATCAGCTTCTTTCCAACCTTGTGAAAATAGACTATCCTGGTATCGCCGATCTGTCCGCGGTCAAGTCCTATATCATTGGAACCAAGGCCCGCGGGTAATGAATTAACGTACAGGAATTCCTGGTCCTGTTTATTAACGAGCATCCAGATTTTTCCATTGGATGCATCCCACCAGAATGGAAAGTAACCATCATGGTATTTCATGTTTTTGGTCTTGTCTGCAATGCGGGAACTGTTTTGCGCAGTAAGATGCATGGTAAGCAAACAACAAATCGCCAACAGCAGTTTGCGTGCAAATAATAATTTCATGAGCAGTATTTTTGGTAAAAGGGATCGTATAAATAAAAAACCCTGCAGATGATTTCAACAGGGTTTTACTATCGTTAAGCGGGTTGATTTATTGATTGTCGCCGGAAGCAGGAGTTTCCGGAGTAAACAATGTTGGCGTTTCAACCGCTGCTGGCGTTGGAGCTGCAGCAGGCGCTGCAACTGGTGCCGGAACCGGTTTCTTCGCTGCAGGCTTTTTCTTTTTTGCAACCGGTTTTACAACTGGCTTCGCTACAGGTTTTGCAACCGGTTTTTTAGCAGCGGCTTTTTTGGGAGCTACTTTCTTTGCTGCCTTTTTAGGAGCTGCTTTTTTTGCGACTTTTTTAGGAGCTACTTTCTTTGCTGCCTTTTTAGGAGCAACTTTTTTAGCGGCTTTTTTAGGAGTTGCTTTTTTTACGGCCTTTTTAGGAGCTGCTTTCTTTGCTGCCTTTTTAGGAGCAACTTTTTTAGCGGCTTTTTTAGGAGCTGCTTTCTTCGCAGCTTTTTTAGGGGCTGCTTTTTTTACGGCCTTTTTAGGGGCTGCTTTTTTGGGTGCTGCCTTTTTAGGAGCAGCTTTTTTAGCGGCTTTCTTCTTACTTGCTTTTGCCATGATGGTATTAGTTTGTGGGTTAAAGTTGAGAAAAAAAGTAAGTTAGAATATTTCTTTTAATAAAGAAAGTTTAAAATCTGTTTTTTGACAAAACAGCCGGGCTTATTTTTTCCTGGATTTTGTATACCCGTTTTTCAACAACCACTGCATCACTTTTTCCCGCTGGTCTCCCTGCACAATGGCTGCCCCGTCTTTGGCACTGCCGCCGGTTCCGCAGAAATTCCGAAGGCTTTTGGCAAGCGATTCCAGGTCGGCCTCCTGTCCGTGAAATCCCGAAATAAGGGTAACGGTTTTACCTCCTCTGTGTTTATTATCCAGTTGGATCACCAGCTTTTGTTCAGCCGGGGCAAGAGTTTCCACCACTTCATTGCCGGACGGATTAAACTGAAAATCGGGGTTGGTACTGTATACAAAGCCCAGTTGATCTGCTTTATTCTTTCTGCTCATACACCAGCTTTTGGCAAAGTAAGGGAATTTATGACTGCGGGAAAAGACCGCCGGGGTTAAGTTAGCGCAGCTTTAAGGCTCAGGTCCAGGCTTCTGGACTGGTGAATCAAACCTCCCACACTTACAAAGTCAACGCCTGTTGCGGCGTAAGCTTCGATGGTATCCAGGTTGATGCCGCCACTCGCTTCCGTTTCAAAAGCCCCGCCAATGAGCTCAAGGGCTTCCCGGATCTGGTCGGGTGTAAAATTGTCGAGCATGATCCGGAATACCTTGCCTTTGCCGGTTTCGCAAACGGTTTGTACATCCCGGATGGTACGGGTTTCAACTTCTATTGCAAGCGGGTGGGGTAGGGAAAGGGTATAGGCATGGGCTTTCTGTATGGCTTTGTCTATACCCCCGCAATAGTCGATATGGTTGTCTTTGAGCATGATCATATCATAAAGCCCAAAGCGGTGGTTGATTCCTCCGCCGATCCTCACGGCTTCTTTTTCCAGCAGCCTGAAATTAGGGGTGGTTTTCCTGGTATCGAGCAAACGGGTATGATAGCCCTTCAGCTTACTGGTATAGGTACGGGTGGTGGTGGCAATGCCGCACATGCGTTGCATACAGTTCAGTACCAGCCGCTCCCCTTTCAGGATGGTATGAACAGTCGCTTCAATCGCAAAAGCGATCTCTCCCGGAAGCATAGCATCTCCGTCCTGCTTAAAGGCTTTGAACCTGCAACCAGGCTCCAGTTGCTGAAAAATTTTTTCGGCAACTGCAACACCGGCCAATATACCGGCCTCCTTAATTTTAAGGATGGCTTTACCATGCTGATCGGGTGGTATACAACTGAGGGTGGAATGATCTCCTTCCCCAACATCTTCCTGAATAGCCTGCGTTACGAGCAGGTGTAGCGATTCGTCGAAGTTCATCAACTGATGCGTATGGTTATGATTTGGAGCTTTCCGGATTTCTGCTTCATCTGGATGGTGATATTATAGGGTTTGCTACCGCCCGTTAGTTTTCCTATCAGGTAGGCAAGCGTACCCTTACCGCCGTCAGACACTTTATCGAATCCCCTGATGCCATTTTCGGAATAAAAAGATTTCAGGGCTATTTCAGCCTGATTTTTGCTCATATTCTTTACTTCATCCTTATCCAACAGCTTCAGATCCACAAAATCCTCAAAATGACGGGCTATATTGTCTACGTCGGCTGTTTTAAAGGATTGAACAATAGCATCGGTTTCGGACTGTGCCAAAACCGACAGGCTCAGTCCTAAAAACAGCAGCGATAAAAAGATTCTTTGCATAAAAAGAGTTTTCGTTTGAAATCTTGCGAAAAACATGCCAAATTTGAATAAAACAGGGTGACGTATAAAAGTACGCTCAAAACCTTAAATTTTAACAGTATAGTATATCGTATGAGCAAAAAAGTAATCTTAATTATCATGGATGGATGGGGTCTGGGGAAAGTGAAAACTGCCGATGCCATTCAGAACGCCAATGTACCTTTTGTAAGTTCATTATATGGAACCTATCCCAATGCTACCCTGATTACCTGCGGAGAAGACGTGGGTTTGCCGGAGGGCCAGATGGGTAACAGTGAAGTAGGTCATCTGAACCTGGGGGCGGGACGCATTGTTTACCAGGAGTTACAGCGCATCAATGTTGCCGTTAAATCCGGGGAATTTGCAAAGAACGAAAAGTTGCTGGATGCAATCCGCTTTGCAAAGAAACATCATAAAAAGCTGCACCTGCTGGGCCTGGTGAGCGACGGCGGGGTGCATTCCCATACCAGCCACCTCAATGCCATTTGCACCGTGTGCAAACAGGAAGGACTGACAGACGTATTTGTACATGCTTTTACTGATGGAAGAGATACGGACCCTAAAAGCGGGCTGGGTTATGTAGCGGCTGTAGAGGCGCACCTGAAGCAAACCACCGGCAGGATCGCTTCTGTAAGCGGTCGGTATTATGCTATGGACCGCGACAAGCGTTGGGAACGCGTAAAGCTGGCATATGACTGTATGGTGCATGCAACAGGGAATACTGCCTCTTCTGCGCAGGCCGCCATTGAAGCCTCTTATGAAGCCGGTAAAACGGACGAGTTCATTTTGCCAACGGTGATTGTAGACGATGCGGGTGCGCCGGTAGCCGTTATTGAAGACGGAGATGTGGCCATTTGTTTCAACTTCCGTACAGACCGTTGCAGGGAGATCACAGAAGTGCTTACACAAAAAGATTTTCCGGAGTTTGGCATGAAAGAGCTGGACCTGCATTATACCACTATGACCCTCTACGATCAGAAATTCAGTAATGTGTCGGTCATATTTGAAAATGATAATCTGAACAATACGCTGGGCGAGGTACTGGCTAAACAGGGCAAGAAGCAGATCCGCATTGCAGAAACAGAAAAGTATCCGCATGTATCCTTCTTTTTCAGCGGGGGAAGAGAAGAGCCCTTCATCGGGGAGAGCAGAATTATGGTGCCTTCTCCCAAAGTAGCCACTTACGATTTGCAGCCGGAGATGAGCGCCAGGGAAATCACCGCCAAGCTGCTTCCGGAAATCACCGCCGAATCGGCCGATTTCATTTGCCTCAATTTTGCCAACGCCGATATGGTAGGCCATACCGGTATATTTTCTGCGGCGGTAAAAGCGGTGGAAACGGTGGATGATTGTGTTCGCCAGATCGTAACAGCCGCCCTGCCACACGGGTATACCATTTTCCTGACCGCTGACCATGGAAATGCCGATTATATGATTAATGAAGATGGTACACCCAATACGGCCCATACGCTGAACCCGGTTCCGTTATTTATTATTGATCAAAACTGGAAAGGGAAAGTAAATAGCGGTAAATTGGGAGACATTGCACCTTCCATTCTGACCATGATGGGGCTGCCCATACCGCCGGAAATGACAGGGAATATTTTAGTTAACCCATAATTGTTCATTATGTCAATGATTAAAAAAATTGGTTTAGTGGTATTGGTTCTGTTCATTCTTGCACAGTTTTACCGGCCTGCAAAGAACGAATCAGGGAATAAGGAAAAGGATATTTCCACCGTGTATGCGGTGCCGGACAATGTACAGCAAATTCTTACCAAGGCCTGTAATGATTGCCACAGCAACAGCACCGTTTACCCCTGGTATGCTGCTGTTCAGCCGCTTACCTTATGGATCAATGACCATGTGAATGATGGTAAACGGCACCTCAACTTCAATGAGTTCGCCGGCTATCGTATTGCGAAGCAGTACAAGAAACTGGAGGAATGCATTGATGAAGTAAAGGAGGGCGAAATGCCATTGGAATCCTATACCATGATCCATGGCAACGCCAAACTCAGCGCCGAAGAAAAAGAAGCTTTGTTCAACTGGTGTAATACCGTAAGGGATACCATCAAAGCCCGGTATCCTGCAGACAGCCTGGTGATCAGGAAAAAGTCTTAATGATTGCATAAGTTCAAAAAGATATCAGCCGCCGGCCTGTTGGCTATACCACTGATTCCATTGCTCGTTCTGTTTTGCCTGGAGATGGGCCGTACCTTCAACCGCAGGCAAGTCAGGGCGCAGATGGAAACAGCCAGTTTGCGTAAGGTGCTGTTGGCCGAAAAGGACATCAACTGGGTGGAAGAGGGCCGGGAACTGGCGATAGCCGGTGAAATGTTCGATGTGCAGTCGATCACCCGGCTGCCGGATGGAATGGTGGAACTCACCGGTGTGTTTGACGAAAGAGAAACCCAGCTCAACAAGGAACTGGAAATGCACCTGAAAATGAAAGGGGTGCACAAGGCTATCCTTTCCATGATAGCAGCGATACAAGCGGTTGTGGCCGACCCGGTTCAACCCGAAGAACCGGTACTTTCTGAAATAGCTGCCTGCTTTCATACTGCAGGTCAATTTTCCCTTAGCTTTTTTAAAGGAGATGTTATTACCCCTCCGCCGCAGACAGTTCGGTTTATTTAATTCCTACAATTGTTTACTTACGGTAATTGAATTTTTGAACTAACTGCCCGTTAGCTGTACGGCTATTGCCGTATGCTTTCGGCATACTAAATACGAGAAATGAAAAAGCGTTTTTTTTCAGGGGTTTTTCTGTTGGCATGCATGAATCAGGTGCAGGCGCAGAAAGCCCGGGATACCATGCTGGCCAAACCAGGTTCACTCAATGAGGTGGTGGTTTACGCCAATAAGTTTGCGGAAAAATTTAAAAGGGTAGCACAAACAGTGGATGTACTCAAAACCAGGGAGCAACTGAACTACCAGACCAATACAGCAGATGTGCTGATTAATTCGGGTAAATTATTTGTTCAGAAAAGCCAGCAGGGCGGCGGAAGCCCTGTAATCAGGGGCTTTGAAGCCAGCCGCATCCTCATGATGGTAGATGGTGTAAGAATGAACAATGCCATCTACCGGGCAGGGCATTTACAGAATATCATCTCCATCGACAATATGGTGCTGGATCGGGTAGAAGTTTTATATGGTCCTTCTTCCACCATTTACGGCAGCGATGCGCTGGGTGGTGTGGTGAATATGTTTACGAAAAATCCTGTGCTTTCCGATAACGGGAAAACGCTTTTGAGCGGCAGTACCACGCTTCGCCATTCCAGCGCCACCGACGAAAACAGGGGTAACCTGCAACTGAATATCGGCGGAAAAAAATGGGCGGCTTTTACCTCGGTGACCTATGGTTCATTCGGCAACATGAAACAGGGAAAGAACAGACCGGATGCTTATCCGTTGTTTGGGAAAAAGGATTTCATTGTACAGCGTTCGGGTAATACCGATATTGTTGTGCCCAATCCCGACCCGGATAATCAAACCCCTTCCGGCTACAAGCAAGTAGATGTTACACAGAAGTTCCTCTATAAACCCAGTGCAAACGTAGAACATCTCCTGAACCTGCAATTTTCCAATACAAACGATATTCCCCGTTACGACCGCTTAACGGAAAAAACAGGAGCCAATGTGCCGGTGTATGCGGAATGGTATTACGGACCGCAACTGCGCAATATGGCGGCATACCAGTTCAAAGCCACCGAGCAGGAAGGTTTTTTTCAGGCAGTACAATTAACGGTCAGCTACCAGGACCTGGAGGAAAGCCGTATCAGCAGAAGGTTTCAGAGTAACAATAAAGATTCCCGCCGGGAAAGGGTGAATGTATTTGGGGTCAACTTTGATGCAAAGCACTACAGCGGGAAAAATGAACTGCATATTGGAGCGGAGAGTTATTCCAATTTTGTGCGTTCCACAGCAGAGCGGATGAATATTGCGAGCGGTGCACTGTCGCGCATAACAACCCGCTATGCAGACGGGCCAACCACACAGTCTTCGCATGCGGTCTATGCCCAGCATACCTATAAAATCAATGATAACTGGACACTGAACGACGGGCTTCGTTTCAGCCTGGTAAAGATGGATGCGCGTTTTATTGATACTGCACTCACCCATTTTCCTTTTACAAGGGCTAAGCAGCATAATAAGGCGGTTACCGGAAACCTGGGTATTGTATATGCAAACCCGCAGGATCTGCGGTTGGCATTTGTACTCAGCAGTGGCTTCAGGGCGCCCAATGTGGATGATCTGTCGAAGGTATTCGACTCCCAAACTGGTATGGTGGTGGTGCCTAATACTTCTCTCAGGCCGGAATATACCTACAATGCCGAGCTAAGCCTGAACAAATATGGTCAGCCATTTACCTATGGCGCGTCCCTGTTCTACACCCGGTTTCAGAACGCGCTGGTGCTGGATAAGGCACAGTTCAACGGGCAGGATAGTATTTTTTACAGCGGGGTTAAAAGCCGTGTGTATTCCCTGCAGAATAAAGCAATCGCCAACCTCTTTGGATTCAGCGTAAATGCAGCCTATGCTTTTACGAAAGGAACTTCTGTTGACGGGGTGGTAACCTATACCAGGGGTACTTTTAACGACAACCTGAACGGTAAAGTGCCGCTGGATCATGTTCCGCCGGTATATGGCCGTTTCTCGCTGAAACATGTAGCCGCTAAATGGAATGCGGAATGCTATGCCCTGTTCAACGGATGGAAAAGATTGTCTGCTTATAATCCCAACGGGGAAGACAATCTGCAGTATGCAACCCCCGATGGTATGCCTTCCTGGGTTACCCTGAATCTGCGCGCAGGCGCCAGCTTTAATCAGCATCTTTCCCTGCAGGTACTGCTGGAGAACCTGACCGACCGGAATTACCGCTATTTCGCCAGTGGTGTTTCCGCACCGGGCAGAAACCTGTCAGTTTCCCTGAGAGCCTCTTTCTAATTGATTGGAATAATCCGAACGAAGCGCCCCGGAATTGTTTCCTGGGGCGCTTTTGTTTACTTTGCAGGATGGAAATCAAAAAAGCGGAATACCTGATTTCGAATGCAGACTACCGGGAATGTCCCAAACCCAATCAGCCGGAGTATGCATTTATCGGCAGAAGCAATGTGGGCAAATCTTCCCTGATCAATATGCTCTGTCAGAACAATAAGCTGGCAAAAACATCTTCAGCCCCCGGGAAAACCCAGTTGATCAATCATTTTGAAATAGAAAGCACAGTACGGAGCGGCAAGGGATTTGGAAAATGGTACCTGGTAGATTTGCCGGGATATGGTTTTGCCAAAGTATCCCAGTCGAGTAGGAGAAGGTGGGAACAGATGATTGAAAATTATCTGCGCAAGCGCGAAAACCTGGTGAATGTATTTGTATTGATCGACAGCCGTCATAAACCGCAGAAGATAGACCTGGAATTCATCAGTCAGTTAGATGGATGGGAAATCCCTTTCACATTGGTCTTTACCAAAACGGATAAGGAAAAACCGGCCGTGGTTGCGGCCAACATCAAAGCCTTTTTTGATACTATGCGGGAAACCTGGCAGTTCCTGCCGCAGCATTTTGTAACCAGCGCCGAAAAGAAGCAGGGCAGGGACGAAATACTCTCCTTTATTGAAATGAAAAATGAATCACTGGCCTAGGATTACATTGATGGCCTCTGCTTTCAGCAGGCACTCCTCGTATTCTGCTTCGGGATCGCAATAGAAAGTAATCCCGCTGCCAACCAGGTAGCTGAGGTATTGTGTGGAAGCATTGTACAGGATGCTTCTGATCACAACATTGAAATCAAAATCCTGTTGGGGGTTGATATAGCCAACCGTACCCGAAAAAACGCCCCTCGGAACCGGTTCATATTGCCGGATGAGTTCCAGTACCCTTTTCTTAGGGGCCCCTGTCATGCTGCCCATCGGAAAGGTTGCCCGGATGATTTCACTGAAGGAAGTGCCCTTTTCTACCAGACCGCTGATGGTGGAAATCATCTGATGGACCTGCGGAAAACTGTAAATACCAAACAGTTCTTCCACGGTTACGGAACCGTTGCTACAAACTCTGCTGAGGTCATTTCTGACCAGGTCCACCACCATTACATTCTCACTTTGTTCCTTACTGC
This sequence comes from Sediminibacterium sp., assembly GCA_035254545.1. Taxonomy (GTDB): domain Bacteria; phylum Bacteroidota; class Bacteroidia; order Chitinophagales; family Chitinophagaceae; genus Sediminibacterium. Next base: position 8,191 of record DATFAP010000049.1, on the reverse strand, counting down.
TTTGCTGCAAGGCCTTCTTCAATAAATGATCTTCTGCAGCATCATTGGTATTTCGCCTGATGGTTCCTTTTATGGGCTGAGAGATCAGGCGGTTGGATTTGCGTTGTAAAAATCTTTCCGGGCTGGCGCAAAGCAGGTGTGCTTCCTGTTGTCTGTAAAAGCAGGAAAACGGATTGGGAGACAGGGATGTGAGATCGGCATACAGTTTTATCGGATCAATGGCCGCTTCTTCAGCAAAGAATTGCTGGCAAAAATTGATTTCATAGCAGTCGCCCCGTTGAATATGTTGCAATAATTGCTGAACGGTGGCAATATAGGACGCCCTGCTCATTTGAGGTTGAATCCGGAAAGAGCCTGTTTTGTTTGTTTTGGAATCCTCCCGGCCTGCATTCAAATCCATTGAACGGATTTCCTCGAAGACTGCTTCAGCAGCGGGTAGAAAGGTTTCTATGGAAAGTTCATTGCCGCATAACTGTAATACGGTTTGCGGCTGAAAAAAATGAATGGGTGTAAAACCGGTAAGGTTCTGTTTCGGTTCTTCCGGAAATTCAAAACCAATATGGCCAAAAAGCCAGTCGGCTTCCGTTTGGTAAAACCGGTCAATTTCGGTGAGGGCCTGCGGGCCGGTGAAACTTCGGACAGATCCGGCTGCTGCCAGCCATTCTACGGAGTGGTGTGTGGAATGGTATTGGTGGTTATCCAGAAAACAACAAATGCTAAACCGGTTTAACCAGGCCAGCATCTGTTGTTTAATATCCGGAATCCCTGTTATATTGAAACAGGCTTTGTTTTTTTTCAAATGAAGGAAGGGGATTTAGAAATCATCTTCTTCGTCGTCATCAAATCCACCGCTTTTATCGTTGAACAGATCGAATTCCTTGAAATCATCATCCAGTTTAAAATCATCATCATCGTCGGATTTTTTCTTTCCGCCAACAGCCTTCTTGCCTTTGCTTTTCGGAATGTCGAATTCGTCAAAGTCAGGGTCCCAACTATCTTCTTCGTCTTCAGCCTTATCCCAATCATCGTCTACATCTACATCATCCAGATCGTCGTCATCGTCGTCAACAGACTTCTTTTTTGAAACAGCTTTACCACTTCCTTTCTTAGATGGCGTTTCTATTTCATCATCATCTAAATCATCTTCTTCGTCATCCAGCGGTTTTTTGCTTTTGGGAGACGATTTTGCCGCGGCACTTTTTGCCGGCACTTTGGGGGAGGATTTTTTATCCTTATCAGACTTTGCTGCCATATTTCTAATAAGATTAGCTGCGTAAAATTTGCACGCAAAAAATTATTAACCAAAAAAATTTTTCAATAACAAAATAAATGCCAACAATCCATATTACAATGGAACGATCTGGTCCCGGCCTGGCCCGTTGGAAACGAACTTTACAGGAGCGCCTACGTACTCATTGATGAACCTGATATAGCTATTCATGTCTTCCGGTAATTCAGCAGCTTTTTTCAGTTGGGTAGTATCGATATTCCAGCCTTTGAACGATTCCAGTACCGGGTTAATCTGTACGCCGGACATCTGGAAAGGAACTTCACGGGTTTCTTTCCCGTTGATATTGTATGCAGTGCAAACTTTCAGGTCTTTAAAGGCATCCAGCACATCGGCCTTGGTCATTACAATCTGGGTTACGCCGTTGATCATGCAGGTATATTTCAGCGCCACCAGGTCTATCCATCCGCAACGTCTTGGCCTTCCGGTAGTTGCGCCAAATTCGCTTCCGATTTTTCTGAGTTCTTCCCCTGTTTCGTCTTCCAGTTCGGTTGGGAACGGACCGCTGCCTACGCGGGTGCAATAGGCTTTGGTAACCCCCATCACTTCATTGATCTGTTTGGGAGAGACGCCTAAGCCGGTACAAACACCCGCAGAAATGGTGTTGGAGGAGGTAACAAACGGGAATGTGCCGAAATCTATATCCAGCATACTGCCCTGTGCACCTTCGGCCAGTACTTTTTTACCCTCGCTGATGGCATTGTTCACGAAATATTCGCCATTCACCACGTTCAGGGTTTTCAGGAACTCCAGCGCTTCAAAGAATTCTTCTTCCCATGCGCTGATATCTTCTATAAAATGAAAATTATCCAGCAGTTTCTGGTGCTTCAGGCGCAGTTTGATGTACTGACTGGTGAAGTTTCTGTTGAGCATATCGCCTACACGGAGCGCGTTCCTGCCGGTTTTGTCCATATAGGCCGGTCCGATACCCTTTAGGGTAGAGCCGATCTTGGATTCTCCCTTGGCCAGTTCGGAAGCTTTGTCCAGTGCACGGTGCGTAGGAACAATGATATTGGTTCGCTCGGAAATGAAGAGATTTTTACGAACATCGATGCCGTGAGCCGCTACCGCATCGCATTCTCTTTTAAGGGTTACCGGGTCCAGTACTACACCACCGCCGATAATATTGACTTTATCCTGGTGAAAAATGCCGGAAGGAATCTGGTGCAGGACCATTTTCTTTCCATCCACATAGAGCGTATGACCAGCATTTGGTCCGCCCTGGAAACGGGCAACTACATCGTAGTTGGGTGCAAAATAGTCCACTATTTTACCCTTTCCTTCATCACCCCATTGTAAACCTAAAATTACGTCCACCATATCATTAGTTCTAAGGCGCAAAAATAGTACAAGGGATTGCTAACGCCTAATTATTTTCGGTGTAAATATCAGCTTTCGGTCTCAAACCGGTCAACGGTCTGGATGCCGTTCAGCGATTTCAACCGGCTCACCAGTTCTTCCAGTTCTTCCTTGTCGTGTACAAACACTTTAATGGTTCCCTGGAACAAGCCTTCTTTGGAATCGATGCTCAGTCCGGCAATGTTGATGCGGAGGTCGCCACTGATCACATTGGTAATTTTATTAATTACACCCACATCGTCCAGGCCCACAATTTTAAGGCCGGTGAGGAAGGAGATCTCCTTGTTTTTAGCCCATTTCGTTTTGACCACGCGGTGTCCGTAGTTCGCAAGCAACTGCGTGGCGTTGGGGCAGTTGGTCCGGTGAATGATCAGGCCCTTGCCCGTGCTTACAAAACCAAATACGTCGTCACCCGGAATCGGGTGGCAGCATTTGGCCAGTGTGTACATGATCTTATCGCTGCTTTCGCCGAATATGATAAGCTCGGAATCTTTCTTGTCGAAATGTTTGGGCTGAGCTTCTGTTTGCAGTTCAACCGGAACAGGCTTGGGTTTGGGAATTTCAATCTTGTCTCCCAGTACCTGGAATTCTTTCAGCTCGCGCAGATCAATGTATTTGGTGGCAATCCGGTAATGCAGGTCCAGCGGCGAAGTGAGTTTATAAAAATGAACCAGTTCCTCTATGTTGTGATGACTGTACGCCGCGCCCATCGATTCCAGCTTACGTTGCAGGATGTATTTGCCATCCTCCGCCACTTTTCTTTTTTCTTCCCGCAGGGAGTCTTTGATCTTGTTCTTGGCTTTGGCCGTAACCACCAGGTTCAGCCAGTCTTCCGAAGGTTTCTGTTTATTGCTGGTGATGATTTCGATCTGATCGCCGCTTCTTAGTTTATGGCCAATGGGAACCAGTTTGTGGTGCACTTTGGCACCGATACATTTGGTTCCGATGGCAGAGTGAATGGCAAAGGCAAAATCCAGTGCAGTGCTACCGGTAGGCAGCATCTTTACTTCCCCTTTTGGGGTGTACACATATATTTCTTCTGCAAGGAAGGATGTTTTGAAATCCTGCAGAAAGTCAACGCCATCAGTATCGGGAGAGCTCAGTACTTCGCGGATCTGCCCAAACCATTTATCGAAGCGGTCTTCTTCGTTGTGTTCCTCCTTGTATTTATAGTGCGCCGCCAAACCTTTCTCCGCAATCTCATTCATTCTTTTGGTACGGATCTGCACTTCCACCCATTTGCCCTGGGGTCCCATCACGGTGGTATGCAATGCTTCGTAACCATTGCTTTTCGGGTTACTGAGCCAGTCGCGCAGTCTTTCAGGGGCGGGATTGTACTCGTCGGTAACCATGGAATAAACTTTCCAGCAATCCTCTTTTTCTTTTTCAGCAGGGGAGTTGAGGATTACACGGATGGCAAAGAGGTCGTACACTTCTTCAAATGCAACCGCTTTCTTTTTGATTTTGTTCCAGATGGAATGAATGCTTTTAGGGCGACCGTAAATTTCAAAATCAAAATTGCCTGCATTCAGTTTTTCTTTGAGCGGGCGGATGAACTCGTTGATATAACGGGTGCGTTCCCGCTTGGTTTCGGATAATTTGCGGGCTATTTCGCGGTAAGCATCCGGCTCCATGTATTTCATGGAAAGGTCTTCCAGTTCGGTTTTGATGCTGTACAATCCCATACGATGCGCCAGCGGAGCGTATACCCAAACGGTTTCGGAAGCAATCTTCAGTTGTTTCTCCCTTTTCATATGATCCAGCGTACGCATATTGTGCAGGCGGTCGGCCAGTTTAATCAGGATCACGCGGGGGTCATCTGTAAGGGTCAGCAGGATTTTTTTGAAATTCTCCGCCTGCTGGCTGGTATTGGTATCGATGACGTTGGAAATTTTGGTGAGACCATCCACAATCTTGGCAATCTCAATCCCAAATTCCATTTCCACATCTTCCAGGGAAATATCGGTGTCTTCTACCGTGTCGTGCAATAAGGCGCAGATGGTGCTGCGTACCCCCAGGCCAATTTCCTCCACGCAAATCATGGCAACCGCCAGGGGGTGAATAATATAAGGTTCACCGCTTTTGCGGCGCATGGTCTGGTGGGCGGTGGCAGCCATTTCAAATGCCTGCCTGATCAGCTCTTTGTCTCCTTTCTTCAGTTTGGGACGAAGGCTTTTCAGCAGCGCACGATAATGCCTGATGATCTCCTTTTTTTCCTGCTCTTCGTTGAGGGTGTACTTTGCTGTGGCAGGTTCAGCATGGTTATTCGTTGCTTGCACTTCATCCATACCCAACAAAGTTAAGGAAACCCGGGTACTACATTACTCTCCATTGATGTTGAAAAGAATGGATGTGTTATAGTCCATTTCTTGCAAAGGCTACAACAAGCCCCAAGCCGGTTTTTATCAGAAATTGTTAGCCCCAGAGAGGCAGGCCAGGCGAATCTATATCTAAATTTTGGCAGCAATTACGATTTGCTGCCGATTTATAGTTTTACTATCTTTGGGAGTAAACAACAAAAAGAGCCATCGAAAATTCTAAATTACATATCAGCAAACTGAAGGAACATTTTAAAGAAAAAAGCCATTTTAGCACAAAAGATATTGAGCAGTTCTACAATGGGATGGAACCGGGGGTTAAAACCACTACTGTTAACTGGCGGGTATATGCGCTGGTGCAGTCCGGCATTCTTTCCCGTATTGGCAGGGGCAAATTTACATTGGGCAAAGGCCGGATTTTTTTACCGGAATTTTCCGCTAAGATCAAAACCCTCTTCAAGGATTTGCAAAGGCAGTTTCCTTACCTGCAAATCTGCATCTGGAACACTTCAGTACTCAATGAGCTGATGCTGCACCAGCCCGGAAGGTTTTATACCTTGGTAGAAGTGGATAAAGAAGCCACCCAATCGGTGTTTTACTTTTTGAAAGAAACAAAAAAGAACATCCTCCTGGAACCGGATGCAAAAATATTAAGTTTATATGCTTCTGCTGAAAAGGAGACCATTATAATTAACTCATTGGTTTCGGAGGCCCCAGTACAGACGATCCAGGGTGTGGTAACCACTACGATTGAAAAATTGCTGGTTGATGTTTTTTGCGATGATGTGCTTTTTGCGGCCCAGCAGGGTCGCGAAATGGAAACCATTTTCTGGGAAGCATTTGAAAAATATACCATCAACGAAAACAAGATGCTGCGGTATGCCGACAGAAGGAGGAAGAAAGAAGCATTCAGTAATTATGTAAACAGGGTATCAAAATTCCGGCAGCAAACCCTTTAGGTTGCCGATTTATAGAATATGATCAATAAAGAATCACTAACCGAAGAATGGATAGATTCATAATGTCTTGCACGAAAAATAGTAGTAAACTCCTGCTTCAATTAGCTATAGTGCCTGGATAACTAATTGAAGTGACGCACGTCATTTGGCTCTTGTTGATAGAGGGGATTTAATGTTTTTTCACCATATTTTTTGTAGTGCAATTTTTTGTTTATTGATTTTTAAATCAATAAATAGTTTAATTATATATAATGTATAAATCTTTTTTCAAATTGCTTTAAAAATGTATATGTTGCCATCCACATCCAATTAAATATTTTAATATGAGATTTTTTAAACAAACAAAACCTTTCATATTCTTTTTCTTCACGGTATTAATATTTTCAGTTGGATGTAAGAAAGTATCCAATCAAAAAATCGCTATAGAGGAAGGCTATAACGCAATCTTACCCTTTCCATTCGATTGGGATAACCCTAACACAAATTATATGCCTACTCCTGCGGGAACTTCTATATTAGTTCCATGGGCAAATGGGAGTGCAAGGGCATTTTCAAGTGATATTCAATATGATTATTCAAAAAACGATGGATGGGAATTAGTTTATAATGTTTTTAATGACTCTGCTTTACAAGCGAATCCTTATTTTGTACTTTATAATAAGTATAGGGGTCTATTGCGTATTTATGTGTATGTCACCACTAATGGATTCACTACTTCAAGTTATCTGACTAGCGGAATTTCACTTGGTCCTAATACAATAAATTCTCATATGTTGAATTATATAGATCAAGACGTGGTAGATATTAACATAAAGAAGACTGCTATAACCAAGATTGAACCAACTCAACTCGCTTCATATGTTTGGTATGCCTCTCAATATGAAATTGCATATGATTCTACTATTTCATCTGCAAATTACCAGAATCTTGGCCTAAATTGGTCTCTAAAGTGGACAAATATCTCCAATCTTTCATTGGGTGGTGATTTGGTGGGCTCATTGAAAGGAACTATAACAACCCCTTCCTCCCAGTTTAACCTTGCAAACAATTTGATTACAGGAGCTTTTAATGCAACGGGACTAACCATTTTGAATAATAGCAAAGGGCCAGATAATAATAAGCCAGGTATAGGGAACCAACTTGGCCTTCCTCCCCTTGTTTTTGATGCTGTTTTAAGTGGAGTAAGTGGCGGACTCTCCAGTTTAGGGACTGTGAAAAATTTGATGAATGTTATTTTTGGAGGGAATAGCAGTAATACACAATCAGTTAATTTGACATTAAATGCAAATATAAATTTAATCGGTAATGCTACAAGTGGTGGCGCTTTTATTCCCGATCCAGGTTTATTACTGGGTGTGCCAGGTGTAGCCAATAGCCAGACAGCAGTTGGACCTGTTCCCGGATATAATCAAAATATGGGTGTTTTTTATATAGCAGGGAAACCAAAGGTTCAGGTAGTATACACACAAGAAGCACCTCCTGCGAATTGGGATGGACCAGCAAACAGATATTATCTTAATAATTTTTCGATTCAAGCAAATTCTTTCCATTTTTCAATAAATCCTGTGGTAACTAATATTGCATCTGTTGAGATAGTCAGCCAGGAGGTTCTAATCCCAGAGGTTTTCACAGACGTTTATAATCATTTTTATGCCTACACCCCCAGCACAGAATTGGTAGGTGCAAAGACATATTATAATGGATATACTATGGATGGAACTAAAATCTTACCTGGAACGGATAGGGCTGTTGTTCGGGTTAAGGTGAGGGTAACCCCAAATAACGGTGCGCCACCATGTACTATAATCAAAACATTCCTTGCAGACATAATCATCTAAATGTTAAACTATGATACTAATGCTTAAGAATAGACTGTTACTATTATTGATTTTCATCAGCACCATGCTACTTTCCTGTACAAAAAATATAGAGACCCCAACCGCAGCAGAAAAAACAGCTATAGAGCTTCAACGGGTAATACAGGAACAGCATATTCTGAGGGTCTACCCGGTTAAAATAAATGATGTATTTCCTGATTTCTTTCTGGCAAATACGGGAACAGAGTGGAAATTCTCCAATGGTTTTGTCCAGATTAATTACGGGTTCTCTGATTCTTATAATTTGCAGTATCTCCAGAAGTATGCAATTGTAAGTGTTTCATTGAACAACAACACAAGCTCAAAAGCATTGATACTGTTTTTTTAGAAGTATTATTTATTGATAAGGGTAGAACTTACTTTTTTAATTGTGAGAAACTTCTTTTTCCC
>DATFAP010000048.1:0-77368 GCA_035254545.1 Sediminibacterium sp. | reverse complement strand
TAATCTGCAGGTTTTTTATGACATGCTGAATAATAATCTGGGTCAACTGGGTTTTTACCAAGTGATCTCAACGCAGGATGGAACCCAGAAACTCCTTTTTATCAGCAGTACCTATATGGGGCAAATCGGGTATTCTCATGCCGAAGTAATGGCCAACCCGGAAATTATTACCAATATCATTGCAGAAGAATTCAGGGGCAACTACCTGGAAGCAAGAAATCATTGCTTTAAGACCCTGTCTAATTTAGACATGGAACTGAAATGCGTGGTGGCAGATGGTTCTGTAAAATGGTTCCACCTCTATGGCGCCACAAAAGTGCTAGCCGATGGTAATGTGGTATTCAACGCAATTCAGAGCGATATTACCAAAAGCAAGCAGAATGAAGAAAAGCTGCTTAAATACAATCGGGAACTGACACTCAGGAACCAGATCAGCGACAGGATAGCCAAGCAGGTGAACCTGCAGGAACTCTTTAACTCGGTTTGTCATTGTCTGGTAACCGACGGGGGGTATTTACTGGCAGTGGTTTCGCTGAAGCCGGATGAGCATGATCCCGACCAGCACATATATCCATTGGCAAAGTATGGACTTATTGAATATGTTGATGCCATTAGAATTGATTTGTCCGATGAAAATTTACGTAAGGGCCCCACAGGTACAGCGCTGCTGGAGCAACGGACAGTAATAACCAATGATTTCCATCATTCAGATATTACCAGTCCATGGTGGGAAATCGCCAGAAAATACAATGTTTCCTCCTCCATTGTAATTCCACTTCAGTTGGCCAATGATAAAATGGGGGCGCTTACCGTGTATTCGGAGCGAATGGATGCATATGATGAGCATGAAGTGGAAACCCTGGAAATGATTGCACACAGTGTAAGCATTGCAGCCAATAATATCCAGCACAAGCTGGAAAAAGAACATTCCCGTAATCTGTTGCAGGAAAGGATGAAGGAGTTGAGAACGATGTACAACTCCAGCCAGATTCTTCATAGTGAGCATCTTCATTTTGATGAAAAAATGACGCAGATTGTCCGGATACTTCCACTTGATTGGCAATTTATTGAGGATTGTGTAGCCAAAATAAATGTGAATCATAAGGAGTATGTTTCAAAGAATTATAAAAAAAGTCTCTTTTCAATTACCTGTCCTATTTTTTCTATGGGGAAGCAAATCGGGTTTGTTGAAATAGACTATTCATCTGTGCATAAAACGGACCTGGACGGGCCCTTTCTGAGTGAGGAGAAAAAGCTCCTGGAAGCACTTGCCAAAATGATTGGGGAATATTGCGATAAAACGGCTGCAAACAAGGAACTGCTTCAGTCAAAGGCCAACCTGTCTACCATATTTAAGAATACGGAAGTGGGGTATATCTTACTGGATAATGCATTTAATATTATTTCCTTCAATGATTCCGTACAAAATGGTTATGCCAATCAACTCGGCGTTGTTTTAAATACAGGCGAGAACTTTCTGCGACTGATTCCGGAGGAAAAGGTAAATGACCTCAAGAAAACATTGTTCAGGGCAATTGCACAAAAGCGATCAGTGGAGTATGAGGTTTCTTACACAAAAAAACACGAAGTAAAGTATTACAGCATTAATGTAAACCCGGTGGTAGACGGCGGACTGGTGCTGGGTATTTCCTTTTCCGCCTATGATATCACCCGGAGAAAACAGGAGGAGATAGAGCAGCAGAAAATTACCCACGATCTTTTGCAGCGAAACCGCGACCTGGAGCAATTTTCCTATATTGTATCGCATAATATACGGGCGCCTTTATCCAATATACTCGGGCTGAATGCCGCATTGAAAATTGCAGGAACGAAGGAGGAAGAGCGATTTTTGCTGGAAGGTATTTATCAATCGGCTGAAATACTGGATAACGTTATCAAGGACATCAATTACATACTTCAGATCAACAGAACGGTGTTTGAGGAGAAGGAACAGCTCGACCTGAATACGGTATATGATGATGTGGAGGCCGGAATAGCTGACCTGATTAAACAGAAAGGAGCAATTATTTGTAAGGATTTTTCCCGTGTTCACAAATTTTTTACTGTAAAAGCATACCTGCTGAATGTTTTTCATAACCTTATTGTTAATTCATTGAAATTTTCCAGGCCAGACACCCCTCCGGAAATCCATGTCTGGTCGGAGATCAGCAACAATAAGCTGGTACTTCATTTCAGGGATAATGGAATGGGGGTAGATCTGGAGAAATACGGCGCATACATGTTTGGGTTGTACAAACGTTTTCACCCTCAAATACAGGGAAAAGGGATGGGTCTCTATATTGTACGGTCGCAGGTGCAATTTTTAGGCGGCGATATTACAGTAAGCAGTGTGGTTGGGGTTGGTTCGGAATTCATTATTTATCTGCCCTTTGACTAGTATACCGCTTATGTTTCCTTTTGGTTAAGTTTTCGTGCGCAGAATAGTTGTATGCTGCCATACTATACTTTTATGAAATTCATTCAAAAACAAGCTGAATTTCATGATTCCATATTCATTTTTCCGAAAAAAATCTTTGAGGCTTTATTACTGTATTGCCGGTGCGTCATTGATGTCATTGAATGCAGCCGCACAGGCTAAGCAGGTTAATATGCTACAGGTGCCGGGTAAAAACCTGTATTCAGTTGTGAATGAAAAAGGGACTTCTGTTTTACCCAGCGGCCGTTTTGTAACGCCTGCAGGTGAAATGATCCGTATCAGCCATGATCCATTTGGAATGAGTATATCCCCCGATGGTAAAAAAGCAGTAACCATCCACAATGGGGTATTCACCATCATTGATCTGCCCCGTATGAAAAGTACCCGCGTGCCGGATTATCAAAAGACTATTCCCAACCCGCTTCCCCGGGGATCATTCTTAGGAGTGGCATTTGCAAAAGATTCCAAAACAATATACCTGAGCGGGGGCGACAACGGAGCGGTGATTGTTTATGATATTGAGCGTTTCATTAAGCTCGATTCCATCTCCCTGAACAGCACTGTGAATGGTGTTCGGTACAACGATAGTTTTACATCGGACCTGTTGCTTAATGAGAAACCCAATGAGTTACTGGTGCTGGACAGGGCTAATTTCCGCCTGGTAAGAATTGATCTGAATGACCGGAAAATCACCGCATCTGTAAATGTAGGACGTCAGCCATTCGGGCTTGCACTGAGCCCCGACCGTCAAACTGCATTTGTGGCGAATGTGGGTATGTACAGTTATCCGCTGATCAACGGTGCCACTCCGGCTAATTACGATTCAATGATGATATCCTGGCATCCGTATGGAAATGGCACGAAGGAATCTATTGAAGGAACCACCGTTGAAGGTAAGCGAATTCCAGGGCTGGGAGATCCGAATTCACCCGAGGCAATGAGTGTCTTCACCGTTGATCTTGCTACCAATAAAGTAACCAACAAGTTCAAAACCGGACACCTGATAGGTGAAATGATTGAGGATGCGGAAGTAGTGGGTGGTGCAAGCCCCAATTCCATTGCAGTAGGTAAGCAATATGCATATATCACCAACGCAACAAACGATAATATTTCTGTGATTGACTATGTTAATCATAAAATAGTGCGGCATATTCAGTTGAAAACAGACAGCAGGATTGATCAGTTCCGCGGGCTTTTGCCATTTGGCATTACACTCAGCAAGGATGAAAGAACACTCTATGTGGCTTTACTTGGATTTAATGCAGTTGCAGTAGTGGATATTGCTACCGGAACCACAACGGGCCTGATCCCTACCGGCTGGGGACCTACCAGGGTAAAGCTTTCAACAGATCAGCAAGCGCTCTATGTAATTACCTGCCGGGGCCTTGGTGCAGGGCCGAACGGCGGAGCCGGTTTTGTTCGCCCTGAGCAGGGTACTTATATCGGGGATATTCAACTGGGAAGTTTTCATAAAATCAATATGCCGTCTGCAGATGAACTGAAACAATACACTGCACAGGCTATCAATAATACATTTATTTCGGAAGTTTTGAAGGATGATCCCCCAAATCCCTTACCTCCCTTACCGGGTTTGAGAGAAAGTCCGATCAAATATGTGGTGTACATCACCAAGGAGAACAGAACCTATGATGAAATATTCGGACAATTGAAAGGTGCAAAAGGAGATAGCACACTGGCCCGGTACGGAGTTAACTGTGAATATACTTTACCCAACGATACGCTTCGTCAACAGTTTCCCGGACTTAAAATATCGCCGAACCATATCAAAGCTGCAAAGCAGTTTGCATTCAGCGATAATTTTTACTGCGACAGCGATGCGTCTATCCACGGACACCACTGGATGATGGGTGTGATTCCCAATGAATGGGTAGAGGCCAATTCCGATGTAAGTAAAACAGCAAGATTATTCTCCGGGGCTCCGGGAAGAAGGCACCCCGGATCAACAGGAAGTATGGATCCTGAGGATTTTGCTGAGATTGGTGGTTTGTGGGAGGCACTGGAAAGAAGTAGCAAAAGCTTTTACAATTTTGGGCAGGGAAATGAAACGGCACATGTTCGGGAAGCCTGGAGCGATACATTAACAGGTGCTGCACATGGGGTAATGGTTCCCATGCAAAAAGCATTGCACCCCCAAACCAGCCACAATTTTGCCGGGTTTAATATGAACATTCCGGATCAGTTCAGGATGGATCAGTTTGAATCTGAATTCACTAAAAAGTGGATCAATGGAAAGGAGAAAATGCCTTCCCTGGTTTCTGTAATGTTACCGAATGATCATGGTACAAAAATTCGCCCGGAGGACGGTTACCCTTACCCGCAGTCTTATATGGCGGATAATGACCTGGCCCTGGGCAGAATGCTTCATTTTCTCTCCCGAACAAAGTATTGGGAAAACATGTTGGTAATTATAACAGAAGATGACCCGCAGGGTGGGGTGGATCATATTGATGCACACCGTTCTGTGCTGATGATGGCAGGCCCTTATGTAAAGAAAAACTATGTTAGCCACACACATGCCAATTTTGGGGCAATACTGAAGACTATTTATAATATACTGAATGTGCCCTATGTGAATCAATATGATGTAACCGCTACTTTGTTACAGGATTTCTTTACAGATAAACCAGACTATACACCTTATACCCTTGAACAGTCTGATCTTAGAATTTTTGATCCGCAAAAAGCTATGAAAAAATACAATCGAACCATCGACTGGCGCAGGATTATGAAAGGACCGGCAATGGATCGTGAGGATGATATGCGTAAAGAGCATTACAGGCAGCAGGGAGAAAAAACCGGAAAGGATGAATGAACTGCGCGCAATTGCAAAATGACTGAACAAATTATTTCAAACAATACATATGACTGCACAAAGTATAGCGGACGAAATTATTGACCTGCTGATATCCCAGGGTGGCTCAGAGTATATTGGCGAGCCGGTTACCAAAATGGAGCATATGGTACAAAGCGCCCTGATTGCGGAAGATCAGCAGTTGGATGAGGAAATGATTATTGCAGCGCTCCTGCACGATATAGGGCACGTATGCGTGGAAACATCAGAAGAAAATGACATGGATGGCTTTGGGGTGATTGATCATGAGAAAACCGGTGCGGAGTACCTGCAGTTGCGTGGTTTTTCTCAGCGAATCATCGATGCCGTAGCCAATCATGTTCCCGCAAAAAGGTATTTGTGTTATAAGTTCAGGGAATACAACGATGCATTGTCTGTGGCCAGCAGAAGAACCCTGGAGTTTCAGGGAGGCCCCATGTCGCCAGAAGAGGCGGCCGCTTTTGAACAGCTTACCTGGTTCAAAGACATTATTGCCATCCGGAAAATTGATGAAATGGCCAAGATGGAAAATATGCCGATGCCCGTAAACCTGGATAAATACAGAAACCTGATCATCCAACACTTAACAAATAAACCGGATTACCATGAGCGACAGGTATAAAATGGTTGTATTTGATATGGCCGGTACAACCGTAGATGAGGACAATCTTGTATATAAAACACTTCACCAGTCTCTCCGGCAGGCAGGGGTAGACTGTACGCTGGAGGAGGTACTCGCTCATGGTGCCGGAAAGGAAAAAAGAAAGGCCATTGAGGATGTGCTGCACCAGCTACGGGTAGCATTACCAGAAACCGGTATTGACGAAATCTATGCTCATTTTTTACAGAACCTGACCGGCGCATACCAGTTTGCGCCCATACAACCTCAGCCGGGGGCTATTGCCGTTTTTCAGGAATTAAAAAAGCAGGGGATATTGGTTGTGTTGAATACTGGTTACAATACATTCACCGCAAAAACATTACTGGTAAAACTGAATTGGGAAATTGGCGCCGATATTGATCTGCTTGTTACAGCAAGTGATGTTGTGAACGGACGTCCTGCCCCGGATATGATTCATCTCGCCATGCAATATTTTAAGATAACTGACCCTGGGGCAGTAGTAAAAGTGGGCGATTCTTCCATCGATATTGAAGAAGGCAAAAATGCCCATTGCGGATTGGTAGCCGGTATCACTACAGGCGCACATACAGCGGAACAATTGCTGCAGGCAAATCCCGACATAGTGATCGGATCACTTGCTGAACTTTCTTCAATACTTATTGAATGATATGGAAAGGAGCAGGATAATACAACATCACCTGGCGATTGGCAGAAAGCTGAATAGTTCTTCCATGCTTTTTGTGGTGTACGCTTCTTTTGCATCGTTTGTGGCTTATTCCTGCATGTATGGTTTTCGAAAGCCATTTACGGTTGGGCTTTATGCTGATCTCTATGTGATGGGTATTTCTTATAAGGTTTGCCTGGTGATTGCACAGGTACTGGGATACATGATCAGTAAATTTCTCGGTATCCGGTTTATATCCGGAATGAACCCGGTCAAAAGGATTTATTATATACTGTTGTTTATAGGGATTGCCTGGATTTCCTTACTGTTGTTTGCTCTAATCCCCGCGCCTTATAATATCGTATGCCTTTTTATCAACGGGCTACCGCTTGGAATGATCTTTGGGCTGATCTTTGGTTTACTGGAAGGCCGGAAAACAACGGAAATCATGGGGGCCTTTCTGGCCACCAGTTTCATCTTTGCATCCGGATTGGCCAAAACCATTGGGAAATGGTTATTGATCAAGCTACAGATCAGCGAATGGTGGATGCCTTTTGCCGCAGGGGCTTTTTTCCTGGTGCCGCTGCTCGTTTCGGTATGGTTGCTGGGGCATATGCCACCCCCTTCTGTCGGGGATGTTGCCCGTAGAAATATCCGTAAACCTATGACCGGGAAGGAAAGGAGTGATTTTTTAAAACAGTTTGGACTTGCGATCAGCCCGGTGGTAATCAGTTACGCCACATTCACCATCGTCAGGGATTTTTGTGAGGACTTCTCCAATGAACTTTGGCTGGAAACCGGGCATACGAACATTGGTATTTTTGCGCAAACCAGTACCATCATGTCGCTGGTTGTGCTGCTCATTATTGCCAGCTTCTTTCTGATCAGGAATAATTATGTTGCTTTTATCCGAACACATTACCTGATTATTGCGGGCCTGTTGCTGTCCTTTCTGGCCACCCTTTTGTTCAATATGCAAGTCATCGATGCTTTTGCCTGGATGTTGTCTGCCACTACGGGTTTGTACCTGGCTTATCTGCCATTTAACTGTCTTTATTTTGAGCGCTTCCTTTCTGTATATGAATTAAAAGCCAATGTGGGTTTTGTAATGTACATCGCAGATGCATTTGGATACCTCGGAACGGTGTTAGTTCTGCTGATTAAGGAATTTGTTACCATCGAATATAGCTGGACCTCTTTTTTCTCTAACCTTTTTTATAGTTCGTCTATCGTGGGAGTGGTATTGATATTTTGCACTGTTCAGATTCACCACAAGCTGTTTAAATCGTACAACGGATACATAAACCCCCAACCCTATTTATGAAACAAAAAGCAGTTGTAATCGGAGCTGGTATTGTAGGGCTGGCAACCGCCAGGGCATTAAGTTTAAAAGGATTTAACGTTACTGTGATAGAAAGGACCGAACAAGCCGTTGGGGCATCTGTCAGAAATTTCGGCATGGTGTGGCCCATTGGCCAGCCGGCAGGAGAAATGCATAACCGCGCGCAAAGAAGTAAAATCATCTGGAAGGATATAGCCGACAGTACAGGGTTGCCCTACAGAGACTCCGGTAGTATTCATACTGCCTATTACCAGGATGAATGGGTGGTACTACAGGAGGTGTATGAACTTTTCAAGGCTGAGGGCAGGGCGGTTGAATTACTGGATAAGAAAGGTGTAATAGAAAAATCAGGTGCAGTTAACCCGGATAATTTACTGGGTGGGCTATACAGCGCTTCTGAAATGATTGTAGACCCAAGGGTTGCCATCGGAAATATTGCAGCATACCTGGCTGAGTTTCTGGACGTAACCTTCATTTGGGGGAAAGCAGTAAGCGCCGTGGAAAATAACCGGGTGTACGACGGCTCCGCCTGGATAGAAGCAGATCTTATTTTTGTTTGCAGCGGTGCTGATTTTGAAACCCTATACCCGGCTTTGTTCGCCGGTATTGAAATTACCAAGTGTAAGCTACAGATGATGCGCTTTTCGAACAGCATTCCGGGTTATGATCTCGGTGCATCTCTTTGCGGCGGACTCTCCCTGATACACTATCATAGTTTTAAAGCAGCGCCCTCACTTAAAGCACTGACTCAACGATATGAAAACGAAATGGCGGAGTATCTTCGCTATGGTATACATGTAATGGTGTCGCAGAATATATCGGGTGAATTAACGGTAGGGGATTCTCATGAGTACGGATTGACCCATGATCCGTTCGACCGCACTGCAATCAATGAAATGATTTTGCAATACCTGCGGCAGTTTGCGCTTATCTCCGGCTGGAAACTGACCCAGTCCTGGAATGGTGTTTATCCCAAAATGACCAATGGAGCCTCCCATTTATTCCTTCATCCTTCCGAACATGTGTACATATTAAACGGACTGGGAGGCGCCGGTATGACTCTGAGTTTTGGCCTCGCCGAGGAATGTATTAACCCCTTGTAAGCCAGGGTCCGGTTATTTCATAGCTATCTCATCCTATTCAGCCTCTCGGGTATTTAGCAATAACATACACGTTTACAAGTGGTTATGTTCTGCATTGCAGCAGACTAATGGCTGACGCATATATATATAATACCAATAACTGTTAGTGGCCCGGATCATTGAATCTGATAATTATATCAGTTAAATCGGATTTAAAATATGATTAATGTCATAATACAGTCTGATGCCCGACATTGAACCCTCTGTTTTATTGTCACAATTTTGTCTGGTAATAATGTATTAACAAAAATCAGTTATATATGAAAACCTCACTAACACTTTTTCTGTTTGTTTCCTTCAGCCTGCTTTTTGTGTATTGCACAAAGAACGCACAGGTTGTGGCACCTGTAGCATCCGGTAATTCCAATGAGCTGCTCTCTTACAAAACATCAACCGCTCCTACAATTGACGGAACCATTGATGCTATTTGGGACAACGCAACCAAGGTGAATTTAACAGCTACCGTACCAGATCCCGGAAGCAACTTATTCACCGGGTATATTGGTGAAATGTATACCGGAACACTTCGTTCCATGTACGATGGTCAGAACATTTATTTCCTTGCCGAGATCAGGGATAACGACAAGAGCGTTAAATCGGCGCCATGGTATTTCAACCCTACCACCAAGCTTTGGGCAAAAGAAGGAACTTCAAAAAGCTTTGACGCCAATGGTGTAATGACCAGAATCGGATTTGGAGAAGATAAGTTTTCCATGCTCTGGAATGTAAATAATTCCACGGCTAAGTTTACTACCCAAACCTGCTATGCTTCCTGCCACGTGTTTGGACCTTATCTGGACTATTCAAAAACACCTGCTGCAATGAGCGCTGGTACCGGCGGTAACCACTATACCAATGGTGTTAATGAGAAAATCGATATGTGGTGGATACACCCCAACAGAGGATTTGCATTTGGCAGCATGGACGATAACTATCAGGACTGGGCCGGCGGACCTACTTATACTGCTGTAACAGGTGGTAATGGTAACGGTCGTCACTTTGATGACCTGGTATTGGATGGAACTAAATCCGCAACATGGCCATTCCGTCCGGCTTACACTACTGATGCAACCCAGGGGTCTATTGCAAATACTCAAAGCCTTAAACTGGATGGTACCGGTACTTCAGTTGCTGTGCCAAAATGGATTATTCCAGGCTCTACTGCAGATTTCATCAAAGCAGCCGATACCCTTTCCGGCATTGCCAAACTGGTTACCGCTGTAAGCTCTACCGGTGTATTAACCTATGATGGAGGTACGCTTGATCCGAATGTTGGTACCGATTACCAACGCCTGGGTACATCTGCTACGGCTGAGCTTGGCGCTAAATGTTTCCCTGGAAATATTGTAGCTCCTGTACTCCGCGGACGTGCTGACATTGGTATGTCTGCAGTGTATACCGGATCCGGCTGGATATATGAATACAAACGAGCTCTGAAAACAACAGATGTATTAAACCAGGATGTTGATTTCTCCAGTTTAAACGATCAGCCATTTGGTGTGGCTTTCTGGAACAGATGCAACAACCAGCATGGAATTCATCCGGGACTGCTGCTGAAATTCCAGAAATAAAAGGTAACTGACTGTTTTACTTAAAACAAAATATCATGTTCACAAAAAAAACAGCAATATTATCCGGGTTGGTTACCATGATCATCTTTGCGCTGTCCGGTTGTTATAAAACGGTTACGATTGTCGAAAACCCTGGTAGTTCCATTACTACGGAAATGAGTTTCAAAAAAGACATCATTCCCATTTTTGAGAAAAGTTGTAATGCAAGCGGATGCCATAACGCAGGCGGTAAATCGCCCAATCTCACGGCGGCAAACGCCTTTACTTCACTTTCTTCGGGGAACTACCTGAAAGCAACAGATCCGGACAACAGCTTATTAATGCTATGGTTGAATGGTAAAAAATCACCTGTAATGCCTGTTGGCGCAGGACCTGATCCGGAAATCAATGCAAAAATTTATGCATGGATTAAACAAGGTGCCAAAAACAATTAAATCAATTACAATGAAAAAAAGAAATATTCATCTGTTGTTCACTGGTTTCCGCGTATTCATGCTGCTGCTGGTTTGCACAGTAATAACCGGAAACGGACTAATGGCGCAGGATTCTACGGAGAGTGCCCCGCCGGCAGTGAAAAAAGTATCCTATACAAAGAATACATTCGGTGGTAACCTGATGATTGATAATCAAACCGTGATGGTGCCTATCAAAGGAACTTTTGAGTTTGCGATCAATCACCGTTTCGGAACGGTAGACAAAGGCTTTAAGGATCTGTTCGGCATTTTTGCGGCGGCCAATATGCGCTTAGGGTTTAGCTATGTTCCAGTGAAAGACCTTCAGATAGGTTTTGGCGCGGGCAATTATAATATGCTGGTAGACTTCAATGCAAAATATGCCATCTTAAAGCAGAAAACGGATAATAGTATGCCGGTATCTGTTACTTATTATGGAAATGCGGCAATGGATACAAGAGCAAAGAGTTTGTCATTGCCAATCATCAATACATCCGACCGGTTTAGTTTCTTCAACCAGATTATGGTGGCCCGTAAATTTTGTGATGCTTTTTCCGCACAGGCTGCTTTTAATTACACTCACTTTAATAATGTGGAAGGCTATTACGATGCAAACAATGTGATCCAGCCTGCAATGAAGAATGATCATTTATCCTTCTCGCTGAGCGGCCGTTATAAAATTTCACCAAAAACTGCGATCATGTTCAATTATGATCAGCCGCTGACCCAGCATCCCATGAACAATCCCCGCCCGAACCTGAGCCTGGGACTGGATATGAACTCAAGTGGTCACGGCTTCCAGGTGTTTGTAGGAAATTACCGTTATTCACTTCCGCAGTACAGCCATATGTATAATCAGAACGACTATACAACCGGTCAATTTGTGATTGGCTTCAATATTACCAGATTGTGGAATTTCTAAAACAGTATTCTAATGGAAAATAATAACCAGAAAGACAGGAGCCGCAGGGGCTTCCTGTCTTTATTGGTGCCCGGAAAAGGTGCCAACACTTCAACTGATGGTAAAGAGAAACCAGAGATGGTAAAGATGCTGACAGCAGATGGTAAGCTGGTTGAAGTTGAGAAATCAATTCTGGAGGCTGCTTCAAAAAAGAAAAAATCCAGCAATCAGGAGATCTATCAGTGGATGAATAATCCTTCCAAAGAAAACAATCGTTGATCTTATTCAAATCTGCATATGAAACAGCAAGAGGAAATAAATGATAACAGCAGACGGGATTTCATTAAAACGGCTGCCATTGCGGGTATTGCAACCGCAGCCTGCGGAAGCCTGGCTTGTTCCTGTTCTTCTAAAAAGCCCGTACAACTGGCTGGGGAGAAGGTGAAACTGCTTTCGCCGGAAGGGGAAATTGTAGAGATTGATTCGGCCTACCTGAATCACCAGGAGCATATGGCAATTGTATCTAAGCTGGAGGCCAGAGAAGGAATGGCCGGCAAAAAGTTTGTGATGGTCGTGGATCTCTCCAGGTGTAAGAATGCCCGTAAATGCGTATCTGCCTGCCAGAAATGGCATTACAGACCTGAGGAAACAGAGTGGCTTACCGTGAAACTGATGAAGGACAGCGACAAGGCTGCCCCTTACTGGTTCCCTAAACAATGTTTCCATTGCGATAATCCGCCCTGTGTTAAAGTTTGCCCTGTAGACGCAACCTTTAAAAGGCAGGACGGACTGGTGTTAATTGATAATGAACGCTGCATCGGTTGCAAGTTCTGTATGGCTGCCTGCCCATATTCTACCAGGGTATTCAACTGGACAGACCCGGTTATGCCCGAGGCCATCGCTAATCAGCAGTACTCTCCCGAAACAGGAATTCCTGCACGGGTAGGTACCGTAGAGAAATGCGATTTCTGCCCGGACAGATCCAGGGAAGGGCTGCTCCCTCCATGTGTGGAGGCCTGCCCCAATGGGGTGTTTTATTTTGGCGATGAAAATGAAGATACTGTGTCTAATGGTGATGAAACGGTAAGCTTTACCCAACTGATCAAAGACAGGGCGGCCTACCGGTTTCAGGAAGAATTGGGCACCAAGCCACGTGTTTATTACCTGCCTCCGAAAGATCGCCAGTTTCCGGTTGAGCGCGGATATGAAAATCTTCCGGATCAACTCAAAGCGAGGTTCAGGGATGTAATGGAAGGCGGCGCCGAATAGCAAACATCGCCGGGTTTAGTTTAAACAACGAACATCAATTATTATGGAACTCAATCAATATCAAAAAGACATTTTTGAAAAGCAAAGGCCGGTTATTGAAACCTACGGAAAGAAGACCTGGGGATGGACTGTTTTCTTTCTCCTGTGGATTCTTGTAGGCGGATATGCATTGTACCTGCAGGTAGCCGACGGGCATATTGTTACGGGGATGAGAGACAATGTAGTGTGGGGATTATATATTGCCAACTTTATTTTCTTTATCGGGATCAGTTATGCCGGTGCTGTTATCTCCGGCCTGCTTCATATACTTCATGTAGAATGGCGCAAACCGATTATCCGTATTGCAGAAATGATTACAGTGATCGCTACAATGATCGGGCCTGTTTTTATCCTGTTGTGTGTGGGAAGGCTGGACCGCCTGCATCACCTCTTTCTTTATCCACGACTGCAATCGCCCATTACCTGGGATGTGCTGGCAATCACCACTTATTTCACCGGCAGTGTAATATTTCTCTACCTGGCTTTAATTAAGGACTTTGCCATATACAGGGATGCTAAACTGAATATCCCCAAATGGAAACAAAAATTGTATAGTATACTGGCGATCGGTTACAGGGGAACACCCAGTCAGAAAAGGCATATCAAAATCTCTACCGACCTGATGGCCATCATGATTATTCCGCTCGCCATCATTGTACACTCTGTTCTTTCCTGGATTTTCGGTATGACACTGCGGCCGGGATGGCACAGTTCCATTTTCGGCCCCTACTTTGTGCTTGCAGCTATTTACTCCGGTACCGGGGTACTGATCATGGCGATGTGGGTGTACCGGAAAATGTATAAACTCAACAGCCTGCTGACAGATCAGCATTTTATATATCTCGGGTATATTATGATGGTACTGGGAGCCGCTTACGGGTACTTTACTTTTTCAGAATACCTGACTGCCTGGTTCGGTTCCGCAAAATGGGACAATGAAGTGATTGAGAAATTATTTACGCTGGAATATTACGGTGGCTGGTTCCTGTTTACCAATATAGCCGGCATATTACTGCCGATTTTGGTTGTAGCCATACCGTTTACCAGGAAGCCGGGCTTAATCACGATCGCCTCTTTCTTCATGGTAATTGCACTTTGGGTGAAACGGTACCTTATTATTGTTCCTACACTGGAATCAACACTGCTTCCGATGCAGGATACAAGACCGGAGTATGTAAAGTACTCGGCAACCTGGGTTGAATGGGCGCTGACATTCGCCGGTATTGCCACCTTCTTTCTACTGTTCACCCTGTTATCAAAGTTTGTTACCATTATTCCGATATCAGAATTCGGGGATAAGGAAAAAACAGCCGCTGGCACTACAGGATCCGTAAAAGAAAACTAATGCTCCCGGAAAAAAACATTGTTTATGAAAAATATTCTTACATATACGTTGAATAAACTGAAAGCCGGTAACCTGCTAAAGCATAGCCTGGTTGTTTTTCCGGTATTGCTTTTTGCAACAGGTATACAGGCGCAGGCAGACAGCACTGCTCCTGCTGTAACTGAAACCGTTGCCGCAGCTTCACCCGAGTTAATTGCCCCTTCCCTGGAATTGATTCCAGTGCAGAAAGCCGACCGTACCATCGATTGCAAGGTAAAGATGCAGGCCAAAACGAAAGGCGTATTTTATAAACTGCCATTGCTTAAAGTAAGCATCGTGCACGTAACTCCTGCAGGTGAAATGAACCTTGGGTATGCCATTACCGACAGAAATGGCAAGGCGGTGATCAACATAAAAGCAGATTCTCTCATTGCGGGTCCCGAAGGGAAAGTTTCCCTGAAAGCAATCTATGCCGGCAATAAACAAATGGAACCTGCAGAAGCAGAAGTGGCAGTAAAGAGGGCATTACTGACCATTCATCCTGTTGTTGTTGATTCGGTATACACCATTCAGGCCCGGTTGGTAGATATCAGCACAGGACTCGAAACGCCTGTACCGGAAGCTGCATTGGGATTGTATGTGAAACGCAGCTTCTTTCCGCTGAAAATAGGAGAAGGCACTACCGATGCAGCCGGCGAGGCTTCTATAGAGGTTCCTGCACATTTGCCGGGGGATGCCAAACACAATATTACATTGATAGCCCGCCTGGATGAGAATGAGTTGTACGGTAACCTGGAAGCTGCTGTTGAGCAACCCTGGGGAACTACGGTATCCGACGCCAATATTATTGCCCCAAGAGCTTTATGGAGTACCCGTCCGCCACTTTGGATGGTGATTACATTCGTTATATTGGTGACCATCGTTTGGGGACACTATATTGTCATTATTTATGAACTGATCAGGCTCAGGAAAGAAGAGCCGCATAATGCCCCGGAAATTTCGTAACTTATAAAACCAATTCAATAATTAAAAAATTCAGACAATGAAAATGAATCTAATGATGCTGGGCGCAGCACTTTTTGTAGTAACCTCCTTTGCTTTCACTGCTTTTAACCAGGCAAAACCATGGCCTGTTCCGGATGCGCAGAAAAACAAGGTAAATCCTTTAAAAGGTAATGCGGCATCACTGGCCGATGGTAAAGCACTTTATAATCAGCACTGTAAGTCCTGTCATGGAACCAAAGGAAAAGGAGATGGCCCTAAAGCCGCTCAACTGGATACCGAATGCGGAGATTTCACCACTGCTGCATTCCAGTCTCAAACCGACGGAGCACTGTTTTATAAAACTGTAGAAGGAAGAAAAGATATGCCATCTTTCAAGAAAAAAATTCCTGATGCTGATGAAATCTGGTCTATCATCAATTATATGAGGACCCTTAAATAAGTTAGGGCACACCTGTTAACGTCCTGTTTTTAAAGAATGCCAACCCATCTTGAAAACGCAGACCCCCGTATTAAAGGGGGTCTTTTTTGTAGACAGATATTAGACAGGTAAGGAGCAATGCTACTGCTTTAGAAATGAAAAACTACTTTTATGAGGTTAACCAAGATCAGTCCCTGTATGTACGAATTGTTCTTCAGTTTGCAATTGAAGGATGGATGATCTCCGATCTGTACAGTTTTATAACAGGCGAACCTGCCACTTATCATATTGATGCAATCGAAGATGCCGAGCTCCTCCTGATCACGCAGTCCGCACAACAGGAATCCTGAAAAGGGTCCCCAAATATGAAACCTTCACCCGACTCCGGATAACCGGGGCGTATATGGTCCTGCACAAGCGAATCATATCGCTGACCAGCCTGCCGATTGAAGAGCGATATCTCGATTTCACCCGGTATTATCCTGAGATTGTTCAACGCGTTCCGCAGCATATGCTTGCTTCCTATATGGGACTTACCCCTGAAACACTTAGCCGGATCAGAAAGAAAATCGCATTGAAAAAGTAGTTGATTTAAATCAATGATTTTTCTTGTTCCCACTCAATGTGCACCGGCCGTCCTATGCCTAATTTTGTATATTCAGTAACAGAACGTAAATGCAGCGAAACAGATTTATTCAACTAATTACAGGAGCAACGATCATGACAGGTATACATTCACTCAGCAGCTTTAAAAATTTTACAGACAGCCTGGAATCAGGAGAAAGCCTGATGCCGGTATTGTTTATAGGACATGGCTCTCCCATGAATGGTATTGAAGACAATAACTTCAGCAGAAGATGGGCAGAGATGGCCAAAGAAATCCCCCTGCCCAGGGCCGTGTTGGTTGTATCCGCACACTGGTTTACCAAAGGAACTCAGATTACCTTCATGGACTTTCCGCCAACCATACACGATTTTGGCGGCTTTCCCGATAAACTGTTTCAGGTACAGTATCCTGCTCCGGGAAATCCCGCTCTTGCAAAAGAAACCGCTTCGATGATTCATACAGCCAATGTAGAACTGTCTCACGACTGGGGTTTGGATCATGGAACATGGACCGTGGTAAGACATATGTATCCGGAGGCAACAATCCCTGTTTTACAGTTAAGCATTGATTACACCAAAGATGCGCAGTATCATTATGACCTGGCAAAAGAAATTTATGCGCTCCGAAAAAAAGGGGTATTGATTATCGGCAGTGGTAATATGGTGCATAATCTGCGCATGGTTGCCTGGAACAGGCTGAATGATCCGGAATACGGATACGACTGGGCCATACAGATGAACAACCGTTTCAAAGAGCTGATTTCAGCAGGAAGCCATGACCAGCTTATACAATATCAGCAACTGGGAAAAGAGGCGCTGCTGGCGATCCCCACTCCCGAACATTATCTGCCTTTACTGTACACACTGGGGCTTAAAGACAGCCGGGATCAGGTGTCTTTCTTCAACGATAAAGCGGTTGGTGGATCTTTAACCATGACTTCGGTCAAAATCGGGTAAGGATTGTTTTATAACATGCAGGTTTTAAACCCGCCGCCGTGCCATACTTCCGGGTATTGGCATTGCGTCAGGATTAATTGCTAAACCCGAATTTTATTTTGTATCTACGTCTGTCGGGGCCCAATTCCTGTTCTAATTTGAGGACCTCTCTTGTCTTTTTGCTGATCCAGAATGTTTCTTTATTACCGGGAGATTCGTGAACCAATAACCAGCATTTGATCTTCTGCTGATCATATCCCTCTAATTCCGCCTCTCCTTTTACGGTATATGCTACTGTTTGAAACTCGGAAGCAGTGCCGGGGTCGTAAAATGGAATAATGAATGTAACGCCATTTCTATAGGGTAATAGGGGAAATGTTTCCAAATCGAGGTGCCAGTTTAAATAGTATTTATCAATGGATGTTTTATAAGAGTCCCATATTTGTTTTGTTCGTTTTGCAGTGTCAGCCTCTCCCAGGAGCACACCATTGTATTGTACGGTTTTGTTTAAAACATCAACGATGGTGGAAGTAGCGGTTTTGGTTGCTGAATTTCTTGATACCGGAATTTTCCACCAGGTACTGTGATAGAATGGTAGCATTGTTTTTGCATCGGAGAAAGACTTCACAATATGCATTATGCTATCCTTATCTTCCCATTCCTGGGTGATCTGAATAGCCGGCATTTTGTTATATTCTGTACGCCTGATAGTTCTTGTCCAAAATTGAGTCAGCGTACGGATAGAATCCTTCTTCATTTTAAAATAAACAAGATAACGGTGGGTGCCTTCCCGTAAAACACCGGTATTAATGTCCTTGGCTGATATGTGAATGGTGTCGTTTTTCTGACCAATAAGCAACACTGAATTTAACAGTGCAATCAAAAGTGCTAAGATTGTTTTCTTTATCATATATTTTTATTTGCTGATTTCGGGTGAAAGTTGCTTTAACTTCCCCGGAAAGCCTTCCTGCTTTTTATAGCGCAAATGGCGGCGGGGTAAGTTGGTAGATCAAAAATCCTTTTTCATAGACCTGATCACCCGATAATAGACAATTTTTCAGTGTTCGTCCGAAAATCCATTAATTTACCAGCGGTAATTTTTAAGCATGAAAGGGTTTATTAGAAATGAGTTTGTAGTCAGTCTTTTAATTGGAGCATCCTATTTCCTGCTCTGGGCAGCAGCCTTGTTTATTTCAGTGAATTACAGTATTCCGGAATTCCTGATGGCTTATAAATACACCTGCTGGCAAAACAGTTATGTCTTATTTGTCACCTTGCTGCTATTTCATGTTTTTTTAAAATTCATCAACAGGAGGGCAAATAAAATTATCTGGGGTGTTTTGGCGGCATTGATTGTATTTGCATTCCTGTCGGTGGGATATCAGCAATGGGTAAAACTGGGGATGCTTACAGGAAATTACCCGGTTGTTGAAAAAGAGATGATGACCCGCGGATACCTGGTCAGGGGTATCATTTATCAGTTGTATGGGATTGCTTACTTCACTACCATTAAATTATTGCTGCATATCGTTTATCTGAACAACAGAAATAACCGGCTTAAGCTGGAAAAGAAGACGGCAGAACTGAATTATTTAAAATCCCAGACTAACCCCCATTTTCTATTTAACACGCTCAATAACCTTTATGCATTGGCCGAGGAAAAGTCGCCGCTCACGGCCGGAGCAATCCTTCGGTTATCCGAAATTCTTCGTTATATGCTGTATGAATCAGAATCGGCATTGGTTTCGATCGAAAAGGAAATCAGGGTAATTAAAGAATATATTGAATTGGAGAAAATGCGTTATGACGATTCCCTGGTTATTCGGATCTCAGAAGATATAGATGATTATAACCAGTTGGTTCCTCCTTTACTGCTGATTCCCCTGGTGGAGAATGCTTTTAAACATGGCGTATCCGATACAGTTAATAAGCCCTTCATTTTTATTAACTTATCCGTCAGGGAGAAGCGTTTATTTTTTGTTGTGGAAAATTCAAAAAACAGCAACGTGAACAACGGCCAGATTAAAGAGCACATCGGGTTAGGAAATTTGAGAAGGCAGATGGATCTTTTGTTTACAAATTATAAGCTTGAAATCGGAAACGATGTTGCCTGTTTCCGCTTAAACTTATCTATTAATCTTGATAGTTATGCAAAGGTATAAATGTATCCTCGTTGAGGATGAGCCGCTGGCCAGCGGCATATTGAAGAATTATATCAGCCGCATACCCTATCTTGAACTGCAGGGAGAATTCCGGGAGGCCATCAGTGCCGGCAGGCAACTGCAGCAGGAAGAAACCGACCTGATGTTTTTAGATATTCACCTGCCAGAATTGAAAGGGCTTGATTTTTTGAGGACACTTACCAGGATGCCTGCAGTTATTGTCACTACTGCGTATCACCAATATGCTCTTGACGGTTTTGAATTAAGTGTCACCGACTACCTGCTCAAACCCTTTTCATTCGACCGGTTCCTGGCAGCAGTAAACAAAGCTGTTAAGCAGGTAAATGCAAGCCATAGTATGCCTGGCCGGCCGGTAATACCGGAGAAGCATCTTTTTTTAACTATCGACCGTAGGAAAGTGAAGATATTATTTGACGAGATTAACTATATTGAAAGTAGCAGGGAATATGTTAAGGTATTTACAGAGAAAACAATGTATGTTTCCAAGATCAGTACCGGAGAACTGGAAAAAATGCTGCCTGCGGAAAAATTCAGGCGCATTCATCGGTCCTTTATAATTGCTGTGGATAAAATTGATGCCTATAACAAAGAGTATGTTGAAATCAAAGGCGAAAAAATCCCGATCGGAGGTGGGTTTAAAAAAGACAACACTATTTTTTGATCAGGATTTCCACCTCCGGCTTTCCTGATTAAGGTAACTATATATCATGTTACTTATTGCAAATTAACTCCTGGTTGATTTTAAAATATGTTTGAATATATCGTGCCACTTTTTTCCGAAAGTTCATTTTTGATCCAAAAATACTGTTCAGGGAGGCGTGTAACGGAATTGATCTGTGAAGTTTAATTTTAAAACCTTCCTTCTGAGTCAGGTTGGCCAGATTCCTTTTTGAAAAAATAAATGTATGCTCTATACCGTCCACAATCTGTGGCACTGAAAAAGTGGCAAATTTATAAGTACGGTATAACCGGTATAAGTTACATGAACGGTCTGGTGTTCCGATATACAGAACACCGTCTTTTTTCAAAATCCGATACATTTCTTTTATATAAGCAACGGGGTCCAGCACGTGTTCAATCAGGTGATTGCAATAAACATAGTCAAAAAAATTATCGGGATAATTTGCGTTGATAAGTTCACCTTTAAAAGTGCGAACATTCTCAATATTTTGGTTGACAAACAATAATGCATCGGCGTCCAGTTCGGTAGCATATAATTCGAACTCAGGTCTGTTTACATATAGAAGGCCTGCGCCCAACCCGCATCCTACATCCAGAAAACGCCCCCCTTTTTTATAATTTATAATTGTAAATATGCGATGCTTTTTTGGTAAGTGTGGAATAATCATAAGCGTTGATCTCTTCCTTTAACTTTAAGGTATGTCCTGTGTAGTCAAGTAATCCGAAGTTCCCTTTGTGAAAGTAATTCGTATAAAACACTTCAAGATCTTTTGCATCAGCCATTGGGTTGGCAAAAACGATATCGCAATTTCCGCATTTGACCCGCGACATATGGGGGCCGTTGCGTAAACAATCAATTGCATATCCCAATAAATTTGTAGAGCCACAAACAGGGCATTTTTTATAAAATATCATAGATTGATTATGAAAAAGTATGGTCCAATTTAACTTATTTAATATTAGAATAGCATATTGTTCCCGTTGGTCCATGTAATACTGCAACTGATCCCGCCAAAACTGCCAGCCCTCGCTTTGCCCGGCTGTCTTCTGCCGCATTGAACTTGCTCAAACCCTTCGCAGGGCAACCGAAGGTTTGCATGCGAGTTTTTAGCCTGCTCACTTATACGAGTGAACCCGTAACGTTCGCAATCTAAAAACCCCCACAACTTTCGCTGCGAGGGTTTGTGGTCCCGCCAAGAATCGAACTTGGATCTAAAGTTTAGGAAACTTCTATTCTATCCATTGAACTACGGGACCGACCGGTTTTTATCCGATTGGCGCAAAAATAATAGATTTGGTAACTTCAGCGTCAACTAATCTTTATGAGACTGCCAATATTTTTCTTTTGCCTGCTGTTTGGGTTTGCAGCAAAAGCCCAAACACCCCCCCGGGCGTCCATTAATCATATAGCCCTTTCTGTGGTAGATATGAAGAAATCCAATTTCTTTTACAGGGAAGTAATTGGCCTGGATACGATTCCGGAACCTTTTCATGATGGCATCCATACCTGGTATTCCATAGGGCCCAAAGCCGCATTACATATTATAGAAGGTGCCAAAGAGGTCAAAACTTACTACAAAGGGAGCCATCTTTGTTTTACCGTAGCTTCCGTAGACCGGCAGCTTGAGATGCTGAAAAAACACCAAATTCGCTGGGAAGACTGGCTGGGGAACCCTTTTGGCGTTACCCTGAGGGTAGATGGTGTGAAGCAGATCTGGCTGCAGGACCCGGATGGATATTGGGTGGAAATCAATGATGCAAAGGAATAATCCGGACTGGGAACTATAAAGGAATCCTGCTATCTTTGCTGCCCAAATTTGAACTATGAAATTTTATAATATTATCATTAAATACCGTTTCTGGCTGAGTTTGCTGGCTATTGTGCTGGCGATTGCCGTAAATATCAGCAGCGGGTTCTGGCCTTCTTTTGTATTGTATTTTATTGGCGTAATCGGATTGGCCAGTCATTTCTTTATCGGACCGTTGCGCCTGATTCAGGAACCGATGGAAAAAGGGGATATGGAAGAAGTGGAAAGGATCCTGAATACAGTATGGTTTCCCAACCTGCTTTACAAGCCGGTACGTTCTACGTTTTACACGATCAAGGGTAATATGGCCATGATGAAGCAGGATTTTGATGCTGCTGAAAAACACCTGAAAAAGAGTTCCGATCTGGGAGCTCCCATGCCGGAGGCTGAAGGAGCCAATAAATTACAGTTGGGGATGATGGCCATGCAGAAAGGTGATCTGAAGCAGGGCGAAGCCTATATCCGGGCAGCGATCCGTGCCGGTATAGCCGACAAGGAAAGTGAAGCGGTTGCCTATATCAGTATGTGCCAGATCTTTATGAATAAAAGAGAGTTCCGGGCAGCTAAAGATTTCTTTAGAAAAGCCAAGGCTTGTAAGCCAACAACCAAACAGGTAGTGGATCAGATCAAAGAGGTGGAGAAATATATCTCACGCATGCCAGGTTAAACGATGTTGGAATTAAAACATATAACAGAAGAAGGTGCCGGACTGGAAACAGCCCGGCATTTGTTTGCCGAATATTCCGCGGAGTTGGGGGTGGACCTTTGTTTTCAAAGTTTTGATGCCGAACTGAAAGACCCGCTCAAAAAATATGGGCATCCGAAAGGAAGCCTGATCCTTGCTTACTGGAACGGAGAGCCTGCAGGAACCATTGCCTTACAGGCATTGGAAGAAGGATCCTGCGAAATGAAACGCCTCTATGTAAAACCGGCTTTCCGAAAATTTGGAATAGGAGAAGCACTTGTGGTTGCCATTATGAAAGATGCAAAGCAACTGGGCTATACCAAAATGAAACTTGATACACTGGAGCGCCTGAAATCGGCCATAACCCTTTACCTGAAACACGGGTTTATTATCACAACTGCCTATTACCACAACCCTCTCCCTGAAGTAGTGTATATGGAACGGATGCTGTAAGCAAGTGAGCATCCCTTATTTCCTACCGTTAAAAGAGTTTAAAATCAGGTAGAACTACCTGTAATTTCTGTCCTTATAGTCTTTAATATTGTTCCATTGAAAGAACGGCATGCTGATGTACACAGCCGGCTGCATTTTTTCGGGTAGCTACTTATTGAAAGTTGATGGATGTGCTTCTCAGAAGTGCATATTGCAGGTACAGCAAGTAAAAAAACCGCTGAACATCCGCGCCACGGCGTAGACAGGCGAGGAATACAATCAACTTATATATATGAAAATGAAACTGATGTTTAGCCTGCTTGCACTGCTGGTATTTTCAGCAGGTGCAACGGCTGCCGAACAACAACGGCAATACAATACAGCCGTTTCTTCCGGTACGGTGGAGTATTGCCTGAACGCTTTTATTGAGCGAAAGCCTCCGGCTTTTTTTTCCAGTTGTGACGTTGAGGTAACGGTAAGTATTGGAGCAGGATCTACTTATGCAAAAGTAACTGTAACCGCAAAAGATGTGGATTGCAGCAAGCTGTTCCAGATTATTAAACAGCTAAAAGCCCAGGCAAGAGCCGCCCTGGCATAACCGGCTAATAACAGTTATTCAGGTGGGCAGTCCTGCCTGAATAACTGTTTTCAAAAATTAATTTTCTATTCTATGAAACAGTTACAAATATTATTTTATTCCTTACTGCTGAACCTGTGCCTGTTGCAGGCGCAACAATCGGATGTAATGGCCGAGTATGAGATGGTATTGCAATTTTCCGGTAATGTGCTCTATACGGGCAAACTATTATTCAATTCAGGCCGCTCCCTGTTTTTATTCAGGCCTGCAGCAACGCAGGATCATTATACCGAGGAGGACCAGGGTAACAACAAAGCGACCATGCGCATCCTCGACACCACGGACGCATACATTAGTATCAACCGATCCGAAAATATACTGTTGGAGAAAAAAAAGTCTTTGTATACGAAGGAAGTATTACTGGTAAAGGAAGAAGTGCCCCGACAGGCGTGGGTATTGGAAGAGGAACAGAAAATCATTGGAAGGTTCAGTTGCAAAAAAGCGGTTGCCTTTTTCAGGGGCAGAAGGTATATCGCCTGGTATTGTCCGGATCTTCCATACAGTTTTGGGCCATGGAAGTTAAATGGCCTGCCTGGTTTAATCGTAGAAACCAGGGATGAGGAAGGCGAGGTAAGTTTTTCATTGAAACAGATCGTGTCCCCTTTTCATGCTCCGCTGATGCCGCAGCATCAGGACCCCCTCAAAATAATCGCTTATCCTGATTACAGGAAGAAAATCCAGCAGGAAGAGTTGGCATTTCAGCAACGCATTCTGTCCAGGTTCAGCCGGGAAATGAATGCAACTGTTTCTGTGAAAAGAGATGATATCGAAAGAGAATGAACAACATGAATGATTGCCCGAAGAAATGGCTGATTACCATTCTGGTGCTGTTTGCAGAATATGTAACAGGTCAAACCGTTCTTTCCGGAAGAGTCACCGACCAATACGGGCAACCTGTTGCATTTGCCAATATTGTACTACGTTCCGGCAGTACAGCAAAAACACTGGCTTATTGTTTTTCGGATAGTTCCGGTTATTTCAACTTAAAGACGGATATACCGAGAGGCAGTTGGATTACTTTCAGCGCAATGGCTTGCAGAACTAAAAAACTGGACCTGCCTCCGGGAGAGCCGGCCGCTGCATTGGTCCGGCACATTGTGATGGAATCTGAAGCACAGGTGTTAAATGAAGTGATTGTGACCGCCACACCGCCAATTCTGATCAGGAACGATACTATCATTGCAGATGCCAACTCTTTTGCCAACGGCAAAGAACGCGTACTGGAGGATTTGCTGAAAAAAATACCCGGTGTACAAGTGCTGGAAGATGGTACGGTGAAAGTCGGGAACAGGGAGGTTGAAAAAATCATGATTGAAGGCGATGATTTTTTTGAAAAGTCTTATCGGTTGCTTACCCGGAATATGCCTCCTCACCCCGTAGGTAAAGTTGAGATAGTGCAACATTATTCTGCCAACAGGCTGATGAAAGGAATTGTAAAGAGTGATAAAGTAGCACTTAACCTGAAAATGAAACCCGGTGTAGCCCATAAATGGTTTGGCAATCTTGAAGCGGGAATTGACTGTGTAGCCGGTAAGTACTACGACGGCAAGATCAACCTGGTTAAACTGGGGAAGCGGCTACGGCAATATTGGCTGGGCAGCATGAATAATATTGGGGTTAACCAGCCGCTGCAGGCAAATGAAGCGGAACATAAAGTTGCGGAAAATGTGGAGGATGACCTTGCCGGAACGTTTCCCGGCGCGGTTCAACTGATCAACACCAACGCTGTTGCAATGCCGGGGAATAAAAAATCTCCCGGCAATAATTCCGGACTGTATGCGCTCAATGCGATCTGGCGCCCGGCAGATAACATCAGCATAAAAACAGGTTTACAACTCTGCGGGGAGCAAAACAGGTTTTATAGCACAACCATCGATTCTGCAGGTATCAATCAACTCAGCTTTGTAAACAGGGAAACAATGAATATGTACCGAAATGGGTTGAACGGGTCCGGCAAAATCAACCTGAAGTATGACTGGTCTGAAAACAGTATCCTGGAATATGAAATGAAGACAGGGTTGGGTAATATCGTCAACAGGAATCATTTGCTGTTTAATCAGCAAACCATTCGGGATACCTTACAAACGAATACACTAACCACCAGGCAATTGTTGCGCTTGTCCTGTAAGCTTTCAGGGAGATCATTCTGGCAAATTGCTGTTCAGTTTATATCAGACGAAGCCCCGCAACAGTACCATGTAGATGAATTTAACTACCAGCAACTCTTTCCGAATGCAGGAAATGCCGACCAGGTTTACCAGTCGGCCGGGCATCAGATGCAAATGCTGTCTGTTCAGTCGAAGTTGAGTGTCAGGCGCTCTGCCAAATCATTCGTTGATCTGTTGGTGGGTATGAGTTACCGGAAAGATGCGTTAAGCTCGGAACTTTCATTGGTACAGCAGTCCATACCACTGGAACATCCGGAGGGTTTTCAAAATAACCTGAACACCTCTGTCCGGGATCTGTTCCTGAAAGCAAGGCACCGGTATCAGTTGGGGAAAATTACCCTGATACAGCAACTGGAAATTCATGCACTGGGCAATATCTATCGGGATGGAATTCGGGAAAACAAACAGCAGGTGCAGTTTATAAATCCTTTGTTGGGCATGGAGTGGAAGTGCTCGGAAAAAAACCTGTTGCTGCTGAATTGCGGGCTCACTAAACGGAATAGCCAGGTCAATGAAATTTTCGGAAATTACCTGCTGAATGGGTACAGGTTTTTTACCAGGGGTGCGGCAGGGTTTGATCAGCCGGCTGCCTCTCTGCTGTCGCTTTCCTTTACGCATGGAAATTGGGCCGATCGTTTTTTTGCCAATGTAATACTGCTGTACAATACCGATCTTGTTGCTTATGGTACACGCTCTACTATTGCACAGTCCTATATGTTGCAGGAAGCGATACTGACCAACAATAACAGGATGGCTACCTTAACCTCCAACCTGGATTATTATCTATCTGCGATTGCCGCTAATCTTAAATTGACCTTCAATACAGCCCTTACCGGTTTTACCAATGAGGTGAACGGATCAGGGTTGCGCAATATCCGCCATTCCTTTTTCAACGGAGGACTGGAAATCCGTTCCGCCTGGAAGAAATGGTTCAATGTTCACGCAGGAACCGCGCAGGCATATCATCGGATAATGGCTTCCGCTAACTCCCACTATGCTGACTTTACGAGCTTTCTTGATCTGCATTTCAAATGCAACAAATACCTGCAGCTCAACCTGAAAACAGAATCCTTCCGGTTGGCTGGTGCAGACCAGTTGAGCAGCAGCTATTATTTCTTTGATCTGGACCTCCGGTACAGCCCTGTAAACAATAAGCTGGAGTTTACGATTGCGGGTCGAAACCTGCTGAATACCCGCCAGTTTCGCAACTACAGGTTTACTGATCTCGGGTACACTTCAACAATCTACCGGTTACTTCCGGGATACCTGCTGCTGAGCGCATCCCTGAAACTATGATCGGAGGAGGCGTTCAATGACTTCCGGGAAATGCCGGTGCTCCAGAATGTGGATTTTTTGCGCAAGTATTTCCGGAGTGTCTCCGGGTTCAATGGAGCATTTGGCCTGAAATATAATATCCCCCTCATCGTAATGCTCATCCACATAATGTATGGTAATGCCGCTTTCGGATACCCCGGCATTGATCACTGCCTCATGCACCCGCATGCCATACATGCCTTTGCCTCCGTAGTTGGGCAACAGGGCGGGATGTATGTTCACGATTTTTCCGCGATAAGCATTGACCAGGGCATCCGGTATTTTCCATAAAAAGCCAGCCAAAACAATAAAATCGATCTGATGCTCTTTTAGCGCCAAAAGACAGCTTTCCGGGCTGAAAAACCCTTCTTTTTCGATCAAAATGGATCTGATTCCATGTTTTTCGGCTATTTTAAGTACTCCGGCTCCTGGCTTATTGCAAAAGATCAGGGCTACCCGGATGTTTTCGTTCCCCTTAAAATGCTCGATGATTTTTTCAGCGTTGGATCCGGCTCCGGAAGCAAATATGGCTAGGTTGATCATGAATGTCTGCTTTATGATTTTGATTTACCGGACATTCTTTGCCAGATCCGGGATAGATATCGTTTAAAGAAAATAAACTGACCAAACGGAATGCTGATCAGCAACACACAGAACGGCCATAAAATGGTCATTAATACTATATATATAGCAACATACCCACTGCCTCTTTCTAAAGATGTGACGGAAAGCGCCTGTCTTGCCAGGTATCCGCAAAGGCTTCCCCCCAATGCAAACGTGGAGAAAATCAGGATGAACTGCAACCAGCTTACCTGCCATTTCTCTTTCAGTCGATTCAACATGGATGCAAAAGTCATTTAAAAAATTCATTTGGTCATGGCAAAAAAATATCATGTTTGCCCGCTTCGGCTAAAACCCTTGTAAATAAAGGAGAAAAAAAAACATAACCGATTGAGTTTTTGTCACAATCGTATCATATTTTTGCCCCCGTTCACGGATATTTTTCCACACCAGAACCATTGATGTGCATATGATATTTTCTAGATCTATAGCCAAAACCAGCCTAACCGCTCTTTTTTTCCTGTTCAGTGTATGTTTTAGTGTAGCTGTAAAAGCGCAAGACGGAAAAGCACTTTTTAGTGCCAACTGTGCATCTTGTCATGCTGTACACAAGAAATTAACAGGCCCTGCCCTGGCAGGAGTTGAGGATCGCTGGCCCAACAAGGAAAACCTCCATGCCTGGATCCGTAATAGTGCAGCCTTCCTGAAAACAGGAGATGCCTATGCAAACAACCTGTACAAGGAGTACAACAGTATCGCCATGAATGCGTTCCCCAGTCTGAAAACGGAGGAGATTGATGCAATCCTGGCCTATATTAAAACTGTTCCTGCTCCTGGTGCTGCGGGTGCAACCGCCGCTGCTGCGAAGCCTGTAGAAGCCGATAACACCCTGTTATTTGGTATTCTTACCCTGATCCTGGCTGTAGTTGCGTTGATCATGCTGCAGGTGAACACTAATCTGAAAAGACTTTCCGATGAGAAGGATGGTCACCCTTACCTGGTGCCGATTCCTTTCTACAAGAATAAGAGTTATATCGCCATGCTCACTGTGATTCTCTTCATTGTGGGTGGCTATCTTACTACTAAAGGTGCTATGGCGCTTGGCAGAAGTAAAGACTATCAGCCCGAACAGCCTATTTACTACTCTCATGCCGTTCACGCCGGAACCAACCAGATCAACTGCCAGTACTGTCACTCAGGTGTTGCCCAGGGCAAACAGGCTACCATTCCTTCCGTGAATGTTTGTATGAACTGTCACATGGCCATCAACGAATACAAAGGAGAAAAAATCTTCAATGAAGCGGGTCAGGAAGTAGACGGTACTGCAGAAATCAAGAAGCTGTACAAATATGCCGGATTTGAAGAAGGTAAGCCTTGGGATGCTTCTAAAGCGCAGCCTATTGAGTGGGTTCGCATCCACAACCTGCCCGACCACGTTTATTTTAATCACTCACAGCACGTAAAGGCCGGTCAGGTGGCTTGTCAGACCTGTCATGGAGATGTTCAGAAAATGGGTGAAGTGAAGCAGTTTACCGACCTGAGCATGGGTTGGTGCGTGAACTGTCACCGTGAAACCAAGGTCCAGTTCAAGGACAATGGTTTCTACAGCATCTATGAGAAGTACCATGCAGACCTGAAGAGCGGCAAAATGGACAGCACCAAAGGTGTTACGGTGGAGCTCATCGGTGGTACTGAGTGTCAGAAATGTCACTACTAATTAAGTAAGAAAGGTTTCTTTAAATATATAATTCGAACGATGAGGGCTGTTAAAACAGCTTTCAACTGTTAATCAATAATTATGGAGCAAAAAAAGCACTGGCAAAGTTTTGGAGAGCTGAATCAGTCTGAAGCGTACAATAAGGATGTAAAAGACGAGTTTAACGAAGAGCTTCCCTTTGTTGCCGAAGAAGGCAAGAGTTTTCTTGAAGCAAAAGCACCTCGCCGGGATTTTCTGAAATACCTGGGATTCAGCACGGCTGCCGCCGCCGCTGCTGCAAGTTGCGAAATGCCGGTAAAAAAGGCTATCCCTTTTGCCAATAAGCCTGAAGATGTTGTGCCCGGTGTTGCTAAATATTATGCAACTACTTATGTACAGGATGGTGATACAGTAAGCGTTTTAGCCAAAGTCAGGGATGGTCGTCCGATCAAAATTGAAGGAAACGATCTCAGCCCGCTCACTAAAGGCGGCACCTCTGCAAGAGTACAGGCTTCTGTACTGGATCTGTATGATACCTCCCGGCTTCGTTTCCCCACCATCGAAGGCAAGGAAGTAACTTTTGAAGCTGCAGATAAAGCCATCGCTGCTGCAATTTCCGGCCCGGTTGTTATCTTAACAAGCACCATCACCTCTCCTTCCACCAAGGCCATTATTGCTCAGTTTTTAGCCAAATATCCCGGAAGTAAACACGTAACCTACGACGCGGTTTCTTACAGCGCCATGTTGCTGGCCAATGAAGCTACCAACGGAGTTCGTGCTATTCCTTCTTACCGTTTTGACAATGCAAAAGCAATTGTTAGCCTCGGTGCCGATTTCCTCGGTACCTGGCTGAGTCCTGTTGAATTTGCCAAGCAATATGCTGTTGGTAAAAAGCTGGACGAGAAAAAACCTGAAATGAGCAAGCATTTCCACTTTGAAAGTGTTGCTTCTCTTACCGGTTCCAATGCTGATGAAAAATATTTACACCGCCCTTCCGAAACTGCTGCAATTGCTGCTGCTTTACTGAGTGCGGTGAACGGCCAGGCGATCTCCGGTATTGAAGATGCCAAACTGAAAGCCGGTATCGAAAAAGCTGCAAAAGCGCTGAACGCCAATAAGGGCGCGGCGTTGGTTGTAGCAGGGAGCAATGATGTGAATGTTCAGATCATTGTAAATGCCATCAACAATGCTGTAGGAGCGGCTGGTTCTACCATCAACTGGGCAGAAACCACCAATACCCGTGCAGGTGTTGATGGTGAGTTTGCCAAACTGGTTGAAGAAATGAATGCCGGTTCTGTAGGAACCCTGCTGATCCACGGTGCTAACCCGGTGTACAGTTGGTTTGATGCGGAAAAAGTAAAATCCGGTCTGAAGAAAGTGAAAACAGTTGTTTCCTTCGCTACCAAAGTGGACGAAACTGCTGAGCTCTGTAAGTTTGTTTTACCTGATCATCATTACCTCGAAAGCTGGGGTGATGCAGAAGCAAAAAGCGGTTATTTCTCTTTCTTACAGCCTACTATCTATCCTTTATTCAAAACACGTCAGTGGCAGGACAGCCTCCTGAAATGGAGCGGGGCCACCGAAGACTATATTACCTTCCTCAAAAACTTCTGGAGTGCTAAACTCGGTGGTGTTGCCGGTTGGGACAAGGCTTTACAGGATGGTGTATACACCACAGCAAACGGTACTGTAAGCGCAGGAAGCTTTAATGGCACTGTTGTTACTGCAGCCGTTACTGCAGCATCTTCTGCTAAAAAAGGCGGTAAGGTTGAACTGGTACTCTACGAAAAAGTGGGCATCGGCGCCGGTCAGGGTGTTTCTAACCCATGGTTACAGGAATTACCGGATCCGGTAACCCGCGCAACCTGGGACAACTATGTAGTTGTTTCTCCTGCATTGGCAAGAACTTTATTGAATATAGACCTGAACAATGGCGGTCAGGCGGATGCTTATGAGGTAAATCCTCCTAAGAAAGTAGTGAAAGTAACTGTTGGCGGTAAATCCATTGAGTTGCCTGCACTGATCATTCCCGGTACACATCCGGATACCATCGGTATAGCAGTGGGCTACGGCCGCACTGCCAAAGTGGGTAAAGCTGCGGAAGGTGTTGGTAAAAATGCCTACGCACTTGCTTCACTGAACGGATCTGCAGTGAACTTCTCCAGCAATGATGTTACTGTTGCTTTAACCGGAGAAACATATCCTGTTGCTTTAACACAAACACATAGCCGTTACGACACTGCACAGGGCAATCGTACCGAGGTAATGAAAGAATTAACCTTAGCTGCTTATAAACATCATCCAACTGAAATCCGCGAAGAGCGAGATGCAGAACTGAAACCATGGGGTGGGCTGGAAAAGTTTGAAGGCCAGGGTACACTTTATCCTGTATTCGACAGACCAGGTATCAAATGGGGAATGAGCATAGACCTGAACACCTGTAATGGTTGCGGCGCCTGTGTGGTGGCTTGTAATGCCGAAAACAACGTTTCCGTTGTAGGCAAGCCGGAAGTGTTGCGCGGTCATGAAATGCATTGGTTGAGAATTGATCGTTACTACAGTGGCGACATGGACAATCCGAATGTAGTATTCCAGCCATTGATGTGTCAGCATTGCGACAATGCTCCTTGTGAGAACGTTTGCCCGGTAGCTGCAACCAACCACAGCAGTGAAGGCCTGAACCAGATGACTTATAACCGTTGTATCGGTACAAGATATTGTGCCAACAACTGTCCTTATAAAGTGCGTCGTTTTAACTGGGCTGATTACACCGGAGCAGACAGCTTCGGAGACAACCAGAAAGGTATTGTAAACGATGTAGTGCTCGATATGAACGACGATTTAACCAGGATGGTGTTGAATCCGGATGTAACCGTTCGTTCAAGAGGTGTGATTGAAAAATGTTCTTTCTGTGTTCAGCGTTTACAGGAAGGCAAGCTGAAAGCGAAGAAAGACAGCAGACCGTTGACAGACAGTGATGTGAAAGTGGCTTGTCAGCAGGCTTGCCCTGCCAACGCCATTACTTTCGGTAATGCCAACAGCAAAGAGAGCGCCATCACCCTGAACCGTATGGAGAATCCGAACCGTCAGTTCTATGTGCTGGAACAACTGCACGTATTACCTGGTGTTACTTATCTGGCCAAGGTGAGAAACAGTGAAGAGGAAGCTCATCATGAAGGTGGTAAAGAGAAAGCTGCAGCTCATGCTGAGAAAGAACACGCATAATTGTATTTGATAAGAAGCAATAAAAAATAACTATGGCTCCATAGGCGCCATGGATCAAAATAAGAGAAGATGCATTTAAAGTACGAATCACAGCTTAGGGAACCGTTGGTATATGGTGATAAAACCTATGCTCAGGTTACAGAAGATATTGTTCGCCCTATTGAAGCTAAACCTACCAGGTTATGGTATGTTGGTTTTTATATTGCTGTTGCCTTATTGATGTTTGGTGTCTACAGTGTATACCGCGAGGTTACTTACGGTATCGGAGAGTGGAACCTGAACAAAACAGTGGGTTGGGGTTGGGATATCACCAACTTCGTTTGGTGGGTTGGTATCGGTCACGCCGGTACATTGATCTCTGCCATCCTGTTGTTGTTCCGCCAGGGTTGGAGAACAGGTGTAAACCGTGCAGCGGAAGCGATGACCATTTTTGCCGTAATGTGCGCCGGTCAGTTTCCGATCTTCCACATGGGTCGTGTATGGATGGCTTTCTTTGTAATGCCTTACCCTAACACCCGTGGCCCTTTATGGGTAAACTTTAACTCCCCATTGTTGTGGGACGTATTTGCAATCTCTACTTACTTTACGGTTTCCCTGTTATTCTGGTACAGTGGTCTGATTCCGGACTTTGCTACCGTACGCGACAGGGCTTTCACCAAACTTCGTAAGCGTTTATATGGTATTGCTTCTTTCGGCTGGACCGGTTCTACCAAGCACTGGCAGCGTCACGAGAGCTTGTCCCTGGTATTGGCAGGGTTAAGTACACCACTCGTGCTTTCCGTACACACCATTGTATCTTTCGACTTCGCTACCTCTGTTATTCCGGGTTGGCATACCACCATCTTCCCTCCTTACTTCGTTGCGGGTGCGATCTTCTCCGGATTTGCCATGGTGCAAACCCTGATGATCATTGTTCGTAAAGTATTCCAGATGGAAGATTATGTAACAGTTGGTCACATTGAAGCAATGAATAAAGTAATTGTACTGACTGGTTCTATCGTAGGTATTGCCTACCTCACAGAGCTGTTCATGGGTTGGTACAGTCAGAACAAATATGAGGGTTATACTTTCTGGTACAGCCGTGCTTACCTGTTCAGTCCTTATGGATGGAGCTACTGGGGTATGATGGCTTGTAACGTATTGAGCCCGCAGATCTTCTGGTTCCGTAAAATGAGAAGAAATATTTTCGTAACCTTCTTTATGAGCGTTATCGTGAATATCGGTATGTGGTTTGAGCGTTTTGTGATCATCGTTACTTCTCTGTACCGCGATTACCTGCCATCCAGCTGGTCTGTATATTACAGCCCAACCATCTGGGAGATCGGTTTCTATGCAGGTACTTTCGGTTTATTCTTTACCTGCTTCTTCCTGTTTGCCAAATACTTCCCTGTTATTGCAATTGCAGAGATTAAATATGTATTGAAAACAACCGGTGAAGGATATAAAGGTAAAATGGGCGCTATTGAAGAACAGAAACTGGAAGAGTTTGTTCATGATCACGCACATGCGCACTAGTAGGTTGAAATAAATTGTTTTACCGTGAATCCGGAAGATTCATGGACAAAAAATAAAGTATGGCAAAAAAGAAATTTGTAGTAGGCTGTTTTAATGACGAAGCAGTTCTGTTCCCTGCAGTAAAGAAAGTTCGTACTGCCGGATATAAGATCCATGATGTGTATACTCCGTTTGCAGTACACGGACTGGATCACGCAATGGGATTGCGTGAAACAAGTCTGCATACAGCCGGTTTTATTTACGGTATTACCGGTACAACTACGGCAATCAGTTGTATCAGTTGGATCTTCACCAAAGACTGGCCGCTGAACATTGGTGGTAAACCGCATTTTGCTTTGCCGGCCTGGATTCCGATCATGTTTGAGCTGACGGTATTGTTTGCGGCTGTGGGAATGGTACTTACATTCCTTTATCTCTGTCAGTTGGCTCCTTTTGTAAAGAAGCACCACTTCCATGCCCGTGCCACCGACGACCTGTTTGTAATGGCCATTGAGTGCACGGATGCTACCAATGTAGACGACCTGCGTGCTTTTCTGTCTAATAACGGCGCCGTTGAAACAGATTTTCAGATTGCTGAAGAAGGCTGGTGGATCGGCAGATATGATAAGGATGAAATGCGTTTTGAAAGTAAACAGATTGTAGCAGCATAACAGAATAGTAAATCAGAATTAACCGAATCATGAAGAATACATCAATCATAGCTTGTTTAACTGCTGTTGTTGCTTTTGCAGCCTGCAGTGATGTGAAGCGTACCCCGGGCAGTATTTATATGCCTGATATGGCGTACAGCCGTGCTTATGAAACTTATGCTGATCACAGCAATCTCACGGAGAAGGGTGTTCATTACAACAACAGACCGGTGGAAGGAACAATTTCCCGCGAAGAGGAAATGCCTTTTCATTTAGCCAAAGATGCACAGGGTGATACCACCAATTACACTGCATCCAAACTGGTGAAAAACCCAATTGATTCCCTTTCTGCAAAGGATCGCACGGAAGTTGAGCGCCTCTACCTGGTTAAT
The DNA here is from genome assembly GCA_035254545.1 of Sediminibacterium sp. GTDB lineage: Bacteria > Bacteroidota > Bacteroidia > Chitinophagales > Chitinophagaceae > Sediminibacterium. Next base: position 41,863 of record DATFAP010000048.1, on the reverse strand, counting down.
TGCGGTATTTGTCATGGAACTAAATTGGATGGAAACGGTCCTTTGTACAAGGATGGGAATGGCCCTTATGCGGCAAAACCTGCTGCTCTGGTAGGAGATGCCAAGTATGAAGCAATGCCGGCAGGACAAATGTTTTATTCAGTGGCTTACGGGAAAAACCTGATGGGGTCTTATGCTTCCCAGTTGAGCCGCAAACAGCGCTGGATGATCATTGCCTATATCAAGGAAAAACAACAGAAAGGAAAATCAGCGGCTCCGGCTGCTCCGGCAGCAACAGCGGTTGCAGCAAAATAATTTTAAGCAAATCAGTCTAACTGAACTAAAAGAGTAACAATGGCATCTTTAAGAACACAATTTGAAGTTCCCGGCAAAATGAAAACCTGGTCCTTTGCCCTGATGGGTTTTGGATTGGCTGTTTTGGTATACGGAATGATCACCAAAGGTTTCAGCTCTGATGAACATGAGCAGGTTCATTTCTGGGGTACATTGATGTATAATTCTATTTTCTTTACCCTGATCTGTAATGCCAGTATGTTTTTTATCAGCGTTACTACGCTGGCGCAGGCAGGTTTTACACAAACTTTCCGTCGTATTCCTGAAGCAATCTCCACCATGGTGCCGATTTTTGGCGTGATTACTTTTGCGGTACTGATGTACATTGTTTTTGGCCATAAGCACCATATCTACCACTGGCTGGATACGGAAGCAGTGGCTGCTGATCCTATCCTGAGAGGTAAGGCTGGTTTCTTAAACCCTAACTTCTTTGTAATCTGGAGTACTTTAACCATCGGTCTGTGGAGTTACCTCGGATGGAGAGTCCGTAAACTCAACGATGAGTGTGATAATTCTGAAATGGACCCTGAAACAGCAGCTAAATTTATCTATCGCGGTACTGTAAGAACCGCTTTGTTTACTGTTTGGTTTGCTTTAACCGTAGGTTCTACCATTCCATGGTTATGGATGATGAGCATTGATGCGCACTGGTATTCTACCATGTATAGCTGGTACACTTTTGCAAGCTCATTTGTTTCCGGTATGTCTCTGGTTGCGCTTTGGGTGATTTACCTGAAAAACAAGGGCTACCTGGAGTTAACTACTCAGGAACACCTGCACGATATCGGAAAATTCATGTTTGCGTTCTCTATCTTCTGGACCTATCTATGGTTCTCCCAGTACATGCTGATCTGGTACGCAAACATTCCGGAAGAAACTGTTTACTTCAAACACCGTGTACAGGGCCCATACAAAGGGATCTTCTTCTTTAACCTGATCATCAACTTCCTCTGTCCATTACTGATTCTGATGAAGCGTTCAGCAAAAAGAAACTATACCCTGGTTGCGTTCATGGCTGTACTGATCATCTTCGGTCACTGGATCGATTTCTACCAGATGGTAATGGGATCCTTAATTAAAGAGCACGTAACACTCGGTATACTTGATTTTGGTATTTTAAGTTTCTTTGTCGGAGCCCTGATTTTCTTTGTAGCAAGAGCTTTGGCAAGTAAGCCACTGATCGCCAAATACCACCCTTACCTGAAAGAGAGTATCATCCACCAGGTATAATTACGTTATAACCTATTGGAAAAATAAAATTGTTAGAATAAGTTAATATAGATAGCACTATGACAATGTTTTTAATCACCGCGGTAACAGTACTGATCTTCCTGGTCATCTTTCAGATTGCCAAAGCAAGTGAGTATGTAGCCATCCTTAAGGGAGAGGAAAAGAGCCGTAAGGAAAACAATAAGATCAATGGATTCCTGATGGTTGTGTTCCTGGTACTTGGTTTGTTTGGCGTATGGTACTGTAATAAACTGCTCTTTAATAAAACTTTGCTGGCCCACGATTCTGCAAGTGTTGAAGGTGCTCGTGTTGACTCCATGTTATGGGTAACATTGGCTGTTACCGGTATCGTATTTATTGCAACCCAAATTTTATTATTCTGGTTTTCTTACAAATATCAGGAAAGTGAAACCAGAAAGTCTCACTACTTTGCCCATAGCACCAAGCTGGAGCTGATCTGGACCATTATTCCTGCCATTACACTGACCATTCTGGTTGTAATCGGTTTGCGTAACTGGTTCCTGTTTACAGGGGAGCCTCCCAAAAATGCCATGGTTGTTGAAGTAACCGGTAAGCAGTTTGGATGGATCTTCCGTTATCCCGGAAAGGATGCAACCTTCGGTAAAAAATACTATAAACACATAGACAATGCCTCCAACTCCCTGGGTATTATCTGGGAAGATCAATTGTCTCACGACGACCTGGTAATGGAACAAACCATGTACCTCATTAAGGGAAGACCCGTAAAACTGGTTATTGGTTCAAGAGATGTTGTACATGATGTAGGTTTACCTCATTTCCGTATGAAAATGGATGCGGTACCCGGAATCCCTACTACGCTATGGTTTACACCAAAGTATAGTACCAAGGAAATGAAGGAAATAACCGGAAACCCGAACTTTCAATATGAAATCAGTTGCGATCAGATGTGTGGAAATGGTCACTATTCTATGAAGGGTGTAATTGAAGTACTGGATCAGGAAGAATATGATGCAAAGATGGCCGGACAGAAGCCTTACTACTATTCCGCTTTCCCCGACAAAGACCCGTCTAATGCAAAACCGGCAGCAGACACCGCAGCAAAAATTATCGCAAAATTGTAGAAAAACAGACAGCCCGGTGAAAGCCGGGATGTTTACAAACAATAAAGAGTCAGTATGAGTAACGAAGCCGTTTTACACGCACCTGCGGCAGCAGGTTCCCTGGATCATGGTCATGGTGAGCATCACGAGCACCAGCATCATGAAACATTCATCTCCAAATATGTCTTCAGCATGGATCATAAAATGATCGCCAAGCAATTCCTGATCACCGGGATGGTTTGGGCTGTACTTGGAGGCCTGATGAGTGTACTTTTCCGTTTACAGTTAGGTTACCCAGACAGTACCTTCCCCTGGTTGGAAGACCTGCTTGGTAAATGGGCTGCCGGAGGTAAAATTTCCCCTGAGGCTTATTACGCCCTGGTAACCACACACGGAACCGTGCTGGTATTCTTTGTATTGACTGCCGGATTAAGTGGTACTTTCTCTAACTTCCTGATTCCATTGCAGGTTGGCGCAAGAGATATGGCGTCTCCCTTCATGAATATGCTGAGCTATTGGTTCTTCTTTGCTGCCAGCATTGTTATGTTGTCTTCCATGTTTGTTGAAACCGGCCCCTTCAGTGGCGGTTGGACCGCTTATCCTCCGTTGAGTGCGTTGGGTGATGCGTCTCCCGGCTCTAAAACAGGTATGGATCTCTGGATTATTGCAATGGCATTGTTTGTTGTATCTCAGTTGCTTGCAGGTCTGAACTATATCTCTACCATTCTGAACATGCGTACAAAAGGCATGAGCATGACCAGGCTCCCGTTGACCATATGGGCCCTGTTCTTCACTGCGGTACTCGGTGTATTGTCTTTCCCTGTATTATTGTCCGGATTTATCCTGCTCATTTTCGATCGTAACTTTGGCACCAGCTTCTACCTTTCTGATATCTTTATCAATGGGGTTGGGGCTTTACCAAACGAGGGAGGTAGCGCAATTCTCTACCAACATTTGTTCTGGTTTCTTGGTCACCCCGAAGTATACATCATTCTGTTGCCTGCCATGGGTATCGCATCAGAAGTAATGTCTGTGAATGCACGTAAACCGATCTTCGGATATATGGCCATGGTAGCATCCATGTTTTCAATTGCTATTCTGGCCTTCCTGGTATGGGCGCACCACATGTTTGTAACCGGATTGAATCCTTTCCTAGGATCCGTATTCGTATTGCTGACATTGCTGATTGCGGTTCCATCTGCTATTAAAGTATTTAACTGGCTCACTACGCTATGGAGAGGTAATATCCGCTTTACACCGGGCATGCTTTTTGCCATCGGTTTTGTAAGCCTGTTCATCTCCGGCGGTTTGACCGGTATCTGGTTGGGTAACTCTGCATTGGATATTCACCTGCACGATACTTATTTCGTTATTGCGCACTTCCACATCGTAATGGGTGTTGCAAGCATGTTCGGTATGTTCGCCGGTATTTATCACTGGTTTCCTAAAATGTATGGCCGTTTCATGAACAATACGATGGCATACATCCACTTTTGGGTTACACTTGCCGGTGCGTACATGATTTTCTGGCCAATGCACTATCAGGGTCTTGCAGGTATGCCGCGCAGATACTATGATTATAGTGTTTGGGAAAGCTTCAAGCAGTTTGCCGAACTGAACCAGTTTATCAGCCTGGTTGCAATGATCGTATTTGCCATACAGTTATTGTTCCTCTTCAATTTCTTCTATTCTATTTTTAAAGGAAGAAAAGTGACTACCGAAAACCCATGGGGATCAAACTCCCTGGAATGGACTACGCCAATCAATCCCGGACATGGTAACTGGGTGGGCGAAATTCCTGAGGTTCACCGCTGGCCTTATGATTACGGTAAGGATGGTAAGGATCATATTCCACAGACCACACCAATTGGAGCCGACGAAAGTCATCATTAATTCAACAAAACTGAATAGCTTTTACGGCATTCAGTGAACATATTCCAATGCTCCCGAACCACGGGAGCATTGTTTTTAAACGAAGGACTCCCTAATGGCAAAACACGTGAAAAATAAAACAGCATTGTCTTCTTTTACCCTGGCATCCAAGGTAAAGGACTATTATCTGTTGATCAAGTTCACGCTGAGCTTTACAGTGGTATTTTCCTGTGTAGTCTGTTATCTGCTGGCGCCAAAAGTGGTTGAATACGACTGGATCATGATTCTGCTCCTGTTTATTGCAGGGATGCTGGTGACGGGCAGCGCCAATGCTATCAACCAGGCCGTTGAAAAAGATACGGATGCGGTGATGAAACGAACTTCCAAAAGGCCGGTGGCTTCAGGAAGCATGTCGGAGCAGGAAGCTTACACGTTTGCAATCATAGCAGGCCTGGCCGGTGTGGGAATGATGTGGTATTTCTTTAATCCCTCTTCTGCGCTGGTGTCTGCATTCAGCCTCTTCCTGTATGCGTTTATCTATACACCGCTTAAGAAAATCAACTCTGTTGCGGTGCTGATCGGAGCATTTCCCGGCGCTTTGCCCTGCCTGATTGGCTGGGTGGCCGGCAACGACGACTTCAGTGCAGGAGGATGGATTCTTTTCGGAATCCAGTTTCTCTGGCAATTCCCTCATTTCTGGGCCATTGCCTGGGTAGCTCATACCGACTACAGCAAAGCCGGGTTTAAATTACTGCCTGCAGACAAAGGCCCTACGAAATTTACTGCGCTGCAAACAGTGATGTATTCTGTGCTGATGATACCCATGGGGGTGATGCCTTATTATTTCGGACTTACCGGTATTACCAGCGTATGGATTTTGCTGGGATGTAATCTTTTCATGGTAATGCAGAGTTACCGGTTGTACAGGTCGATGGATGTGAAGGCGGCCAGGAGGGTCATGTTTAGCAGTTATATTTATTTGCCGATCGTTTTACTGGCGATGCTGGCGGATAAGGCAGGGTAACAAATGATTTATATAAATTAAAAATAAAGTGATGATGACAGCAGTGCAGGCCAGTGAGCCACAAAGAATCCATCGCCATAAATTCACCCTTTGGGTGGCTATGGGCAGCATGGTGATGATGTTTGCAGGATTAACCAGTGCTTATATTGTAAAAAAGAACCAGAGCAGTTGGCTGGAATTTAATCTTCCGGTCTTATTCTGGTATTCAACGGCTGTAATCCTGGTGAGCAGTTTCACCATTCAACTGGCCGTTCAGGCGCACAAAGCAAAGGAGATTGGTAAATACAGAACATGGATAACCCTGACTGCATTACTTGGGCTTGCTTTCCTTGTAATCCAGATAATGGGCTTTTCCGACCTGGAAAGCAACAATATTGCCTTAACGGGTAGTAAAAGCAATTCGGCTGCCTCTTTTCTGCTGGTAATTACCGGTTTGCACATGCTCCATGTGCTGGGCGGAGTGGTAGCGATCCTGTTTATTTTCTTCCGGGCCTATAACAGCAGGGAAAACACCACCAGCCTTCCGGTTGAGCTGGCCGCTACTTACTGGCACTTTGTAGACGTACTTTGGATCTATTTATTCATATTTTATAACTGGATAGGGTGATAAAGAAAAATTTGGATGCAATGCATCTTTTTTCGCCGCTAGCCAATACTTTTGTAATCGAAATTTAAGACCAATATGGCAACAACTGCAACAGCACCAACCACCAACGCATGGGGAGGTGGTAAAAGCCCCTTTAATGTAGAGTACGGCAAAGTAATGATGTGGTACTTCCTGATGAGTGATGCATTTACTTTTGGTGCGTTTTTGATTTCTTATGGCACTATTCGCTTTTCTACCAATGGATGGCCTGACCCCAACGAAGTATTTAAAAGTTTCCCGTTTGCACCGGAAGGAGTGCACGCACCGTTGGTGTTTGTAAGTATTATGACCTTCATTCTGATCATTAGTTCCGTAACCATGGTACTGGCGGTACAGGCTGGTAAGAATATGGATAAAAGCGGTGTGGTTAAAAACCTGATCCTGACCATTATTGGCGGTATCGCTTTCCTGAGCTGCCAGGCCTGGGAATGGAATCACCTGTTCCACGAAGGAGCATGGTGGGGCAGCAACCCTTTCCTGAATCATGATGGAACCGCCTCTTCTACCAACTTCACCAACTACTTCTTTACCATCACCGGATTCCATGGATTCCACGTGTTTTCCGGGGTAATTATCAATATCATCATGCTGATCATGACGCTTACCGATAAGTTTGAGCAAAGAGGTCACTACCTGATGATTGAGAAGGCCGGATTATACTGGCACTTTGTAGACCTGGTTTGGGTATTTGTATTTACCTGCTTCTACCTGATTTAATTTTTAAAATTTAATTATTACAATAAGCTTATTTATGGAACATACAATTGAACATGGTGAACACGCAGGTGGAGGTACAAAAGAAATCGTACGCGTTACGGTGATCCTTACTGTGTTAACGATTATTGAATTGATGCTCGGTTTCTGGATGATTGGTATTCCTTTGGAAAGTACTTCCTTGCGGTTGGGAATTAAAGGTGTAATCGTAATACTGATGCTGGCCAAGGCCTTCTACATTGTTGCGTATTTCATGCACCTGAAACATGAAGTGAAGAACCTGATCATGACCATTGTAGTGCCGCTGACATTGTTTGTATGGTTCATCATTGCGTTCCTTTACGACGGTAATTCCTTTAAAAACCTTCGTAATACCTATGATCCTTATTATAAGGAGCAAAGCACGAAGAAGGTAGAAAAGAAGCAGGAAACCCAACCGGCAGCGCATGGTGAACAACATGATGTACAGGAAGCAAAACACTGATGGTGGAATAGCTGAATGAAATGATTGATACAGTTAGAACCATCGCTGCATTGCGATGGTTTTTTCTTATACCGAGATTATGAATAAAAAAGCAATATTAGGACTACTGGTGGCACTGGGTGTTCCGCTTGCCTGTTATTTTATTCTGCGAACAGCAAGTGAGCACGCTGTGGATATGCCCAGAAAATACCTGCTTGATACTGTAATTACCAGGGTGGAAAAAGGGAAAACGGTGGACGACAGTGTCTGGCATCAAACAGCAAATATTCGCATGGTTAACCAACTGGGCGATACGGTGGGGATGTTTGATCGTCATGGAAGAATTGTAGTGGCAGACTTCTTCTTCACCAGTTGCAGAAGCATCTGTCCTAAGCTGACCCTGAACATGGCTAAATTGCAGCAATCTTTTAAAAAAGGGGGGAATGTCAGAAACCGGATTGATACTTCCATTGTTCAGTTTGTATCTTTTACAGTGGATCCCGAAAATGATTCTGTTCCGGTGTTGAAGGATTATTCCCAGCGCTTTGGTGTAAACCATGATAATTGGTGGATGCTCACCGGGAACAGGGATTCTATTTACCGGTTTGCATTTGAAGAATTGCGGGTAGATAAATTTAGTGAAGAACCCATCAGCCCCGATTTTGTGCACACCAACCGTTTTGTATTAATAGACCGGGATCATATTGTAAGAGGTTATTATAATGGATTGGATTCGGTTGATATGGCAAGGCTGTCGAAGGATATTGGATTGCTGATGCTGGAGAAAGACCTCAACAGAAAGGGAGGTGTATTTCAGCAGATCATTGACCTTAGCTGGCTTTGGCTGATCATACTCCTGGCTATCACATTCTTTACACTGTACATCACCAAACAAAAAAAATAATAAATTCATAGCATATGTTACCTGCCAGCATTACTAAAAACGATCAGAAAGCCAATTGGCTCATCGGCATTTTTTCAGTTGTTGTTTTTGTGGTTGTACTGATCCTGGGTCGGGTTAAACTGGATGTTGACCCTGGCTTTGATGTGCATATTTTTGCCAGAATCAACGCGTTTATCAATGCCATCATTGCCGTATTACTGCTAGCCGCCTTAGTGGCTGTAAGAAAACAGCACTATGCACTGCACAAAAAAATCATGATGACAGCCCTGGTGCTGTCCGTCATTTTTCTGCTTTCCTATATAGCGCACCACTTGCTGGCCGGGGAGGCCAGATTTGGAGATGTTAATCATGATGGGATGATATCCGAAAGCGAAAAGGCTGCAGTAGGATCATTGCGTACAGTCTATTTCATCGTCCTGGCTTCTCATATCATACTGGCTGCGGTTATTTTACCATTTATCCTGTTCACGGCCTATCGTGCATTAACTGCGGAATATGCAAGGCACAAGCTGCTCGCCAGAATTACCTGGCCACTTTGGTTCTATGTTGCCGTAACCGGCCCCTTGGTATACTGGATGATCAGCCCTTACTATCAATAGGCAAGGCAGCGCCGGATTACCCGCCTACTGATGTTGTAAGGTATGTGGGGGGAGAGTCGTCAGGCTTTTTTTGTCAGGATCAGCAATTCGTTGGCCTGCACTTCGGTAACATATCGCTTCACCCCCTGCTTGTCGGTATAATTTCGGTTAATCAGCTTACCTTCAATTACCACCTCGGTTCCTTTGTGCAGGTATTTTTCGGCTAACTCTGCCAGTTTCCCCCAGGCCACGATATTGTGCCATTGGGTTTCCGTAACTTTTTCGCCTTTCGCATTGCGGTAATTTTCGTTGGTGGCCACACTCAGGTGAGCCACTTTCCGGTCTTCACCGATTGTTTTAACATCAGGTTCCTGTCCGAGGTTTCCGATTAGCTGCACTTTGTTTTTCATCGCATTCATGCAATTCGATTTTAAGTTGAATAGAAGCAGTATGTACTGCCGTTCACCATGCAAATATGCCCGGATAATAATCGCCATACTGTTTTTAAACAGCTACTTGCGTAAGTAAACGTTTACATATACTTGACAGATAACGGTAGGATTTATGGATGGGCTTTTGTACTTTGGATTTTAATTAGTGGATTATGCAAACAATACTAGGCGCAAACGGATCAATTGGTATCGAACTTGCCAAGGCATTAAAAAACCATACCAGCAACATTCGCCTGGTAAGCCGAAACCCTGAAAAGATCAACGACACCGACCTGCTGCTTCCTGCCGATCTTACTCAGAAAGCTGAAGTATTTAAGGCAGTGGAGGGCAGCAGTGTTTGCTATATAACCATTGGTTTTGCATATAAATTAAAAGTATGGAAAACCAACTGGCCTGCATTTATCAGCCATGTAATTGAAGCCTGCCGGGTAAATGGCAGCAGGCTGGTCTTCTTCGATAATATCTATGCCATTGGAGGAGATCATGTACAACACATTACAGAACAATCTCCCTTCAGTCCCTGCAGTAAAAAGGGGATCATTCGTGCAGAACTGGATCAGCAGATTATTAAAGCGGCAGAAGAGGGTAAGATTGATGCCATCATTGCACGGGCTCCGGATTTTTTTGGCCCTGTTAAACAGTCCAGCCTGCTGATGAACCTGGTCTATGATAATTATCTGAAAGGGAAGCCGGCACAATGGTTCTGTAATGCAGATATGCCGCATAGTTTCGGCTATACGCCGGAGCTGGCACAGGCAACTGCATTGCTGGGCAATACCGACAGTGCTTTTAATGAAATCTGGAACCTGCCCGTAGATCCCCATGCTCCCACAGGTAGAGAATGGGCAACCTTTTTTGCAGAAGCCATGCGGGTGAAGGAACGGATCAGGGTGCTGCCTGCATGGATGGTAAAGACTTTGGGCTGGTTTATTCCTGTAATCGGAGAGATGCATGAAATGCTCTATCAATACGACCGCCCTTACTGGTTTGATTCCGCCAAATTCAATCGGGCATTTAACCATACGCCAATCAGCAATGAAGAGGCGGTTAAGGCTGTGCTGCAAACACTGGCAGTTACAAACAAATCAGCCTAGAAAGATCAATTTTACGTGTTTTCAGCGTATGCGATCCGTAGTTATACGCATTACAAAAGCTGTGCAAATGCTAATTTGGCGCTGTTTGTAATCCAAATATTCGGAAAGATGTCATCAACCAGCAAAAACTGTTTGCATTGCAACAAAGCCATTGTCGGAAGAGCGGATAAAAAATTTTGCAATGATTATTGCAGGAGTAGTTACCACAACGGATTAAACGGAGGTCGAAGTAATTATATCCGGCAGATCAACTATCAATTACAGAAAAACCGGCGGATACTCGCGGCGGCTTATTCCAGGTATGCAAAAGGATCAACGGTTCCATTCCAGGAATTGCTGTTGTTAGGGTTCAGTTTAACACATTTTACGCATCAGCAAAAGCCCGGCCAAAGCGGAACCTATATCTGTTGTTATGATTACGGATACCGGATGGTGGGCAGGAATGCAGTGAAAATTGTTCAATATACCAATAGCGGTCGGTTGTCCGGAACGGAACGTTAGGGCAGCTTCTTAATAACGAATCTTCACCTTGGTAACGCCTGCATTGATCATGTTTACTTTTCTGGCGGCAGCCTTACTGAGATCTATGATCCGGCCTTCAATAAAAGGGCCCCGGTCGTTGATCCTGACTTTAACGGTTTGGCCATTGGAAAGGTTGGTTACTTTCACTTTTGTTCCAAATGGCAGGGTTTTATGCGCTGCGGTTAGTTTCCGCTGTCGGAAGATTTCTCCGTTACTGGTTTTCCTGCCTTCGTATTTGTCGGCATAATAAGAAGCATAGCCCGATTCTGTACCCGACCGGCCACCTGCGCCGGTTTTTCTGTGGCAGGAACAGAGCAGCATCGTAACCGCGAGGGCTAAAAAAGGAACGTACTTCATGGTATTAATAACGGAAGAAGCCGGTGAATAGTATCTTCCTACGAGTCACCGGCTCCAATATGTATGATCCGTAATGCTTTAAGCGAACGGAGCCTTCACCACTTTCGCTTTCACGAGGGTATTCCTGATGTCTATATAAATTTCACTGTCCAGAGCGGCATGTGCAGTAGTTACATAACCCAGTCCTATGGCCTTGTTGAGGGAAGGCGCCTGGGTTCCGCTGGTAACTTTACCAATGGTATTACCCGAAGCATCCTTGATCAGGTAATCATGGCGGGGAATGCCGCGTTCCAGCATTTCAAATCCAACCAGTTTGCGCTGAACCCCTTCGGCTTTCTGTTTTTCGAGGATTGCTTTCGCTGTAAAATCTTTGGTGAACTTGGTAATCCAACCCAGTCCTCCTTCCAGTGGGGAAGTGGTATCATCAATATCATTGCCGTATAAACAGTAACCCATCTCAAGGCGAAGGGTGTCCCTTGCTCCGAGGCCAATAGGTTTCAACCCCTGCGGCGCCCCGATTTCAAAAATGGCATTCCAGATTTTGTCTGCAGCACCATCCTTGTCTTCAAAATAGATCTCCACACCGCCGGAACCGGTATAGCCGGTTGCGCTGATAATTACATTTTCCACCCCGGCAAAAGTTCCCTGCACAAAAGTGTAGTATTTCAGGTTCATGATGTCTTTATCCGTAAGGGGTTGGAGTATTTTGGTAGCGTTGGGCCCCTGGATAGCCAGCAGGCAGGTTTTATTGCTGATATTCTCCATATCAACCCCCTTCGTATTATGTGCCACAATCCAGTTCCAGTCTTTTTCAATGTTGGAGGCATTTACTACCAGCAGGTAGGTCTTGTTCTTTTCGATACAGTAAACAATCAGGTCGTCTACAATCCCTCCCTGCTCATTTGGCAGGCAACTGTACTGAGCCTGACCGTTGTCAATTTTTGAGGCATCGTTGCTGGTAACGCGCTGAATCAGATCCAATGCATGTTCTCCTTTCAGCATGAATTCTCCCATATGGCTTACATCAAAAACACCGGCGTTTTTTCTTACAGTAGCATGCTCGTCATTGATTCCCGAATAACTGATCGGCATATTGTATCCGGCAAATTCTGCCATTTTTGCTCCAAGTGCAATGTGTTTCTGAGTGAAAGCGGTATTTTTCATTACAATCATTTAGGGGCACAAAATAAGAAAAAAAAGAAGAACCCCATCCCAACCAGGGACAGGGTTCTTTTTTCCAACCTGTACCAACCTATTTTAAGACAGCATATGCAGCAGGGAAATCCTGCTTACATCCGAGCCCAGGTCTATTAATTCAACCGCCTCCTTGATGGATACCTTTATGTTAGGTTGAGCCGTATTGGGTTCAACAACAGTCACTTTCTGGTAGCGGTAGCGGTTGGTGTCTACCGGCTTATCGAGCTCTTTTTTCAGTTCTTCTGCCTCTTTCTGCTTGCGCTCGTATTCTTTTTGAAGCTCTTCCTTGCTTTTTTTGAAATCTTCAACAGCATCAGATTTTTCTTCTTCGTCCAATTCTTTTTTATTGGCTCTTTCCAGTCCTCCGGGTGTCATGATGTACTCAACATTAGAACTGAGTCCTCTGTGGTCTCCTGAATACCAGTCTTCATCCCAGTCAAAATCATTTCTGCCATTGTTGATATTGAACCAACTCAGCCTTCTGTTTACATTCGGGTCAATCTGGATTTTCTTTCCAATCGGTACCTGTATGTTTACGATTACACCCTGGTTGCGGAACTTGGTTCCCTTTTTCAGGCTGAAGCCACGATTCAGGTATACCATACTGTCGTCCTGCACAATTCCATACTTAATTTCATCTACATTTTTCAGCGCGTTTTCTTCATCGTATCCATTGCTGACTTTTGTATAAATGATGTGATAGAGCGAATCCGGACTTTTGGTGAAGCGGAGGTTGATATTATTCAGCATCAGGCTGTCCTCGTCCAGGCCAATGATTCCGTCGAAGTGCATCCATTTGCCTACTACCCTTACTCTGGAATCGGCCACTTTCAGCATTAATTTATTATTCGATGGCTGACGTATGCCGATGGTTTCCTTATCCATAGCACGTGCATCAAAATTTTTAGATATCAACGCAACCAGGAAAACAACACTGATGATCCCCAGGGTCCATAGACCCCCGAAAGTATATCCAAGGTATTTGCTGTGCGATTTAGTACCCATGATTCTTCTGATCAGCCAGATAACGATACCGACAACCGGTACAAATAAGAAGAGTAACAGGGTAGACCATGCGAGGAAATTCTGCCAGAAGCCATCCAGAACAAAGTCTTTCAGCGGAAATACTCCAACACTGGCTACCATTACGGCAATTAACGCAATGAGCAGGGCGAATGCAATGATCCCGGCAACGAACAGGAAGAAAGCCTTGAACAGGATACCGATTGCATTCAGTAATTTATTGCCCCCGCTTTTGGTGGCATAAGCGGCTTCTGAACCAAATTGTTTCCCTTTCTGGCTAACCGTGTTTCCAAACTCAGAACCAAATTCTTTGGCTTTTTCGGAAAACTCTCCGCCCCATTTTTCTGCACGGGACTTGAATCCTTCCAGGTCTTCCTGAATGGTATTTTTAATAGTATGCAGGTCTACTTTTTCACCGCGCATTTCCAGTTTTTCAGAAGCGCTTTTTGCTTCAGGAATAACGGCCCATAAAACAGCATATACAATAAAGAGGGTGCCTCCGAAAGAGCTGAATACAAAATCAGGGAAGTCGAAGTCGAACCAGAATGCGCCTCTGAACAGCGAAGAAATAATGCCAATTACCAATGGCATGGCAAAAATCAGCCTGGGAATCCAGATCGCTATATTAAAGTAGGTGGCAATACCGCTGGCAACACCCGCTACTACTTTTTCTTCCGGATTCCGGTAAAGCCTTTTGGTAGAAGGTACATTGTTGTCCAGGGGACGGGATGGAAGGATTGCCCACATGAGAATATACAGCAGGAAACCTGCTCCGCCGCTGAAAATGAACAGTACAAAGATCAACCGGATAATGGTAGGATCAATACGGAAGTATGCTGCTAAGCCGCTACAAACACCACCGAGGATCTTTTCATTGTCATCCCTGTACAGTCTGCCTTTATTAGGGGCACTTTGGTATTCGTAATTGCTGCGCGTACCTTCCTGGCTGCTTTTGCCGACACCCGGTTGAGACTTCACATTGTTTTCTTCTTCTTCAAAGTCTTCAGGACGTCCCATACTGTCGATGATGCCGTTTACATCTTCGCCGGTGATGCAGGTACTCCCTTTTTTCAGGCGTTCCCCAAACAGTTCGGCGATGCGACCTTCAATATCATTGATGATTTCATCCCTTCCCTCTTCATTGGCAAAGAATTTGCGCAGGCTTTCCACGTACTGCTTCAGTACATCGTAAGCAGCTTCTTCAATGGGGATTACCCTGCCCTGGAAGTTTATGTTAATTACCTTTTTCATGGTATGTGTATTTATCTTGGTTAAGGTTGGTTTTGGTGGTTTTCGGTTTCCTGTGGTGCGGTTGGTTGGGTAAGCACCTTAACTGCATCAGCCAGTTCTTTCCAGGTTCTTTCGAGTTCACCGTAAAAGGCAAGTCCCTTTTCGGTCATCACGAAATATTTACGGGGCGGTCCACTGTTACTTTCCACCCAACGGTACGTAAGCAGTTCTGCGTTTTTTAACCTGGTGAGCAGGGGATAAAGCGTACCCTCCAGGATATGCAGATTGGCGGCTTTCATTCTATCGACCAGGTCACTGGGGTAAACTTCTCCCTGCCGAATGATCGATAAGATACAAAATTCCAACACGCCCTTTCGCATCTGACTCTGTGTATTTGAAATATCCATGGTAATTGTTTTATGGGGTGATAGATGGATGCTGATTAGTTCAGAAGTCTTCTGGGCATTCTTACCCTGCGGGTGCGCTCCAGGTTCCAGAAATCTGCCAGGCCAAATACAGGCTTTTGTACTTTAACAGTTGCCGGAGTTTCGAGAATGTTTGTTTGCGTTTTCATGACTTTTATTTTTAAGGTTTTTGTTTTGTTACATTGACAACACAAAGATGAGGGTTTTTCTAGTACTATGCAACACATAGTACCAAGTATTTTTAGGTAATAGGTAGGGTTTAGATATTGGCTTAGTTTAAATTATTGATAATCAATTAGTTGATGATTTTCAAATTTTTTAAAAAGGGATGATCGGTTATAAAAAAGGATAAATGGCAACAAGTCATATAAAGGGAG
This sequence comes from Sediminibacterium sp., assembly GCA_035254545.1. Taxonomy (GTDB): domain Bacteria; phylum Bacteroidota; class Bacteroidia; order Chitinophagales; family Chitinophagaceae; genus Sediminibacterium. The sequence goes on along the minus strand of DATFAP010000048.1, from coordinate 26,340 downwards.
AAGGGTTATATATGAATGAGTTAGAGGAATTTATCCTTGAAATGAACCCTATAATTGAGAAATTGAACCAATGCCTTGAAAAACACTTAGTTGACGAAAAGTCTATTTCACTAAGGTTTAAAAATGGGAAGGTAGACCCTATTATTTTTCACTGGAATTTTCTAGCATCAAGAAACTCTAAATAGTGTTCCAATGTCATTATATTATTCACCCCTTGCATTAAGACTACTACCAATGGTATCATAGGGGATTCTAATAACCCCAAAGAATCTAAATGCTCTTTGTTATCTAAATGACGCTCATGAATGGCTTCAAAAATCAATTCAGGAATATCTCTATTGTTTGTCAAAACTGACACAAATGAGCAAACCACCCTATGTGCCGGGTTGGTATCGTGTAGTATATGTACATCTAATAAATCTCTATTATCTATCAATTTTTGTTTTGCTTCTTCAAAATTCATTTTGAATTGATTTAAGGGTCGTTTTGAGAATACTAAAATAACTAATATATGTTTAAGAATCTTCATGAATTACTGCTTAATATGCCTACTGAAAAGGATTGTAGGAATTATTTGATTGAACATCGTTGGGGCGGTTGCCCTGTTTGTCCTTATTGTGGATTCAGTGAGAAAACGTATGTAATAGAGAACGGTAAAAGATTTAAATGTGGGGCAAGCCAGGACGTTTGCGGTAAGAAGTATAGCGTAACAGTAGGTACTATATTTGAGAGTTCACGTATACCATTAACTAAATGGCTAAATGCTATATATGTGGTTACTGCTCATAAAAAGGGGATTAGTTCGCACCAATTAGGCAGGGATTTAGGAGTAACACAGCGTACTGCATGGTTTATGATACATAGGATCAGGGAAATGATGAAAAACGTTAGCAATGAAATGTTGCAGGGAGCGGTTGAAGTAGATGAAACCTATATGAGTAGGAAATACAAATCTGATTACAAAGGACTAAGCCCCGAAGAAGTAGATTATTCAGTAAAAAGCCACAAAAATAATAAGGGAGCAGTAGTAGGGATAAAACAAAGGGAAGGAGATATAAGAGTATTTGCCTTTGATGACCGTAAAGCAGCACCTATAAAACAAGCTATCTATGAGAATGTAATGGAAGGTAGTAAAATAATGACAGATGAGGCTTTTATGTACCGTACAGGATTAGAACAATACCAACATGCAGCCGTTTTTCATTCAAGAAAAGAATGGGTTAGAAACGATGTGCATACCAACGGAGTAGAAAACTTCTGGGGAGTAATGAAGCGTTCTATTCATGGTACATGGCATCAAATCAGCTTTAAACACCTACAAGCATACTGCAATGAATGTTCCTACCGATATAATACCCGCAAAATGAAGGATGCTGAACGCTTTACCCTATCCCTTCAAAACATGGAAAGGCGGCTAACATGGCAGAAATTAACTAAAAAAGACTAAGTTTTACTAATTTAGTGGGATGGCAAAGCAAACCCGCAAACCAATAGACGGAACTCCCCCTAAAATGACCAAAGCAGCCCTGAAAGCTGAAAAGCCTCTAAAGGTCAATATGTCCCCTGATGAACTGCTTAAACTGGCTTTAAATACTCCTATTAAAAAGAAGAAATAATGAAGAAGATATTTGTAAACGAAATAATTGATAATGGGACTACCGTACAAGGATTAGCAGTGTTAAATCATACCGTATTAACTGCGTTAAAGGATATGTATGAACGCACTCATTTAGATAAAATAATGTTTTTAGCACAGCAAGCGGGACAGCCTATTTATTTCTTTGACAGATACTGCCAATACATAGTTTTTGTACAAATTTCAATAATAGGAGTTGGTTTTGAAGGGGCTTTATCTATGATAGATTGCAAGGGGGATTACGATACTGCTTTAGACCAATACTTAGAATATCAAAAAAATGGGTGGGATGTAGGTGACCGAACTAAGTTTATGCAAAAGTTTGAGGAAATAATAAACGACAAAAGCGGGATTCAAGCTGAACTGGTTGTAAAAGATGCTGTTCGATAGCCTTTATTTTCAATTCATATAACAAAATAGGTAAAGTCGCGTCTGTTGGGGACGTGTACAATTCCACCGGATTATCATACCCATTTAAAATAAACCCAATCGGTTTCCCCATCCCTTACATCACCATTGTAAGGTTTTTTTATGCCTAAAATCTAATTTTGAATAGGCTCTACTCCCTTTAGGTGATTCGGTACCGGATAAATGGCGAATGCCCGTTTTTCCGTAATCTGCCGGCCATTTTTATGTATAATGCATATGCTGTACTATATAATAGTATTTGTGCAGGATCATAGCCTTCACATCCGGATTCTTCACTATATATAGCCTCGCCGGAGAACTTTTGCTACAATCCGGGTGGACGCTAAATTTATTTTATCGTTTTTATACGATGAATTGAATTTCTACCTAGCTTTGTCTTATCGTAAAAAAACGATGAAGTTATGGCCAGCCCAAAATTAGAAGAATTCATTAAGGCAGAACAGGAACTTGCTGCTTTTGCAAAGTCGCTTTCACATCCTGCGCGAATTGCCATTCTTAAAGTACTTGCACAAAAGAATGAATGCATCTGTGGTGAAATAGTGGAAGTGTTGCCGCTGGCACAGTCAACCGTTTCTCAACACCTGAAGGAACTGAAAGAGGCCGGGTTAATTAAAGGAACTGTGGAAGGCCCCAGAAGTTGTTATTGCATTAACTGGAAGGCTTTTGAAAAATTTAATCAGTCATTTAATCATTTATTCCATAAACTGAAAGATCAGCAGGCTTCTTCCTGCTGCTGATTCACAAAACAAATTATATGAAAAACGAACAGGCATTAAAAGACATCGTTAAAGAAAAATACACTGCTATTGCAGCGCAACCGATTCAGCAGAATATGTCTTCCTGCTGTGGTGCGGGCGGTTGTTCCACTGAAGTATATAATATCATGAGCGATGATTATACTCAATTGCAGGGATATAATTCCGACGCCGATCTTGGTTTAGGATGCGGCCTGCCCACGCAGTTTGCAAAAATTAAAACAGGTGATACGGTAGTAGACCTTGGAAGCGGTGCCGGTAATGATTGCTTTGTTGCAAGAGCAGAAACCGGTGAAACCGGAAAGGTCATAGGTATCGACTTCACACCGGCTATGCTGGAGAAAGCAAGAGAGAACGCTGCCAAACTGGGTTATACCAATGTCCAGTTTCGCGAAGGTGATATCGAGAATATGCCACTGGCCTCCAATGTTGCCGATGTTGTTGTCAGCAACTGTGTATTGAACCTGGTACCGAATAAAGACGGCGTATTCAAAGAAATTTTCCGGGTATTAAAACCCGGCGGCCACTTTAGCATTTCCGATGTGGTATTGGTAGGTCAGCTTCCGGAGGCGCTTCGGAAAGATGCGGAAATGTACGCCGGTTGTGTTTCCGGTGCCATTCAAAAACAGGTTTACCTGGAGTTGATCAGCAGCAATGGATTTGACCATATTACCATTCAGAAAGAAAAAGCCATTGTAATACCGGATGATATTCTGAAGAACTATCTGAATGAACAGGAGCTGGCAGATTTCAAAAAAGGAGCAACAGGTATTTTCAGCATCACGGTTTATGCAGAAAAGCCCAAAGCTGAAACCTGTTGCAAGCCAGGGGGAGGCTGTTGCTAAAACCATCATTTAACAAACTGACTGTTATGGAGCATTGTCATCCTGTTGCGGAAAGGAAAAAGTTAGCTTTCCTGGACCGCTATCTTACGCTCTGGATTTTTGGCGCTATGTTACTGGGCATTGGCATCGGATATTTTTTTCCCGCTGTTACTGATGCTGTGAATACGCTTTCCAGCGGTACCACCAATATACCATTGGCCATCGGTTTAATACTGATGATGTATCCTCCATTGGCCAAAGTGAACTACAGCAAAATAGGGGAGGTATTCAAAGACATCAAAGTACTGAGCCTGTCTCTGGTGCTGAACTGGGTTGTTGGTCCGTTGCTGATGTTTGCACTGGCTATTCTTTTTCTGAAAGATTATCCGGAGTACATGACAGGCCTGATTCTGATTGGACTGGCCAGGTGCATTGCCATGGTGATTGTCTGGAATGAGCTGGCGGAAGGGAACAGGGAATATGCTGCAGGATTGGTGGCGCTCAACAGCATCTTTCAGGTATTCTTCTATAGTTTTTATGCCTATCTCTTTATAACCGTTTTGCCTCCTTATTTTGGGGTGGAGGGGCTGGCTGTTCCCATCACCATTGCAGAGATTGCCCAAACAGTCGGCATCTTCCTGGGGATTCCCTTTGCTGCAGGCCTGATCAGCCGTTACCTGTTGATCCGGTGGAAGGGGGAAGCATGGTTCAATCAAAAGTATCTTCCTTTTATATCGCCCATTACACTGTTTGCCCTGCTGTTCACCATCGTAATCATGTTCAGCCTGAAAGGCCGGTTGATTGTTCAGATTCCTTTTGATGTAATCCGGATTGCCATTCCGTTGCTGATTTATTTTGCCATTATGTTCCTGGTGAGCTTCCTGATCGGGAAAAAAATGGGGGCTGATTATTCCAGGAATACCGCCATTGCTTTTACCGCAACCGGTAACAATTTTGAACTGGCCATTGCAGTGGCCATTGGGGTGTTTGGGATCAACAGCGGCGCTGCATTTGCCGGTGTTATTGGCCCATTGGTAGAAGTGCCCGCGCTGATTGCGTTGGTGAATCTTGCTTTCTGGTTCCGTAAAAAATTTTCACTATGACCATTCTTTATCCTGAAATCCATGCTTTTCTGCAAGAGGTGGAAAGCCATTTTAATTCCATAGCTACCGGACGAAAAGAGGAACTTCGCCGCTTTAGCCGGTATATAAAACAAAAATCGGAGAATCATCAACCGGTTTTACTAACCTTTATCTGCACGCACAATTCCAGGAGGAGCCATTTTGCCCAAATCTGGGCGCAGGCCGCCGCCGCTTATTACCATGTGCAGGGAGTGGTTTGTTATTCCGGCGGTACCGAGATCACCGCCTTTAATCCCAATGCGGTGAAGGCTTTGCAGGGTGCAGGGTTCCGGATTACCGGAAATGCAAATGAATCCAATCCGCATTACAAAGTGTGCTTCAGTGATCAGTTGCCTCCTATTGAAGCTTTTTCTAAAAAATATCCGGATGCCCCCAATCCGCAGGCGAACTTCGGAGCTGTTTTAACCTGCGATCATGCAGATGAATCATGCCCGATTGTATTTGGCGCTGAGGAAAGATTTAAAATAGCATACAGCGATCCGAAATTATCCGATGGTACACCGCAGCAGGAGGCTGTTTACAAAAAGCGATCCGGTCAGATTGCCACAGAAATGCTCTATGTTTTTTCTTTGGTAAACCAATCTTAAGGCAGGGTGGGTTCATCCGGCCTGCCAAGGATTGATTCAATAAGAGAGGTGAACAGTGAAACGAGAAAGCCGAAAAACAAGGCGGTCCACCAACCGTTTACCTCAAAACCCGGAACGATCCTGGCAACCAGTTGTATGATGAATACATTGATAAACAGCAGGAAAATTCCCAGTGTAAGAACCGTAAAGGGGATGGTCAGTATAACCAGGATCGGCTTTACAAAGTTATTCAACAAACCCAGCACCACGGCCACCAGCAAAGCCGTAACCGTATTATCAATGGTAACACCCGAAAGCAGGTAGGCTACAATCAGCACTGCAACTGCAGTGGCAATTGTTTTGGTAAAGAAGCGTCCCATATTGTTGATTTAGATAACTACAAGTTCGTAAAAAGAATCCGGATTCAGGTACTTTTTAGCCAGCTCCTGCAATTCTTCCACACCGGTTGTTTTAATCTGCTCCACACTGTTGTAGAAATAATTTTCATCCACTCCGTTCAGTACATAATTTTTCCAGCGTGAAATTAACTGGAATGGTCCGTCCAGTTCGCCCAATACCGAACCAATCATATAATTCCTTACCAGGCTCAGTTCCTCCTCCTCAATCGGGTCGTTACAGAGTAGCTGCATTTCCTTATACACTTCTGCAATAGTTGCCTCGCAAACATCTCTTCCGGCCTCCGTACTGATCATCCAGGCGCTGTCGTGAATATGGTTTTGTATGTAGCTGTGAATACCGTAGGTGTATCCCTTGTCTTCCCGGATATTACTCATGAGCCTTGATCCAAAGAATCCCCCAAACAGGTTATTCAGTATCTGTACTTTGGAATAGTCGGGGTGATGCCTGTTGGGGAAAGGCCTTGCCATACGGATCGCTCCCTGAACACCTTCCGCATCATTGATAATTCTGAATTTTTTTTCCACTGAGGGTAGCAGTGGATGATGGATTTCCGGAATCGCTTGCTTCTGCAGCGGTAGTTTCCCAAAAATCCGGTTCAGTTGTTGAGACAGGTCTGCCGGAATTTTACCTGCGGTAAAGACGGTGCAGTTGCCTTCGGTATAAAACTTCCGGTAAAAGGCAACCAGCTCTTCCCTGTTCAGGTGGTCATAATCCAGTGTGGAAGTGTATTTTCCATATGGATGCCGAATGCCGTATACATATTCATCAATCAGCCGGTTGGCAATGAAATCGCATTTTTTCAGATTTACTTCCAGCCGCTGTTTCTGGTTCTGGCGATAGGTATTCAGTTCCTCTTCCGGAAAAACCGATTCCGTGATGATCTCGGCCACTACCGGCAACAACTCATTAATGTGTTTGCTGAGGCAGTGCAGGGTAATGGTGGCCGTTTCGTTGTAACAGCTCCTGTTCAGGTATGCGCCGTAAAATTCAAAGTGCTCATTGATGCTGAAGGCATTTTTCTGTTGCGTTCCGTTCTTCAGCATAAAATTGGTAGTTGCTGCAACGATGTTTTTCTGTTCATACCAGTTGCCTGCATAAAATACCCATTCAATCAGCAGTACGTCCTGTGTGCCGGCGTCGAGGCTGTAAACCGGTATGCCATTATCCAGGTTGTACTGATCGCATTTTCTTAACTGCAGATCAAAGCTTACGGCATCTGTTATGTGTGGGGGAATGGTTCTGTTCAGCGTCATTGCTTCTGTTTGATCTGTTACTTGGCGTGATAATATAATGTATTGCTGTTGGTTTCACGGAAAATCTGCCGGCTGTAGAACGTCATGTCTTCCGTGGTGATGCCTTTGTATTTATGGAGTTCCGTATTCATTAATGCGGCATCGCCCATTAACTCGTACATCGCCAGGCTATTGGCCCTGCTCATGATACTCATGTCTTCAAAAGCGATCACACTTTCTGTTCTGTTCTTCACTTTAATAAGTTCTGCTTCTGCGATGGGCGTTTGCTGTATTTTAGCCAGTTCTTCGGTAATAGCGCTTTCGGCCTGTTCCATGCTGGTTCCTTTTACCAGCTTGCCTTCAATGGTAATGAGGCCGGCATCCATGGTTCCGAAATGATAACAGTCGAGATTGGAAAACAGTTTTTGTTCTTTCACCAGCGACTGGTATAAGCGGGAAGATCCGCCACCTCCGAGCACTTCTGTGAGCAGATCGGCCACATAATACCCTTTTTCGAGCCTGGCATCCATGTGCCAGGTCTTGATAAAAGCGTCTAGCGGCACCGCTGCTTCAACACTTAGTTTGCGCGCCTCCTGTTGTACTGGTTCCTGTGGAAGATTGCGTACATATTTTTCACCCATTGGAATCGGACCGAACCATTTTTCCGCCAGTTGTTTAATATGGCCTGTTTTTACATTTCCTGCAACTACCAGAATGGCATTAACCGGACGATAATGCTTAAAGAAAAAAGCTTTTACATCGTCGATCTGCGCATTTTCCACATGACTCAGTTCCCGCCCAATGGTCATCCACTTATAGGGATGAACTTTATAAGCCAGTTCCCGCATCTTGTGCCAAACATCACCGTAGGGTTTGTTGAGATAGTGCTCTTTGAATTCCTCGCAAACCACTTTGCGCTGCACTGCCAGACTTTTTTCACTGAATGCCAGGCTCAGCATCCGGTCGCTTTCGAGCCAGAAAGCCGTTTCGATATTCTGGGCGGGAAGCTGGCAATAGTAGTTGGTGAGATCATTGGTGGTATAGGCATTGTTGTCTCCGCCTGCCCGCTGAAGCGGTTCATCGTAATCGGGTATATTGATACTGCCCCCAAACATCAGGTGCTCAAATAAATGCGCAAATCCTGTTTTTCCCGGGTTCTCATCGCGGGCACCTACATCATACAGTACATTTACGACTGCCATTGGAGTGGCATTGTCTTCGTGTACTAAAACCGTTAATCCATTGTCTAAAATAAACCTGTTGTATAGTGTCATATTCACAATATCAGCACGCAAAATAGTTCATTGAGGGTATATATGGTGAAAACGGGAACCTGCTATCTGCGGATATCTTTTACATCCAGCGTAAGCACCATTGGTGCCTGGTTTCGGAATACCACTACTTTTATTTTCCCGATGGCATTCTGGAAAAGGTTTTTATAGGTTTGGATGTTCTTGGAGAAATTGCTTTCAACGGCAAAAATGATGTCCCCGTTTTTGAATCCGGCCTTATCGCCGGGGGAGTCCTTCACGATATCAATTACTTTAATTTCACCGTCAATCAGGTAAATGCCCAATCCCGTATAGCTGTAATCGAAAAGTTCATTGTAATGCTTGTTCGGCTTGATATGGATGGTTTGCTGGGGGTAGTTGAGTATCACATTGAACCTTCTCAGCAGATCATTGCCCATGATACCTCCCAGCGTGGGATAGGAAGTGATATTATAGTTGTCGTCAAAAATATGAACGGGTACATTCCTGAACCTGAAAGGGCCTATTTTAACCGATTTTAGCACGGTAAGCTCCATTTGTTTTTTGCCCCCCAGCCCTTCTGCCTGTGTGGGATAGAACTTCTTTTTGGTTTTGAAGAGGCTGCTGTCTTCCGTGAAATCCCTTGATAGCAGGAAACATAGCCCTGCACCAGTATCAAAGATGAGCCTTGTGTTTACCTTCCGGCTGTCTTCGAGCATAGCTATTTGCCGGGGTAAAGTGGTAAAGCCGGGACGAAGCAGGTGACCCCCTCTCGGGTACCTGAAAGTGCCGGGTGTGTATATTTCCAGCATATTTACATCATAATCAATCCTGATCACATACCTGCGGATAAAACTGTACCCGATGATGCCATCAATTTTAACACCGTAAACACTGGTCAGTAATTCATAATCGTTGATGTGGAAATCAAGGTTTTCCGAACTGAGACCGGCAAAGTTGAGCCGGTGATTCTCGGCAAATTCCACATTCTTGATGCCTGCAATTCCCCGGATGGTTTTTTCGCTTTTGGACAATGGGAGTTTGAGCCCTGCTGTTGTGGCAGAATCCAGTGAAATGCCTCCGCTGCCGGTATCGAATACAAAGTTCAGGGAGTCGGGGAACTGATCCAGTTGCGCTTTTACAATGATAATCCCCCCGGATAGCTGGTAAAAAGGAATGCGGGTAATTAACTGGCATTCCGGGGCAATAAATTCCTCCTGGGAAAATCCGGTAAAGCCTGAAAGAAGACCAATAGCCAGAAGCAAACGGCGCAGCATATACGAAATTTAAGAAGGAATAACCAGGTCTGCAAATATACAGGGCAAAATGGGAGAAGGTTGTATGAGTTCACGCCGAACAACATTACCTTTGTACCGCTTATACAATTATTATGCAATTAGCAGATTTATACCAAAAAGCCCTTGCCTTTGAATTTTTAACAAAGGAAGAGGGAATGTTTTTATTTGAACACGCACCTTTGGCCGATTTGATGCATATCGCAGATGAGCTCCGGAAAATTCAGGTGCCCCATGGCAAGGTAACCTGGCAGATAGACCGGAACGTGAATACGACCAATGTGTGTATTGCCAATTGCAAGTTTTGTAATTTCTACCGGATTCCCGGGCACGCGGAGGCATATATCACCGAAATGCCGGCGTACAGAACCAAGATTGAAGAAACCATCAAATATGGAGGAGACCAGTTGTTGTTACAGGGTGGGCATCATCCTGAACTGGGCCTGGACTTCTATACCAATATATTCCGTCAGTTGAAGCAGGAATATCCCACCATTAAGCTGCATGCACTCGGACCGCCCGAAGTAGCACATATTGCCAAGCTGGAAAGCATGAGCCACCACGATGTGCTGAAGGCGCTGAAAGAATCAGGTTTGGATTCATTGCCCGGTGCCGGTGCTGAGATCCTTGTAGACAGGGTCCGTCGGCTGATTTCCAAAGGTAAATGCGGCGCCGATGAGTGGCTGGCTGTAATGCACGAAGCCCATCAACTGGATATTACTACCAGCGCTACCATGATGTTTGGACATGTGGAAACACTGGAGGAACGTTTTATACACCTGGTCAGAATCAGGGAAGTACAGGCAATGAAGCCCGAACATGCAAAAGGGTTCCTGGCTTTTATCCCCTGGACTTTCCAGGATGTGGATACCCTGCTCACAAGAATCCGGGGCGTTCATAACCTGACCACGCCGGATGAGTATATCCGTATGATTGCGATCAGCCGGATCATGCTGCCGAATATCAAAAATATTCAGGCCAGTTGGTTAACCGTGGGTAAACAAACCGCCCAAATCTGTCTGCATGCCGGGGCCAACGACTTTGGTAGCATCATGATTGAGGAGAATGTGGTAAGTGCTGCGGGCGCGCCGCACCGGTTTACCTACAGAACTATGCAGGAAGCCATCCGGGAAGCGGGTTTTGAACCTCAGTTAAGGAACCAGCAGTACGAATGGAGGCCCATTCCGGAAGCTATTCAGGAGCAGATGATTACTTACTAGGTAACTGGCGATGCCTAATAAAACTTGCCCGATCCGGTTTTAGGGTTAACTTTAAAACAGGCACACCTGATTTTTCGGGTAGCTTTGTCAATATCCGGGCATTTTTTTCGTTTAACCAATTGCGATGAACATATTTAAAGCAGTCATATGCCATGATTATTCTGTGCTCCGTGCACAGAAAAGGGCCATCCAGGTAAAAACCAATGGTGTACATATGATTGGTATTGCATGGATTGCCAATGTACTGAGTATTGCAGGAGTTTATATTATGTATTTTCTGGTCAATAACCGGAGAAATGACATTTACGATCTGTTGTTTGAACTTCACTACTGGGAACTGGCCGGAAGGATAGGAATTATTATTCTCCTGGCCTTCATTTACCTCATCAGTTTCGCCGTATTTGGAGGAAAACAGACTTTTTTGAGCATCATCCAGGAATTTTCCCACATGGACGAAGCGCGGCAGATGGCTGTTTCCAGAAGGGGGGGCATCTATTTTTACGGTTCCCTGGTCGTATTTATAGTGGTGGTGGTATCTCTCCTGTACCTGATTAAAGTAGCCGGCTACTAATAAAATCAATTTTTTTTACAAGTTTTGTAACATATCAGTTGCTGGTACGTACCAATGATATACAAAACAATCACCAGGACCTGTAGAAACTGTTTATGACCGAAAGAGAGTACAATCATTGTGTAAATGAATATGCCGATAATCTTTACCGTTTTATCGTAAAAAATCTCCGGCATGAAGAGGACGCACGGGATATTGTACAAAGCGCTTTCGAGAAGTTATGGAAGAACAGGGATTCGGTGGAAACGGCAAAGTCAAAGTCTTACCTGTTTACTGTGGCCTATAACCAGATGATCGATCATATCCGGAAAAACAAACGGATTCAGTTGAAAGAAGCGTTTCCGGAAGATGGAAGGATGCAGTACCAGCAGCATGGGAATATGCGGAAAATCCTGATGGAAGCGCTGAACAGGCTCAATGAAACACAAAGAAGCCTGGTGATGCTGAAAGATTATGAAGGATATAGTTACGAAGAAATTGGAAAAATCATGGATCTGAATGAAAGCCAGGTAAAGGTATACCTGCACAGAGCGAGGGTAATACTGAAGAATTACCTGGTAAGCCCTGAAAATGTACAATAACAACATGGAAATAAACCGTCATAATTACGAAACATATTTTCTGCTCTGGGTAGACGGCGAACTGTCTGTAGCCCAACAGGAAGCCGTAGCGCTTTTTGTAGCGGAAAATCCGGATCTGGCCGAAGAACTGGCACTCCTGCAGGATGCTAAACTGCCGGCAGATGAACAACTGTTTTTCCCGGATAAAGCCGGCCTGCTGAAACAGGAATCTGCCGGAATTTCCCTGAATAACTATACCGAATTTTTTATGCTGTATGTAGACGGGGAACTAAGCTCCGCAGCGCAACAGCAAACAGAGCTCTTTGTTTTGCAGCACCCTCAGTTACAGCCTGAATTCTTGTTGTTTCAGCAAGCCAGACTCCCTCAGGAACATATTGCTTTCCCCGATAAATCGGTATTGTACCGGAAAGAACAGCAGGAAAGACCGGTTGTATTCATGATGTGGCGCAGGGTTGCAGTTGCAGCCGTATTAATGGGCCTGGCATTCTCCGTGTGGATGCTTGTTCCGGAAGAAGCAGTGCAAAGAACTGCTGCTCCACTGGCGGCCAATACCCCTGTAAAGCCTTCTGTTGTGAACAGCGGCACACCGTTGCATAACAACGAAACTGTTGGGCAGCAACCTGCAGCAACGGTTCTGCAACAGAAGTCCAGAAGCAATGCAATAGTGATACCGGTAGCTGATAAAAACGCTGCTACGACCGCGCCGGTTTCGGACAATCGCCAATTGATGGCATCTTCCGGTGAGGTGCCTCTTCCCGGAAATCAGGCTGCGGAGCGCACTGAAACCATTAATGCCGCAAATTTGCAAACCGAAACCAATACTACTGCATTGAATGATGCAGCGGAAAAGCAAAATATATTCAGCCAGGTACAGGAAGCGGACAATGACCGTGCAGACCTGATCAAGCCAACTGTATATAAAGAATTGGATACTGATGACAATAGTAAAAGTCTTTATGTGGGTACTATGGAAATCAACAGGGATAAGCTCCGCGGGTTTCTTAGAAAAGCGGGCACAATATTCCGTTCAAAGTCCAGACAGGAAGACGATAAAATCGACACAAATAAGTAAAGCAATTTTATGAAAAGAATTCTGACAGTGGCAGCATGCCTCTTTGCTGCAGGAACAAGTTTTGCGCAAACCGACAGTACGGAAAGCAAAACAGACACGGTTAAAGTGGGTAATTTCATCATCATCAAAAAAAGCAAGGGGGGAACAGGTGATGAAACGGGTTACAAAAAGAGAGATAAAAATCTAGACCTCGATATGCTGCTGAGAATAGAGCGTCGTCCGGCAAGGAATAAAAATATCAGCACCAACTGGTGGATATTTGACCTGGGATTTGCCAATATGCGCGATAATACCGATTATGCCTATGCGCAGGCCGGTAGTTATTTCAGAACGCTCAGGCCAGCAGATGGTCCGGTGAATGCAGACAGCTATCGCCTGATCACCGGAAAATCCACCAATGTAAACCTGTGGTTTTTCATGCAGAAGCTGAATGTGAGCAAGCATGTGCTGAACCTGAAATATGGTCTGGGACTGGAAATGTACAATTTCAGGTATGATACCCGCCTGAGTTACCGAAAAGATCCCCAGCCCTATGTTTACAACGACTCCATCAGTTTCAGCAAAAACAAACTCTATGCAGGATACCTGACTGTTCCTTTTATGGTGAATGTGAACACTACACCCAACAGCCGGAAAGGATTCAGTTTTAGTGCAGGTGTAAGCGCCGGGTACTTGCTGAGCAGCCGCAACAAACAGATAAGTGCAGAACGAGGTAAACAAAAAATCAACGGAGACTTTAACCTGGAACCCTGGAGGTTTGCAGCCATCGGGGAAATGGGCATCGGCCCGGTACGATTGTATGGCTCTTACAGTCTGAATAAGTTTCAGAAAGATATTACCCGTGTAGAACAGTTCCCTTATGCAGTCGGAGTCAGGTTCAGCCGTTGGTAATCAATTCGTCTCTTTTTTCTCATGTTAATAGTCGCTCCCTTTTCAGGGAGCGTTTCTATTATACCTGTTAACGGACCCATAATTAACAGACCAGCTACAATGATTTTTGCTACTTTTCGTTTATAAAAAAAAGCATTCATGAAAACCCTGGCTTACTGGATGGTTCTGTTGGGTGGGGTAATGATTACCACATCGTTCAGAAAGCACAAAACCATCAATCCCTTTACGGCAGATAAAGACACTTACTCCGTGTATGTGATCAAGAGCGAATATGCGTTAAAAGTCTACGATTCCACGGGAGAATGGATGGCTACTTATCCCGTTGTTTTCGGGAGTCAGGATCTGGGAGATAAAATGATGCAGGGCGACCGTAAAACTCCCGAAGGAGTTTTTCATATTGCCGGGAAAAGAAAGCACCAGAAATGGACCCGCTTTATGATGATTGATTACCCCAATCAGGAGAGTATTGAAAAGTTCAATCAGCGAAAAGCTGCAGGATTGATCCCCGCCGGCGCCAGGATAGGCGGGGAAATTGGCATTCACGGCACCTGGCCGCACGATGACTATGCCATTGACCAGTACCGGAACTGGACAGAGGGTTGTATCAGCACCAAGAATATGTACATCCAGGAGCTGTTCAACCTGCTACCGGTAGGTACCAGGGTAGAAATCAGGCGTTAATTACGGTTCGGGTATTGCCTTATTATGGCGCTACCTTATTTGCGGCCGCTTTCTGTTCTGTTAGCGCTGTTGGTGTGTAGCCAAATTGCTTTTTAAAGGCATACGAAAAGTGCGACAGGTTTTCAAAACCAACTTCATAGCAAACATCAATGGGTTTCTTTTTCTTTTCAATGAATTGGTAGTGTGCTAATTCCAATCGTTTTTTTGTAAGCCACCTTTGTGGTGTTGTGTTGAAGGCTTTGCTAAAATCCCGTTTAAAAGTCGTCAGGCTGCGACCTGTCAGATAGCCAAACTTTTCCAAAGGCAAATTGAACATAAAGTTCTTTTCCATATAGCTGACTAAATCAATTTTCCCGGGCTCCTCGAAGTTTGCCAGCACATTATCTATGTCTTTGTCAATAGTTCTGAGAATACTGATTGCCTCAGTGATTTTTAGTGTAGCAATATC
Organism: Sediminibacterium sp.; assembly: GCA_035254545.1. Lineage (GTDB taxonomy): Bacteria > Bacteroidota > Bacteroidia > Chitinophagales > Chitinophagaceae > Sediminibacterium. The sequence continues at coordinate 11,327 of DATFAP010000048.1, read as the reverse complement.
TTCGGGAAGTTCTTTCATTTCAAAATATGGGATTAAAGAAGACAGGCAGCTTTCCAGTAAAGGATGATTGTTGAAACAATTTATTACCGGAGATTCCAAAGCTGTTGGTTTCACATTCAGGTTTTTGTAAAAATCCCTCAATCTCGTTGTGGATAAGTGCATCACTACCGTTTTATGCGGCTGACCGTCTTTGGGATAATTTATAATCGTTGCCAGTTGATTTCTTGGGATTAAAAAAATATCTCCTTTCTTAAAGAAGTAGGTAGCATCGGCCTGCACAATTTTTGTTTCACCCGAAATGAACCAAATCAGCATATGGTGTTCGAACATTACGTCCGATTTGAAAAATTTGTCCTCGTAACAGGAAAGTTTAATATCGTCTGTTATGTACTTTGCTCTATATTCCATACCGCCCGGTTATTGCTGTTACAAAAATAGCATTATAAAAAACCAAATTAATGAAGCTCAAATGGGATACCTGTCATTTCTTCGCTTAGCGCCCACAATCGTTTGGCGTTGGTTTCATCCAGTGAATACAGCCTTACCCCACTTGAGACGGATGAATCAGGCGCCAATCCGGCAATGTCTGTATCTTCACAATACACGCCTCCTATATGATTGAGCATCGGGCTGGTAGCACACCAAACAGTGGTGGCAGCGCCTTGCGGGATCGTTTTTAACGATGCTGCTACCCCGGGTAAAATATTGCCATCCGCATCGCAGAAACCCATTTGCAGGAATAATTCCAACGATGCATCTCTGGCTAATTCAGTTCCATTGATAGAACCCGGGTGCAATGAATAAGCCCTTACATTAAATGCTTTGCCACAATGGTCTAACTGAAGGGCAAATAAATTGCAGGCGGTTTTTGATTGCCCATAGGCCTGTAGCGTTTCGTATTCCCGGTGTAAAAAATTGGGGTCTTCAAAATGAAAATGCCCGAATTGATGCCCCTGAGAAGATACATTAATTACTCTAGCACCATTGGCTTTTTTGAGGGCAGTCCATAGCCTTGCCGTGAGCTGAAACTGTGCTAAATAATTAGTGGCTAGCTGTGATTCAATACCACGGCTGTTTCTGCGTAATGGAACCCACATAATGCCCGCATTGTTGATGAGTAAATGAAGCGGTCTGCCGGATGCTAAGAACTTTTCTGCAAAAGCATCAATTGAACCTGGATCCATTAGCTCCATTGTTTCCAATTCTACATTGGCAATTCCCTCCAGATTTCTCTTTGCTTTTGCAATATCTCTTGCAGCGACTATTACTGTTGCTCCTGCGGCTGCAAGCGTTTTGGTGGTTTCCAGGCCAATGCCTGTGTTACCGCCTGTTACGATTGCTATCTTTCCTGTAAGGTCAATGCCTTTGATTACATCATTGGCGGTTGATGTTGCGTTAAAGCCTGAACCTATTGGTTGCTGCAATGCTCCCTGATAATTGTTTTGCCTCATCTGTATAAATTTTAATTGTTTTTGATGAGACAAAACTAGACCGCCTGCTTCTTAATGACTTTGTTTAAACGTCCGAATATGCTTTGTTTAAACGTCCGGCTTTCCGGAAATATGTTGGTCGTAAACTTGCAGCTAACGGACCAGTTTAATCGCGTTCAGCCAGTCAATAATACCCAACTGCACTTTAGAGGCCACCTGCGTATGAAACAGGGATTTTATAATTCTTTTTTCATCGGCTTCATTACTCACAAAGGCAATCTCCACTAAACAGTTCGGGAATTCCGTGGGAGCGTTCAATGCAAAATTGAAATGCCCGATGTTGCCGAACTCTTCCAGTTTCAGTTCCAGCATTCGTTTCAGAACCGTTTGGGTAAGGGGCCTGAAGCCAATATGTTTGTAATAGGTACTGACACCCCTGATGGCCGGGTTGGCGCTGGAGTTCAGGTGCAGGGATATCAGGAGATCTGGGTTTTGCTCCTGCAGCCAGAGGATCCGGTCTTTGTTATCGAAGCTGGTATCGCTGGTCCGGGTCATGATGATTTTCTTCACTTTTAATTTCTTCAGCGATTTTTCCAGGGCTTTGGCGAAGAGCAGGGTATATTTTTTTTCAGAGGTGTTGAATAACGGTCCTGTTGATCCGGCATTGGTTCCCCCATGTCCGGCATCAATGGCAATGGTGAGTTTGCGGAGGTCCGGTACGGCAGGCTGACGCTTCACGCGTAATTGCAGCGTATTGCTTTTGTAACCGATGCTGTACCCCCAGTGCTGCCGGTGTTTCAATTCAACCGTAACCCGTACCACATCATCTTCTACCTGGTTGTAATACACATTTTTGATTTCTTTCAGGCTGCTGAGCTGGGTTACCCAGTTGGTATTGCTTTGCACGCCAAACAGATCAATCATGATCTTTGAAGGATTGATTTCCATCCAGGTTTTGTAAGGCAGTTTCTCCTGCAGGCTGATATTCACATAATCGAACAGGGAATCTCCTTTGGCTACGAATGACCCGGTGAGGTAGAACGGTTTTTTGACCGGGGAGGCGGAATCCGGTTTCACAGAGGATTGATCGAGGTATGCACTGTGCCATTTGGACAACTGTACCTTGTACATCCCTTTAGATGAATCAACGATCCTCAGCAACACATTTGTGTCTATATATCCCATTTTGGCGCCCCCCAGCCGGTCTTCACCCTGGCCGTAGGCAAGGGCAGGCAGCTTTCCTGTTGTGCGCCCGTATAGAGGAACCGCCGGAGAACCGTTTTGTGAGGCAGCACTCCAACTGATCATTACTGCCAGTAAAATGAGAATTAGTTTCATAGGCTGAAGGTAAAAAATCAATTGCATGTGCCATAAAAAAAGCGCCCGTACTACGGGCGCTTTGAATCATTGATTGAACCGGATTACAGTTTGTATCCGTTGTCTGCCACCAGGCGCTCTGCAATTCTTCTGCGGGCATCCTTGGTGTTGTAGGGTTCCACTTTGGTGAAACGCTTCAGACCAATATGCATCATGCGCAGTTCATCGCCGTCTGCAAATGCGTTCAACGCATCCTTACCGGATTTATTGATGCGGTCTGCTGCATCGTACAGGTAGGTCCTCATCATATCGGCATACAATGTTGTTGCCGCTTCTCCTTTATCTCTGGTCAGTTTCATTACACGGAGCAATGCACTTTCCACATGGAATAATTCAATAGACATATCTGCAATATTCATCAGTATTTCCTGTTCCTTGTCGAGCTGCATCATCAGTTTTTGTACTGCTGCACCTGCAACCATCAGGATGGCTTTTTTAAAGTTGGCAACCGCCTTCAGTTCTTTGGCAAAAGGGCCTTCGTCTTCGCTTCCGAAATCAGGGATACTCATCAGTTCTTTCTGAACAGCCATGGCAGGTCCCATCAGGTCCAGTTTGCCTTTCATGGCTCGCTTCAGTACCATGTCTACAGTCAGTAAACGGTTGATTTCGTTGGTACCTTCGTAGATCCGGTTAATACGGCTATCGCGGTAGGCTTTGGAAATGATATACTCATCACTGAACCCGTTACCGCCATGAATCTGCACGCCCTCGTCTACCACAAAATCAAGCGTCTCGCTACCAAATACTTTCAGAATGGCACACTCAATGGCATACTCTTCTGCTGCGCCCAGCAGCGCTTCAGCGAATGATTTGCCACCGGCTGCCAGTTCATGCTCCTTGTTGTCGATCCATTTAGCTGTCCGGTACAACGCACTCTCACAAACCCATAAGCGAATGGCCATTTCCGCCATTTTATGTTTGATGGCGCCGAATTTGGCAATGGGTAATTTGAACTGTTCCCTGGTAACGGCGTATTTAACAGAAATATCGGTTGCTTTTTTAGCCCCGCCCAAAGTTGCGGCGCATAATTTCAACCGGCCGATGTTCAGGATATTAAAAGCAATGATATGTCCCTTGCCAATTTCACCCAGTACATTCTCTACCGGAACTTTACAATCCTGGAAGTAGAGCTGAACCGTAGAAGATCCTTTAATGCCCATTTTGTGTTCTTCGGGCCCCTGCGTAAATCCTTCTGTGCCGCGTTCTACAATAAAGCCGGTGAATTTGTCTCCGTCAATCTTGGCGAACACCGTGTATACATCTGCAAAACCGCCATTGGTAATCCAGCATTTCTGTCCGTTCAGGATATAGTATTTTCCATCATCGCTGAGTTTTGCAACGGTCTTTGCACTCAATGCATCACTGCCGCTGTTGGGCTCCGTTAAACCATAAGCGCCTTTCCATTCGCCACTGGCCAGTTTGGGAATGTATTTTTGTTTTTGTGCTTCTGTACCAAAATAGAGAATTGGCAGGGAACCGATACCGGTATGCGCCGCAATGGCGACAGAAAAAGAATGACCGCCTCCGAGTCCTTCGTTTACAATGGTGGAAGTGATAAAATCCTTACCCAGTCCGCCGTAGGCTTCCGGGAAAGAGGTAGACAATAATCCCTGTTCTCCTGCTTTTTCCATCAAAGATGGAACGAGGCCTGGCTCCTGTTTATCGATCCTTTCCACAACAGGAAGGATCTCTGTTTGCAGGAACTGCTCGCACATATCCATTACCATGGACTGTTCTTCGTTGAAATCTTCCGGAATGAAGGTTTCATACGGGTTGCTTTCTTTGATAATCCACTCGCCGCCCTGAAGGGCTGTTGCTTTGTTGGTGGCTTCCATTGTCGTTAGTTTAAATGTTTATTATTTAAAAGTCTTTATTTCCGTTGGCAGCTATTTGTCTATAATATCCGGAACGCCTCCGGTAAGATTATCATACACCCGCTGAAAAACGGATTTTACTATTTCAATCTCCTGCTTTTCTACACCTACCAGCGCCTCGCTCATGGTCTGGTTGGCCAGGTCGATGGTGATATCCTGCAAAGCATAAGCCGCATCGGTCAGTTGCACCAGGTTGATTCTTCTGTCGGTGGGAGAAGCAATTCTCCTGACCAGTTTCTGTTTCTCCAGGTTGTCAATCAGCCGCGTAATGCTCGGCTTGTCGCGGAAGGTTCTGTTACAAAGTTCCTGTTGGCTCAGTTTGTCTTCTTTCCATAAATGATACAATACGCTCCATTGCTCGATCGTAATTTCCAGCCCGGCGTTTCTGAAATTTTTTTGCAGCTTTCTTGCCACTGCAGTAGACGCCATTCCGTTGATAACGCTGTATAATTCCCCTCGTTTAAATTCTCCCCGCTTAATTTGGTTGTTTGACATATAGTTAGTTATGCAACTAATTTCAAAATAAGTTCGTTTCTTTGATACTACCAAGAATAAATTGGTAAAATTTAGCCTAATCGCCCATGAGCAGCCAGTTTATACCATTCGGCCCCTCCAGGTTCCACTACAAGCGTTATGGAACAGGCTCCCGCTGGATATTTTGTTTCCATGGTTACGGGGAAATGGCGGAGCGTTTTTCCATTTTTGAACCCTATCTGGGCCATGAATTTACCCTGGTGGCCATTGATGCGCCTTTTCACGGGCAAACCGACTGGCAGGGTGAACTGCTTTTCCGGCCGGAGGAACTGGTTGCACTTATGCGGGAAATCATGGGTGGTTCCCGCGAACCCGTTACCTTATTCGGGTACAGTATGGGAGGAAGGATGGCTTTAAAAATATTTGAGCTGATGCCGGAACAGGTCTGCCATATGGTGCTGCTAGCCCCGGACGGGTTGCATAAAAACAAATGGCAGTGGTTTACCACCCAAACCAGGCTGGGCAACCGCATTTTTAAACATGCGATGTATCGTCCCGCTCTGTTGTTCCGCCTGCTTGGGGCTGCGGATCGCCTCCATCTGCTCAACCGGAGCATCAGCAAATTTGTACATTATTATCTCGATGAGGCTGCCAGCCGGAAAGAATTGTATAAAATCTGGACCACCAACCGCCGGTTCAGGCCCGATCTCCGGAAGCTGAAGCCTTTGATCGGCCGTCATAAAGTACCGGTACAACTGGTTTTCGGAAAGCACGATCGGATCATTCTCTCCAAACGGGGGCACCAGTTCAGCAGTGAAATGGAGCACCTGATACAGGTAAATGAGATTGAAGCGGGCCATCAGTTGCTGCAGGAAAAATATGCTAAAATCATCGCTTCGTTTTTTGTATCGCGATAATGTTTTTCTTTGTTGCAGATGATCACAATCTTTTTATCATTAACCATATTAGGTGTAGCTGCTTATTGCCTGCTGATAGGGATCTACCGTTATTGGTTTCTGCGGCTAAAAATATATCGACCTTCTACGGCTTTGAGCCCCCGGACAAGATTTACCATCATCATTCCTGCCAGAAATGAAGCCTCTTCCATTGTTCATTGTCTGAACAGTATTCACCAACTGGATTACCCAAAGAACCTGTTGGAAGTGATTGTGGTAAATGACCATTCTACCGACGGAACGCCTGATATTGTGCTGCAACGGAGGGAGCAGTTCACTGCATTAAAGCTGATTAACCTTGCAGATCACCTGAACGGGGCCGTAAATGCGTACAAGAAAAGAGCCATCGAAATAGCCGTAGCGGAAAGTAGCGGCAACTGGATTGTTACTACTGATGCGGATTGCATCGTTCCCCAACAATGGTTGTTGTTGTTCGATCAGTATATTCAGGAACACCAGCCGGTATTTGTTGCGGCTCCCGTAATGTTTACCCTTACTAAAAGCTGGCTGGGGGTGTTTCAGGTCCTGGATTTTATGAGCCTGCAGGGGATTACGGCTGCTGCAGTTGCTGCGGGGTACCATAGTATGTGCAATGGCGCCAATCTTGCATACAGCAGAAGCGCTTTTGAAGCGGTGGATGGTTTTAGGGGAATTGACCATATCGCCAGTGGCGATGATATGTTGCTGATGTACAAGATTAAACAACGATTTCCCGGAAAGCTGGGCTTTTTGTTTTCGCCGGAGGCCATTGTGCAAACAGCGCCCATGCCGGATTGGGGTAGTTTTCTCAACCAGCGTATCCGGTGGGCCAGCAAGGCGGATAGCTATTCGGAAAAAAGTATTTTCCGGGTTTTGTTCCTGGTTTATTGCGTAAATGCATTGTTACTGACCGGGCTGTTACTGGGATTGTTCTTTCAGGGATTCTATCCCCGGATGATATATTTGCTGATAGCAAAGACGGTAATGGAGCTCTTGTTTATGTGGCCGGTAGCAGGTTTTTTCCATCAAAGGAAATCATTGTTCTTTTTTCCGTTCATGCAACCCTTCCATCTTATTTATACAGTTGTAGCCGGCTGGTTGGGTAAATTTGGAACGTACCGGTGGAAGGGCAGATCTGTACATTGAATTATAAAAGATGTTCCGCCTCGGCAGATGGTGCACTATTTTCGGGAAAGAATGCATAAATCAGCAAAGGGATTAACATCATAAAAGAAAACAAAAGACGAATGGTCGATTTCATATAAGGATGATTTGAGGATTGGACTGAAATTTTCAACATTCGTTTAAACTATTTATTTTTCATCGGTGAATACAAACCTTCTGTCGGTAAGCATTCGCCTTAATAAAAGATTAAATTGTCGGCACATAAAACAGATACCCGGTTTTTCAATAAGTTGATCCGCAATAAAGGCGCTTTTCTTGGAATGATACTGATTGCATTGAGTATGCTGCTTGCACTCTTTGCCTATTTTGCAGCGCCGGACGGATCCCCTAATGCCAACCGGATGATTCCGGAGATCGGAAGTAAAAAACCAGGCTTTACCATCGGATTATTGCAGGTTAAAAAAACAAGAGCCATTCATGTGCCGGGATGGTTTACACGATTGATGGAGGGCAGAGAAGATCAGTTTGATTATATTCCGGTTACCAGTTACCGGATTAAAGGAGACCGTATTTATTTTCAAAAATTTATTGATGACGGCATTACCGAAAATGGGGAAATGCCTCTTCAACTATTGTCCAACCCTCCCGTGCGACAGGTTACTTACTCCATTGGAACCGACAAGTTTGGAAGAGATATTGCCAGCAGGCTGATCATTGGTGTGCGGGTCAGTTTGAGTGTGGGGCTGATCGCTGTTCTGATTTCCCTCACCATTGGAATATTACTGGGTTCACTTGCCGGTTATTTCAGGGGGCGGGTAGATGATGTAATCATGTGGTTCATCAATGTTATCTGGAGTATACCCACACTGCTGTTGGTTTTTGCCATTACACTGGCCCTGGGAAAGGGCTTTTGGCAGGTGTTCATTGCGGTGGGCTTAACCATGTGGGTGAATGTAGCGAGGCTGGTAAGGGGCCAGGTGCTTGCCGTACGTGAGCTGGAATATATTGAAGCTACCAGGGCGTTGGGTTATTCGCATGTACGAACGATTGTAAAACATATTCTGCCCAATATACTGGGGCCGGTGATGGTAATCGCTGCCAGCAATTTTGCATCGGCCATTGTGATAGAAGCGGGCCTGAGCTTTTTGGGCGTTGGCGTACAGCCCCCGCAACCAAGCTGGGGGCTGATGATTAAAGAGAATTATAATTTCATCATCACGCATAATCCCATGCTGGCATTGGCGCCGGGTATAGCCATCATGTTGCTGGTTCTGGCTTTTAATTTACTGGGTAACGGGCTGAGAGACGCTATGAGCGTGCGTAACTAAGCTGCCAGTGCGGATTTTTCTTCTTTCAACCTTAACTGGAGACTGATCAATATACCTGCACTGAGCCAGAACAATCCGCCGACCTTATCGGTTTCAATCATGTCGCTGGTGAAATTAATGACCATAATCATGCAGAGTACCACTCCAGTAATCAATGCAATCGTTCGGTAAAATTCACTCTGAAAAGCATGATATAACTGTTGTGCCGCCAGTAATAAGGCAGCCCACAACAATAATAAAATGACCAGCCCCGGAATGCCCTGTTCAATGGCTGTTAGCAGAAAATAGTTGTGTACGGTAGAGTGCTCCGGGTTATTGCTCACCCAGGTTTTGAAAGCTGAAACCGTATAAGGACGATATTGATTGTAAAAACTATTGGGGCCAAAACCGGTCAGTGGGCGTTCGGTCACCATTCGGACTCCGGCCACCCAGCGATGAAACCTCTCTGCATTGGAAACATCTTTGAGGGTGATCGTAGCACCCAGGTGTTCCCTGAAATTGGTATGGAAAATGGTGCGGTCGTGGTCCGGTGCAAAACGCAGGTAGTAGTTGTTGCTGGTGAGGACCGCCAGTAATAAACCTGTAGCTGCAAGTGCTGTGACGAGGAACGATCCCATCCTTTTTTTCTGAAAGATCCACACAGATACCGGTACGATCAGCAAGGCCAGCCAGGCGCCCCTGGAATAGGCTGTAGCGAGGCCTGCCAATGCGATGCCCAGGGCAACAGCAATCCTTTTTTTGTAAGCAGTTGCTTTGGTGAAATGCCAGGCTGCCCATCCCACCGGCAGCAGGCAAACCAGCATGGCAGAATAGTTTACGTGATTTCTGAAGAAGGGCCCCACCGTTTTGTTGATGGTTGCAAATTCAAATCCATGCAACCCATGGCGTACCAGTGTTTGCACAATAACAAGGAACAGGGGAATCAATAAGCAAATAGCCAGCTTGCCATAGTGCTGCATATTGCGCAGCAGGAGCGGTGTTACCAGCACCAATGGAATGATGTACCATGTTTTTGCCAGCAGGAATTTGACAGAGAGTAATGGTTCGGTGGAAAGGCCTGCACAGAATGTAATCCATAGCAGGTGAATTAAAATGAACAGTAGCAGCGGAGCGCGGAAAACGGGATAAAACAGCTGGGGCTGGTGTATCATCTTTGCAACAGCAGCAGCCGTAATGGCCAGCAACAGCAGCTCGTCCGGAAAATCCATGCCCAGGGTATCTGTTATATTTATTTCTGCAGACAGGGGTAGCATCACCAGCATCAGCCAGTATAAAGATCCGGTATGTGCCGTTACCAGGTTGCTGATTGCGGGTAATAAAACCCACACAAAGGGGATGGCCATCCACTCAACCCGCTGTTGCAGAATGCTGAGTGCACCAAATGCAAAAAACAACAGGCCTGCAAGGATTGCCTGTACCTGATATCGTTGAACTGCAGTATTCATCAGAGCGCCTTACTGCGATTGTAAAGAAGGGCCAGTAAAGAACTGAACACCAGCCCGGCCAGCGCAGCTATTGCAATAACCAGCGATTTATTGGGCCAGGCTGCTTCTGCCGGAGCGGTACCGGGCTCCAGCAACTGTATATAGGCAGGAATAGCTTTAAAGGCCAGTTTGTATTCTGCGCTGATCTTTTTGTACTGTTCCAGTTGCGACAGGATGATTGTTCTTTCCGTATCTGCCATTCTTTGATCCGCTTCAGTTGAGGCAGGTTGATTTTCCAGTGCATTGTATTGCACCCGAAGATTGGCAACACTTGTATCCAGTTGTTGAATGACCTGGTAATATCGCGCCCGGGTAAGCGACCGGATACTTTCTTCTGCAGACTGTACAATGGCATTCACTATGTTGGCCGCCTGGGGTGCATCTCCGGTGAGGCAACTGATGATCAGTTGATCCTTGGGCGTTTTGGTGAAACGCAGTTCTTTTCGTAACAGCTTCACAGCGCGGCTTTCCAGAACAGGCTCCGGTTCATTCTTCAGCCCATAATATTGTACCAGTTGCCGGTCTCTGACCACTTTCAGCAGGGTTATGTCCATTTCGGCAACCGCCTGTATCCTGTCCAGGTCATCGCCGTTTCCAAAGCTCCCGTACAGGTCTTTGATTTGTTGATTAAAGATGCTGGCTTTGTCTGAGAGCAGTGAATTGCCTGCCAGCAGCGTGGCAGACGATCTGTATTTTGGGGAAACTATGAAAACAATACAGGCCGCTGCTATGGCGGATGCCATCGTGAAGGAGAGCAGCCGCCGCCATTTGGATTTCAATACTGCGGCTATTTCGACCAGGTTAAAAGAGGATTGCATAGGAAAGGATTAACGCGGAGCTACCACTACATTTCTGTCGAGGCTTTCCTCCAGTGAAATAAATGTTTCAGTTCTTTCAATTCCTTTGATTTTTTGCAGTTCATCGTGCAGTACAAAACGGAGTTCCTGTATGTCTTTACATACAATTTCAGCAAACATGCTGTAATTTCCGGTTGTGTAGTTGAGACGGACAATCTGCTGAATCTTTTTCAGTTCCTTGGCAACGGAGTCGTACAAAGAACTTTTTTCGAGGTAAATACCAATAAAGGCAATCACATCATAACCCAGGGATTTGAGGTCTACGGATAGTTTTTTACCTTTAACCACTTTGAGTTCTTCCAGCTTCTTGATACGGACATGGATGGTGCCACCCGATACAAATAATTTCTTTCCCAGATCGGCGTAAGAGATCTCTGCATCCTCCATCATTTCCTGAATGATCTGAAAATCCAGTTTGTCGAGATTCAATTTAGCGGACATAT
>DATFAP010000047.1:0-44234 GCA_035254545.1 Sediminibacterium sp. | reverse complement strand
TATGAAAAAATTCTGTTTTGTTTTAGCAATGTTTGTGTTTACATCAGGTGCAGTTGCACAACCTTTCATAGATGAAATCAACGCTTATCAGCGGGCAGACAGCGCCAATCCGCCCCGCAAAAATCCAATCCTCTTTGTAGGCAGTTCTTCCTTTCGTTTATGGAAAGATTATCAAAGTTATTTTCCCGGATATACCATTATGAACAGGGGAGTGGGAGGATCTTCCTTGCCCGATATCATTCGTTATACAGATCAGATCATTGTGCCTTATCAACCCCGCCAGATCCTGATTTATTGCGGTGAGAATGATTTTGCCTCTTCCGATACGGTTACGGCAGCCATGGTGGTGGACCGGTTTAGAGCGCTGTTTATCAAAATCAGGCAGCAGTTACCCAAAGTGCCAATCTCCTATGTTTCCATCAAGCCCAGTCCGTCCAGGGCAAAGCATAAGGAGAAAGCCATTGAAGCCAACGAAGCCATTCGGCAGTACCTGAGTGTACAACCCCAAACTTCCTTTATTAATGTATGGGATGTGATGCTGGGCAAAGATGGCAAGCCACTGCCCCATATTTTTCTCAAAGACAGCCTGCACATGAATGCGGCGGGCTATGCTATCTGGCAGGAGCAGATCCGCAAACACCTGATCCGGAAAGACCGCTGATCAGAACAAGGGATTGGGCTCTTTCGTCCTTCCTTTCCTGGGAACAAATTTTTCGTAGTTGAAAGGTGCCGCAGGCGGTAGCGTGTCTGTCCTCGGCTTTAACTCCCATGGGGAAATGCGTATCATGCTGTTGGGAGCCGGAGTGCTTATCACAACCGGCATCCTGCTGGTATTGCTTTTATCCGGCACCAGAATGGGCATATTGTCTACGGCCGATTCATATAGGTCGAAACCCTCCCCATTGTTGCCTTTGAGCTGCATTTTATAAGCAGGGTCTTTGCCACTCAGGGCGTTGGGTATTTCTGACCGGTTACGTTGAGGAACAAAAACGGTATCCGGGCCGGCAAACCGTAGGGATAAATCATTTTTGTTTTGGGCAGCAGCACCGATACTGATTGCGCTGCCAACCACCAGGATGATTTTTCTAACCATGCTTCAATTTAAAAAGAATCCGCCAATAATACAAGGCCGCCGACCACCATTAATTGTTAAATTTGCGCCATGACCGCTGCAATGCTGCTGAATGCTTTCTGGCAAAATATCTGGAACTGGGTCAGGGAAATGGACTCCGCGTTGTTTTTGAAAATAAATACCGTGTATACCCATCCCTTCCTGGACATGGTGTATCCTTGGTTCAGGGAAGGGAATGCCTGGGTACCTTTGTACCTTTTCCTGGTTGTATTTGCGATTCAGAATTTTAAAAGCAAGTCCTTTTCCTGGATTCTGTTTGCCGTAATCACCCTCATATTAACAGACCAGATCAGCAGCAGTTGGGTAAAGCCGTTTTTTGAACGTCCGCGTCCCTGCCGCGATCCCATCCTGATGAGTCAGGTTCGACTGATCCTGAACGGCTGTTCGGGAGGATACAGTTTTACCTCTTCGCATGCTACCAACCATTTTGGTTTTGCTGTTTATGTTTTTCTGACACTCGGTAAGCTGATCGGAAAATGGAAATATGCATTTCTCGTTTGGGCGGCACTGATCAGTTACGGGCAAATTTATGTAGGGGTACATTACCCGCTGGATATTCTGGGCGGCGCCATACTGGGGACCTGTATCGGATGGCTCACTGCAGGTTTCTATGTCCGTCGTGCAGGCATCATAGAATAGACTGCCCTTTTTTACCTAATTTTACCTGAATGACGGAGGTTTTTGTAATACTTTTTCTGATTATCCTGAACGGCTTATTTTCCATGGCCGAAATTGCGCTTGTATCTGCAAGGAAAGCCAGATTGGAGGGCCAGGCAGCGAAGGGAGATGCTGATGCAGCAAGGGCGCTGAAGCTGGCCACCCACCCGGATACATTTTTATCTACTGTGCAAATCGGGATCACCCTGATTGGTGTTTTAACCGGTATATTCTCTGGTCAGCGTTTCAAGGAGCCCCTGGCCAAATGGTTTGCCCAATTTGGCGGGTTGGAAGAATACAGCGGAACCATTGCTACAACCATCATTGTATTTATTATTACTTATCTGTCGCTTGTTTTGGGAGAACTGGTACCCAAACGGATCGGCCTGAGCAACCCGGAGGGAATTGCCAAATCTGCAGCGGCCCCTATGGGACTGTTGAGCTGGCTTACGCATCCGCTCATCTGGTTGCTCAGCAAATCTTCTAACCTGATTGTAAGCATTCTCAATATTAAGGCCAATGAATCACAGGTAACGGAGGAAGAAATCAAAGCGATTATCAGTGAAGGTACCGAACAGGGAACCATTGAGGAAGCAGAGCAGGAAATCATAGAACGCGTATTTCATCTGAGTGACAGGAATATTACGTCTCTCATGACCCACCGGAGCGATATTGAATGGATTGATGGCAATAAAACCATTGCAGAAGTGAGGGCCGGGCTAAAGGATATGGTGCATTCGGTTTACCCGGTTTGCGAAGAAGATATTGACCATATTAAAGGGGTTGTTTCCATTAAGGAACTGTTTACCGCCGAAGCAACGGATACTATTTTTTCCATCACAAAGAAGGCCATGTATGTGCCGGAAAACAACAGTGCCTACCAGGTATTGGAAAAATTCAAACAGACCAAGATTCACCAGTGTTTTATTGTGGATGAATATGGAAGTGTGCAGGGTTTGATGACCCTGAATGATATCCTGGAAGCAATTGTGGGAGACATTCCGCAGGAGGAAGATGAGGATTATGAAATCATTGAAAGAGCTGATGGTTCCTTCCTGGTGGATGCACAGATTCCCTTCTATGATTTTCTCAGTCATTTTGATAAAACCGAATGGATGGAGAAATGGGAGCAGGACTTCAATACGCTGGCCGGTTTTATCATACATCATCTCGAGAGAATTCCCAAAACCGGTGATGTGTTGAACTGGGAAACCTTCCGTTTCGAAATCATCGATATGGATAATCACCGGGTGGATAAAGTGCTCGTTACTATCGGGATGTCTGCCGCAGACAGGGAAGATTAAACACGCTAAGCTTCCGGCAACAAAGCCAATCAGAAGTCAAAACCCGTAACCCGCTTTGGATAGTCCAGCTTGTTACTTTTTTCCTGCCCCTTGCTTTTTACATGAATGATATTGATCTGGCTGCTTTCTAAGTCGTAAAGCAGACTGCAGTCTACATCCAGTTTTGTAAGGTTCTTTACTCCGGTTACTTCAAAATAAGCCCAGGTGCTTTCTTTAATAATTTCATACCCGAGGTATTGGGGTTTTGCAGGAATGCCGTTGATCTTTAGATGTAGTGCATTATTAATATATGTGTTCAATTGCTGATCAATAAGTGCCTTATTGGCCGGTTTGATGAGATCGATTTTGGCTTTGCTGTATTTTTGCAGGGTTTTTTCCAGGTCGTCGGTAAAGATCCGCACACTGATTTCGGCGGTGGCCTCTTTTTCGTTATGACTAATGTCGATCACCGATACAAAAAAAGGGTGTAGGAGCGCCACAGAAGCTGTGATGAACCATTGAACCATACTATTTACCATTCAGCCAACATTTTTTTTCAGACACAAATGTCGGAATTAATTTAACTTCCTGCTTATGAATGATTTTGGACTGTATTTTAAACTAGGATACGAGCATATTGCCGACCTGAAAGGGATAGATCATATCCTGTTTATTGTAGCTCTCTGCATCCGTTACCAGTTTGCAGACTGGAAAAAGCTGCTGGTGCTGGTGACTGCTTTTACCATCGGACACTCCATCACACTGGCACTGAGCATTTTCGATCTCATCAATTATTCCATGTCGTGGATCGAGTTTCTGATTCCGGTTACGATAGTTATTACGGCTTTCAGTAATGTGTTTGTGAAAAAGTTTAATTTCAGGGCTAAATTTCCCCTGATTTATTTTTTTGCGCTGTTTTTCGGGCTGATACATGGTTTGGGATTCAGTAACTACCTGAAAAGCCTGATGGGCAAAGACGAATCCATCGTAATGCAGTTGCTGGCATTCAATCTTGGCCTGGAAGCGGGGCAATTGCTGATCGTTCTTGGAATATTATTCATAACCCTTATTTTCGTTACGCTTTTTAAAGTGAATCGCAGAGAATACATGCTGTATGTTTCAGCCGTTGCATTTGCCCTTGCTTTAGAAATGGCTGTTGAAAGATTTCCTCTCCATTATTAAATTGATAAACATGCAAAAACTCGCGGTGATTTTATTGATGTCCGGACTTGCACTTACGGTACAGGCCCAGAACATCATGAACAACCCCACTTCCAATCACGGAAACAAATTTGAGCAGTTGGGAACCATTTTGCCTACTCCCAACGAGTACAGAACTGCCAGTGGAGCCCCCGGCCCCAAATACTGGCAACAACGCGCTGATTATGATATTAAGTGCGAAATGGATGAAGCGAATCTGAAACTGAAAGGCAGTGAAACCATCACTTATTTCAACAATTCTCCCGACCTATTAACTTATCTGTGGTTGCAGTTAGACGAGAACGAACACAGTACAGTTAATAATGCCAACTATCAGGATGCTTCCTTCCTCGGACGCCAGGTAACCACCCGTACACTCGATAACCTGGCTGCTGCAAAAGTAGACAACGGGTACGGCCATATTATTTCCAAAATAACCGACGCTACCGGAAAGGCTTTGAAATACACCATCAACAAAACCATGATGCGTGTTGAATTGCCGGTGGCTTTAAAGCCCGGTCAGAAATTTGTATTTGGTATCGACTGGAGTTACAAAATTCCGGATCGCATGACTTTGGGCGGACGTGGTGGATTTGAAACACTGGAAGATGGCAATAACCTGTTTACCATGGCACAGTGGTTCCCCCGTTTGTGTGTGTACAGCGATTTCCAGGGATGGCAGAATCAACAGTTTACCGGCAGGGGAGAATTTGCCCTGGTATTTGGTAACTACAATGTGCAGATCAGTGTTCCTTCCGACCATGTGGTACTGGGTACCGGTGTTTGTCAGAACTATGCACAGGTATTGTCTCCTGCTCAAATGGCTCGCTGGAACCAGGCACAAACCGCCAAAGAACCGGTTGAAATTGCCACACTCGATGAAGCGCTGAAAGCAGAAAAAACCAAGAGTATACAAAAGAAAACCTGGTTGTTTAAGGCAGAGAACGTACGTGACTTTGCCTGGACTTCCAGCCGCAGATATATCTGGGATGCAATGCCTGCATATGTGGAGGGCAAAAAGATCATGTGCATGAGCGGCTATCCGAAAGAAGCTTATGGTTTGTACCGTAAATATTCTACCAAGGCCGTAGCGCATACCATCAAAACCTATTCTAAGTTCTCCATTCCATATCCATATCCTGTTGCGCAGAGTATCGAGGCTTCTAACGGTATGGAATATCCAATGATCTGTTTCAACAACGGCAGAACTAATAAAGACGGCTCCTATAGCGAGGCTACCAAGTATGGTATGCTGGGTGTAATTATTCACGAAGTGGGACACAATTTTTTCCCAATGATCGTGAACAGCGATGAGCGCCAATGGAGCTGGATGGATGAAGGCCTGAACACTTTTGTTCAATACCTTACCGAAGAGTTATTCGATAATAAATATCCTTCCCGTCGCGGTCCGGCCTGGGCTATCACCGATTATATGAAACTTCCCAGGGAGCAACTGGAGCCCATCATGACCAACAGCGAAAACATTATCCAGTTTGGGCCAAATGCTTATTCCAAACCTGCAACAGGATTGAATATTCTACGTGAAACCATTATGGGCAGGGAACTGTTCGACTATGCATTCAGAGAATATGCAAGGCGATGGGCGTTCAAGCATCCAACGCCTGCCGACCTGTTCCGTACCATGGAAGACGCCAGTGCAGAAGATCTTGACTGGTTCTGGAGAGGATGGTTCTACGGAATTGAACCTTGTGATATTGCCATTGATACCGTTAAATACGCAGTAATGGATGCGAATCCGTCTGCTGTTGCAGATGCCGGGAAAACGCCTCAGATGCGCGGACTGGATAAACCTTTGTTCAGCGGTGTGAATGCATTTGATGATATCTCTAAAATCCGCAATAGAAACGATAAGCGCATTCTTTTCCTGACGGATGTGGATACATCACTGAGAGATTTCTACTGGAGATATACCAGGGGGCAGGAACCATACGATTCTACTGTTAAATACCCTGCATCATCATTTGGCGGTAACCTGGTACAGGCTACTCCGGAGGAAGGAAGCAAATACCAGCGTACTAATCTGTATGAAATTACCTTCACCAATAAAGGCGGTTTGGTAATGCCGTTGATTGTGGAGTTTACTTTCGAAGATGGTACCAAAGAAACCGAACGTATTCCTGCACAGATCTGGAGAAAGAACGAAAATAAAGTAAGCAAACTGTTCATGACCAGTAAGAAAGCCGTGAAGATTCAACTGGATCCGATGAGAGAAACAGCAGACATCAACGAAGCCAATAACAGTTGGCCTTCAGGAACTGTAACGCCAAGCAATTTCACCCTGTTTAAAACCGGGGCTGGAAGAGGCAGGGGACAGTCTACCGGCATCAACCCTATGCAAAACGCCATGCAGAAAGGCAAATAATCTTTCAGACAAATAAGTTCAATGCCACCCGTGATGAATGGGTGGCATTCTGAATTTTACACTGTTAAATATTCCGTATGATAAAATGGTGCTGCACTTTCTGCCTCCTGTTTTTAGCATTTACTGCGGGGGCTTCCATTGATACCCTGTCTGTATTCAGCAAAGGAATGAATAAGCCGGTGAAGGTACTGGTGATCCGGCCGGATCAGCGGGATACTTCTGCTTTACCGGTAGTGTACCTTCTCCATGGATATGCCGGAAGCTACCGGCAGTGGCTGAATGCTGCGCCACAACTGCAACAAAGAGCCAATGAAATGAACCTGATGATGGTATTGCCCGATGGCGGTTTTGGCAGTTGGTATTTTGACAGTCCTGTAGACAACAGCTATCGCTACGAATCGTTCATGATCCGGGAATTGGTTCCTTATATTGATGCCAATTATACTACCAAGCGCAATCGCGCATTCCGGGCCATAACCGGGTTGAGCATGGGCGGCCATGGCGCATATTACCTGTCGGTCCGGAATAAGGAGGTATTTGGCGCAGCGGGGAGCATCAGCGGCGGGGTGGATTTTCGTCCATTTCCTAAAAACTGGGACCTGCCCAAAGTGCTGGGGCCCAAAGACAGTTATCCTGATAACTGGAACAATCATACCGTGATGACCCTGGTGGATTCATTGAAAAACGGGGAACTGAAACTGATTTTTGATTGCGGATTGGATGATTTCTTTTTACCTGTTAACAGGGCCCTGCACGAAAAGCTGATGGCGAGAAAAATAGCACACGATTATACAGAACGCCCGGGAGCGCACAACATGGCTTACTGGGGTAACAGCATCGACTACCAGTTGTTGTTCTTTAAAAGCTGGTTTACAGAGCAATTCAACAATCAATAATATGAAAAGAGTCTATATACTGTTGTTACTGATCATTTTCAGCAACGCCATTCGCGCTGCCGTTGTGGACACCGTATCCATCAACAGCGCCTCCATGAAGAAATCCATTAAAACCGTGGTGATTAAACCGGATGCATATTCGGCTGGGGAACAGCGTTTCCCGGTGGTTTACCTGTTACATGGTTTTGGCGGCAGGTACAATAACTGGATCACCCGGGTTCCGCAACTGAAGCAACTGGCTGATGAAATGCAATTGATCATTGTGTGCCCGGATGGGGCAAAGGGAAGCTGGTATTTCGATAGCCCGGTAGACAGCAGCTATCGCTACGAAACTTTCGTGGGTACTGAAGTACCTGCATTCATCGATGCGAATTATAAAACCATAGCCGACAGAAAAGCGCGTGCCATTACCGGTTTGAGTATGGGTGGTCACGGAGGATTGTTCTTAGGGTTTCGTCATGCAGACCGGTTCAGCGCCTGCGGCAGTATGAGCGGCGCTCTCCATGTTACGGTCATACGAAAAGGATACGAGGTGGAATACCGGCTGGGCGATACCCTGACCAATCAGAAATACTGGAACGACTGGAGTGTGCTGAATGTAATAGACCAACAGCCTGTAGCACCGCTGGCAATCATGATTGATTGCGGAACGGAAGACCGGATTCTGCCCATGAGCAGGCTGGTACATGAAAAAATGATCCGCTTAAAAATTCCGCACGATTATACGGAACGGCCCGGAAACCACGACTGGATGTACTGGAGTAATGCGGTGCAATACCAGTTATTGTATTTCACTAAACATTTTAAGCAGCAACTTTCTCAATTTTAAGCACCATGACCACATTGTAATCAATGTCGCAATTGCTTTTGAAGAGTTCCTGGTAGCGGATTCCCGGTACTTCGTTTAATCGCTGAAGCATGAAATGATACCCCATATCTGTATGGATATGATAAGGGTTCATCGGTTGCCCGATTTTGTTGCAATATACTTCATATTTGGGCTGGTCGGGGAATACCAGGATCAGTGTGCCGTTGTTTTTCAGGATGCGGATGAATTTCCGGAGAGCGTCGGTGGTATCGGTAAAATCTTCGATCAGGTGACTGGTGTAAACATAATCGTAGGTATTGTCCGGTACCGGAATTTCCTCTTTGATTACATCACAGGGAATATCCACTTTGTCTTTGCCGGCAAACGCATAGGGCTGAGGGAAATCAATGCCATCGCAGTTGGTTTTCACTACCTTGTCTCCTCCAAAACCAATATCGCAACCCTTGCCGATGCAATAGGGAAGTACCCACCTGCGTACTTTGGATGTTTCGGAAGGATGCCGGAATTTAATGCCAAACAAACGGGTTAGTGTGCCTTTGATTTTCCTGTCTACGATATAATGGTATAAATTCATACTGTTGTATTAATGATTAAGTAAACCTTTCAGGGCATCAATCCTGAATTGGATGACCGGCTTCATTCTGGCCGGATTACCCTGTAGCAAATATCCTGCCGCCAGTAAAAAAGCCACACCCAGTTTTATGATATATTCTCCGATCTTTTTAAGATAACTCCATTGTCCAATCGCTTTTGTTCGCACCATTTCACCCCTGCCGATGCCACTGGCCACCCTGTACATATACTCCGGCGTGAGCTTTTTTGTTTCCACCACATGCTCCACCTGAATGGCCGGATCATAATAAATGACCCTCCCCAGTGCTTTTAGTTTCAGGAAAAATTCCTTTCCTTCCCCACCAATACGCAAAGTGCCTTTTACCCCGGGTAATGCTGTATTAAATCCGTTTACCGCATCAAAGTCGGCTTTTCGGATTACCATATTCGATTCCAGCGGGTATTTATGGGGGCTGAATACCGTTACCGTTTTACTGTAATCAAAATTTCCGACAAGGGAAGATACAAAATGACTCATCCATTCTGGCTCTGCCGGTATATAACGTGGTATAATTCTTCCTCCCAATCCGCCTGCATCCGGATATTGCTCAAAGAAAGTTACAATCTTTTCCAGGTAATCGGGCGCTGCCACGGCATCATCGTCCATAAAACAAAGCAGGGGCGAACGGGCAACCGCAGCACCGGTGTTCCGTGCAAAAGAGGCTCCCTGTCTGTTTTCGTTCATATAGGTGAATGAAGCATCCGGGTGGGTAGCAATAAACTGCCTGCATACCTCCGCTGTATGGTCGGTAGAATTGTTGTTCACCACTATTACCTCAAACCGGCTTTTGGGCAGGGTTTGGTGATACAAACTGTTCAAGGCCTCCTCAATATAATTGGCCCTGTTATAGGTACAGATTACTACAGATATGGCTGTTCCGGTTTCACTCATTGCTGCAAAGATAAAATGGATTCTTCAACGATGGCCGGCCAGTTGTATTTAGCATAAAAGGCATAGGGTGTACATATAGGCTCATGAATGTCGAGGTTGAGCATTGCTTCTGCAAAAGCGTTCCAGTCGTAATCGTTGATCAGGATAAGCTGTTTGCCAAGTGCTGCTGCGTCCATACCGGACCCGCTTCGTTTACAGGCAATCACGGCCTGGCCCTGTGCCAGCGCTTCCACGATCTTGGTTTTTACACCGGTGCCCAATGTGACCGGGCAAATCAGGCAATCGGTTCCCCGGTAGTATCGGTTGATATCAGGTACAAATCCCTTGTAAATAATATTCGGGGTCTTTTGCAGCACCTGTGCCCATGCTTCGGATACATTGCTGCCGCAAATAAAGATACAGAAGGGGATATGGGAGGCTTCCATTCTGTGCAACAGCTCCTGTACAATTACATAAAGCGCATCGGTATTGGGCAGGTAGTCGAGTGTTCCGTTGAAAAAAAATAGTTTTGTATTTGGGCTCAGGTTATGCTCTTTCAGAATAACCCGCCTGCTGTTGAGCTTCTCTTCCCCGCTAACCGGGTGGATGGTTTTGGTACCATAGGGCAGCGTAGCGCAGGTGCCCGGAATCAGGTTCCATTTATCAATGGCCCATTGTTTTTCTTCGGTTGAGATGAAGAAATTGATGTCTGCGTGGCGGTGAACCCAACCTTCATACTGCCCGTAAATGCGCCATCCGGGTCTGTGCATATCGCGGAAACGCAGGGATTCTATATTGGCAGATTTAATCGCCAGCTTTTTACCGGTGATTTTCTTCAGCAGCAATCCCAGCCATCCGAAATAAGAATGATTGATCATGATCACATTCACTTTTTCTTTACGAATGATCTGGCAAAGCCTGTATACATGAACCATGTTCAGCCATCCGTACCAGTGGTTGAACAGAATGGGGTGGATTTTATAATTGGTATATTTATCTACCTGGTTATCTTTCGAAACTGCGAGCACTATTTTGATATGCCTGGACAGTTCCGTGTAATAATCAACAATATATTTCTGCCCACCCATCTGCGCCGGAAATACTTTATAAGAAACGATGCCCAGTACAACCGGTTGATCCATCTCAGGCGGTTTTGTTTTTACGGAAGTTACCGGCAACAGCAAACAGGAGCAGGAGCCAGATGACAACTGATGAAACGGTAGCCGCCATGTTCCCGGTTTTATAAGAGGCAGGTTTAAAGTTGAACTCAATCCGGTGTTTGCCCGCAGGAATCACCAGCCCCCGTAACACATAGTTGGTCTGGATGATCGGTGCTTCTTTTCCGTCTATTGTGGCAACCCATCCTGCATCGTAAAACACTTCGCTGAATACGGCAAATTGTGTTGCAGCAGATGAACTGTTGTATACGACCTGATCATTGTCGTTATATACCAGTGAAATGCTTGCCGAACTGTCTGTTGCAGCGTCTGTTTGCAGCAGGCTTCGGTATTTTTCTTCTACCACCGCTGTATCTTTCGGATAGAAATAGGTCAGTGCATTCATCACTTCAGCAGGGCCCTTTTCAAACCGGATTCCTTTAACAAACCAGGCGGTTCCCAGGGCATTGGCATTTTGCTGCACCACAGGCTGACCGGTCTGCTGATCGGGCATGATCAGGTATTTGGTGTTGAGCATATTCAGTACCGGTAAACAGTTGGGGAAATTGTACAACTGCCTTTCAATAAGATCCTGGTAAATGCTCAGTTTGGCAGGATGGTATCCGCCAATGGATTTGTGAAAATAAGCAGTAAGCGCACCGCCGTTAAATGCATTGGAAATACCCTGCGACAAATTCAGCACCCGGTAATAACCGGTGTCTTGTAAAATCTGTGTATCGGCCGGAGAGGGGGTAAAGTTCCCTTCGTACTCGGCAGCATCCTGGTAGTTGTTGCTGTTCAGGTATTTGCTGTTGATGGAGAATACATCAATCAGGGCAAATACGCCGATCACGGCAATAACTGCAAGGGAATTGACTTTTGTTTTGATGGTGACATACAAAGCTCCTGCGGCAACAGCACAGAACAGGAGTGTGCGCAGGAGATCTCCCAGAAAGAGGCTTTTACGGTCTTCCTGCAGCCCGGTTATAAATTGTTTAACGGGCGCCAAAACTGCCTCCCGTTGCGTGGCATCCGGAATGGAGTTGACCTGTAGCAGCAGGCTGCGGTCTGATTCGGAACTGAAGTCGGAACTGAAGTAAACCAGTGCGGCAATGACAAAAACTCCGGCTACTACCAGTAATCCTTTTTTGTACTGTTTCCAGAGCAGTTCCTTATTCTGTTCGGTGATGATTTTTTGCAATGCCAGGGTTGCCAGCATGGCAAAAAGAAAAGTGGGTACCACCAGGATCATGCTGGGCGCCCTGAACTTATTGTAAAATGGAAGGAATTTCAGCACGGCCAGGTTGAATCCTTCAAAGTATTTACCCCAGCTCATCATAATGGTGAGTGCCGCCGCTGCGGCGATCCAGTAAGTATATTTCTTATCCACAACCACAAAACCAATTAGAGCAAGGAAACAAATGATGGCGCCGGCATAGGGTGGGCCGGACGTACCAACACCGTCAATTCCACCCCAGTAAAACTGCATGGCCCCCTGTAGCTGTTGTGCCAGTTGCTGCGGCATTTGCTGCAGGGCTTCCAGGGCCTTGGATTTTTCTTCTGCAATTTCCATATTGTTGCTGCTGCCACCGTAAATACGGGGGAACATCATTACCAGCGGCTCTGTTTTATATACACTGTAACTGAGGGCATAATCAGTACTCAGCCCGGTTTTGGTGGCGCTGGTTTTTCCATCCGCCAGCACACTTCCTCCCCGGATGGTCCGCTTGGAATATTCATAGGTGGTAAACAGGGTGGTGGCATTGACCAATATACCCAATAACCCTGCAATCACAGCGATACCGGCTGATTGAATCAGGTGTTTATAGTCTTTTTGGCGGAAGCAACTGATGGCAAATGCAATACTCATGATCAGGATGATCAGCACAGCGTAATAGGTAATCTGCAGGTGATTGGCCCCCAGCAGTAATGCGGTGCTTAATGCGGTCAATGCCGCTCCCCGGATGTATTTGCGTTCATAGATCAGTAGCAGCGAACCAATGATGAATGGGAGATAGGCAATCGCATTCATTTTGGTATCATGACCAGCCGCAAGGATAATGGGATTGTAGGTGGCATAGGCATATCCAAGTGCACCGACCATCCCAATATAGGGGTTAACCTTTAGTACCTGAGTAAGGAAATAAAAACAAAGACAGGCCAGGAAAAATACACCCGCAGGCTTCGGCAGCCCCAGGGTCAGCACATGTCCTATATAGCCAACGGATACGGGGTTATTACCGATTCCGGTAATCTGGTAAGCAGGCATCCCGCTGAACATACCATTTGTCCAGAGTGGAAAATGTCCGTGTTTCTCTTTGTATTGAAAAGAATTCTGAGCCATGCCCTTCCACTGGGTAACATCGTGTTGTTGCAGTACTTTCCCTTCGAGGGCCGGTTTACAGTAAATAAGTGCAACGATAAGAAATATGGCTATCGCAATAGCATGGGGTATTAAAGCTTTCCAGTTGATGCGCTTCATATAATATTTTATGAGTAGCAAACCTAAGGAAAAAGGTCAATAGTATATCTTTAGGAAATGAAACCACTTCGCTTCGCCGCCCAATTGGCGTTTATCTGCAATTTGTGCTTCCTGCTCTGTGTTATTATACAGCGTACCCACAATTTTATTCAACAGCCCGATATCAGCCAGTTGGTTGTTGTGCTGGGCTGGATGGTAGCCCCTGTTCAGAACCTGATCGCGAATATTTGGTATGCAGCACTGTTAATAGCCCGATCACCGGTACGTCTGCCCCATTGGCTGGCATTGGCCAACCTCGCGATACTTTTACTTCAAATATACATTTATCTTATACTGCCTGCATGATCACCAATATTCTGAAAGACAAACCCACCAGATTATTTCTGGGTATTACGGCTTTTTTTGTAGCCAATGCCCTGATTGCGGAATGTATCGGAGGTAAAATTTTCTCCCTGGAAAAACTATTAGGGATGGCGCCCTCCGATTTTACCATTTTTGGACAGCCGGGCCTGGCCTTCAACCTTACCTGTGGGGTGTTGCTCTGGCCCCTTGAATTTGTGATCACCGATATCGTGAATGAATATTTTGGCCCGAAGGCCGTCAGAAGGATCAGCTATACGGCAGTGATCCTGATCGGCTATGCATTTATCATGTTCTACGCTGCCATGGAAATACCCCCGGCCGATTTCTGGATAGGGTCCGGGCAGGAGAGAGGGATACCCAATATGCAATATGCATTTGGCGGCATATTCGGACAAGGTATGTGGATCATTGCCGGAAGCCTTACCGCGTTTCTGATCGGCCAGATTGTTGACGTAATGATTTTCCATAAAATCAAAAAAATGACCGGGCAGAAATGGATATGGCTGAGAGCCACCGGCTCTACTTTTGTGTCACAACTGGTAGATAGTTTTGTGGTCTTGTTTATTGCCTTTAAAATAGGGAATGGGTGGAGCTGGCAACTGGTGCTGGCGATCTGCCTGGTCAATTACACATACAAATTTATCATGGCCATCGTTTTAACCCCGGTCATCTACCTGTTGGAAAAAAGGATAGACAGGTATGTTGGTGCGGAAACCGCGCATAAAATGAAACTCGCAGCCATGGGAAAAGACCACGAATAAAACAGCATCAGGCAGTCATCTGCTGCGAAAAGTCTGCTTCGGATACTTCATAATCATTTTCGCGGCCATCGGAAGCATCCCTGTTGCGGTTTCTGATTGCGGAGCCGTAATGCAACGCAACAGAGCCAAGGCCATAAAGGCTGAACAGCAGTTGTATAGCAATGAAAAGGCGGGTTATCAGCAATCCCAGAGAATTATAATAATTCCACTGCCCGAAGGAACCCAGTTCTCCCACATGGTATCTCCAGTTGATATTGATGGGAAGGTTCTTATTGAAAATGAATACAACAGATGCCGCCATCAAAAAACTGAGAAGAATATGCAACCAACTGATCACCAGGTTTCGTGCTCCGATCCGGCGAAGCAGAATATGGAGAAGATAAGGAACCAGTAATACGGCGAGAAAAAAAAGTGTAATTAAACTGTAACTGATCATGAAGTACTCGCCCAGGTAAAATACCATCATACTATCTACAGCGGAACTGAGATAAATGATGAATACAAACAACACAGGTGCCATCCAGAGCAAGTGCTCTGCACGGATAATTTTTGTTGTCATAGGGTTTGACGAACGGGTACAACACAAAAATATATCAAAATTTCATAAGTAATACGCAATTTTGACCTGCAGAGATGTCCGCAGGGGCAATATACAAACCAGTTGGTATTCCGTTATGACACCCGAAAGAAAGCATCGCATAGAAACCGTATTACAGAACAGGCAGGGTAATCTGACCGTAGTAATGGAGAATGTGTTTGATCCGCACAATATATCAGCAGTTATGCGAACCTGCGATGCAGTTGGCATCCAGGATATTTATGTACTGAATACGCTTATTCCTCCGCACAAATACTTTGGAGTAAGAAGCAGCAGCAGCGCGGCTAAATGGCTTACGGTTCACCAGTATGGGAATGCCGGGGCCTGCTTTGCCGAGTTGCGAAAGCATTACGACCGGATTTATACCACTCATTTGGGCCTCGACTCCGTTAGCGTTTATGATCTCGATTTTACCCAACGGGTGGCACTGGTATTTGGCAACGAGCGCGAAGGGGTAAGTGAGGAAGCCATCCGGTTATCGGATGGAAATTTTATTATTCCACAGGTAGGGATGATTCAAAGCCTGAATATTTCAGTGGCCTGCGCAGTAACGATTTACGAAGCCTATCGCCAGAAAAAGAATGCCGGGCACTATGGGCAACCTTTCATCAGCCATCCCGAAGGAGAGGCACTGAAAGCAACCTGGGGGCTTGCTGAATAAATTCCAGGATAGCAGGTTTGTTGTTTATCGGTGTGGATGTGCATGCAATGTTGCCTGACTTTTCTCTTCTTTTTCCTTTGCTTTTCGCTCTGCGGCATGCCTGAGTAAATAAGTGATACTTACGTTCAGTTCAAAACCTACCAGTAAAATCAGGGCATTAATGTAAATCAGCAGCATCAGGATCAGAACGGTTCCGATAGAGCCGTACACTTTATTGTATGTGGCAAAATTGTTTACCCAGTAAGAAAACAGGAGGGTGGTACATAGCGTCAGTACCGTAGCCAGTATGGTTCCGGGAGAAGAAAGTTTCCATTTTTTTTCTACCGATGGGGCAAACTTGTAAATGAAGGCAATGCCATAAAAATACAAGGCTACAATTACGATCCAACGAACGGCATTCAGCCAGGGCAACAGGTTGCTTTTATCGAGACTGAGGAGTTTCCGGATCAGGGAAGCAATGAGTTCCTGTCCCAGCAAAACGAGCATGGAGGAAATGATCAGCATGATCATGAGGGTGGTGAGCTTGATGGCTCTCCAACGCTGGTGCATGAAATAGGTCTTCTTTTCCTTGATCGATTTATCGAACGTGATGATGAACGCCATCATTGCATTGGAAGCATAAAATACAACCAGTAAAAAACCGAAGGAAAATACCCCCACGTTCCGGGTCATCATATCGTTGATGACTCCGGCAATGAATTTGTAGGTATTGGAACTGGGGCTGATGTCTTTAAACAGGGAAAGGATTTGCTCCTTAATGTTGAGCGACTCCGGAAAATAGGGAATGATAGAGAATAGGAAGATCATGGTTGCCGGAAGTGCCATGATCAGGTTAAATGCAATAGCGGCGGCCCTTTCGTCGATCCCCAGTTTTTTTACCTGTTTGATAAAAAACATCACCACATCAAAAATAGGCAGGCCCTGAAACCCGGGAATAGTGATGTCCTTGCTTTTCCTGATCAGAAAAGCAACGGGAGCCCATGTAATGATGATTCTTTCCAGTTTTGTCAAAAGGTTATTTTTTTTGTTCCTGTTTCTTTAACATATAAGCATCCAATGCTTTCTGGTATTCGTTGGCATACCGGTTATGCTCCGGATAGTTGTTGCTGAAATGATGATACCCGCTGAAATCACTTTTTGCTACGAAATAAATATAATCAGTTGCAGGCGCATCCAGTACAATATCGATTGTTTTTGGTGCAGGCGTACAGATGGGTCCGGGCGGCAATCCTTTGTATTTATACGTATTATAGGGGGATGGGTTGCTTAGGTATTTCTCATAAATACGCGTAATGGTGAAATCGTTCATGGCGTATTTGATGGTAGGGCAGGCCTGCAGGGGCATCTGCTTTTTCAGGCGATTGATGTAAACGCTGGCGATTTTGTATTTATCCGATTCAAAATTGGTTTCTTCATCCACAATGGAAGCAAGTGTATACACCTGCTCGGGCGTCATCTGCAATGCGGCGGCTTTTTGAATCCGGTTATTCTTTAACCAGAAAGCAGTGCTTTCATTGGTTAATTTCCGGAAGATCCTGGTGAGGGAAGCGTCGTAATAGAAGCTGTAGGTATTTGGAATGATTTTGGTGAAAAGCAGACTTGTATCGGTAGAGAATTGTTGGAGGGAATCGTTGGAACTAATGTATTGCAGTGCTGCTACCGAATCGATCGGAAAGGTTTTACTGATCAGACGGGCTAATTCGGCCCTGGTTCTGACCCGGTTGATGATCAGTTTTACTTCCGCAAAACGGCCATTTTTCAGCATGCGTACGATCTGTACAATGCTTTGTCCTTTTTTGATTTCATACTTACCAGGCTTGAGTTGATCCCAGAGATTGATGGGGGCGCCTGCCAGGCCCAGCAATCCGTTGAAGCGAAGAATGCCTGCTTCGCTGAAAGCAGCCAGAACCAAGGTTTTATTGGTTTCATCTTCCCGGATCGTTACAATTCTGCTTTTTTCAGAGAAGCTGGTGGCCGGCCCCAGGAACAGCCATGCGCCGGATAAAGCCATCAGTAAAATAAACAAAGCGATGAACAGGAAGGGACTGAACCCTCTTTTTTTCAATGATTTTGAAGCTTTCTTCATGCTGCAAGTTCCTGATTATGTTCGGCAAAATAAATAAAAAACCCTGTCTTTGGGAAGAAGACAGGGCCTTATATCGTTGAACGATGCTTATTTTTTGGTCGTATCTGCTTTAGCAGGTAAAGTAGTGGTGTTGGCAGGAGCCTGTTGAACCGGTGCAGGAGCGGCCGTGTTGGTATTGATCTTCTGGATCATGGAGTTGTCTACCTCTTCAGCCCCTGATTTCAGAAAGAAAGTGGAGAACAAAGCCAGCAAAGCAATGATGCCTGCAAATAACCAGGTGCCTTTTTCCAAAACATCGGTTGTTTGCTTTACACCCATAAACTGGTTGCTGATTCCTCCTACATTACCGGTTAATCCACCACCTTTTGGGTTTTGAACCAATACCATAAAACCGAGCGCTACAGCCGCAATTACTATCAGAACCAAGAACAGAATGATCATGTTAAATACCTTTTAATTGTTGAATTTTGGCAGCAAAATAAGCGGTTTTTTCAGGATTAGAGAAACTTAATTTAATATAGAGCTGAATTGCCTTGTCAATCTGCCCCTGTTTGGCCAAAACCTCTGCCATGGTTTCGGTCAGAATTTCCCTGGATTCGTTCGAAACCAGGGCTGTTTCAGCCACAGCTTTCTCTGATTCAGGGCTGGTACCAAGGTCTACGGGGTTGGGGCTGTGGTTTTTCATGTCTTTCAGCCAGTCGGTAAACCTCCGGAGTTTGGTGGTTAATTTATCCTGAGGAATTTTACTCAGGTCTATCTGGATCCCCTGTGAGGCAAAATAGTCGATGGTGTGCAGTTTTTCCTGCGGGGGCACAATTTTCAGCTCCGCGTCCTTTTCTACAGGTTTTTTGAATTCGGCCAACTGGCCGGACAGGATACTGGCAATTTTGGCATCACTTTTATCCTGATCGGGCAGGGTTTTGTAATTGCTAACGGGTCCCTGATTGTATTCTTCCTCAGCTTCTGCAGAAGCAATGGCGCTGAATACCGGCATGAAAGGCTCATCGGGTATGGAAGGCCTGGGAACTGTTTTAGGGGCCGGCGTTGCGGTGTCGCTATCACGGATCACCGGAACAATGGTACTGGGCTTGTTGAAGCTGTCAATGCCCTTCATGAGTTCCTTCACAGATTCTACAGTAGGGATTGCAATATCCGGATTGGGCAATACCGGCAGTTCCAGTTCCTTTTTAGACTCTTCCAGGGTGGTTTCCAAGTGTGGGAGGTTCATCATTTCATCCCATTCCCTGTCTTTTTCGTGGATGGAGCGAAGCAGCGTTGTATCCACTTCCTGCTGGGGGGCCTGGTCTATACCTGCTTCCTTCAGGGAATCCAGTTGAAACTGCAGCCAGTAGGGATTGGAGAAAAACAACGCGGTTTTCATGGCCTGCGAAACGGCAAGCGGGTGGTCTTCTTTTTTCAGTTTAGCAGAAAACAAATACTGCCCGGGCGCAAAAAAAGGATATTCATTCACCAGTTTCTCAATGGCGTCCATTTTCATCTCGGCAATATCCGTTTTGCCCGTAAGGTGATACAATGCTTTTTCTTGCGTAAACTTCATACGATCAAATATACTACTGGATTACCAGTTTGAGAAAATGCGGTTGAAGATTTCATCGGTAATGGTCCTTACCACTTCATCCAGTAACTGCCCTTCGGCCTGCTGCAGGCTAAGGTTGGCGGAATAATCAAAGCTGCGGGATACATCAAATTCCTCCACTTTGTTCTCCAGTGTCTTCTTAAAAACAATATGAACCGTTACTGTTAAACGATTGGTACTGGCCTGCTGTGCCGATACACCCACTGTTTGACTGGGGTCATAGTTGGTGATGGTTCCGTTGATGATGTAATGAGCGTCATCGTTGTTGGTCCTGGTCAGTTTGGTTTGAGACGTAATTTTGGTCTGAACCTTATCGGTCAGTTTAGGGCTCAGTTGAGGATTCACATACCGGGCCCTGTTTTCGAAGAAGCCGATCTTTACCGTTTTTACATCTGTAGGAATCACAGCATCATTGAATGTATAGATCCTGCAGCCGGTCAATACCAGTAGCAGGAGCAGGGGAAGCAGGTGCCATTTCTTATTCATCAATGTCATATTCTTTCAGTTTACGGTAAAGCGTTCTTTCACTGATGCCAAGATCCAGTGATGCATCTTTGCGCTTGCCCTTGTGTTTTTTTAATGCTTTTATGATCAGTTCTTTTTCCTTGTCCATGATGTTCAGCGACTCTTCAATTTCTTCGTGCTGCTGAATTTCGTCATTTGATAACAGTACCGGATGTGTGCCGGAAGGGTTGCCCGGTAATAAACTGGGCTGGCTGTTCAGGGCAGTGTTGTTGTTGGTAACAACCGGCGCTGCTGTTTCCGGAATGGCGGTAAAATCGTTCAGGATGGATTCCTTGGTATAATTGGCTGCAGATCCTGCCAGTGAGGGATTCTGGAGTATTTCCAGGAACATTTTTTTCAGTTCAGTCACGTCCTTCTTCATGTCGAAGAAAAGTTTGTACAGGATTTCCCGCTCATTGGCAAATTCTCCCGCAGGCGCATGACCTGCTGCCAGTACAGGGAACCGGTTTTCTTTTTTCTCGGGAAGGAAAGCCCGCATTTCCCTGCCGCTAACCTGCGGGTTGGGGCTGAGTACGGATATTTGTTCTGCGATATTTTTCAGTTCGCGCACATTTCCCGGCCAGGGATAATTCACCAGCATTTGCCTGGCTTCCTCATCCAGTTGTACCGGGGCGGTTTTATAGCGTTCGGCAAAATCAACGGCAAATTTTCTGAACAGCAGGAGGATGTCTTCCTTGCGGTCTCGCAGGGAAGGTACCCGGATGGGAACCGTACTTAAACGATAGTAAAGGTCTTCGCGGAATCGTCCTTTCTGGGTAAACTCCAGCAGTTCCCGGTTGGTAGCGGCAATTACCCGTACATCTGTTTTCTGTACTTTGGAAGAACCCACGCGAATGAATTCGCCGGTTTCCAGTACGCGAAGCAAACGGGCCTGCGTTCCCAGGGGCATTTCACCAATTTCATCCATGAAAATGGTACCCCCGCTTACGGTTTCAAAATAACCCTTACGGCTATCTACGGCGCCGGTAAAGGACCCTTTTTCATGACCGAATAATTCGGAATCGATGGTGCCTTCCGGAATGGCTCCGCAGTTTACAGCGATAAAAGGATTGTGTTTCCTGGCAGAGAGCGAATGGATGATCTGCGAAAAAACTTCCTTACCTACACCACTTTCTCCAACAATCAGCACGGTCA
The DNA here is from genome assembly GCA_035254545.1 of Sediminibacterium sp. GTDB lineage: Bacteria > Bacteroidota > Bacteroidia > Chitinophagales > Chitinophagaceae > Sediminibacterium. The sequence continues at coordinate 23,007 of DATFAP010000047.1, read as the reverse complement.
GATCCGTTCCTGCCACCTGTACGGCGGTGTTGAGTGCATGGTTCAGCGCCGGCGAATTGCCGATGATGCCAAACCTGTTTTTAATACTTTGTAAATCCATAGCATCTTTAATGTTGGGGGGCGTCTACAATGTTTCCCAGCAGGGTCGCTCTTGTACAGTCATTGATTTTCACCCATACAAAACTACCCGGCTTCAGGTCCGCATCCGTTTTTGGGAATACGGTGATTTTATTCTGGCTGGTTCTTCCCTGCCAGTCGGCATCACTTTTTCTGCTGCTGCTTTCAATCAGCACCTTAAAGGTTTTACCGATATCGTTCAGGTTACTTCTTCTGGATAATATGCCCTGCATATCCACAATTTCCTGTAACCTTCTTTTCTTCACTTCAAGCGGTATATCATCCTGGTACCTTCTGGCAGCCAGGGTACCGGGGCGTTCGCTGTAGAAATACATATAACTCATATCATAATTGCCGTATTCCATCATACTGAGCGTATCCCGGTGTTCATCTTCCGTTTCCGTACAAAAACCGCTGATTACATCGGAGGTAATACTGCAGCCGGGGAGCAGTTCGCGGATCCGGTCTATCTTGGCCATATACCATTCACGGGTATATGTGCGGTTCATCAGTTGCAGCACGCGGGTGTTACCGCTCTGAACCGGAAGGTGAATGCATTTACAGATATTGTCATGTCTTGCCATCGTGTGCAGGACCTCATCGGTAATGTCTTTGGGGTGAGAAGTACTGAAACGAACCCAGAGATCCGGGCTCACCCGGGCCACCTGCTCCAGCAATCGGGCAAATGTGGTGGCGGTACCGGTGGTTTCATTTACCCAGTAGTAGCTGTCTACATTTTGGCCTAAAAGGGTAACTTCTTTATATCCTGCATCCACCAGCGCCTGAACTTCGGCAATAATGGATTGGCCGTCCCTGCTTCGTTCCCTGCCTCTGGTAAAAGGGACAACACAGAAACTGCACATATTGTTACATCCGCGGGTAATGGAAACAAACGCGGTGATTCCGTTGGTATTTAAACGAACAGGGGAAATATCTCCATAAGTTTCATCCCTGCTCAGCATAACATTCACTCCTTTTTGCCCGCTTTCCGCTTCTTTAATAAGATCGGGAAGGGCCCTGTAAGCATCCGGGCCAATCACCAGGTCTACCAGTTTTTCTTCTTCCAACAGGTTCGACTTCAGTCGTTCAGCCATGCAACCCAGAACGCCGATCAACATACCGGGCTTATTCCTTTTTGCTTTCCTGAATTCGGTCAGGCGTTTGCGGATGGTTTGTTCTGCTTTTTCCCGGATAGAGCAGGTATTGACCAGGATCAGATCGGCTTCCTCAAATACAGTGGTGGCGCCAAAACCTTCGGCATTGAGGATGGAGGCAACTACTTCACTATCGGAGAAGTTCATGGCACATCCATAACTTTCTATATAGAACCTTTTACTGCCGGGGTAGCTTGCCAGGAGGGGGGCAAAAGCTTCTCCCTGGCGCTGTTCATCATGTATTTTATGACCAATATCAACCAATTCCATCCACTTTATATTAGGAGGTCAAAGGTAAACAAATCGGCGAATTTATGCCAGTTTGTCAGCAAATGTTTAGAAAAAATTAGTTCCTTCGCCTATATTTGTGCACCCCAAATGTTGTGAATATGAATGTAAAGGTCTTGCTTTTAATGGTTTTGCTATCCGGCGGAACTGTTTTAACGGCGCAGGACAATGTGGTAACTGCTTTAAAGCGGGAAGCCAACCGGAATATCAAAAGAGACAATGACACATCAACTACCTGGAACTGGAAACGAGGGGGACTGATGAGTTTTAACCTGGCCCAGGGCTCGCTGAGTAACTGGGCCGCCGGCGGCGATAACTTTTCGCTTACGGTGAACGGCTATTTTAACTATTTTATTTATTATAAGAAAAACCGGCATGGCTGGGATAACAATATAGACATCAACCTGGGGTATATACAATCTACCAGCCAGGGCAGCCGGAAGAATGACGACCGTTTCGATTATCTCAGTAAGTACGGTTATAAAATGGATACCGTGGGAAAATGGTTTCTGACCGCCCTGTTCAACTTCCGGACACAGTTCTTCGACGGCTATACCTATTCCAACAATATCGGAAACTATACCTCCTCGCTGCTTTCTCCCGGTTATTTCATTCTGTCTGCCGGATTCGACTATAAACCGGATGCGAAATTATCCATATTCCTTTCTCCCATTACTTCCCGTTGGATTGTGATGGCCAATAAGACCTTATCTGAAAAAGGAGGGTATGGTGTACCCAAAGGTGCCCATTCCTACAATGAAATTGGTGCATTTGCCACGCTAAACTATAATACCGTGGTGGCTAAGAATATCAATTACAAAGGGCGGGTGGATTTGTTCTCCAACTACCAGCACGATCCGCAGAATGTGGACCTGTTCATGACCAACCTGTTCTCTTTTAGAATCAACAAATATTTCTCCGCCACCTATACGCTCGACCTTATTTATGACGATGATGTACGGTTATTTGGTCCTACCAAAGACGCCCCCGGACTACAATCGAAAAGCCTGGTCGGTATCGGTTTCCTGAAACCGATCAATATCAAACGCCGTTAAGTGCAGCAGTTCAGGACCGGCTATCGGAAACCACATGCAATAGATTTTTGATCTTATTGGCTTTATGCGTTAAATCGTGGTAGCTGGAATGCATGACTGTTACATGCCCCATTTTTCTGCCGGGCTTGGTTTGCTTTTTACCATAAAGGTGCACAAATGCATTGTCGATCATCAGCACTTCCTTCAGTCCCTCGTAATGAGCTGGGCCGCTGTGTTCTTCCGCGCCAATAATATTGATGATGGCCGCAGGTAAAATAGGGGCCGTGTTTCCGAGTGGATAGCCAAGGATGATCCTCCAGAGCATATCATACTGGCTGCAGTGATTGGCTTCAATGGTGTGGTGGCCGCTGTTGTGTACACGTGGCGCCGTTTCATTTACCCATACATCCCCGTTGATGTCGATGAACATTTCAATGGCAAATAAACCCGGACTCTGTAAGGCTTTTACCAGTTTGATTGCCACTGCTTCCGCAACCCAGAGTATTTTTTCCGGAATCCGGGCAGGGCTTACCTGGTAGTCGAGCAGGTTCAATGCGGGGTTCACCATCATTTCAGATGCAGGATAAATGGCCGTACTGCCATCCGTATGCTGTGCAACAATCAGGGCAATTTCTTTTTGAATGGCCACTTTCTTTTCCAATACACCAGGTGCGTCAAAAGCATTCACCAGGTCGTTTGGAGTGTTCAATACCTGAACGCCCCTGCCGTCGTATCCGCCTTCGCCAATCTTGTGTACGGCAGGTAAAAAATCCGACTGAGCTTCGGTTTCGGCCCTGTTCTGTGTAATGACAAATTCGGAACTGGGGATTCCATGGGTTTTGTAAAACTGTTTCTGAACAATTTTATTTTTAATGATGCGGATGGCCGCAGGGGAGGGATAGATTTTAACGCCTTCCTCCGCTAATTTCTCCAGTGCAGCCACATTTACCGACTCAATTTCGATGGTGATGGCATCCAGGCCTTTACCAAATGCATACACTGCATCATAACTGGTAATATCCCCCTGAATAAAATGATGGCAAAGATGTGCCGCAGGACATTCCGGGTCATTCTCCAGTACATATGTTTCTGCCGTATAGTTGGCGGCTGCCTGCAGCAGCATTCTGCCCAACTGACCGCCTCCAAGGATTCCTACTTTCATAATAAGCTGATGTACGGCGAAGATAGCCAACCAATTTACAGGTTGGTGAAAAACTCCTGACAAATCCCTATTTTCGTTACGATGATACCCGATTATCCACACAAGCTCTTCAATGATACCCGCTACGGGTACTTCCTGCTGATGGAAACATTGGCCATGGGTCGGTAATCTGTTCGCTTCCTCCTGCAGGAGGCGCTTCTGCCTGCTTTCTTTTCAAAACACCATTTACATAAACACCATTTATATGAACACGATTGCTGCAAATGCAAGCACAGCCGCTATTGATTTCTTACCATTGCATGGTACCGATTATGTGGAATTCTATGTTGGCAATGCCAAACAGGCGGCCCATTTCTATAAAACCGCCTTTGGCTTTCAGAGCCTCGCGTATGCCGGTCCGGAAACAGGTGTAAAAGACAGGGCCAGCTATGCAGTACGTCAGCATAAGCTCACTTTCGTTTTTACAACGCCGCTCACTTCCCAGAACCCGATGGCCGATCATATTTATAAGCACGGAGATGGGGTAAAAATGCTGGCCCTGATGGTAAACGATGCTACTGATGCCTGGGAACAAACCACCCGGCGCGGCGGGGTTTCGTATATGATGCCCACGCACATGGAAGATGAGCACGGAGAACTGGTGATGAGTGGAATCCATACTTATGGAGATACCGTACACCTTTTTATAGAGCGGAAAAATTACAAGGGCGTGTTTATGCCGGGGTATCGCAGGTGGGAGAGCCATTATAACCCCACTGATACCGGACTGTTGTATGTAGACCACTGCGTAGGCAACGTGGGCTGGAACCAGATGAATAAATGGGTGATGTTTTATGAGGATGTGATGGGATTCCGCAATATCCTCAGCTTCGACGACAAGGATATCTCCACCGAATACTCCGCATTAATGAGTAAAGTCATGAGCAATGGAAACGGGTATGTAAAATTCCCGATCAATGAGCCCGCAGAAGGAAAGAAAAAATCACAGGTAGAGGAATACCTCGAATTTTACGATGGTGAGGGTTGTCAGCACGTAGCGCTGGCTACCAATAATATTGTGGCAACGGTAACTGAACTGCAAAACAGGGGCATTGAATTCCTGAAAGTCCCATCCACTTATTACGATGATCTGCTCAGCAGGGTAGGCGCCATTGAAGAAGACCTGGAACCGTTGAAAGAACTGGGTATACTGGTAGACAGGGATGATGAGGGATACCTGTTGCAGATATTTTCCAAGCCGGTGGAAGATCGGCCAACCTTATTCTTCGAAATCATACAGCGCAAAGGCGCTAAAAGTTTTGGTAAGGGAAATTTTAAAGCTTTGTTCGAAGCCCTGGAAAGAGAACAGGACAACCGCGGAAATCTCTGATTCCCTGCATGCCGTGAATAGCTGTACCGTATGGGCTAAACGGCTGATGCCGGCACATCATTGTCCGGATTTTCAGCAGCATTGAGTTTGTAATCTGTTACGGCCTGTATAATGGCTTTGCAGGAAGAATACAATTCACGGTTGATATTAAACATCGTGGAGATGTCTTTTTCCTGCAAACCATCCCTGCCGGCATGGGTGTAGAAATGAGTGATCCGGTTATTGAAGGAGTGTTTAAGTTGCGCCATGATCTCGTTTAGCTGTCGGATACATTCCTGCTGGTCACTGGTATTGAATGCTTCAATCAATGCTTTGTAGAACCCGGTCAGTTGCTCTTTCAGTTCGGTGTAGAGGTCGTACTGTACATTCACAATAGAGTTGCTGAGTTCCTGCCGGTCGGGATAGATATCCTTCATGCCCTTTGCAGCGTACATGGCATTCCGGACAGATTCGATCAGTTTATTCATTCGGTTCAGGTCTTCCTTGCGATGATGATGTTCCAGCATTTTGGCATAGAAAGAAAGAATTTCCCCCTCAGCTTCTTTCAGCAGGTTGTATTTTTCGCGGTGCGATAAAGACTCCGTGAATTTGGTCTGTTTTAATTCGTATTGTTCAAACGCTGTATCGGGCATACCCTTGTGGTCTATATGAAATCCATCCATATTTAAACGAATGGCGCGATCAAGGAAGAGGCCTGTTTCTTTTTCCATCATATCCACCGCCGTGTTGGAGAGCTCCGGGCTGGTGAGGGGAAGGAAAACGGTTACGGTTAGTTTCTCCTCCCTGAACCTGTTTTCGAGGAAATTCCCAAAACGGTTCAGGAAAAAGTAAAATACAATTACACCAACGATATTGATAAAGGTCTGAAAGGCAACCAGTATGAAAATGGGGGCTTTGATGCCCAGGGGGCCGCTGATGGCCCGGATGATGGGCTCCAGTAATATATAGCCGAAAATGGAGGTAGACATATTGAATATGAAGTTCCCCAGCGCCACTCTTTTTTTGGCAGGAATTCCGCCAAAGGCGCCTAATACCACTTTAATGGTAGTACCCAGTTCTGCACCAAGTACGAGTACAACAGCCGTTTCAATCGGGATGATTTTGGCATAAAGGGCGCTCAATGCAAGTGCTACTGTTGCAGAACTGGTTTGGATGAGGGCGGTAATCACAAAGCCGATCAGTACAAAGACGATCCGGTTGTAAGAGAGGTAAGGGGTGAAATCGAAATGCTTAAACATGGAGTCCATGCTCTCCTTCATGTACTGAAACCCGAGAAACAGCAACCCCAACCCCAGCAGAAACTTTGCTGCTTTAGCAATAAAGGCCTTGTTTTTGAAAGCAATCATTACAACGCCGGCAATACCAATGAGGGGGAGGGTAAGGATGTTCAGATCTACGGAAAAACCCAAAAGGGCAACCAGCCAGCTATTGAATGTACCGCCAATATTGTTCCCCAGCACTACCGCCATGGCATTGCGCATGGAGAGCATACCGGCTCCTACAAACGACAATACCATCAGGTTTACGATGGAGCTGCTTTGCAGAATGGCCGTGATAACCAGCCCGCTGATGATGGCAATGAATTTATTACGGGTATTCTTTTGCAGGAACAGTTTAAAAGATCTCCCTTCCGCCTGTTTGAGTGATTCTTCCAGGTGGTTCATGCCATATAAAAAAAAAGCCAGGCCGGCCAGCAGCTTCCAGAATTCAGTCGTTGGCATTCATCAGGATTGTTGGGCAAAATATTGATTCACCATAGCCTGTTGTTCTGCTTCCGACATGCGGTCGGTGGTTTCCAGTTTGATCCGGATATTGGCGAAATGAGGATCCTCTTTTAACAGGTTCATCAATTCGTTCTTGGCGTTGGTAGGGCCAAAGAGTAATACATGATCATATCCAAGTATTACTTTGGCAATGGCCTCATAGTAACTTTTCTGCTGTCCTCTTTCTTTGTTGTGCAGTACTTCCTCTCCCTTATGGATGGTTTCGGACTGTTCAATGGGGGTGAAGCGGGAAACGATGCGGATTTCCTTATCGGAAGAACCAGCGGGTTCTATGGTATGGGCGCTGGCATGGTCCATCCAGATGCCAATTTTAGCGGGCGTTTTCATAAAGCAAGATTTAAAAGTGAATAACCATTCGGTTACTCCTATAAAGTTAATGCTTTCTCAGTAGTTTAGGGCCGTACCAGAGCCAGAATCCGGTAATTGTAAATATCAGCAGGGCAATGCCCATGATGGTGGTGTAAACCAGCTTTATAATGCCATCCGTATTGAAATAATGGTCTAAAATTGAGCCATCGTGGATTTTTTCGATGTAGTCGGATCTTCTTTGTTCAATATGCAAGAGCTTTCCGGTGGCGCCATCGAGCTGGAGGCCGGTAAAATGTTGCGTAAACACGAATTTCACCGTTCCTTTTTCTTTTCGTATATCGATCCGGTCAATTTCCGTGGAAAGTTCCGGAGATACGGAATCGCGCAGATAGCTGCAGGCATTCCGGTAGAGGCTGTCTGTACTCAGCCATTCTTTAAGGTTGGTGGAACTGCCTTTGTAAGTGGGAGACATGATGATGCCCCCGCTGTTCTTCTTCCAGCCCAGTATCAGTCCGGTCAGTGAAATCAAAAAGAAGAATACAAATAGCAATGCACCGGTGTACCGGTGTATTTTCCGGAAAACCCGGAGTGTTTTTGCCTGTTTCTTTCTTTTGTTATCGCTGACCATACGGGGTGTTTGTTATAAAGTTAGGGCTCCTGTAGCATAAGCAGGCGCTATTGGGGCAATTGACCGGCGGAAGTGGTTTCCCAATCGGTCTTTTTAATGGCGTAATTAAAATTGAGTACAGGAGCTTCTCCAAAATACTGGTGCGATTCTTCCCCGGTTTTACGGGCGCCGATCTTTTCTATGGCTTTTTGAGAACGGATATTCCCGGCGCCGATATGGAAAATCACCGTGTCGGAAAAGTCAAAAGCATATTGGATCATGAGCGCTTTGGCCGATCTGTTGTATTCCTTTCCCCAGCAGGATCTGGCATAAAAAGTATAACCGATTTCGATGGAACCTTCCGCCTCATTGTAATTGCAGAATCTGCTGCTGCCAATGGGTTTGCCGGTTTTTGTATCGGTGATCAGGAACGCACCTCCCGATTCGATGGCGCCTTTAAAGAAATTTTCAAAGACCTCCCTGCGATACCTGTTTTTGTTGGGATGCTGTTCCCAGATCAGCGGGTCGGACGCTACAGCATACAGTTGTTCAAAATCTTCCGGTTTCAGCGGATGCAAAGTAACCCATTCGCTGGATAGGTGGCCGGGTTGTAAGTCTGGTTGCATAATTGGTTGGTTGATGAAGTTTCCTGCAATAATACAGATATCAGGTGTTGTAATTTATTAAAAAAACGAACCACCTATTTATGCGGTTGCAGCCAGTTCATTTTATTCATTTTTTCGCGTTACTTAAAAACCAAACAATTGATGAAGAGAACAATTTCCAATAGTGAAAGAACGCTCAATACTTTTGACGGCGGGTTACTATTGGAAATCAGTGGATAATCAGGGCATTACCCCGGGTATTGCCTTCAGGTAAATAGTTGTTATTCGGTTCGTGAGGGATGCAGTCCGGCAGTTTCTGACAGCAGTCTGCCGGCTGCGCCCTTTTTTATGGGTTCTTTAGTACACTTCTCTTATAATAGGTAACTCAATAAAAAAAGTGGTGCCTTCGTCTACTTCGCTTTCCATCCATATTTTGCCGCCATGTGCCGTCACAATCTGCTTGCAGATGTAGAGTCCCAGGCCATAGGATTTTTCTCCATCCGTCCCTTTTCTTTTGGCGGAAGTATTCAGCTCAAAAACCTGCGATTGCATTTCTTTTGGAATGCCGATTCCCTGATCACTGACAGATAAACGTAACAGATGATCGGTTTGTTCAATACTGAAAGTGATGCTGGCGCCTTTCGGGCTGAACTTTACAGCATTAGTAATCAGGTTGGAAATCACCCGCTTCATTTTCTCTGCGTCAATCCGGATGATATTGTTACCGGCAGTATTGTTGATGAGGAGTTTCTGTTTTTTTTCCGATACTTTTACTTTAACCAGGTTCTCGCAATCGTTGATGAATGTTTCTATGGAGATATCCTGTTTATCCATGGGTTTATTGCCGAGGGTAGACGTAGAAAGGATATCATTGATGAGGTTGATAGAACTGTTGCAGGATGATCTGATTACCTGCAGTAATTCTGTTTTCTGGTTTTCGTCCTTTTCGTCGAATATAAGCTGAACCAGGGTAGGGATAGAAGCTACTGGTGTTCTCAAGTCATGGGCCACCAGTTTCAGGATGCTGTCTTTTTCCCTGGCGTTCTTCTCCAGTTCCGAAACCGTGATTTCCAGGTGGTCATTTTGTTCGTTGATTTTTTGATTCAATAACTGCAGTTGCTGAACGTTTTTGCGGCTCCTGTACCAATTGTACCATAAAATTAAAGCGGCAGAAATAACGGAGAGCAGGAGTACTACAAATAAGATGATGTACACCCGTTTCAGCTTGTAGTCGTTTTCCGCCTGCTGCAGGGCTCTTTGTCGCTCAAAAATGTCCAGTTGCTTGTTGATATCAATTTCGTGGATACTTTTACTGGCAGCATCATAAGCCTCTTTTTCGGCATTGTAATGCTGCAGGTTTTTATATGCTTCAGCAATATTGTTTTTGCGATCGTTGTACTTCCACATCAGCCAGTGCCATTGAACAGAAGCCCGCTTATTTTCAAAATCGGCCAGGGAACTCCTGATGGAGATGAGGGCGAGGTTCAGGCTGTCCATCTGGTTGTCTTCGTAAAACAGCGTTGCCAGTTTCAGGTAGCTTAACTGCGCATCGTTCACATCACTTCCTTTGTGTAAATTTATGGCTACGCTTTTACGGAACATATCGGCAGCGCCTTTCCTGTCGCCGCTTTTCAGTAGTACGTCTCCCAGGTTGCCAAAAATAACGCCGCGGGCCATTTCGTTAAACCGGTCATTCTCCGGATTGGTACGGGTATTGACCGAAATAAAATCAAGGGCTTTCTGGTAGTAGAACCGGGCACTGTCGGTAATCCCCGCTTTATAAAAACTGAGTGCAATATTGTTGAGTAATTCCTGTTCGCGGAAAAATTTAACAAACCGCGTATTATGGCATCCCTGCGATTCAATGAAAGCCTGCTTGAAGTTGTCCTTGGCTTCCAGGTATTTTTCCTGCCGGTAAAGAATCATGGCAACCCGGTAACTGTATTCCTTACGGGCGCAGGAGTCTATTTTGATGGTATTGTTTTGCCTGGCCTTATAATAAAAGGTATATGCTTCATTATACTTCTGATTGGTGAAATGTGCATCTCCGTTGGCCAGGTAGGCTTTGGTGAATTCATCGGGATAATCGTTGGGGCTGAGTCCTTTCAGAATCAGTAACATGGAGTCTGCGTACAGTTCGGCCGAATCGGGTTTTTTGATGTGAAAGTTATAGGCTCCTGCTTTGTATTCGAAGATCCTGATTTTATCTTTGATCCCCAGTTTTTTGCCTGCAATGGCGGAATCGAGATAGGGGAGGTAGTTGGTTCTGAAAGCAGGTAGTCCGGCAGACAGTTTGTTGATCAGACTGTCTACTTCAGAATTTTCATGAGAAAAATTAGTTCCCCTGTTGCTACAACTAATAGCAAAAATCAACAAACAACATAAGGTTGTATAGGTAAAAAAAGGTTGAAGCACCCCCGCTTTCATCTCTTTTGCTTTATAAGAATATGTGGTAACCCAGACAAGTTAAAACAGTTTTCTCAAATAAGGAGAGACTGTGAATAAGCTGGTGGTATTTAATACAAAGGTCCCCCGGAAGCCGGGGGACCAGTAATGACAGTAATGATCAGACCAGTCCGCAAAGGGCGGATCAGGGCAATATTAATAACGGTACATGTCGGATTTGAAAGGACCGTTTTTGCTGATACCTAAATAAGCAGCCTGCTCGTTGGTCAGTTCATCCAGAACAGCGCCTACTTTAGCCAGGTGTAAACGGGCTACTTTCTCATCCAGGTGTTTGGGCAGAACATATACTTTGTTTTCGTAGTTCTTATGGTTGTTCCATAATTCTACCTGCGCCAGGGTTTGGTTAGAGAAAGAGTTGCTCATTACAAAAGAAGGGTGACCGGTAGCGCAACCCAGGTTCACCAGGCGGCCTTCTGCCAGAACGATTACGTCTTTGCCATCAATATTGTAGAGGTCTACCTGAGGCTTAATGGTGTCTTTGGTATTGCCATAGTTGGCGTTTAGCCAGGCCATATCAATTTCAATATCAAAGTGACCGATGTTACAAACGATCGCTTTGTCTTTCATCAAACGGAAATGTTTTTCAGTGATCAGGTCGCGGCAGCCTGAAGCGGTAACAATAATGTCGGCTTCTTTCACCGCTTCGATCATTGGTTTTACTTCAAAACCTTCCATAGCGGCCTGTAAAGCGCAGATCGGATCAATCTCGGTAACGATTACCCTGCAACCTGCACCTTTCAGCGAAAGGGCGGATCCCTTACCAACATCACCGTATCCGCCAACAACTGCAATCTTACCGGCCATCATGACATCGGTAGCCCTGCGGATGGCATCCACCAGCGATTCCTGGCAACCGTATTTGTTGTCAAATTTGGATTTGGTAACGGAGTCATTTACGTTGATGGCAGGAATAGGTAAAGTTCCTTTTGCCATACGCTCATATAAACGGTGAACACCGGTAGTGGTTTCTTCGGACAGCCCTTTAATATTGGCCACCAGTTCAGGATATTTATCAAATACCATATTGGTTAAATCACCGCCATCATCCAGGATCATGTTCAAAGGACGGTCAGCGCCACCAAAGAACAGGGTTTGTTCAATACACCAATCCGCTTCTTCCTGGGTTTGGCCTTTCCATGCAAAAACACCTACACCGGCAGCGGCAATAGCCGCGGCAGCCTGGTCCTGAGTGGAAAATATATTACAGGAGCTCCATTTTACTTCGGCACCCAGCGCAACCAGTGTTTCAATCAGTACGGCTGTTTGAATGGTCATGTGCAGGCAACCGGCAACACGCGCACCTTTCAGCGGCTGAGATGCACCATATTCTGCACGCAATGCCATCAAACCGGGCATTTCGGCTTCTGCTAAACGGATTTCCTTACGACCCCAATCGGCCAGGCTGATATCAGCCACTTTATATTTCAGGCTGAAATCGAGTGATGAAGCTAATGTAGACATAGTAGAATTTTTATGAAGAGCAAAGGTATATTTAAAGAATAAAATTGGTATAATAATTATTTAATTAGAATAAAATTCTAATAATTGTACATTTGAAAGAATAAATAGCTTTCTTTTTATGCCAAGACCACCCCAAAAAGCCGATTCCACTATTCCCGCTTCGCTGGACGCCAAGGACCTTGCGATCCTGAAATTGCTTCAGCAAAATGCGAGGATTACCGTAAAGGAAATTTCCGATCAGGTAAACCTCAGCACCACCCCTGTGCATGAGCGGATCAAGCGGATGGAAGAAACCGGCGTGATTAAACAATACGCTACCCTGGTGGATCATACCAAAGTGAAAAAAGGGTTGATGGTCATTTGTTATGTTTCCCTGAAACAGCACGATAAAACGGCAGGCGGAAAGTTCATTAAACGCATGCACGAACTCAACGAAGTGATTGAGTGCTACAATATTTCTGGAGAATTTGATTTTATGCTGAAAGTGGTTGCGGAGAGTATGGACGCCTATTATGATTTTCATGTAAACAAACTCAGTCAGGCCGAGAACATCGGGCATGTGCAATCCGTATTTGTGATGGGGGTGATTAAACAGACGCATGTGTTGGTGCATTGAATCTCAATCAATCAGTTTAATTAGTTTCCGTTTAATAGCAGTAATTACCAAAGCTGTTCTGCTGTTTACCTCCAATTTCTGAAAAAGAGAATTTCTGTAATTTTCAACCGTTCTTGGGCTTACATGCAAAATGGATGCAATTTCAGGATAGCTGAGATCTGTTGGCAGCATTTCCAGAAATTTTCTTTCGTTCGCACTTAATGAATGCAAGTCGTGCTTTTTATTAAACTTAGCTGCTAAAGGCTCTTTGTTATTAAAATATTCTTCTTTCACCCATTCATCCAGATGCCAGCCCGAAGCATGTACTATTCGGATTACATTTGCCAATTTTATTCCTGAGTCTGATTTTAGAATGAAGGCGACGCCTCCCGCCTGGATAAACTTTTTAACTACTGACTCTGAATGGTGCATAGAGAGGGCTATTAATTTTATATGGCTGTACTTCTCTGTCACAATTTTGGCAAGCTGAATCCCATCCAGAACAGGCATGTCAATATCCGTGATGATTAAATTGGTTTCAGGTTTCGAAGGCAGCTTTTCCAGACATTCCAACCCGTTGGAGGCATCAAATGAAACTTTTATTCCGCGCTCTCCCGAAAAAAAAGAAATTAGTCCCTCTCTAAGTATTGCATGGTCATCTACAATTGCCAGGTTGATCACGATTCTATAGTTCGATTTTAGGAAACAGGTTACTTATCCAACTAGGAGGGGGCTTATTGGCTGGTGAAAGGTAGGCGTTTATTCAGCGCAAATAATACTTAATATGTTAACGGAAAGTAATATTCCATTTGTGGGTAAAAAACGTTTTTAAACGTTCTTTTTTTTCAAATTTATTTTTATAGGCATTGATAGCGCTTGTTTTTTATGTGGATAGAATACGTTTTTTAACTGTATCTCAACTTATTCCATTTGCATAATCTTGCTATTCAATCCGACACTGTGAAAGCAATTTTACTTTCAACTCTTTTTTGTTATTTTTTTTGTAATCAGTCTTTTGCCGGTAGTGGAGCCGGCGACTCATTACAGAAAAGTAGCTCTTCTCATCTAACCCATGACCTGGGTAAATTATTTGACCATTTGATTGACTCCTACGGGAAAAATGAAAAACTGTTGGTTCTGAAATCGGAGAAATGGATTAAAAAAATGAAACGACAAGAAAGGGCGCTGCAAAAAAAAATAGAAAAAAAAGGTGTGGATATAAGCAAGCAGCTACCACAAAGCAGCAATAATTTTTATTCAAAAATTCAGCAGCAGCTAGTGTCAGCATCCACTGTCAGTTCTTCAGGTGTCTATATCCCTCAAATAGATAGCCTGACTGTTTTAACTGATTATTTTCATCAGTCAGTTAAAAACGGGCGAATGCAAAATATTCCCACTCCCGAGAAAATTAAAGACCTATCCGGGAAGCTGAAATCTGCAGTGAACAATCTGCAAGGAGCTGCCATTATTCAGCAGCAACTGAATGAGAGGAAGGACCAGTTACGTAAAATAGCAGAAGTATCCGGCATAAACAAAGAATTCAGGAAGTATCAGGAGCAGTATTATTATTATCAAAGACAGGTTAATGAATATAAAAGCGTACTTGAAAATCCGGATAAGGCTTTTAAAAAACTGATATCATGCGTACGCGATATTCCTGAGTTTAAAGCTTTTTTGAGGAAAAACAGTCAATTGTCCAGACTGTTTCTACCGCCTGACCCATTATCCGGAACTGCTTTGTTGGTTCCCGGTCTTCAGACGCAATCCGGAGTACAGGCTCTAATAGGGCAGCGATTCTCAGGAGTTGATCCGTTGGAGATGATGCAACAACAAACAGATTTGGCAAAAGAGCAATTGAATGAGCTAAAAGAAAAACTAAAAAAGGTTTCCGGCGATCATAATGAATCGGATATGCCGGATTTTAAACCAAATGGGCAAAAAATAAAATCTTTTTTTAGACGACTTGAGTATGGGATGAATATTCAAAGTTCAAAACGAAATAATCTGCTACCTGTAACAACTGATTGGGCCTTTTCATTAGGATATAAATTAAATGACAAAAGTACGATTGGCATCGGTGCTGCGTATAAGATGGGATGGGGGGATGGATTTCAGCGAATTCAAATTACAAATGAAGGAATAGGCCTGAGAAGTTTTGTTGAAATGAAGCTCAAAGGCAGTATTTGGATTTCGGGTGGCTATGAGCAAAACTACTGGGCGCGTTTTGGTAGGATTAGTCAGTTGGAGGCAGTTAAGTGGCAGGAAAGCGGTTTGATAGGGATAAGTAAAAAATACCGCCTTGTTAAGAAGACAGGGAATTTACAATTGTTGTGGGATTTTCTAAATCGGCAAACAGGTCCGGCTTTGCAGTTTAGAACAGGGTTCTCACTTTAAATATTCGTTCAAAAATTTTAAAATTAATTCAATACTCAATAACATGAAAAAAGCAGTTTACTTTATCCGAAAACCCCTTTTTCTTGCATTTATTACTATTATAATCAGCATACCCGGTCGGGTATTTGCTTATTATGCCGGAACGGCAGATGTGGCAAAGTACAATGTAAGAGATTTTAATGCGCTGGGAGATGGTATTACTGATGATATTGCTGCAATTAATCGTTGTATAGATACGGCTGTTGCGCATGGGGGTGGTATCGTATATTTCCCTACTACCAATGCAGCCTATGTGGTGTCTGCTCCGATTATTCTTCCTTCAAATATTGTTCTGTTGGGAGATAATAAACGCGGGCTTACACAAAGCCGGATTAAGCCAACCGCTGGTTATAATGGGCATTTAATAAGATCCAAAAACTATGGCGATTCGTTAATTCAGTATTCGGGTATTGTAGGGCTGTATCTTGACGGGTCTACAACAACGTGGACTGCCATTTCACTGTATGCACATAGTAGTACAATTGAAGATTGTACGATTCGTTTCTGTTATACCTACGGTATAGAATTAAAAGGCGTCAATGGTTCCAATCTTGGTTTGAATAATACCATAACTAATAATTTTTTGCAAGGATTGGATAATGTAAAATTTTATAATGCTATAATGGTTGATTATTACACGGCAGATATTGAAATATCGGGGAACTATATTGAAAGGTGTACAGAAGCGGCCATAAAGCTCAGATCTTATAATAACCGGGTAATTAATAACCATATTTTCTATGTGGGAACGCACATTCAACTGGATGAAACGCAAGAAAATATTATTACCTCTAATTATCTTGAATATGCAGATAATGCAAGCATCAAGATAGCAAGCGGGTCAAACATTAACTACACCGTTGATGTTATAATATCTGAAAATATATTTCGGAATATTAATATGTTGCAAAGCACATCTGTAAATGGTGTTGTAGAGGTCAATGGATACAATACAGAAGGCTTTATTGTTAAAAATAACCGGCTGAGAAAAGACAACAATGTTACTGCCGGGGCTATTCCCTATTTTGTTTATGTTTCTGACACTTCCCGAAAGGAGCATTCTATATTCGATAATGTATGGCAGGGTTCATTGATAGCTCAATATGAAACCAATATCCGTACTCCTTTTTCTGTAAATCGCAGTCTTGGTTACGTGGGGGTAGGTGTAAATAACCCCACTACAAAGTTTGCTGTGAACGGTGATATCGCTGCCAAAAAACTCAAAGTTTCACAACTCGGCTGGCCCGATTATGTTTTTGAGGCGGGCTATAAATTAAAGCCGCTTCATGAGGTAGAATCATTTATTAAAACTAATAAACACTTACCCGGTGTTCCTTCTGCAAAGGCAGTTGAAGAAAAAGGATTGGATGTAGGGGATGGGCAGGCAGCATTGCTGAAAAAAGTAGAAGAACTCACTTTATATATTATACAACTCCGAAAAGATGTGAATCAGCAAAAAGCAATTAATAAGAAACAGGCCCTTTTGATCAGGAAAGCCAGGAAATAAGGTTGGAAAGGAATCCATTGCTTTACTAGTCGGGTGACAATTCATGATGTTGAAATAACTGTATATGATTAAGAAAATTCTTTTTATCTCCTTTAAAATGTTGTTGTGTATCTACAGCATCTCTCAAACGGGGCCTTATACCCCTAAAGTAATTCCACCTTCCCCTGATGCGTCAAGCCTCGGAAAATATGGGGAAATCCCTGTTGGAAAATATACCGGCGCTGCCAGTTTGAGTGTGCCTATTTATACGATTTCTACAGGAGGAATTCAAATTCCGATTTCGTTAAGTTATAATGGCAGTGGAATTAAAGTAGAGGAGCAGGCCAGTTGGGTTGGATTGGGCTGGTCTTTAAATGCAGGGGGAGCAATAGCAATCAGCACTGTTGGCCTTTCGGATTTCAGGCCTAATTCGGGATTTCTTAATCATTCCTATGACCTGACAACATTCCCCGGATTACCGGAGCAGGATAAAAAAAATATGGTAGCACTTATCAGTAACGGAAGTCTGGATGTTGATCCCGATATATATATGTATAATGTAAACGGGAATTCAGGAAAGTTTATCATTGATAAGTCTGCCATGAAAGCAATATCTGTACCCAGAAATGATTTGCAGATAAATTTGCCAGGAACAACGCCCGGGAATGAGTGGGAAATACTGGATGCAAAAGGGAATAAGTATATTTTTAATGCCAAGGAAACTTCTGTGGCGGATGACAGGGTCGGGCATGTACATACGTTTAATTCCACCTACTATCTAACAAAAATTATTACAAATACGAATGAGGAGATAATTTTTAATTATCAATCTTACAGTTGCCTTTATTATATTAGAAATTCAAGTTCAAAGGATTATATAGATCCATTAAACCTGAACCAACCAGATCCTGGCTGTTTACAGCCTTACAGCGAAAATTACTCATTAATAGAGATACAGGGTAGGCGCATTGAATCGATTGTATGGGCAGGCGGAAAGGTTGTCTTTAAAGAGAATCAGGTTTTAAGGGAAGATATATTGAATGATTATAGCCTTCAATCTGTAGAGATACATAATGAACAGGATTCTGTGCTCAAGAAGTTTAATTTTGTATACGATTATTTTGTGGGTTCAGAATCCGGTTATCCTTCCTTTTTAACCAGTCAGATGCCTAATAAGCGGCTGCGACTCTTGTCGGTTACTGAATCAGATTCCGCTAATAACAGTTTGAGTCCATATAGTTTTGAATACAACGATGGGGTGCCTTATTATTTCACCAGGGCCCAGGACTTATGGGGATACTATAACGGTGTTGAAGCGAACCAAACGCTACTACCCAGAACAAGCGCTACCATGGGTGATGCCAATAGGAAAACAAATGAGGTATTTGCCAAAGCCGGAAGTATAAAGAAAGTCACCTATCCTACCAATGGAACTTCTGAATTTTTCTATGAATCTAATGACGCCTTAATACCTGTTTCGGAATTTTATAAATATGATGAACCTCTTTATTCGCCAACTTTTGAACCGGCTGATATTGCTGTGAGTTTGGCAGCAGGGCAGCATTTGGCAAGTTTTACCGCACCTGCCTCAATTAACGGAAATGATCAGCTCAAAAGGTTTAATTATACTATAACTTTTCCAACCTCAATTAATTGCCCGGGAACCAATAGGGATTGCACAGGTAATCTTGAAATATTATTGACCTCATCTGATAACCTCCATATTATTGACCTTGTTGCAGCAGGAACTTTTGTGAATGGGGTTTCGTCTGGTGAGGTATGGTTGCAGGCCGGGAAAACTTATTCCCTGACAAAATATGGTAG
The DNA here is from genome assembly GCA_035254545.1 of Sediminibacterium sp. Classification (GTDB taxonomy): domain Bacteria; phylum Bacteroidota; class Bacteroidia; order Chitinophagales; family Chitinophagaceae; genus Sediminibacterium. Next base: position 4,313 of record DATFAP010000047.1, on the reverse strand, counting down.
CGGTAATGCTAACAATACAGTTTGTCAGGTAACGGGTAAAAATAATCCACAAATATTTACGATCAATGGAGTGTCGTCCATAAATGTTAAAGTAGGCGGATTAAGAATATCTTCTATTGTATCTAATCCCACTACGGGAGTAAATGGTGTTAAGAAATTTTTTTACCACTCTAATGTGCAGGCGGCTGAAAATGAAAAATTGCTGCAACCATCTTCCGGCACCTTGTCTTCTTATCCTGAATTTAGTTACCATGTTACAGAAACAGGGGCAAACTATTTATGCGCAAAGTACAGTATGTCGGCTAATTCTGTGGCGCCAATGGCTGTAAACGGAGGGAGTGTTGCCGGATATAAATTCTGCCAGGAAGTTTCCGTTTCACCAAGCGAGCAACAAAAAACCATAACCGAATATTTATCCACTCAGGATTTTCAGGATTCCTATAGTTATACCTATCCGTTTGTAAATGAACAATCCAGGGATTATTTAAGGGGGTGGGTACTGGACGAGAAGAAGTATAGGATGAACGGTACTTCGTTTGAGTTGGCGGCTCAGGATTCAAATACCTATAATTATGTGGAAACAACTTATTTCAGTGTAGTTGGTGCCAAGAATGGATGTGTAGAGTATATCAATAGCAGTTCGGGTGCCAGGGGGGAATGTCAAAATACTATTTTCAAGAATTATCGACTCGCGACAAAATGGTTTTACAAAAAATCGACCCTGCAAAAATTATTTCAGGGTTCAACTTTATATTTAAGTTCCCTTACTAACTATTTTTATGATAATGATTTGAACCTTCAACTGACCAGGACTGAAACAACTGATAGTAAGGGTGATTCGATACGAACTACCCTGAAATATCCCCATGATTTTGCTGTGGCCCCCGCCAGCCCTTTGAATGTGTATGATAGTATGGTCAATAAACACAGGATAGGGGAAGTGGTTGAGGAAATTAAAACCAATGTTACGGCTAATAAGGAAATTCAACGTGTCAGGAATAATTTTGGAGCGTTTCAAGGCGCTCAACTGGTAATGCCATCTTCCATACAGAAAAGTATTAACAATGGAATACTTGAAAATGAGATATTATTTGACAATTATGATTCAAAAGGAAATCTCATTCAGTATACCAAAAGGGATGGGACTATAGTAAGCATTTTATGGGGCTATAACTCGCAATATCCTGTTGCTGAAATTATTAATTCAACCTATACAACAGTATCCTCCAATATTTCTCAAACAGTTCTGGATAATCCTGCTGATGATATTACTCTGCGGAATCATTTAAATGGGTTGAGAAGTATCCCCGGTGCGATCGTGACTACCTACACTTATAAACCCATCGTTGGTAAATCCAGTGAAACGGATCCGAGAGGCAGAACTACGTACTATGAGTATGATACACTGGGTCGCCTGCAATATATACGCGATCACGACCATAATATCATCAAGAGCTACGAATATCAATACCGACAAGTCCAAAATTAACCCGCAAAAAATATATTATGCGTAAGCATCTGGTTTATTTAATGTCTTTTTGTTTCCTGTTGTTTAGCGGCCTATTTGCTCAAAACAAGCCTGGCGTTGGAGCAATCCCTTCCGGAACAGCAGTTGCAATGCCTGGGGCCTACCCCAGTGGTGTTAAGGTTAATTATATCCGTACCCGTAAAGCCTTATCCCCAATAACAGATACGGCTGTATTTAGAACCTCCGGTTACGGGCAGGTCGGAGAAGCTACCCAATACATAGATGGTTTGGGGAGGCCTCTGCAAATAGTACAAAAACAGGCAACACCATTACTAAAAGACCTGGTATCAGCAACGGTATATGATGAGTTTGGCAGGGAACAGTACAAATATCTTCCGTATGCGTCAACCGAAGAAACCGGAGCCTTTAAATTAACCCCATTTGTGCAACAGCAAGGCTTCATGCAAACTCAGTACAGTGGGGAACAGGTGTATTATAGTCAAACGCGGTATGAGCCTTCTCCGCTTAATCGTGTTACAAAAGTTATGGGAGCCGGAAATAGTTGGGCTGGCAGCAGCAGAGGTGTGGAGACGGAGTATCGTTTTAATGATATAGATGATCAGGTAAGGGTATGGACAATTGGGAATGGGGAAAATGACATTCCATATACTAATGCAGTATATGGAATGGGTGAGTTGCATGAACAGCATACAATTGATGAACATAGTAAAAAAGTTGTGGAGTATAAGGACAAGGACGGCAAAGTGGTTTTAGAAAAAGTGCAGATCAGCGATGCCCCATCAGAACATTATACAGGCTGGCTATGTACATTTTACGTGTATGACGACCTGGGTTTATTACGATTCGTGATTCCGCCTAAGGCAACAGTTGAATTGGCTGTAAATAATTGGTCTTTTACAACGGAGCAGGTGAATGAGCTTTGTTTCAGGTATTATTATGATGGACGCAATCGTATGATAGCCAAAAAAGTACCCGGCGCCGGCTGGGTGTACATGGTGTACGACAGGAGAGATAGATTAACATACACGCAGGATGCCAACATGCGCAACCAAGGCAAATGGATAGTCAGTTTATATGATAACCTGAACCGGCCAACCACTACAGGGATAGTAACATACAGCGGTACAAGAGATCAATTGCAGGCTTTATTGGACACCTGCTTTGATGCTGCGGTATCTACCAGCACTACGGTGAATTTTACGGCACCGGATATTTTGTATGTAAATGAAAGACAAGCCGGCAAGCCTGTTTACCGGGCGGTGAATGAAATACAGTTTACCGGGGAATTTACCAGTGAACCGGATGGGAATTTTGAAACAATACTGGCGCCCGCTGTTGTAAATACACAAACTGTTTTGCAGAACTATAATCCATTCCCTGATGGAGCTAATTTTATAGCACTTACATTAAATTCATACGATGACTATACTGCTACATCAAAGCAATATAGCACCGCTGATAATAGCAAATTAGGGGCGGGCAATAACGCATATCCGGAATCATTGCCATCATCGGCAAGTGTATTAACAAAGAATCTTCCAACCGTTGTCAAAACCCGGGTGATAGAAAATATCAATGATTTATCCGCGGGTAACTGGTTGGAAACAGTTATGTATTATGATGATAAAGGACGGGTAATACAAACGCAATCGGAAAATTATAAGAATGGAACGGATATAATCACTACCCGCTACGACTTTACAGACAGACCAATATCCGTATATCAGTTGCACAACAATCCTGCCGGAGCCGAAGTTGCCCGGACTAAAACAGATATGGAGTATGATTTTGCAGGGAGATTATTAAATATTAAAAAAACATTGAATGATAATTCTGCAACCACACGTTATATTGTACGTAACGAGTACGATGAACTTGGTCAGTTGAAGAACAGGCAATTGGGGCAGTATGCCAACAACAGCAATCCCCTGGAAAATCAGCAATACAATTATAATATCCGTGGATGGTTGTCTGGGGTGAATAAGGATTATGCCACGGGCGGTTCCAGTCGTTGGTTTGGGATGGAGTTGAGTTATGACTGGGGCTTTGAGGAAAATCAATTCAATGGCAATATAGCGGGAGTAAAATGGCGGAGCAAAGGGGATGGGGAGCAGCGGGCTTTTGGATATGGGTATGACCCTTCAAATAGGATCATAAAGGCCGATTTCACCCAATACACCGGCGGAGCCTGGAATAAATCAGCCGGGCTGGATTTCAGTATGAAGATGGGCGACGGGCAGAACCCTTATACAGCCTATGATGCCAATGGCAATATACTGGGTATGCAGCAATGGGGCTGGAAGACAGGCGGCAGTACACAGATTGATAACCTGAGTTATGGATATAACATCAGTAGCAACAAAATCAGCACGGTAGCAGACGCAATAACCGCCGATCAAAAACTAGGCGATTTTACGGATAAGAATACAAGCGGAGCAGATTACAGCTACGATGTAAACGGTAACCTGCTCGAGGATAAGAACAAAGACATAGCCTCGATCAGCTACAATCACCTGAACCTGCCGTATGAGATCACGGTAACGGGTAAGGGCACGATCAGGTACATCTATGATGCATTGGGCAACAAGCTGGAAAAACGCACGGTAGAAACGGCCCCACAAAGCAAGACAACAAGGACAACGTACCTGGGGGGCTATGTATACCAGAACGACAGCCTTCAGACGGTAGCCCATGAGGAAGGCCGTGTAAGGAAGAAGGCAGACGGCAGTTATGTATACGATTACTATATCAAAGACCATTTGGGGAACACGCGGGTGGTACTAACAGACGAGGAACAGACGGATGCCTACCCTGTAGCGAGCCT
>DATFAP010000046.1:0-41804 GCA_035254545.1 Sediminibacterium sp. | reverse complement strand
ATAATTTTCAAAGTTTTGCTTTTCGGTATGCAGGTAGTCAATAGCTAATTGCGTTTTACCAGACCCGCTTACTCCATACAGCACACATACATTGTACTTTCCAAAGTGTTCAACAATCATTTTTACAGCATCATCATTTGTTATATGCTTTTCGCAAAAAGATGGCGCTTTACCATAGTATTCATAGTTATCCAAATCTTGTGAAAATCCTGGAAAAAACTGTTTATAAAATGACGCTGCCTCATCTGAGTTTATCGATTGTTCATAGATTAGTTTTGCTAATTCTCGATTGTCGTAAATAGTCGTTCTCCCCGCATGCTCTTGAGCGATTAGTGTTTTATTAAAATTACCTCTAAAAGACGGTGGCTCCTGCTGCGATGTGATTAAATAAATTTTATCGGGTAGTTGAGGTGCAGTATGCTCAATAGCATGTTTAATATCTTTTTCGATTTTTTCAAAAAACGGAATTTTGGCATCCTTAGCGGAGGTATCTTCGAAATACTTTAGGTCAGTACTGTATTCGATAATTATTTTTGAATCATCAGTAAAACTATCTACTGTATAACCACTGGGTTTATAATCTTTATTAATTCCATGATGAATGAATCTTTTATTTTCTTTAAACGATAGAACATTTTGCCCTACTATTTCTAAATACGTGGGGCTTAAGCATTCTATTTCTTCAATAAGGTTTTTAATAATTCTCTGTTTAATTATCTCAAACATTTGCTTGTGCTACTTTTATATGTTCAAACTAATACTTTAATTTAAGTCTGTTTATTTCGAAAGGGCAGATTCCAATAAATGCAAACCGATTGTTTTCTTCGATTTTATACCTGTATAGGTATCGCCAACGAGCTTAAAATTGAATTTGCTCAATATAAATCGCATTCTATTTTCATCATTCTCTTCTGTTGTAGCAAATATGTTTTTTCCTTTTACCTTTTCCAACAATTGCTCACAAATGCTCCTTGCAATACCCTTACCTCTGTATCTTTTCTTGTCTAATACATAGACATAGCCTAACTCATAGCTATAGTCATCTTTCAGTTGTGGAACATTAGCGTAGTCGAAAGGAGCTTTATAAATATCCTTTATTGCTCCTATTCCGACAGGTAAGTTTTGTATGTAAGCGATACAAATAAATGGGCAGGAATTGATTTTATCCAGTGAAGGATTTGCTACCTGGTTTTGTAGCATTAAGAGTTTTAGGAAATAGGTCTTGTCCTGATCGCTCAAATCTTTTGGAGCTCCTATTTTGTATGTGACTTCCGCCGATTCGTTTCTTGCAATTCATTTCCCTTCAATCAACCTTTCCAGCTTCTCAATCATTTCCTTTTGCTGTTGAAGCATACGCTCGTATAGCTCCACCATTTTATCAATAGGGTTAAAGGTAGGTTGGTAACTAAATAAAGAATTACCAGTTGCACTATCGCTATTATTAACTGTATTGGAAATGATATTAATGGCCTGTTCCTCATCAAAATTCTGAATAGCTTCTACGGGTATTTTCAGCGCAGCAGAGATCTTAGCCAACAGGGGAGCATCGATGGTTTCTTTTTGCTCCAGAAGTGATATTTTTTGCTGGTTCCAGTCATCGCCTAGGTCGGCGGCAAACGCATCTTGCTTTATACCCAGCATTTCGCGGAATCGTTTTACGTTGCGTCCTTCGTGTACCTTACGGTTGGGGGGTGAGGTATGTGTCATAGGGCAAATTTAGTTGTTTTCAGCGCGGTAATTTACAGGTTTTTACCAGTTTTTTACGCATTAATTACCTGTTTGTTTCCGGTAAAGCACATTGATATTATGTAGGTTACAGTTATGCAGTGGGTTTGTTTTGCCGCAAATCTCACGCTTATGACAACGATAGCCAAACAGGCATCAGCCGAAACAACCAAAACAAGGCAGCTTACTATCTGCAACAAGTACTTTCCCCGCCCGGGGCGCTACATGGGTCATGTTATTTTCCCCATCATCAGCCTAAGCGGCAAATGGCTGCAGGAAAGCGGCTTTAAGGCCGGGCAGGTGATCAGCGTAAACTGTGAAGATCGCAAACTGATAATTACAGTAGTAAAGGAATGCAAATACGATGATGAATGAACTGCCGCACGGGTTAATGAACAACGTACGCGAAGCGTCAGCCTGTAAAAAATGCAAATAAAGGCCTGCAAGGCACATTGCATTTTTTACAGGCCAGCGTAGCGACTAAATCAAAAAAAAGAAAAAGAAGCGCGGGCAAAAAACAGCAGCAATTTTAAAGACACTAAACGGCCATAGCTGCACGGGCTGGTATACCAACGGCTATTTAGGCTTTAGCCCGGAGCGCAGCGGAGATATAATGTCTAATTATAGGACAAAACGGAATGTGCGTGGCCGGAGACGGATGCCAAAAAAGAATTTCTGCCGGCAGCCGGAATGATGCCTATTATTTACCCGCAGGGCAAGCGACGCAGGAGCGCAGACATAATATTATTATAGGATCTGAACGGCTTGCGCTGGCCCTTTGTGCGCTTGTCTGTTTTGTCCTATAATTAATATTATGTTAAATAGAGTGGTTAATCAATTTTAGCTACATTATTACCCATTCTAACGAAGCCGCTAGCAATAGTACCATATCCATAAAACTACACAACAAATGTCAGAATATTAATTCAGATTTAATCCGAATACAAAACCAAGCCATGGCTGACCCTGATATATCCAGTATTTACGGTTTTTATCAAGCAGGTGATCCCACCCAAGTGCCAGCCCCATAGTGAACTGGTTGACCGCAATGATAGCAGCCAGTCCCTTGGACCATACCACTCCATCATATTCAATATTCAGTGTATTACCCGTCATCCAAGGATTGATTGCAGTCCCCCCGAGCCCTGTAAACCCACCGAATGAAATTCCTTTGTGCGTAAAGTGGCGTGTTGAATTTTCCAACAGATCCCTGTGGTAATGAAGTGTGTAGGTATCTGTCCGGTAACCTACATATACCGCCCCATTCAAGTGTGTGTTGAACTGGTTGGGCATACCTGCACTCGTGAACCGGTATTTAAAAGGGATGGTTAGAAAATCAATATCGAAACTCGACTGTTTGAAAACCTTAGGCGAATGCACTTTCTCGGCATCAGTAGGTCCAAATACAACAGGATTTCCGGTATCAGCCTTGTAAACACCATCACTATTAGTAACAGGAAAAACAGTGATGGTATCCCGGCGGTTGAATGCAAAGACTTCTTTCCTGCTTTCATTTACTAATATATAGCGCCCATCTGTGAACTGGCTCTTGGGCCCAGTTTTAATGATGCTGCACCCACTTACAGATGCAGCATAGATCAGGATAAAACAAACCGGTAAACGCATGTACAATAATACGCTTAACAATGGAAAAATCAAGCGATATTCCATCCATGTCCATCAGAAGGTTTCAAGGGAATCTCTTCCCCTTATCTTTCAACCATCAACAATTATGAACAAAACCAACTGATTCACCCTACAGGTCAATCAGCATGAAAACATGTTATTTCAACAGCGCGGCTTCCTTGCTGCATGGCTCCCATAATTTATAACCGCCCGAAATATTATACACCCTGGTAAATCCATTCTGTAACAGGATTCTTTGAGCCAGGTAACCTCTTAAACCAATCTGGCAATAAATATAAATATCCCGATCTTTTGGCAACTCGTTCAAACGGCCCCGCAGATCGTCTACCGGAATATTGATTGCCCCGGGAATCTTCCCGGCTGCAAATTCATCCGGCATCCGCACATCCACCAGTAAATCATTTGCTCCAATCTGCTCTGCCACCGTCCAGGGAACTACCTGGATTCTTTTTTGAAGGATGTTTTCTGCAACAAATCCGGCCATGTTTACCGGGTCCTTGGCTGATGAATATGGCGGTGCATAAGCATGTTCAAATTCAGTCAGTTCATAGATGGAGCTCCTGCGCTGTATTACCGATGACAAGGTATCAATTCGTTTGTCTACGCCATCTATCCCGATGATCTGGGCACCAAGCAACTGGCCATCCTCCGGTGAAAACTGGATCTGTATGGTCATTTGCTCCGATCCGGGATAATACCCCGCATGCGAACCGCTGTGCGTGATGGATACCTGGTGTTCTATGCCGGCGGCTTTCAGGTGTTTGCTGGCCACGCCTGCAACGGCTACGGTCAGGTCAAATATTTTTACAATCGCCGTATTGATGGATCCGTGATATTGCTGATGATTGCCCAGTACAATATTATTAGCACAGATTCTTCCCTGTTTATTGGCCGGCCCTGCCAGGTAGGTTGGCATACTGTTTCCGGTTATCGGATTGATAAATTCAATGGCATCTCCCACGGCATAAATATCCGGATTGGATGTTTGCAGGTATTCGTTCACCTGTATTCCGCGCCCCTTGCCAATGTCTATTCCGGCTTCTACAGCCAGCCTGGTATCCGGTTTCACGCCAATGGACAGGATCACCACATCTGCTTCCAGAGCAGCCTGATCTTTAATCTGTACCTGCAGGCTGTTTCCTGAACGGATAAATCCGGTAACCGCAGTATTCAACCGCAGGTCTACTCCTTTGGAACGGATATGTTGCTGCGCCAGCGCTGCTATTGGAAAGTCTACCGGCGCCAACACCTGGTTGCCCATTTCGATAATGGTAACGCTCATACCCAGGTGGTGCAGGTTTTCAGCCATCTCCAGCCCTATGAAACCAGCCCCTATAACTACGGCCTTCCCTTTGGGGAAACGGCTTACGTATTCCTTGATTTTATCGGTATCTGTTACATTCCTTAACGTAAAAATGCCTTCGCTGTTAATTCCTTCCAACGGAGGCCGAACCGGCTCCGCTCCCGGTGATAACACCAGCTTGTCGTAAGACTCTGTATAGATTTCCCCGGTTTGCAGGTTCTTTACCTGTACATTTTTTGCTTCAGCATCAATCTTTAATACTTCCGCCTGTACCCTTGCATCTATATTGAACCGCTGTTTAAAGGAAGCAGCGGTTTGAACAAACAATTTATTCCTTTCGGTGATCACCTCTCCTATATAATAAGGCAGGCCGCAATTGGCATAAGAAATATAACTGCCTTTTTCGAACAGGATGATTTCTGCCTGTTCATCCATTCTCCTTAAACGTGCGGCTGTGCTGGCACCGCCCGCAACACCTCCTATAATGAGATACTTCATAGTATGATAATTGTTGTATTGCAAAGTAAACCGATTACCAATTCAAATATTGTAACATATGTTACGCCTGTACCCGGTTAAACAAAAACCCGCTCTAAAAAAATCAGAACGGGCTTTATTAAATTTATCCGGCAGGCTGCTTATTTGAAACTACTATGCAGCGCATCAAACTCCTTGTACTTGGCTTCGAGTGCATCAAAGGTCTTTGGATCTTTACCTCTTACTTTATTCATCTTATAAGAATAGAGATTGGCAAGGAAGTCTACTGTTTTATTGATCACGCTTCGCTCGGTATTGGTTCTGTTGGCCTTTTCCTTCAAAATCACATAAGACCTGGTTAACCAATCGATGGCTACATCCACATTGTCTGTGGCTTCCTTCTCCACCACCTGATTGGCTTTTTTGATCTCCTCTACCTGGGCCTTGAACTTAGCATCTTCCGCTGCTTTCTTTTTTGGATCCTTAATAACAGGCTTATTGGCATTTAATTGCTGTAATGCCCTGATATTGGCAGCATATCTGTCGTCGGCCTCGTTGAAGAAATTATAGTAGATAACGGCTACGTTATAGGCTGCAAGCGCATTTTGCTGGTTTTTGGCATATGCTTTTTTGAAAGCCTCCACACCCTTACGGGTATACTGCTCATGAATGGAAGTATCTGCTTCTTTCAAACGAACGTTTACAAATACATCCCCAAATTGCAGGTATTGGGTTTCGCTTAATGTACCTGCGGCATCGCCTTTATCATAGAACTCCGCTTTTTGAGCCAGGTTAAAATTCTGATCGATATATTCGATCTCATAATCGTCCCAGTTTTCCTTCGGATACACTTCGCGGCCCAATGCTACAAAATGATCAAAAGCGGCTTTATCCTTTTTCTTGATGTTGAAATCGGCCATGAACTTATAAATATCCTGGAAGTTTTCTCCGGTTACTTTCGCTTCTGCCAAACGGGAGTAGTATTTTGCCGCCTGATCCATTTTTTGGGCATTCTGATTGGCATAAGCCGCATAAAGAATGGATGTGGTATCAAATGCAGCGGTTGAGTTAGCCCATTTGTTCCTGAAGATGAAATCGCTGTAATAGGTAGCTGTTTCAAAATCGAGTGCAGCAGCAGGCCAGGTTTTTGTTTTGAAATCGTTCAGACCGGTATTAAAAGAAGTGGAATACATATCAAAAAATCCTTCCGCTCCTTTTTCTTTTACCTGGGCAAAAGCAGGGTCAATTTCAATGTATTTTTTGAATGCCTCATCTGCCTGCCTGGCAATATCAGGATACTTGGTTTTTAATGTTTCATTCTTAAAGATGGAAGCGTATACCTTGGATTTCCAGTACCAGGTTTCCGGTTTATTCTGGGCTTTGGCATCTACAGAAAGTTTGTCGATTTCAGTTTTGGCCTCTTCGGTTTTACCGAGCAGTACCATTGTTTGCACTTTCTTATAATCCTGCGCAATCGCAACATTTAATAATACAATGCTGAAAAGAACGGAGAAAAAATACTTCATATGGGGTCTTTTAAAGTTGTTTAATTAATTGGTTCACCTGCATCCATGGAAGCCGCAGTATTGTCGGTCGATTCGGGATTGCCGTTGACATCTTCCCCGGACGCCTCCGTGCTTTCTGCAGCCGGGATGTCCGTACCTTCTGCCGCGGGTACTTCCTGCTCCTCCGTCTGCTCCTCTATTTGAGAGATAGCAGCTATTTCATCTGTATCATCCAGACGAATCAGTTTAACACCCTGCGTTGCCCGCCCTGCTTCGCGGATATCAACAATACCGGTCCGGATGGTAATACCAGACTTACAGGTAATAATCAGGTCCTCTACTTCCTTCACATACAGGATGCCTACCAGCTTACCGGTTTTCTCCGTTACGTTAATGGTTTTAACGCCTTTTCCTCCCCTGTTCGTAATCCGGTAATCTTCAATCGCCGTTCTCTTTCCAAATCCTTTCTCACTCACTACCAGCACCGTATGTTCCGTATCATCTTTATTTACACATATCATGCCAACCACTTCATCTGTATGATCGTCCACTTCTATACCCGCAACACCGATTGCTCCTCTTCCGGTAGGACGAACTTTTTCTTCAGGGAAACGGATGGCCCGGCCACTTTTCACCGCCATCATGATCTCGCTGCTTCCATCGGTCATCCTGGCTTCGAGCAATTCATCCCCTTCCACAATAGTGATGGCATTCACCCCATTGGCTCTGGGTCTGCTGAAATCTTCCAGGGATGTTTTTTTGATGATTCCTTTTTTGGTACATAAAACAATATAATGGCTCTGAACAAAATCCTTGTCATCGATCTTTTTCACGTTCAGGATAGCCTTTACCTTATCATCTCCCGGTAACTGGATCAGGTTCTGAATAGCCCTGCCCTTACTTTGCTTCTCTCCTTCCGGAATTTCATATACACGCATCCAGTAACAACGTCCTTTCTCGGTAAAGAAGAGAATGGTATCGTGGGTTGATGCCACAAAAAGGTGTTCAACAAAATCTTCCTCACGGGTTTTGGATCCAACCGCTCCGCGACCGCCTCTTTTCTGCTGACGGTATTCTGTAGCGGATGTCCGCTTGATATAGCCTAAATGAGAAATGGTGATTACCACGTCTTCATCTTCAATCAGGTCTTCAATGCGCATCTCATCTGCGAGGTACTGAATTTCACTCTTGCGTTCGTCGCCGAATTTGGCTTTGATTTCCAGTAATTCGGTTTTGATCAGGTCGTAACGCAATTGTTCGCTCGCCAGTAAAGCCCTGAGTCCTTTGATGGTTTTCATCAGCTCGTTGAACTCATCCACAATCTTGTCGCGCTCCATTCCGGTTAAACGCTGCAAACGCAACTCCAGGATGGCTTTGGCCTGCGCTTCGGACAAACCTTCTTCCTGCTTGTACAGATCGTCTGTAATATCGGCAAACATGGCCTGGTTGAGGTACCATTTTTCTTCCTTACTTTTCCGAATCAGGCTTTCTTTGGCTTCATCCGGTGTTCTGCTGGCGCGGATCAGGCGAATTACTTCGTCCAGGTGATCCAGCGCTTTGAGATATCCTTCCAGAATATGGGCACGCTCTTCGGCCTTGCGCAGTTCAAATTTAGCTCTGCGGATCACCACTTCCATCCGGAATTCGATGAACTCACTGATCAGATCGCGGAGATTCATGATTCTGGGGCGGCCTTTGCTCAGTGCCACATTGTTCACACCATAACTGGTCTGTAATTCCGTGTACTTGTACAACTGGTTAATCACCACCTGTGCAACAGCGTCCTTCTTCAGTTCAACCACAATACGGGTACCATCCTTGTTACTCTGGTTACCCACATCTGAAATACCATCCACCACTTTGTCAATAGCAAGCTGACCGATTCTGTCGGTCAGTGTATCCCTGCTCACCTGGTAAGGCACCTCGGTGATCACAATCATTTCTCTGCCGTTGGGTTTGGTTTCCACAGTACACTTGCCTCTCACCACCACACGGCCTCTTCCGGTCAGTAATGCCTGGCGTACTCCTTCCATTCCGTAAATCACACCTCCGGTTGGGAAGTCGGGCGCCTTCACATAATTCATCAGCTCTTCAATAGCTATATCCCTGTTTTCCACATAAGCCACACAGCCATCAATCACTTCGTTCAGGTTATGCGGCATCATATTGGTGGCCATTCCCACTGCAATGCCGGAAGAACCATTGATCAGCAACTGCGGAATACGGGTAGGCAAAACAGTCGGCTCCTCCAGCGAATCATCAAAGTTCAACTGAAAGTCTACGGTTTCTTTTTCAATATCATCGAGCATGGATTCTGCCAGGCGCTGTAATCTTGCTTCGGTATAACGCATGGCAGCCGGCGGATCCCCATCCTGGTTACCAAAGTTACCCTGACGGTCTACCAATGTGTAACGCAGGGTCCACTCCTGGGCCATACGCACCAGGGTGTCGTAAATGGCGCTGTCACCATGCGGGTGATACTTACCCATTACCTCACCCACAATACGGGCGGATTTTTTAAAAGGCTTGTTGCTGTTGTTGCCCAGTTCGTTCATGGCATACAACACGCGGCGGTGTACCGGTTTAAAACCATCCCGCACATCGGGCAGGGCACGACCCACAATTACCGACATTGAATAGTCGATATAGGCCGTTTTCATCTGCTCCTCTATATTCACCTGTATGATACGATCGTTGTCGCTCGTTTGTTCCGGCAATAGATTCTCTTCCATGTATCTTTATCGTTCTGAATTAAGTTCTTTAAGCGGTGAAATTCCCGCTTAATGTAGGTTGGCGAAGATAGCTTTTTTAATGGTTGAAAGCCCTTTAAAATCAAGGTTTTTTACGGGTTTTATCCACAGTTGTGAACATGCCTAATGGGTTGATTTTCACCTATTAGCGCCAATTGTTCTATATTTATTTTTTTATACTGGCCGAACCATCCTTTTTATATGAGTACTACAAAACATATTTTACTTTTTGGAGCAGGCAAATCTGCAACTGTTCTGATTGAATTTTTGGGCAGAACCACCCGCAGGAATCAGTGGATCTGCACCGTTGCCGACATGAACCAGGAAGCCATTGAAGCTAAAACCCGCGGTTTTGAAACATTACAGGCAAAAGCTGTTCAGCTTACGGATGACGCTGCAAGAAAGGCCCTGATTACGGAGGCCGACGTAGTTATTTCCATGATGCCTCCTGCCTTGCACCACCTGGTGGCCAAAGACTGTTTATTATTAAAAAAACACCTGCTTACCGCCTCTTATATAGATCCCTCGATCCGCGAACTGGAAAAGGAAATAGCCGATGCCGGCTTGCTGTTTTTAGGTGAGATGGGACTGGATCCCGGAATAGATCATATGAGTGCCATGAAAATGATTGATCACATTCACCGGCAGGGCGGAAAAATCACTACGTTTAAATCTCATTGCGGCGGACTGGTCGCACCCGAAAGCGACAACAATCCCTGGCATTATAAGATCAGTTGGAACCCGCGTAATGTGGTTACAGCCGGAAAAGCAGGGGCCATTTACAAAGAGAACAACGCTACCCGCGAAATAGATTACCTCAGGATGTTCCGCAATTGTGGCACTGTAGATATCAAAGGACTGGGGCCGCTGGCCTTCTATCCCAACCGCGATTCGCTGAGCTACATACCCGTGTATGGATTAAACGAATCCTCCACCTTTGTACGCACCACACTGCGTTACCCCGATTACTGCACCGGCTGGCAGAAAGTGATTGAAGCAGGACTTACTTCCGATGAAGCGCTCATTGATACAGACGGGCTCAGTTATGCTGATTTTTTAAAGAACCACCTGAGCAGTAACAATGTTGTACTGGACACTCCTTTACTGAAACAGCAGTTCGAATTCCTCGGACTCAATGATCCTCAGCTCATCAACAAAGGACAGCAACCTGTTTCCGCCATCCTCCAGCAATTGATAGAGGAAAAATGGAAACTGGCAAAAGGAGATAAAGACCTGATTGTGATGCTGCATGAAATTGAATACACCCTGAACGGAAAAACGCACAATACGGAAAGCGCGCTGATTGTAAAGGGAGATGATGAACTTCGTACGGCAATGGCCAAAACAGTGGGCCTGCCATTAGGCATCGCAGCCACGCTCCTGCTGGAAAACAAGATCACCCTGCGTGGTTTGCATATCCCCATCCTGGCGGATATTTACAAACCCGTACTGAAGGCACTGGCCGAAGAAGGTATTGAATTTGAAGAAAGGGAATTGTAATATTTCACCGGTTAATTGAAACGTGTATGCAATATTGGCTCATTAAATCCGAACCATTCAAGTACAGTTGGGAACAGTTTGAAAAAGACAAACAAACGTTCTGGGACGGTGTAAGAAACTACCAGGCCCGCAACAATTTAAAAGCCATGAAGAAGGGTGATCTGGCCTTCTGGTACCACAGCAATGAGGGAATGGAAATTGTGGGGATTGCAAAAGTGGCGAAAGAATTTTACCAGGATCCTACCACAGATGATCCGGCATGGGTGGTGGTGGATTTCAAGCCACATAAAAAATTAAAGAAACCGGTTTCACTCGCAACAGTAAAAGCAGACAAGCGCCTGGCCAATATGGCGCTGGTACGCTTAGGCAGGCTCTCTGTACAGCCTGTTACCCCCGAAGAATGGGATATTGTGATGGAACTGGCCGAAGCAAAATAATCTTCTTTATACCTGCAAAAACCGGTGGTTCTTACAGGGGCGGCGGCGGACAATACCGCCCGTATATTTTACTGAAACAAGATTTTATTTAAAGAAGATATACGCAATCCCAATCGCAGCTATTACGCCAATCAGATCGGCCAGCATACCGGCCCAGATGGCATAACGCACCCGCTTGATACCCACGCTGCCAAAGTACAGGGCAATAATGTAGAAAGTGGTATCCGCACTTCCCTGGAAGGTACTGGCCAACTGCCCGATGAAACTATCCGGGCCATGTGTTTTGAAGATATCCAGCATCAGTCCCCTGGCACCGCCGCCACTGAACGGGCGCATGATGGCAACGGGAAGGGCCGGTACAAATTCTCCGGTGGAACCCACAACGGTAAAGCACCAGGTGATGCCGTTGATGATGGCATCCAGTGCACCGCTTTCCCGGAACACCCGAATGGAAACCAGCATCCCCACCAGGTAGGGAATTACTTTGAGAATCACCTCCCATCCCTGTTTGGCGCCATCAATAAAGGCATCAAATACGTTGATTTTTTTAAGAAAGCCGCCAATGATAAATGTACAGATGATCAGGAAGAGGATAATATTGCCCAGCACATTGCTGAAGGTTTCTTTGGTCAGTAATGTGGGAACAGGGATATCTTTCTGGGAAGGCAGCCCCTGTATGAACCAGGCAAATAAAAAGATTCCGGTTGCAATGGTTCCGATCCAGGCAATTAGCACCCGGTCAAATTTCAACCGTTGGTATAAACCGGTGATAACAATACTGGCAATGGTAGCTACCGAAGTGGCCAGCATCAGCGGTACAAATACACTGGTAGGATTGGTACTGCCCGCTCCTGCCCTGTATGCAATGATCGATAAAGGAATGAGGGTAAGCCCACTGGTATGCAACACCAGGAACATGATCTGTGCGTTGGAAGCGGTTTCTTTTTGCGGATTCAGCGTTTGTAAACTTTCCATGGCCTTCAACCCGAAGGGGGTTGCCGCATTGTCGAGCCCCAGCATATTGGCGCTGAAATTCATCACCATCTGCCCCATGGCAGGATGCTGATCGGGCACTTCCGGAAACAAGCGCTTCATGAACGGATTCAGGATTCTTGCGAGGAAATTGATGGCACCGGCCTTTTCACCGATATTCATCAGCCCCATAAAGAAGACCATCACACCCGTAAGCGGCAGCGCAATGTCCATTACAGAAGATTTGGAAGCATCAAAAATGCCTTCTACCAGTTTGCGGAAGATTTCATAGTCCTGGAATACAATGAGTTTGATCAAAGCGATCACCAGCCCAATGATAAAGAACAGGATCCATACATAGTTCAGTGCCATGCGTCTAAGGTAAGCGATTGCCCTAATTTACCAAGCGGATTTCGTACCTTTGCCCCCTCAAAATTTAAAAGAGCAGAAAATGGCTTTACAAGCAGGTATAGTGGGGTTACCCAATGTTGGAAAATCAACCTTGTTCAACGCAGTCAGTAACAGTGCAAAAGCGCAGGCAAGCAACTATCGTTTTTGTACCATCGAACCCAATGTGGGCCTGGTAGATGTACCCGATACCCGTATGGACAAACTGGCTGAACTGGTATTGCCGGTAAGGACGGTTCCTACCCAGATTGAGATTGTGGACATTGCAGGCCTTGTAAAAGGCGCCAGCAAAGGAGAAGGCCTGGGAAATAAATTCCTCGGAAATATCAAGGAGGTTGACGCCATTATACATGTGATCCGTTGTTTTGAAGACGAGAATGTGCTGCGCGAAGAAGGCGCTATCAACCCGATTGGCGATAAGGAAATCATTGAAACCGAGCTGCAACTGAAAGACCTGGACAGTGTGGAAAGAAAAATGCAGCGGGTAGAAAAAATGGCCCGTGTAGGCAGTGATACCAAGGCCAAAGCCGAGTTTGAAATCCTCAGTAAATGCAAAGCGAACCTGGAGGCAGGAAAAAGTATTCATTCTATGGGATTGAGCAAGGAAGACAATGCTGCCATTGCAGACCTGTTCCTCCTTACAGACAAACCCGTATTATATGTAGCCAATGTAGATGAAGCGTCTATGCACACCGGCAATGCGTTTTCAGACAAGCTGAAAGCGGTGGCGGAAGCAGAAGGGGCAGAAGTGATTGTGATGTGCAACAATATTGAAGCGCAGATTGCAGAAATGGACAATCCAGAAGACAAGCAGATGTTCATGGAAGAATACAAAATGACGGAACCCGCCCTGAACCGGTTAATCCGGACTGCTTATAAATTACTGAACCTGGACACCTATTTTACCGCGGGCGTTCAGGAAGTAAGAGCCTGGACCATTCATAAGGGATGGAAAGCCCCGCAGGCCGCCAGTGTAATTCATACCGATTTTGAAAAAGGATTCATCAAAGCAGAAGTGATTGCTTACGAAGATTTCATCAAATACGGCAGCGAAGCAGCCTGCAGGGAAAATGGACGTTTGCGCATTGAGGGTAAGGAATATGTAGTGAAAGACGGGGATATCATGCACTTCCGCTTCAACGTATAATAACAATATATGAGTCTGCCCTCTCTCTGGGAACAGGAAACCTATTATGCCCACAGCGATGTAATCATCATTGGAGGCGGACTCATGGGCTTGTGGACAGCCATTGAATTGCTGCAGAAAGCCCCTTCCCTTTCGGTAACGATCGTAGAACGGCACAGCTCACCACTCGGTGCATCCACCCGGAATGCGGGCTTTGCCTGTTTCGGCAGCTTAACTGAATTGCTGTCTGATGAATCCAAAATGGGAACCGATGCCATGTTGCGGATTGTTGAAATGCGTTACAAAGGCATCCAAAAAATCAAAGCTTATCTCTCCGAAGATGCAATAGCGCTGGATCCCTGTGGCGGGTACGAACCACTGAGAAATTATGCAGGGGCCGGTCTGCTGGATAGCCAGATTCATTACCTCAATGGTTTACTGAAACCCATCACCGGAACTGAACACAGCTTTCTCAATGCTACAAACCAATTAGCTGCTATTGGATTAAAGGATTTTGACCAGTTGATATTCAATCCCCTGGAAGCCGGCATCCACAGTGGCAAACTGGTCAATGGCCTCACCCGCATTGCGCTTCAAAAAGGAGTAAGAATCCTGAATGGCATCAACGTTTCAGGCTGGGTAGAAACCGGTAACGGAATTGAACTCAACACCAATCACCCTGTATCACTCAGGGCAAACCAACTGGTGGTTTGCACCAACGGGTTTACCGGCACGCTGTTACCGGAATTAAATATTGAACCGGCCAGAGGACAGATCATACTCACTGCTCCTATTGCCGGCTTGAAAACAAAGGGCACATTCCATTTTGACGAAGGTTTTTATTATTGGAGAAATATCGGCAACCAGATCCTGTTGGGCGGTGCCAGGAACAGCGACTTCAACAGCGAACGCACCACGGGCCTGGAAGGTTCCGACTTTATCCGGGATATCCTGCTCCGGTTCCTGCAGCAGCACCTGGATACCGGCCAGCCCCTTGAAATTGTTCAAAGCTGGAGTGGCATTATGGGATTCACGCCCAACAAGCATCCGCTTTGCCAGTCTGTTTCGGCCAATGTAATTGCGGCGATTGCCTGCAACGGAATGGGGGTAGCGCTAACCCCGGTGATTGCCGAAACCGTTACAGAAATGTTAGTCTCAGGATGATTGAAAAAACATGACCAATTCTTTCCTACTTTTATTGCAACAATTAGTTATGAAAAAAACTGCCGGATTATTGCTGCTGGGTACACTCCTCTTCAGCAGTTGTAAAGAGCATTCCAATGAAGCGAATGAACCTGTGATCAACCAGGCCATACAGGCTCCTGCCGTAATCAATTATACCATTGTGAAAGTATTTCCGCACGACACGTCTTCTTATACACAAGGCCTGTTCTGGCACAACAATGCACTTTACGAAGGAACCGGCTGGTATGGAGAAGGAAAGATTCTTACCATTGATCCAGCCAGCGGCAAAGCTGAAAATAAAGTAACCATCGGCGATCAATATTTTGGAGAAGGCATTACCCTGCTGAACAATAAAATATACCAGCTCACCTGGCAGGAGCACAAAGTATTTGTATATGATGCAGCCAGCTTCAAAAAAGTAAAGGAATTTGATTGGACCTATGAAGGCTGGGGCCTTACCACCGATGGCAAACAACTGATCATCAGTACCGGCGGAAGTAACCTGTACTATGTAAACCCCGAAACCTTTAAGGTGGAAAGAACCCTTGGTGTATCGGACAACAACGGCTATGTGAGCAACCTCAACGAACTGGAGTTTGTGGATGGGTCCATCTATGCCAACATTTACAATACCGATTTAATTGTAAAGATCAATCCGGCAACCGGCTCCGTAACCGGAAGAATGGATTTTACCGATCTGCTGCAAAAAACCAATCAGCCCATTTATCCCAACAAAGATGTACTGAACGGAATTGCCTACGATGCAGCCCGGAAAAGCTTCTATATCACAGGGAAAAGATGGCCGGCGCTTTACGAGATCAAATTGAATTAACCATACTTCCCTTGCGGAACACATAAATAACGGAGCTGCATTTGTTCTGGTTGAACAGGGTTTTCAGATTGGATAAAAGCCCCTGCCAGCAGGCAGCCAGCAGCGCAGATTTCCCGTTTTTATATTGTTCGCTCAGCATGGATACATAGAAGGAGTCAAACCACATGGGCAATGTGGCTTTTAATTCAAACCCGTATTTCCGGCCCAGTTCCTCCATCGCAGCCGGAGAAAAATGGTAAAGATGTCTTGGCACATCATAAGCGGCCCAATACGGTCCATAATGCCTGGCATCAGCAGAAGTATAATTGGGAACAGCTATGATCAACTGTCCGTTCTTATTCAGCAATCGTTTAAAATGATTCCAGTATCCATCCAGGTCGTGTACATGTTCCAGTACATGCCATAAAGTGATGGCATCAAAACTTCCGGCCTCGAGCTGGTGAATGGCATGCGGAGTCAGCAGTTCAAGGCCATAATTTTTCTCTGCCTGAGCTCTTGCAGTACCGTCCGGCTCCAGTCCTTTCACCTGCCAACCTTTCAACTGCATGGTATTACTGAATGCGCCGGTGCCGGCACCGATATCCAATAAGCGGCCGGAAAACAGGCCGGTCATTTTTCTGACCAGTTTACATTTCTGACCCAGGGTATAATTTCTTACAAGATGATACAGTTTGTTGATCAGTCCTTCTTTGGTATCACTGTGCGATACATAACTGTCCGATCGATAATAAGGACCAATACCTTCCATGTCAGGTACATCCTGCGTAAAACGCAGGGAGCAGGTATCACAATGCCAGATAGCAAAACTTTCCCTGCTGACTGTATAATCAACCGCAGTCAGCGAAGGATGAATGGCCTCCGAAGAACAGGCAGGGCAATGAGTACGATGAATTAATGAAGACATTCAAATAATGGTTGTACAATAAAACCTAAACGTAATAGAATAACAATGCACCAATACCGATCAGCAATAAAATAATGGCATATACCCACCAGTAGTCGGCCTTACCCTCCTGCGATTCCTGCCCCAGCAGTTCGCGGATATCTTCTTCCTCCTGCTCTGTCAACTCACGCTCTTCCTCTTCTTCCGGAACTGCCGCCGCTTCTTTTTGGGGCAACTGATACGATGGATTCAGTTTAACCTGGGGCATTAATTCATTCAGGTTTTTTTCAGGAGAGAACAAAATATATCCGTTGTTTTCTTTACGCAGATGTCCTATTCCGGGTATATGGGTACCCTGGGGGGTATTTAAAGTAGATTTGAGTGTATAGAGATAATCGTGAAAACTTCTGATCGCCACTACCTCATCCACGCCCATTTCCTGCGCCAGGAAATCGTAAAAAAATTTATCGGCCGTAGTGGTGGGTTCCTGTTTAAAACGAAGCGCAGGTGCAGGAGCAAACAATAACCCATTGTTTACATCCAGTTGCGCCCCACCGGGTTCTATGGTGAGATTACCTACATCAGGTATGCTCAATTTTTGATTGAGTACCAGGTATTTATGGAGGTATTGATTCATGAACTGCTTAATTTACTGGAACGAATATACAACTCCTGCCATAACATTAAAACCAAATACCGGATACTGGAACCAGCGCTGGTAAGTATTATTGAATAAATTATTCATCTGCAGCCAAACGTTCAGTTGTTTGGCAACCCCAAATTCTGCTCCCAGATTGAGATCGGTGCCGGCGCCCAGTTTACCTGTCAACGGAAAACCACCAGAGGTTTTGTACCTGCTGCCATCCCGGTAAAAAAGATCTGCTTTTACCTGCAGGTCTTTCAATGGTTTCCATAAAGCAGTGCCGGTTACCTCAAAAGGAATCAGCCCCCATGCATCCGCATTCACCGCAAGGCCGCTGTACCGCGAAAACGTGGTGGCAGCCATCAGCGAAAAAGATTCCTGTACCGTATAGTTCAGTTCTCCGTGAATCCTGAACAGGTCCATTTCGGGCTCAAATACCGGCAAAAATATTTTACCGTCCGGCCCGTCGTTGATAAATACAGGCTGATTGTTTAACCGTATCAATGATACGCGTCCGTTAAAAGAAATATGATTCCCCACTGTTCCTTTGATGCCGGCAAATTGCTCTCTTATTCGGGTATTGAGTATGCTGGTCACACCACTAATCCATGGATTGAATCCTGCCAGAGAACGGTAACTGTTCTTGTTGAAATACCCTTTCCATCCTGCTTCCAGGGAAAGATGGGTTTCCGGAAGTCTTGCTTCTGCAGTAATATCAGGAAGCATAGAATACCGGCTGTTGTCCCAGGAAGGCTGAAGGCCAATATGCAACCTGAAATTGGGTGTGGTAAAAGCCACGGCCGGGTTAATATGAAGCAGGTTATTCGATATACTGTTACCCTGCAAATTTGTTTTGGCAATATCTGCGGTAAACCCGAGCTGAACCGACAGCATTTTGCCCAATGATTTTTCAATGGGCGCTGTAAAAATCAGGTTATTCTCCGCACCGCTGTTGTTATCGGTAAACCGGTAATAACTAAGCATGGGATGGTAATTCACTCCGGCATCATTCTTCACTTTATTTTGTAACCCGGCTTCCAGGGCTACGGTATTATAAATCAATTTCAGTTCGTCCTTGGTATACGTTAACGTAGAGGGCTGATAGCCATATTTATATTGGGTTGTGGAATTGAAAAAAGCATGGGTAGTCCATTCCAGATTTTGAGTGGTATTGATGATAGATTGAACATCAATCCCGAATTTGCTGTATTGCTGTGCAAAGAGCTTGCCTTTGGACGTAATAAAATCGGCCCGGAGCTGCGTAACAGACTTCTTCCCATCTCCAAATGAAAATCTGCCTTCAGCAAATACGGTACTTAAATTACCGGCGCCAATTTTAACCCGGTGTCTGTTTTGCCAGACCCACCCCGAATCTGTGGGAAGTGCAAGCGGTTGAATGGCAATGGGCTGATAATTAAAAAACAGGTTATAAGCAGGCACTTTATAGATCAACGGAAGCTTTGCGGTATCCGCCACAGCGGTTGCCGCTGTAAAATTAATTTTAGCAGCAGATTGAAGGGAAGGTTTAAACGCAGAAGTAATCACAACCATCCTGGCCCCTGAAGTATCCTGGAGTCCTTCCCTGCTGAAGTTGCTACCGGATTCAGCGGCCACAATCGGCGCAGCGTTGCGGTGGCCAGTTTGTGAAGCGCGTGTTGTTGGCGAAACAGTGGATTTACGGGCTTTGCCTTTTTTCTTTTTCGCAGCCGCTTTTACAGGCTTCTTCTTTTTAGCGGTAGTCTTCTTTTTATTTACAGTACCCTGAGTGCCTGATTTCTTCCTGCCTTTGGAAGGCTGGGCAGTTATTTCTGCGCTCATGCCAATCAGCAGCAACAGTACCAACAATATTTTTATCCTTCTCATCATGGTATATCGGCTTTAACTAGTCTACTTTATTGTTTTTGTTGTTTAGGGCAATCACCCGGGCCAGTTTATCGGCAGCTTCTTTTTGCAGCTCCGGTATAGTGGCATTATCGGCAACACTTTTGTAAGTGGCTTCCGCGTTGAAAAGGTCGTTCTGCTTAAAATACACGTCTCCGATCAGGATATAACTGCGGGTTACCCAGAAATCATAAGAGCCAAATTTTTTAATCACTTCAAAACCGGCTTTCTCCGCTTCGTTCAGTTTATTCAGTTGCAGCAATAATTCCGCTACCCGGTACTGTGCTTCGGCAGTAATCTCCGACTTGCCCTGCGTTAGTAACGACTGGTAAAGTTTGATGGCCTGCTCCGGACGATTGTTCAACTGTTCGTTCCGGGCAATGGAGAAACCCGCCATCAAACGATCGTCGGCAGCAATGCCTTTCTGTTCCAGCAATTCAGCCGCATTGGGGGCGGCATCCTTCCATTCCTGCAGTCTGAACTGACAACGCAATAACCCGCGCATGGCCTCCAGCCTGTTCTCCTGCTGAAGGGTGATTTTTTTCAGTAAGGCAAAATAGCGGGAGGCTTCAGCATAATTCTTCTGATCAAAATATAAAATACGGGCTGCCTGCAACGCACTTCTCTCTGCATATATATTGGGAGAGCGCGCAGCTACTCTTGTATAGAACGGCAGGGCGTCCGCTGCATTATTTAGTACCACATTGATCTCTGCGAGGAAATAATTGCTTTCCAGCGCATAACGGCCTTCCGGAAATTTCAGCAGGTATTCGGTAAAGCCGGATTGAGCGCCGGCATTGTCTTTTGCTTCGTAACGAATCATAGCAGCGCGATACGTAAGCGAGTCTGCCTCGGTTGCAGTAACCTGCTTTCCGTTGGCCTGCATGAAACCAATGTATTCGGAGGGTTGTTGTTTTTCAATGAAAATGTTGCGGATATAATCCACAGCCGCTTCCGTTTCCGGGCTGTTCGGGAATTTGGAAACCAGGAATTTGAACTGATCCAGCGCCGCATCGTTCTTGTTGAGATTGAACTGGGCAATTCCCAGCTTCAAATAAGCCTGCGGGTGAATGGCAGCCGCCGCATCATTATCAATGATCTGGTGCAATGGCAAAACAGCCTTATCAAACGCTTCGTCGGCCAGGTAGGTATTGGCAATTTCCATCTGCGCCCCAGGCAGTAATAACGATTTGGGATATTGCCGCTCTATGGATGTCAGCAACTGCAGCTTCTCATTCTGCCTGTTCTGCGCCCCCGCAATAATGGCTTTCTGGTAAATGGCATAATCTGCCGCGGGCCATGCGGAGAGAATAACCTGCTCATACATATTCAGGGCCTGTTTGTACTCCCTGGCCATAAAATGGCAATCGGCTCTTCGCAGGTAGGCATCTTTCACCACATCATCGGAAGCATTGCCAAAGGATTTGCTCACCATTTCAAACTGTTCGCGGGCCTGCCGGTAGTTCTCTTTTTTCAGGTAACAGTACGCCAGGTTATAGCGGGCATTGGTAGAATTCACCTCCCCGTTACGGGAAGGATTCTTCAGATAATTTTGCAGATAGCTAATGGCCAGGTCGGTCTTGCCTGCCCTGTAAGCCAGTTCTCCCTTCCAGAAATTGGCCATGGGCAGAATGGCGGTATTGTAAGATACGGTCAGGAGTTGATCCAGTAACTGTTCAGCCGCCGCAGTCTGGTGGTCGTTGATCAATTCCACCGCTCTTCCGTACAAGAGTGCCGGATAAATGCGGACTGCATTGTCAGATCGGTTGGGCAATTGTTCATACAAAGCCAGTCCGTCTTTGTAATTGCTGGTGTGCGCCAGCGTACTAATGAGCAACTCATTTGCTTCGGGCCGATACACCGATGACGGATAGGCTGCAACGAAAGAACGAAGGCTATCCGCAGCGATACCATAATAACCCAGATCATAAGAAAGCTTGGCGTAATGAAAAGAGGAAACCTGTTTCTGGGAAGGATTGCTGTTGTTGGCTGCGCAGAACTGAAAAGCGTTCCGGGCATTCTGCCGGTCATTTACTTTCAGGTAGGTATCTGCCAGCAGATACATGCTGTTCTGCGCCAGGGAATCGGCGGCTCCGCCGATCTGTTTGAACCCTTCAATGGATTTCTTCCAGTTCTTTGCCTCATAATAGCAATAAGATAATTCATAAAGGTCTTCCCTTCGTATCTTATCCATACCTGTTGCAAACTGTTCCAGGTATGGAAGGGCTTTATCAAATTTTCTTTTCTCAAACCAGATATGGCCCACCAGTTGTTTCAGTTGCAGATCATAGTACTGCCCTCCTTTCTGCAGTGCCGTTTCCCCATAAGACAACGCTTTGTCTCTGTCTCCGTTAAAGTAATAGAGCTCGGCCAGGTAAAAAGGAACTACTTCCTGGTAAGCCGGCTCCTTCTCTGCAATCAGGAAGCAGGGAATAGCCTCTGCATATTTTTTCTCACCAAACAGGAGAAATCCATAGTAATAGTTGGCATCAAAATAATTGGGATCCTTAGGAAGCTGACGGATGCTGTTAAACAACGGCATGGCCTTATCAAATTGCTGTAACACAAAATAGGCATAGCCCTGGTGAAATTTCATTTCGGCAATCTGTCTGTTGTTCAGGTTGGCAATATTGGATTTACCGTAAAATTCCAGCGCGTTTCCGTAATCCTTTCTCCGGTAATAGTATTCTCCCAGGTAAAAACCGATGATCTGCTCATGCGCAATATCCGGCTCCAGCTCAATAAACTCCCTGGCCAGGGCCTCCGCATTAGGTTCATTTAATTGCAGCCCGCAGATAATATAGTAGAAACGGGTTTCCGTTTGAACCTGCACAGGCATATTGCTGTTCTGTATGCCGTTACTGTACATGGTTTTAAACAACGGATATGCCAGGCTGTATTGTTCCTGCTGGTATAAAAGCTTTGCCTGTTTAAAAGCGGCATCCGGTTCAATATTCGTTTGCGTAAGCTGTGCAGCTACCGGCTGATAAACCAATAACAAAGAAGCGGCGATAAGGATAAATGCAATTCTGTACATAGAGCAAGGATAAGATGGGCAAAGTTTTTTTTATTTGTCCGAACTAAAACTCAAAGGCTTGTTAAAGATAACCCGACGGATTTGTAAGGGATTGTTAAGCCTGCATATGTGGAAAAAGAGGAGAAGGTCGTAAGTTTGTCAACAAATTGGAGTCATGTACGAACACAATACAACAGTAAGGGTCAGGTATGCAGAAACGGATCAGATGAATATCGTTTATTATGGAAACTATGCGCAATACTTTGAAGTAGGCCGTGCAGAAAGCATCAGGGCACTGGGTTTTACCTATAAGGAAATGGAAGAAATGGGCGTGCGTATGCCGGTGGTGCACATGGAAACAAGGTATTTAAGACCGGCACATTACGACGACCTGATAACCATTAAAACCGTACTAAGGGAGCTTCCCCTGGAACATGAAATCGTTTTTCATCACGAAGTTTTCAATGAAAATGACAAATTGCTCACTACGGGAAAGGTAACTTTGTTTTTTATAGACACCCAAACGGGTAAAAAAACGGTTATGCCGCAGGACCTGAAAAACACATTAGCGCCCTTTTTTACAGGGGGAAACAACGAAACCGTATGAGTAAAGTGTATGCAACGATCATCACGATCGGAGATGAATTATTGATTGGCCAGGTAGTGGATACTAATAGTAGCTGGATTGCGCAGGAATTGAATAAAATCGGCGTAGCAGTAAAACACCGGGTTGCAGTAGGCGACGTATGGCAAGACATCTGGGAAGCCCTGGATGAGGAAAGCAAAAAAGCAGATATCATCCTGATCACCGGAGGCCTCGGTCCTACCGCCGACGATATTACCAAGCCGCTGCTCTGCGAATACTTCAATGGAAAAATGGTGGTGGATCAGCCAACCCTGGAACATTTGACCCATCTGTTTGAGCAGGTATTAAAACGCCCGATGATTGAGCGCAATGCGAAACAGGCCGAAGTGCCCGATACCTGCACGGTATTAAAAAACGAGCGGGGAACCGCACCGGGCATGTTGTTCAGGAGAGACGGAAAGATTTTTGTAGCCATGCCCGGAGTTCCGCACGAAATGAAATGGATCATGACCCACCATGTGCTGCCCATGATCCCGGAATTGTACAATACCGGTTTTATTGAACACAGAACCCTGCTGACAGCCGGCATTGGGGAATCTTTCCTGGCCGATCTCATCCAGGAATTTGAGATCTCCCTCCCTGCACACGTAAAACTGGCTTACCTGCCCAATTTTGGAATGGTAAGACTGCGCTTAAGCAGTTGGGGACTGGAACAAGGAACTTTAAATAAAGAATTAGAAAACCTTTTTAACTTATTGAAAATTAAGGTAAAAGAACATTTAGTAATTGATGAGGATCTCCCCATGGAAGTAGCGGTAGGGAAATTATTGAAGGAAAGAAAGCAAACCGTTTCCACCGCAGAGAGTTGCACGGGCGGGTATATTGCACACCTGCTGAGTATTCATCCGGGCTCCTCCGCATTCTTTACGGGCACCATTGTTTCCTATGCCAATATCATCAAGGAAAGAATGCTGGGGGTATCGCATGAAACCCTCACCACAGTTGGCGCCGTTAGCGAGGAAACAGTGGAGCAAATGGCAAAGGCCGTTCGGGAAACCATGCAGACCGATTATGCCATTGCAGTCAGTGGAATCATGGGACCGGATGGGGCTACAGCAGAAAAACCGGTAGGTCTGGTCTGGGTGGCCATTGCTGCCAAAGAACGTGTAATTTCAAAGTCGTTCCAGTTCCGTTTCGACCGGAAACGCAATATTGAATTAACAGCAATCAACGCCCTGAATATGCTCAGGAATATGATTGTGGATAATAGTTGAATAAGTGTATAACCTTAAAGGGTATATTTGTTGATTAGTAGTGCTTTGTGTATGAAAAATGCTACTATTTGAGGGTGATGGAATTTTAGTTTACCCACTAAACAGTAAGACAGTATGGCAATAGCTGAATTGATCATGCCCAAATTGGGCGAGAGTATAATGGAAGCAACGATTCTTAAGTGGCATAAGAACGTAGGCGATACCGTGAAGTTAGACGAAACCGTTTTGGATATCGCAACAGATAAGGTAGACAGTGAGGTACCATCTACTGCAGAAGGCGTGATTACGGAAATCTTATTTCAGGTAAACGATGTAGTTCCGATCGGAACCGTCATTGCCAGGATCAATACGGGTGGAGCCGCTGCCACAGTTGCACCAGTTGTTTCCGCCGCCCCTGCACAGCCGGAACCGGCACCGGCACCTGTTGCAGAAGCACCTGTTCAGGCTGCCGCTCCGGTAGCAACTCCTGCCCCGGCACCCATTGCAGAAGCTGCCATTCCTTATGTACCTGCTGCACCTGCTGTTGAATTAATGGCAAAGCCTGCCTCTAACAGATTTTATTCTCCGCTTGTATTGAACATTGCCAACAGTGAGGGAGTTGGCCTAAGTGAACTGGAAAGAATTCCGGGAACCGGAAGCGATGGCAGGGTTTCCAAAAAAGATATCCTGCAATACGTTGCAGACAAAAAAGCAGGCCGCATTCCTGCAATACAACAACCAGCCCAACAGCCGGTGTATTATGCGCCTGCACCTCAACCGGTTCAGGAGGCAGCAGTTCCGGCTACGATTCCGACACCTGCTCCGACACCTGCTCCTGCTCCTGCTACACCCGCTGCTCCCGCTCAGCCCGTGGATGCAATCAGGCCCGCACCAATTGCACCTGTGGAAAGATTTGCAACGCCGCCTGTTCCTGCTCCCGTTGCAGAAGCGCCTGTTCAGACAGCAACACCTGCCCCGGCTCCTATAGCTCCATCCTTTGAGGCACCGGTTTCTACAACAATTACTACTGCACAGCAGGCTGTTTTTATACCGGCTCAATCTTCCGGCAAATTCTCCGATCCCGCTTCTGTGGTGGTAAAAGGTGATACCGAGATTATAGAAATGGACAGAATGCGGAAGCTGATTGCCAAACACATGGTAGACAGCAAGCACACCAGTCCGCATGTTACCAGCTTCACCGAGGCCGATGTAACCAATATGGTGCTTTGGAGAGAGAAAGTGAAGCGCGAATTTGAACAGCGTGAAGGCACCAAACTCACATTCACGCCAATGTTCCTGGAGTGTATTTCCAAAGTGATCAAGCGCTTCCCGCTAATCAACTGCTCTTTGAACGGTGACCAGATCATCATTAAGAAAGATATCAATATCGGCATGGCCACTGCTTTATCTACAGGGAACCTGATTGTACCTGTGATCAAAGGCGCCGACCAATTAAATATAGTAGGATTAAGCAAGGCGGTGAACGGTCTTGCAGATGCAGCCCGTAACAGCAGGCTGAAACCGGAAGATACTACCGGAGGTACTTTCACATTGACCAATGTAGGTACATTCGGCAGTTTGATGGGAACACCCATTATCAGCCAGCCGCAGGTTGCGATTATGGCCGTGGGCGCTATCAAAAAACGTGCGGTAGTGATTGAGTCCGCGGAAGGCGACACTATCGGCATTCGCCATATGATGTACCTCTCGCTCAGCTACGACCACCGTATTGTAGACGGTAGCATCGGCGCAAGCTTCCTGACTGCTGTTGGCAAGGAGATGGAACAATGGGATGTGAACAAGCAATGGTTTCACTATTTATAACCACTCATTATTACCAATCATCTTGAATAATTCTTTTCACAAAGCCATCTTCGGGATGGCTTTGTTTCTTTACAGGAAGCAGGGCCGCACCCTAGCTCTTAGGACTAAAAAAGGAAAATAAGGTAGTGCCATAGTTTCTTACAAAGGAAAATCCGGGGAATTTTTCATAAGCATTGCGGGGAGTATGTTCCAGTACAAAAAAACCACCGGGATTAATCAGCCCCTTGGATACAATGATTTTAGGCAACTCATCAATGGAGCCCAGCGCATAAGGAGGGCCGGCAAAAATGAAATCATAATGCTGTGTACAGCTCTGCAAAAACGCAAAAACATCCATCTTCAGCAACTGAACATGCTCCATCCCCAGCATGTCAATATTCTTCTTAATAAAAGCATACATGACAGGATCCTTCTCTATAATGGTTTGCTCTACCGCTCCTCTTGAGGCCAGTTCATAACTGATACAACCGGTTCCACCAAATAAATCCAGAGTGCTGATGCCTTCAAAATTCATCCTGTTTTGCAGGATATTGAACAACCCCTCCTTGGCAATATCTGTTGTGGGGCGGGTATGAGGCATATTTGCCGGCGGATGGATTTTTCTGCCACCCCATTTCCCGGATATGATTCTCATAAAGTAAGTTTATAAAAAGGAGCGAAATAATGCGCCGGATATTCAGACAGGGATTCCCTGAATACACCGGTCGGCTGTTCAATGGAATCCAGCTTAACATGCTTGAATATTTTGGAAAGCTGCGAATAAATATTGGCTTCCAGATCTATCAGGCCGCTTATTTCCAGGATGGTGAAGTCCGGATCAAAATCAAACTGCTGCGTAATGCGCAGTATATAATACAATACATCTTCCGCCTTATGGTATTTGAACGACTGAATCAACTGGAATCGTTCCTCTTTCCATACCGCAATAATAAAATGGTGCGTATAGAACTGAACCTTGATAAAATATTCATCAATCCTTGGTCTTCTCATAACTTCATTGAGAATAGT
The DNA here is from genome assembly GCA_035254545.1 of Sediminibacterium sp. Taxonomy (GTDB): domain Bacteria; phylum Bacteroidota; class Bacteroidia; order Chitinophagales; family Chitinophagaceae; genus Sediminibacterium. The sequence continues at coordinate 14,843 of DATFAP010000046.1, read as the reverse complement.
AGAATAAGTATGACCGGGCTGATAAATGATGAATTGCCTGTTCAGCAATTCGGTGATTGATTTCCGGATCCGGTATGCATTAATGAACACTTTGGTAGCCAGCAATTTTTCATACTTCACTTCATGACGGTTGGTTTCTCCGTACACCAGGTTGAGATAATCCTCTGCCGAGGTAGCGGTAAGCAGTTTTTCAGGAATCAGCAGCGACTCCTCCGTGTTGAAATAACAGAAAACCTGTTTGAAGGTATGATTGAAAATTTGAGAAGCTGATTTTACTTCATAGAAAATATCGTTCCAGTCGTCTTTGATCCCCTTGTCGAGGCTGAAAAGTTCAAATGCATCTACCACGCCGGTATCTTCATTCCTTGCCAAACACATCAATTCTTCATTTCCCAATTCCACATACAACTGGTGGTTGTAGTTCAGGTTGGATCCCTCGCTGTATAATCCGATTTTTTTCCTGGCCATTCCTGTAAATTACATGCAATAATATATAAAAAAATGCCAAATTACTACCTTTACTTTACAATATGAGTGTTTCGCACCCCCCACTAAATCTTCAGGTAGAAACCGGCAGCAGGCAAATCCTTAAAATTGCGCTACCAATTTCTGCTGCCATCATTGTTCCGCAGATTAATTTCATCACCAATAATATTTTTCTGGGAGGCCTGGGGCAACTGGAACTGGGTATTGCAGGTATTACCGGGGTTTATTATTTGCTCTTTGCAGTAATTGGAAACGGGTTGAATAATGGACTGCAGGCATTGATTTCCCGAAGGGCCGGAGAAAATAAAGTGGATGAGATTGGTGTGCTTTTCTGGCATGGCGTAAGAATTGCCCTGGTAATAGCGCTCATGGGGATTCTGCTCACCTGGTTCATTGCACCAACCGTACTCAGTTGGTCGCTGCACGATCCTGCCGGTATTAAAATAGCCATTGATTTCCTGGCCATCCGCATCCTCGGATTGCCGGTATTGTATATCTACCAGATGCGCAATGCGCTATTAGTGGGGACCAACCAGAGCAGGTTCCTGATTGTGGGAACCGCTACCGAAGCCATCATCAACATTGTACTGGATTATGGACTGATTTATGGAAAACTCGGTATGCCGAAAATGGGCTTCAACGGAGCTGCGTACGCTTCCATCATTGCCGAACTGGCCGGATTAATTGCCGTATTCGGCATAATCAAAATGATCGGAATCAGTAAGCAACTGCACCTGTTTAAAAAAGTAGACTATCAACGGAAGTACATCAAGCTGATCCTGACACAATCCTACCCGCTGATCCTGCAACATGCCATCAGCATCATGAGTTGGGAGTATTTCTACATCCTGATAGAACATCATGGCGCCAGGGACCTGGCGATATCCAACACTATGCGGAACCTGTTCGGATTCTTTGGCTGTTTCACCTGGGCGTTTGCCGCCACAACCAACACCATGGTCAGTAATGTAATTGGGCAGGGAAGAAAAGAAGAAGTGATTCCCCTGATTCACCGGATCCTGAAATGGAGTGTAGGATTTGCGCTCTGTGTTTTTGTGATATTGAATATTTCACCCAGGCTGTTCCTGGGAGTTTACGGACAGGGAGAAGACTTTATTACGGCAGCCATTCCGGTCATGCGAATCGTATCAGTGGCAATGGTGATGATGTCGGTAGCGGTGGTATGGGTAAACGCAGTTACCGGTACAGGCAATTCGAAAATGAACCTGTACACGGAAGCCGCAACCATCTTGTTTTACCTGATCTATGTATACATTGTATTGGAAAGACTGAACATGCCCATTACCTGGGGGTGGGCCAGTGAATGGATTTACTGGTCGGTGATGTTCATTCCTTCTTTCTGGTACATCCGGAGTAAACGATGGAAAAAATTAGTGATTTAACTCCGTTGGTTTAACCTTTTAGTTTGGTCACCAGGTCTATGTACTGCTGCATGGCTTCTTCTTTGGAAAGCCCTTTCAATTTTGTCCAGGCTTCGTGTTTAAACTTAGCCACAAAATCAAATGCATTGGAAGGACCGGATTCGTTGTTATCTCCTTCTGTAGCCTGCTTGAACAGCGAATAGAGTTTCAGGAGTGTTTCGTTATCAGGCTTCTCGGAAAGTGTTTTACTATTGGCAACCGCCTGTTGAAATAACTCAGTTAATTCCATATGGTTTATTTTATTGTAATGACTCCAGTAATTTTGCCCCCTCGGCTTTCTGCTCAATATCGGCGGAGGTTCTGGTGGGCAGTTTAACCAGCCTGGATAATACCTCTATGGCCCTGGCAGGCTGATGATTTTCTTTGTAGGCCTTCCCCAGATCCAGGTAGTTCTGAACTAAATATGGTTCCAGCGACCGGCATTTTTCCATATACAGGATGGCTTTATCGAGGTCGCCGTCGGGCAGCCCGCCATAAAATAATTTCACCGCCATTTTCTTAACGCCGGAAAGCGTAACCATTTCATAGTGCCATTTACCCAATGTGTAGTTGGCTTTTGCGTGATTGGGATTAAGTGCAAGCGCCTGATCGGAATACAGTTTCACATCTTTCACAAAAGCCACAATTTTTTTATTCTCCGGCTCCACTTCGGTCATTTTTCCGGAAGCCATTGCCATGGCATAATTGGCATCGGCGTTGTTCATATCCGCATCCAGCGCCCTTTTTGCAAAAGCCAGTGACGTTTCAAAATACAGTTTACGATTCTTTTTATCCTTTTCCTTCTCTCCCAGCAGCACATTCAGTTCGGCTGCTTTCACCAGCGATTTCATATTCACCGGAGCGGTAACCAGGATCTGTTTGTATTTGTCCAGCGCCTCTCTTTCCTTCAATTGTTTTTCCAGGTTATCTGCTTCCTTTAACTGAACCTGGAGGTCCTGCGCGCCGGCAACCATCTGCAGCAGGAAAAAAAATGCAGCCATCAAAGACTTTAATATCCAACGCATACTAATCTCTGTTTAAAGTAAACGATACACCCAGCTTCCCTTCAAAATTTTCGATGGGCGCTCCCAGTTTATAAATGGATACAACCACCTGCTCCGCCATTGAAAAACGATTCAGAACAGACATCGCTATCTCTGTGGCAAGGGTTTCCAGCAAAGGAGTGGCAATGGCCATGCGGTCTGCAATCAACTCGTATACCGACACATAATTAATGGTATCATACAACTGGTTAACCGGCAGGGAAACGGGGTTATAACTGATATCCATATTTACCTCAAAATGGTTACCCAGGATGCGTTCTTCTTCGTATAAACCATGAAAGGCAAAGAAACGCAGCTCGTGTAAATGAATCTGCATCATCACTATGCCAATCCTTTAGCAGTGAGGTAGCGCTCAGCATCCAGCGCAGCCATACAACCACTTCCGGCTGCCGTAACCGCCTGGCGATAATGCTTATCCTGTACATCACCTGCAGCAAAAACTCCTTCAATATTGGTTTTGCTAGTACCAGGCTGTGTAAGGATATAACCGGTTTCATCCATATCAATCCATCCTTTGAAGATATCGCTGTTGGGCTGGTGGCCAATGGCAACGAAGAAGCCGCTGATCGGAATCACCGCCGTTTCCCCGCTCTGTGTATTTTTAATTCTTACCGCTTCCACCTTGTTCTCGCCAAGAATCTCATCGGTTTCGGAATTCCAGTACACTTTTATATTTGGCGCATTCAGCACACGTTCCTGCATCACTTTACTGGCGCGCATCTGGTCTCTGCGTACAATCATGTGTACGGTTGAGCAAAGCTTGGAGAGATATAAAGCTTCTTCTGCAGCGGTATCCCCTGCCCCCACAATGGCCACTTCCTTCCCTTTGAAGAAAAATCCGTCACACACAGCACAGGCACTCACGCCAAAACCGTTCAGGTGCTGTTCACTTTTAAGCCCCAGCCATTTGGCAGAAGCACCGGTACAAATAATCACCGCATCAGCATGGATTTCTTTTTCTTCGTCGATCCATACCTTATAGGGTTGCGCACTGAAGTCTACCTTGGTAGCAAGTCCGTAGCGGATATCCGCGCCCATTCGTGCAGCCTGTTTTTCAAAATGAATCATCATTTCAGGTCCCTGAATTCCATCGGGATACCCGGGGTAGTTCTCTACCTCAGTAGTGATGGTTAACTGACCGCCCGGTTGAATACCCTGGTATAAAACAGGTTTCATGTTCGCTCTTGCGGCATAAATGGCAGCAGTATACCCTGCCGGTCCGGATCCTATAATCAATACATGTACTTTCTCTATTGCTTCTTGTTCCATAGCTGTTTTTTAGTAGAACAAATGTATCATACACTTGTCTAATATGCGTTTTGTTTTTTCACAAACTACTGTTATTTGGGGATAATAATGCCTTTGACGATGGGGGCATATCCGCAAAAAGCGCCCAGCCCGCCGTTGCTGATATTTCCCAGTACCACACCCGGGTTGGAAAAGGGATTCCCGATAGACTGATACGTGAATTCCCATGTACGCCAAAAATTATACGTATTTCTGTCTATGTTGGAGAATTTCACGGAAATTGTATCTCCTTTTTTGAAGAATCCGGCATTATCCCTGTCTAACGGCAGATTCTTATCAACTCCTTTCGCAAGATCTATCGAATAGGTTTTCCCATCTATGATATTATCGTCGTACACACTGTTGTAACCCGGTAAGTAACCGGCCGGATTAACTTTTGTAAAATAACGGATACAGTCTCCCAGTCCGGGAGAATCGGTGATTTTTGCAGTCAATATCACAAAACTGTCATTGGCGGGGCGATTGGGAACAGGTTTGTACCACAAAGAATCAATTACCCTTCTGATAATCGGGATTTTAGTGGAGGCAGTATAGGTTTTGCCATCTGCCACCACTGTAAGCGTATAGGTTTTACCAATGGCGCCGATAATGCCGCCCGAGGGATCGGCCGGGTCGTTGCTGTAATAAAAATACCGGTAGCCGCCGGGAAGGCGTACTTCATAAAATTTGAGCTGGCTGGTTTGAGAGCCATCACTGATGGAAACACTGGCGTTCTTCACAAAACTATTGTACAGTTCGGCCGTATCGATGCTCGAAAAATAATTCAGCGAATTAGACAACACCACTATCGGCGAACTGCCCGCTTCTATCTGTGCATCTACTACCAGTTTAGGGCTTTGCTCCACCGGAACGATGGTAATATCACGCTCACATCCTCCAAGAAGAAACGACAATAATAAAAATACTAAAAAGCGATATTGTTTCATGAATACTACAACAATTGAAACGGTAAAAAGATCAAAAAAAATGCCCCGTTTTACAGGGGCATTAAAAAATATTTTCCGCTATTTGAGTAAGCCCTGTTATCCCAGATACGCTTTCAATGCATTGCTGTAACGTGCTTTCTGCAAACGCTTGATGGCACGCTCTTTAATCTGGCGAATACGTTCTTTGGTAAGGTCGTACTTCATTCCAATCTGCTCAATCGTAACACCATTTTCACCATCCAGACCAAAATAAGCATTTACTATTTCAGCTTCCCTCGGGCTCAGTGATTTCAGTACACGACGGATTTCTTCTCTCAATGAATCCTTCATCACATCTTCGTCGGTATCGTCCGAACCTTCCAGCAAATCGCCCATGGCAACATCTTCCGCTTCGTGTACCGGTGCGTCCAGTGAAGTATGACGGGTATTGCTCTGGAATATATTATTGATTTCGGTTTCACTCATTTCAAGAATCTCGGCCAGTTCTTCGGTAGAAGGCTCCCGCTCGTGCTCCTGCTCAAAAGCCATATATGCCTTATTGGCCTTATTGTACGTGCCAATTTTATTTTGTGGTAAACGAACCAGCCTTCCCTGCTCGGCCAATGCCTGCAGAATAGACTGACGAATCCACCATACTGCATAAGAAATAAACTTGAAACCTTTTGTTTCATCAAAACGCTGGGCAGCCTTGATCAAACCCAGGTTTCCCTCGTTAATCAGATCGCTCAAAGAAAGACCCTGGTGTTGGTATTGTTTGGCAACGGATACAACAAAACGGAGGTTTGCCTGAACCAGTTTATCCAATGCCCGCTGATCACCCATTTTAATTTTCTGCGCCAAAGTAGTTTCCTCTTCGGGATTGATCATTGGGATTTTTGAAATTTCCTGTAAATACTTCTCTACTGCCTGCGAATCTCTGTTGGTAATCTGGGTAGCGATCTTGAGTTGCCTCATGTGTTGAATATTGCTTTTAAATATAACGAGAAAAGGCGCCAATTGTTATCAAACTCCGCAAATGGTATCCTTAAAACCTTCCAAACTTCTGGAAGCTAGCAAAATTACGATTTTTTGATGGCTTTTTGCCCTTAATGTTGAAAAAAATAGGCAGATTTGCAGCTATGATGATTGATTTCCGCTCAGATACCCTTACCAAACCAACTCCCGGTATGCTGGCAGCCATGCACACCGCAAAAGTTGGAGACGATGTTTTTGGAGAAGACCCTACTGTAAATGAACTGGAAAGCCATAGTGCCGGGATTTTTGGCATGGAGGCTGCCATTTTCTGCCCCAGTGGAACCATGACCAATCAAATAGCAATAAAATGTCATACACAGCCCGGACAGGAAGTCATCTGCGACAGCCTTTCGCATGTTTATCTTTATGAGGGTGGCGGAATTGCCAGCAATTCCGGGGCATCCGTACAACTCATCCAGGGCAATTATGGTCGAATCACGGCCGAACAGGTACAGGCAGCGATCAATAATCCCAACGATATACACCGCCCTGTCAGCGCCCTGGTGAGCCTGGAAAATACTGCAAACCGTGGCGGAGGATCTTGCTATAATTTCAGTGATATTCAATCAATTAAAGAGGTTTGTTCAAATAATAATTTAAAATTTCACCTCGATGGGGCACGTATTTTTAATGCGTTAACGGCTAAAAAAGAGGACCCACTCGATTATGGCCGGACCTTCGATTCCATCTCCGTTTGCCTGAGCAAAGGTCTCGGTGCCCCTGTTGGCAGCGTACTGCTTGGAAACAGGGATTTTATCCACAGGGCCAGGAGAATCCGGAAAGCAATGGGTGGCGGCATGCGCCAGGCAGGCTATATCGCTGCCGGAGCACTTTATGCATTAAAACACCAGGTGAAAAGACTGGAGGAAGACCATCATCACGCACAACTGATTGCAACTGCCCTGCACGAAAAGGATTTTGTAGGTCAGATCTCCCCCGTTGAAACCAATATTATCCTGTTTGAGGTAACCGGCCGCTTCACCGCAGGCGGATTGGTGGAAGCTCTGGCTAAAAAGCAGATACTGGCTATTGCTATGACTCCTTCCGTAGTAAGAATCGTGGTGCATCTCAACATCAGTTCCGATATGGTTGCGCAAACCATTAGGGCAATTCAGTCCTTATAGGTATCTTTGCACCCCAAAATTTGATGTTTTTTAAGAGAAATTATGTTACCTAGAATCAATCCAACGAATACACAAGCCTGGTTTTTATTAAAAAAACATTACGAAGATGAGATGAGCCGCAGACATATGAAAGACCTGTTTGCGGCGGATCCGGAGCGATTCCAGAAATTCTCCCTTTGCCTGGATCAACTGGTTTTTGATTATTCAAAGAATATCATCAATCCTAAAACCCTTCAACTGCTGTTACAACTGGCGGAAGAGTGCAAACTCCGGGAAGCTATTCACGAGCTTTTTGCAGGCATCAAGATCAATGAAACAGAACAACGCTCTGTTTTACATACTGCACTTCGGAATTTTTCAGATACCCCTATCCTGGTAGACGGCAAGGACATCATGCCCAGGATCCGTAAGGTACAGGAACAAATGAAGGCTTTTTGTACTGCAATTCACAGTGGCAACTGGAAGGGATATACGGGTAAAAAAATCCGGTATATTGTGAATATTGGTATCGGCGGCAGTGACCTTGGACCAGTCATGGTTACAGAAGCCCTGAAGCCTTACCAGATCGAAGGAATCACCACCTATTTTGTAAGCAATATAGATGGAACACATATCGCCGAAACGCTTCACAAAATCAAACCCGAAGAAACCCTGTTCCTGGTGGCATCCAAAACCTTCACCACCCAGGAAACCATGACCAATGCCCATACGGCCAGGGCCTGGTTTTTGGAACATGCAAAGGAGGAGCAGCATATCGCCAAACATTTTGCCGCCCTCAGCACCAACGAAACGGCGGTGACTGCATTCGGTATCGATAAGGCCAATATGTTCGAATTCTGGGACTGGGTGGGCGGCAGGTATTCCCTGTGGAGCGCTATTGGCTTATCCATTGCGCTGACCATTGGTTACAACAATTTTGAACTGCTGCTCAAAGGCGCATCTATAGCCGATGAACATTTCCGCAAAGAAAAATTCGATAAAAATATTCCGGTATTAATGGGACTGATCGGTATCTGGTATACCAATTTCTTTGGTGCGCAGAGTGAAGCCATTCTCCCCTACGATCAATACATGCACCGTTTTGCTGCCTATTTCCAGCAGGGAAATATGGAGAGCAATGGCAAAAGTGTAGACAGAAACGGAAACCCGGTAAACTATGCAACCGGACCGGTTATCTGGGGAGAACCCGGCACCAATGGCCAGCATGCTTTCTATCAACTGATTCACCAGGGCACCCTGATGATCCCCTGCGATTTCATAGCGCCGGCTATCAGCCACAATCCTATCGGAGACCACCATGCAAAACTGTTGTCGAACTTTTTTGCGCAAACCGAAGCCCTGATGAACGGAAAGTCGGAGAATGAAGTGAAAGTGGAAGGAATGAAGGCGAATAAGAGCGATGATGACATTAAGAAGCTCACCCCTTTCAAAGTATTTGAAGGCAATAAGCCCACTAATTCATTCCTGTTAAAAATGATTACCCCCGAATCGCTGGGTATGCTGATTGCACTGTATGAACACAAGATTTTTGTACAGGGCGTGATCTGGAATATTTTCAGTTTCGACCAGTGGGGCGTGGAGCTGGGTAAACAGATGGCCAACAGAATTTTACCGGAATTACTGAACGATGAGCCGGTAAAAGACCATGACGGGTCTACCAATGGCCTGATCAACGCTTACAAGAATTTCAGCAAAAATGCCTAACCTCCTGCAGGATATTACCATCAGACCCATTGCGCCGGGGGATAATGCCGCTATTGCGCAGATTATCCGTACAGCGCTCACCGAATTTGGTGCCAATAAGCCGGGAACGGTATTTTACGACAACAGTACAGACCACTTGTTTGAACTGTTTGCAGCCGAACCAAAGAGCGCTTATTATATTGCGATGCAAGGTAATGTAGTGGTTGGCGGAGCCGGGATCTATCCTACAGAAGGCTTACCGGATCATACCTGTGAACTGGTTAAAATGTACCTCAATAAACAGGTCCGCGGTATGGGACTTGGAAGAAAAATGATTGATCACTGCCTGGAAGTAGCCAGGCAAAAAGGCTTTCATCAGGTATACCTGGAAACCATGCCCGAATTAAACAAGGCCGTAGCCGTTTATGAACAGTTTGGGTTCAGCTATCTGGATGGCCCAATGGGTAATACCGGGCACAATGGCTGCAATATCTGGATGTTGAAACAGCTTTAATTACCACAATTTTGTAGGACACCAATCTCCCCATTTGTTTCCCAGGAGGAAGCCGATCAGGATTTCGTGAGTACCCTTGCTGACCGTGTTGAGCCTGGATGTCTGAAGATCGTAAGAATAGCCGATATTAATAGAGTGGTTCAGGTTTACCCCTGCCATTGCAGAAAACCCGTCTTTGTACCTGTAGGAAGCACCCAGCCAGAGAATATCCTGGTATTGAAACTTGGTATTCACATCCACCCCAATTGGTAGCGGGCTCACATAACGGATCAGTGCAGAAGGAAGAAAGGTTACATCCTCGGATAACTGCATCCGGTATCCTCCGCTAAAAAAAAGGTGAGGTACCAGCTTGCCGCCGGTTAACGAAACCGTATTATCAGAGAAAGAAATATTCTGCGGAATAATTTGCTGGGCAGAAAACCCAAGGAAAAAGTCTTTTGAATAAAGCCAGAGCCCCGCACTGATATCCGGCTTGAGCCGGTTCAGCGTGCCGCTTCCGGCAACGGCCGGATCTACCGTAATATTGCCAAAATCCAGTTTGGCGGCATCCAGGCTGATATTAGTAAACCCGGCAGAAATACCTGCAGATAAATTGGTTCTGGGCGATAACCCGATATGATAGGCATAGGTACCGTAGGCTGCAAAACGATTCAACGGACCGGTCTTGTCGTTAATGACGGTGAAACCAACACCATGATGGGGCTCTGCTGCCTGGTAGTCGCGCCAGTAAGCTGTTCCTCTGGGGTTCTCCCCCCTTGCACGAAAACTCGTAGCGGATTCCCTTTCATAGTCGCTCTTTTTCAACGGGCCATGAATAGTGAGATACGTTGTTACGGGTGCGTCCTGCAAACCCACCCATTGCATGCGGTGGCTGGCTTTTACATCCCAGTAATTTTCTATACCGGCAACCGCGGGGTTGATGATATAGCTGTTCATAATATATTGCGTGTAGTAAGGTCGCTGCTGTGCAGCAAGTCCGGTAAACATCCAACAAAGTATCAACAATAACCTTCCTTTCATCATCACTTAATTATGGTAACCGATCCGCTGATGGTCTGCCGGCCATTTTTGGGGTTAATGATATAATAGTATGTTCCGATCGGAAGGGCCTTACCCTTATAGGTTCCATCCCAGGGAGTCAGGTAGTTGACCGATTGAAACAACAATTGTCCATACCTGTCGAACACTTCTACTGTTGCATCCGGATATCGGTCGAGATAGCGGATCTGCCAGGTATCGTTCACCCCGTCTCCATTGGGAGAAAATGCATTGGGAGGCATGGGTGGTTTTAATACTAAAATACTGATATTATCTGAAGCAACACATCCACCAATACCGGTAACCTGCAATGTATAAGTAATATCATCGGTAGCAGATGTGACCGGAGATAAAACGTTATTGGCATCCAGATAGGTATCCGGAGTCCAGAGGTAGCTGACCGGACTGTTGGCATATATGGAATCTGGCAACAGTGCAACAGAAGTCCCAAAGAACAACGTTTGCCTGTCTTTCAGGTACACTTTAGGGTTAGGGTGAACCGTAACGGGCGAAGTAGCCGTATCACTGGTACACCCATTTGCATTCACGAAGAAGAGCTTGATATTGTATACACCCGAATCGGGAAACAGTTTCACAGGGTTCATGAGCGTGGAACTACCCGCAGTTCCAAAATTCCAGTTCCAGCTTGAAGGAACACTTGAAATACCATTACTAAGATTCTGAAAGTTAATGGATTCGCCTTCGCAGATCTGTGCGGAAGAAGTAATAAAACTTGCTTTGGGCTGCGGGTAAACGCTGATGTTTTTCTCCATTGAACTCACACAGGTTCCGCCGGAATATGCCTGTATCCGGATGGTGTATTGCTGTGCAGTTGACAATTGAAGGTCGGGGTAAGTATGTTTGTACAATTTATCGGGCAGTGGATCCTCATCCACCTCCATTACAGCGGGTTGATTGGCATAGTCCCAAAAAACTTCCAAACGGGTTACATTCCCAAAGTCTACGGACGATTTATTTTTAATTGTAACTTCTACCGGCTGGCAAACGGGCAATGTATTGGTGATTTCAAAGTCTGCTTTAGGTGTAGAACCATTTACATAGAAGGGCTGTGCGAGTGTATCTGCGCAGCCGGAAACGGCTGTTACTTCCAGCACGGCAGTATATTGCCCTGCTGCCGCATACACAATACTCGGATTCTTTACAGCAGTGGTGGAAGGAAGGCCGGAAGCAAATGTCCATTTGTAAATCAGTGGGGTGCCGTCCGACACCGTACTCTCATTGGTGAATACCGCAGCAGCATCCGCCAGGCAAACTTCGGGTGTTTTAAAAGCGGCAACCGGCGTGGGTTTGATCGTTAACGGCGGAACGGGTTGATAAGGATCACTGGTACAGCCCGTATTGGTTTTAACCAGCAGGCTTAGATCTTTTACCCCTTCGGAAGTGTACTGCCTGGTTTGTATGGCATTGGTAGCAATGGTATCCGGACCGCTGCCATTATCGAAATTCCAGATCCAGGAAACCAGTTGACTGTTATTAGGACTGGCCGCCAGTGTAGACTGATCGGTAAACCGGATATCCGTATTGAGGCAATTGGGACTGCTGTAACTGAATTGGGCAACAGGCTTGTTAGATAATTCCAGTGTTTTGGTGATGGTTGCCACACAACCATAATCAGTAATGGAAGTCAGCTTTACCGAAGTGGTATAATTGCTGATGGGCAGTACCGGCTTTTCCAAAGTGGAGGTGGTTCCATTCCCGAACTCCCAAAGCCACCTGTACACGGCTCGGCCAAAGCCATTGGTTTCGTCTTTGAAACTTACATTGGTATTGATACATCCGGAAGACACTACAGAGAAGTCTGCAATGGGCGGATCGTTTACGATAATATTGTCGTTGATTTCCTGATCGTTGTTGTTACTGCAACCATCCGACTGCGGCACGGTGGTTGTAGCTGTGATGGTAACCGGGAAAGTACCTGTTTGGGTAAACTTGTATGAATTGGGAATGAAGTATACATAATAGGTTCTTCCATTAGATACATAAGTAGAATCTGCCTGGCCGTTCACAGGTGTGTAAGTGTATGGCGAAGTACCCACCACATTCGGGTTATTTCCGAAATCCAATACCAGTTTGGTTGCCTCGTATGGAATAGTAACAAATACTTTAAACGGTGTATTGGTACAGGTAGCAGAATAGGTAATTCCGCTGCCCGCATAATCATTACGGATATTGATGGGCGGATTCAGGTCCACAATATTGGTTCCCGCATTGTATCCATAGCTCTCTGCATTACCAAAACCATAGGCAATGGCATTGAACCCACTGTCTGAGTATAGCGTATGAGACATGCCCGATCCCACCGGGAGCATGGCGTAGGAATAATCAGGATCCGCCGGATGCGGATTGAAGCTGTTGGCAGGAGGCAATGCATTATCCAGCCTGAAACTGCTTACCCCCTCCTTCTTGATGATGATATTAATATAACTCTGTGTAATGCCATACCGGGAAGCAGAATATAAAGTGATCTTATTAATGGTTTGTTCAACCGGGCTCAGATAAATCATTTCAGGATCACCTCCGCCGGAATTTCCCTCCTGCCCCTGCGTAGTACAATATTGCGCCACCAGGATAGGTTTATCTGATTCAATCAGGTTGGGCCTGGGCGAGCTGATACCGGTCATATCCCCGTTTTTAAACTGGTAATAAAATCCGTTGATCAGGGAGCTCTGCGGAATCTGGGTACCATTCAGTTTCACAATGGTGGTTGGGTCCTTCACACAAATCCGGTAATAGTTATTGGGCTGGGAGCCGGTGGGTGCTGTGAGGTATCGCAACCCCCAGGCATTGGAAGGGAATGCCTGGGCAAAAAGATTGTCTGAACTACCATTGACGGTTTGCCCCAGATTGATTTTACCACTTCCCGAAAAAACCGCAATAGGCTTACAGCCCCCGGTTCCTCCCGTACTGATAGACCGGACTCTGGAGCCGGTAAGATCGGCTCCGGAATTACCCTGGGTACTCCCCATCACATTATATATCTGTCCTTTGCTCAATTTCACGGTCGAAGGTGAATTCACCGGTAACCCGTTGAGATTATTGTTGCTGGGCGTTATTTCCACCGTGGTATTGTCTTCTGTTGCAACTATAAAAAAGAAAGAGTTAGAAGCAGCTTCATTGGAACGCTGGGTATAGTTTATCGAATAATAATCACGGCCAAGCGTATTGGTCGGGAACAGGACGGAAGCCCCTGAAACACTTTGGTTATAAATATGCGCATACGCTACGACGGCCCTGTCGCTGGTAATATGGATACCGGTATTGAAAGTGCCCGGGTCCATAATTCTTGCATCCTGTGCACCCGATTTGGGAATGGGGTCAGAAATAGTTACCTGGTTGGCAGTTACAGCATAGGTTCTGGAATAGCCCACACCGGGAATTTCCACAGTCACATTGGCATTCTGATCGGAGGTAAAATACAGGATCATTTCCTGCTGGTTGATAATATTGGCCGACTGTGTGGGAGACATTCGGATATGGTATCCATAGCCCAGCCAGAAATCTTTTCCCTTATTTGAAAACTCCTGCGCAAACAATCCTTGCGTAAAACTAAAGGCGAACAAACACAGGAGCAATCTTTGGATCTTCATCAAAAAGCGTAGGCTTGGTAAAGGAGTTGAGTTACACGTTAAAATTACCACAAGAAGTTGAATTACTTTCAAAAGATGCGTTAAATTCCATGAGCGTTGCTTCTTAGTAAATTTAATCCGTTGGGGCCTGTACAGAACAGCAAATCCAGAATACTCATGTTGGGCATGAATCCGATCCGGTCTTCAAAAACCTGTGTATAACGAACCGGCTGATCACCTTCCTGATAATTCCTGGGAAGGAGCCGATTCCGGGCATCTGTTACGCCCGGTCCGGAAATTTCCCGGTAACTCCCGGTAAGCTCAATGCGAAGATCAGCCCTGAATTTTTTGAGCATCCAGTGCAGCAATGCCAGATCCAGGTCCATTAAAAAAGCCTGCCTTTTTTCCAGCAGACCAAAAAGTTCCTCCCGGTAGTATTCAAAAAATGGCGCGCGGTTATAACAGGCTTCCAGCGACCTGCAATGCTGCAGTACCCAGTTGTCGCGGTAGGCAATTCGAACGTCTTTCATCAACTCCTGCTGGTTCCTCCCTTTTTCGAGGGGAACAGACAAATGAATCAATCCATTGGCGCCCGGAACAATGCAGCGGTTACGGAAACTCATCTTTCGATAAAACTCGAATTGCTCAATTTCAATATATGTATGCTGAAACAAAATT
>DATFAP010000045.1:0-32461 GCA_035254545.1 Sediminibacterium sp. | reverse complement strand
AAACTGATTATGAAGAAATTCCTGTTTTCTTTAATAGTTGTTGGTTTTGCGCTTTCTGCGTCAGCCCAAACTCCTACAAGTTATAAGAAAAGGCCAAGTTTAGGCATCTCTTTTTTCCTGAATGATATGTTTACTGCTGAGCGAATCAGCAAAACATCTCTTTCCGGTGTTTTAAGCAATAAACAATGGGCAAAAGGCAAAGAAATGACCCCGGGTCTGAGTGTACAGTATGTAAACGGACTGACCGAGCATGTTGACTTCATGGGTAGCCTTGCAGGTACTTTCACTCAGTATTCTTTTTACCCTAAATCCGGTATTAATCCATCTACCAACAACAGATTCCTGTTGGAAGCTGATGCAAATGTGAACGTTAAGTTATTGACCGACAAATACATCTTAGTTCCTTACCTCACATTTGGCCTGGGTGCATCTATGTACGGCGGTACTTATTTCGCCGCACAGGGTAACACCGGTATGGGGCTGCAGTTAGGACTTGGTGAAGGTACATTCGTTACCACCCAGTTATTATACCGTCCTGCAATCTCCAATCTGGCTGTAAATCATATGGCGTATACCATTGGTATCCTTTCTCCGCTGAAAGACAAACCAAAACCGGTTTTAGCTCCACCTCCACCACCACCTCCGGTTGTTGAAAAAGACACGGATGGTGACGGAATCCTGGATAAAGACGACAAATGTCCTACTGTTCCTGGTGTAGCTAAATATCAGGGTTGCCCTGTACCGGATACGGATGGCGACGGGATCAACGATGAAAATGATAAATGCCCTACCGTAAAAGGTATTGCTAAATACCAGGGATGTCCTATTCCTGATACAGACAAAGACGGTATCAACGACGAGGAAGACAAATGCCCTACTGTTCCGGGTCTTGCCCGCTACCAGGGATGTCCTATTCCTGATACAGATGGCGACGGTGTAAACGATGAAGAAGATAAATGTCCTACCGTTAAAGGAACTATTGCCAACAATGGTTGCCCTGAATTACAAACCCAGTACAAGTTTGATTACAAACAGGTTCAGTTTGTGACAGGAAGCGCTACACTGACGAAAGTATCTAAGAAAGAACTGGATAAAGTAGTTCGTGCCATGAGCGACTATCCTACCCTGAAACTGTATGTAGACGGCCACACCGACAACACTGGTTCTGATAAGATCAACAACCCACTGTCTCTGAAGCGTGCTAACGCTGTGAAGAACTACCTGATCAGCAAAAAAGTAGATGGTTCAAGACTGATCACTGATGGTTTCGGAAGTGCTAAGCCAATTGATACCAATAAAACTGCAAAAGGCAGACAGCAAAACAGAAGAGTAGAGTTCAGGGTACAGGAAATGTAATCTGAATCTCCCGATAAAGAAAACCTCCGATGCAAATCGGAGGTTTTTTATTTTAATGAATCCGGTCGCCCCTCAGCTCCAGGTGTTTCATGATGTCAATTTCATGCGCCAGCCATTCCTTCCACCTGGCTCTTACTTTTTCTTTGGGAATATATTTTTCGGCAAGGGTGATAAAGAGGGTGTAATGACCCGCTTCGCTCTCCATAAATTTCCGGTAGAAGTTGCGCAGGTATCTATCTTCCAGACCCTCGCTTAAGCGCTTAAAACGCTCACAACTCCTTGCTTCGATCAGGGCCATCGTTAGTAACTGGTCCAGTAACCGGTCTTCTATATGACCGCCTTTCTTCTGGAACAGCAGTAATTGATTTACATATTCGTCTTTGCGTTGTTTACCAAGTGTTAAGCCCCGTTTATTCAATTCTGCCAACACCTGCCTGAAATGCCCCCACTCTTCGGTTACAATCGGTGCCAGCGCTTCTACCAGTTCTTTCCGGTCGGAATACCGTTGAATATAAGAAATACAGGTAAGGGCTGCTTTTTGCTCGCAATAAGCATGGTCGGTCAGGACGGCTTCCAGCGATATGGCGGCCAGGTTTACCCAACGCGGATCCGTAGGGAGTTGTAGCCCCAGAATATTCTTCGTATGCTGAGAAAGGGGTTCAGTCATATTCACATAAGGTTTATTGTTCAAAATAGGCAAGGCTTCCACCTACCCATGTTTTATCCTGGTTGTATCTTACCCCAATCATTTTGCCCTTGCTGAGGCGGGCCAGGTTATTGGCCGGAACCGGTCTTGCCGCTCCTTCCTTCCAGAAATAAAAAATACGGAGTTCCGCTTTTGCAGGTTCCTCAGGGGTTTCGATGATGGCTGCATAGTTTACTTTTCGTTGCAGTATCCAGTTTTCCGGGTCCTTGATCTGCTGAAGGTCGTTGAGGGTTATATCAATGACCACGCCCTGGCCGGCGAAAGAAAATAAGGGCTTCAATACATAGTTCTCAAGATCGGCTGGTACCGTTTTTAACTCATTGAGAAAAAAAGTTTCCGGTACGTAAGGGTGCTGAATAAAAGGAAGAGTGAATTTGCTGATCCGGTAAAACCAGTTGGGATGCGGTACCCATTCCACATTCAGTTCCTCCTGCAATATCTTCCCCTTTTCCCGGATGGCAGCTTCCTGTTGCCGCAGATCGTCGAAAATAATTCGGTTGTAGATCCGTTTTATCCGGATTTTTCTGTCATTTTTCAGGTAAAAAAGATTCCTTCCTTCTCTAATCAACTCCGTTAAGCAAACAACCGGAATACCGATATAATCGGTGGTACAGTAAAAATCAATTTTTGTTTTCTGTTGATGCGGCAGTATTTCCAATAAAACCACCTCCTCCGGTTGATGGTTACCGATAATGATCTCTTTCAGCAAATCAATATAAGTATGTCGATCGTACCCGTTTAGATAAGTGCTGAATCCTTCCGGAATGGAAAACTGATGCCGCATTATTTCATCGTGCCATATCTGGTAAGCAAAGAGGGTGGGGAACCCCTGCATTTCGATCAGTTGCGGTTCCAGTTCGCCTGCCGCATTTTCACAAATACCAAAATCGAAGGCGATAAAATGGGTATGTGCGTTTTCATCCGGCACATATTCTTCGGCAGGAATGGCTCTGTCTGTAAGCGTTTTAAAGCCAGTTGCGGCAATCACATCCACAATGGCTTCGCAGGCAGAGAGGATTTTTTCCTTGAAACCCTTGCTCACAAAAACAGGTGTTTCCGCTACCCTGAACTCAATTGCGCCGGGATGTCCGGACTGAAGTTCCTGCAAAAAAGCAGCATATTTTTCGCTGGTAAAAGCCTGGTTGTAGCGCTTGCGGATATAAGGTATCATAGCGGCAATAATTATCAGGTTAATTTAAATCAGCAGAAGCCAATTCCAGAAAATTCGATAATACATGATCGTGTGTCCACATGATTTTTTCCGGATCCTGTAATTGCTCCACCATGCTCTGCCATTTTGCTTCGCCGTGGTTTTCTATTACGGTTCTTTTTTTGTCTTCCCGCTGAAGATACATGGCCATACCGCTGGCATCCGCTTCGGGATGGAATTGGGTACCGATGCAATACGGGGTGAAGCGAATGGCCATGATGGCTCTTTCGAAAGGCACATGCGGACGGTCTTTTTCAATCGCCAGAATATGACCGCCCATATTTCTGAGTTTTACATGATCCGGCTCTATTACCTGAAAATCCCTGCTGTCTACACTGTAAAAAGGATCCCGCAGACCATTGAATACCAACTCGTATTTTCCCTCTTCCAGCATATGAATGGGGAATACACCGAAGGCGGTAGACTTCCTTTTACATACATTCCCGATCTGGTAATAGCGCGATGCCAGTTGAAAACTATGGCAGATAAAGAAAACATGTTTTTTGGTTAAATGGCTGGCATCAGCATTCCATTCATCTACTGCTCTGATCCAATTGAAGTATAGATTTTCCCATTCGGATCCTTCACTTTCCAGCGGAGAACCGGGCCCTCCGCTGGAAATGAAGATATCGAAATCAAGCCCGGGAACTGCCTGCTGAAGCCTTACATCAAATTCAGTGACGCCCACTTCAAAACTGCTGGTTGCTCCCCACTGTTGAATGATCTCCCTGATACAACGCATTCCCTGATTGGCCGCACCTTCATAAAGGTCGAGGATAGCTATCTTCAATTTTCTGCGTTCGGGGTGATTCATCTACAGGTATTTCAGGTTCGTTTTAGGGGTTAGGGTTAACAATGTTTCATACATCAGGCGGATGGTGTTGCTGATGTCACTCTTGTGAAGCATTTCTACCGTTGTATGCATGTATCTCAACGGAATGGAAATGAGTACAGACGGGCATCCATCGTTGGCATAGGCAAAGCTGTCTGTATCCGTGCCGGTGCTTCTGCTGAGCGAATGTTTCTGAACGGCGATCTTGTTTTTTTCGGCAACATCTTCTACCAACTCCAGCAATTTATTGTGGATCGCCGGCGCAAAGGAAAGGGTTGGCCCTTTTCCGCACTGGATATCTCCTTCAAGGATTTTGCTGATCATAGGCGTATTGGTATCGTGCGTTACGTCTGTAATAATGGCTACATCCGGTTTAATTCTGCGGGCAATCATTTCCGCGCCACGTAAGCCGATCTCTTCCTGAACCGCATTTACCACATACAGGCCAAACGGCAGTTTCTTCTTGTTCTCCTTCAACAAACGGGCTACCTCGGCAATCATGAATCCGCCAACTCTGTTGTCGAATGCCCTGCCGATCAGGTAATCATATGCCAGTTCATCAAAACCTTCTTCGTAGGTTACTACAGAGCCAATGCGGATACCCAATTCTTCCACTTCTTTTTTGGTTCTGGCGCCACAATCGAGGCAGAGGTTTTCAATCTTCGGATTGGGCTCTTTTTGTTCAGGATTGCCCAAGCGGGTATGAATGGCGGGCCATCCGAAAACCGCTTTTACCGGCCCTTTTTTCCCGTGAATCCAGACTCTTTTAGCCGGAGCAATCTGGTGATCTACGCCGCCGTTTCTTTTCAGATAAATCAGGCCCTGGTCGTTGATGTAGTTTACAAACCAACTGATTTCATCGGCATGGGCTTCAATCACCACTTTGAATGGAGCAGTGGGGTTAATGACACCAACTGCCGTACCGTATGGATCGGTAAAAGTGGTGTCTACATATGGTTTTATATATTCCATCCAGAGTTTCTGCCCGCTGCTTTCAAATCCTACCGGGGAGGCAGTATTGATGTAGTTTTTCAGAAAATTCATGGATGTTTCCGTAACAACGGGTTTTGATTTAACCGGTTTAACTGATTTAGCTTTTGCCATAGTGATTTATTTTACAACGACCATGCCGAGAATACCACAAATGGCTTTTACCAGCATGAGGCCGTCTATGATTGCAAGATAATAGAGAATCGTTTTACGTTGGTACATCGAATAGCAAACAGTTATCAACAAAAGGAAGGGAATAGCGTTGATTAATATTCTCAGTAGCGGAAAATTACCTGCAATAACGATCAGGATGATGCAGCACCAACTGGCCACGGCCATGGGCAAAATGATTTCAAACAGCGTTTTGCGGAGCCCGAACCGGACTACAAAGGTTTTGAGTTGCAGGTTATGGTCTTCTGCATAATCCTTGATGTCGAAAAGAATACACAGAATTGAAATGTACAGCCAGTTTTTAATGAGCAGGAACAACGTAGTGGTGCTGAACAGTACTGCAGTCTGATGGATGAGGTCATGTAAAAACACCGGCAAAACAGATACGGTTCCCGCCCAGATCAGGCCAATCAGGAAGGGTTTGACCAGCCCCAGGCTTCGCAGCGATAAGCGTTTTTTGTCCGGCAGTTCCATGCCATAATAGAATGCCGCCAATGCCGGAATGAGCAACAGTATGACCCAGGCACCGGTGGAAATATGCCGGAATTGATCCAAGTATTTCAAAGCGAGGTACATGGCGGTTCCAACGGCTGCTATAGAAAGGACAACCTGTGTATAAGGCATTAAATGCCGGTTCTGGTAATACCATTGTGTGCGTTCATTGGTATGGGCATTTACTGCGAAATACTGGTTGCGGTAGGCATGGGTATAGTAAACAACCGTAATGCAAAAAATGAGCAGATAAAACAAAGGTTCAGCTACCGGAATCTGTTGTTGAAAAGCGGTTTCAATACAAAGGGCTACCGCGCAGCATCCATAAAACACATTACTGAACAGAATCCCCTTAATGAAGCGGACGGAGTTCATTTATTTAACCAGGATGATATCCGGAGAAGCAATGGTATCACTCCTGTTCTGGGCCTTGTCTTTGAGCCAGAACCGGAAGTAGGAAGTGTCGTTTTTATTGCTGCAGCCGATAATAGAAGACAATCCCGGCACATTGGCATTGTAAACAAAACTAATTTCCAGTTTGCCGTCGAGATTGGAGTTGGCCGTAAAGTCGGGTACTTTGTTTTTGCTGATAAACTGAACCCCGGGTGTGGAAGGGCAGGTGCGGGATACTTTTTCTACCCAGAGCGTATCCTGGATATCGCCCTCTTTATCGGTAAAATTGAGCTGAAAAGTGACAATATTACCCTGGTAAAGAACAGTTGAATTCACATTATTGAAACTGATCTGAGGCCTGGTGGTATAGGAACTCTTTTTACAGGCATAAAAAAAGGCGGCAAATGTCAACAGGATCAATATTTTTGTTCTCATCAGATTGCTTTCTCTTTCAAATTTAGTTAAAACAATACAATACTAACCGGTGCAGTTGTTGGATATTAACAATATTTTTTTTGACCCGGCCGACCGGTTCAACCAGTATTGCACCGAATGGTTTGCATTTCAATACCGGGAGAACAGGGTTTACAGAGAATGGGTAGACCTGATTCAACCTCAACCGCCCGTTGAGGAGATACCTCATTTGATACCCGCGTTGCCCATTACGTTCTTTAAGGAACGTAAGGTGATGAGTGGTGTATTTGAACCGGAGAAGGTTTTTGAAAGCAGTGGCACTACCGGAATGGTAACCAGCCGGCACCTGGTGAAATCACTGGACCTGTACGAGCGTTCCTTTATGACCGGATTTACCCATTTTTACGGGAATATTCAGGACTGGTGCATACTGGCATTGCTGCCTGCATACCTGGAGAGGGCAAATTCCTCCCTGGTATACATGGCAGATAGCCTGATCAGGGCCAGCGGGCATCCCGACAGCGGATTCTACCTCTATAATTACGGGGAGCTTTCTCAAACCATTCAAAGGCTGGAAAAAAACGGACAGAAAACCATTCTGCTGGGGGTGACTTTCGCCCTGCTGGATTTTTCGGAGGCGTATCCCCAGCAATTGGAGCATACTATTGTTATGGAAACAGGGGGAATGAAGGGCAGGGGGAAAGAATTAACCCGGGAAGATTTGCACGCAACTCTTGGAAAAAGGCTGGGGATAAAAAAAATTCATGCAGAATATGGCATGACTGAGTTGTTGAGCCAGGCGTATTCCTTTGGGAACGGAAGATACCAATGCCCCCCCTGGATGAAGGTTTATGTGCGGAGTGAAGATGACCCATTATCCGTATCTGTAAAGGGTTCCGGCATTATTCAGGTAATCGATTTAGCCAATATTTTTAGCTGTTCTTTTATAGCAACACAGGATGTGGGAACCGTTTTTGAGGACGGAACTTTTGAAATTTCAGGAAGATTAGATAATTCTGACCTGAGAGGTTGTAGTTTATTAATAGTTTAACCCTATATTTGCATCCCTGAATCACAAAAACTGCCCAGATGGCGAAATTGGTAGACGCACTGTGTTCAGGTCGCAGCGCTCGCAAGGGTGTGCTGGTTCGAATCCAGTTCTGGGCACAAACGCCTTTCCAACGAAGTTGGAAGGGCGTTTTTCATTGTGAGCGTTGAAAGCTTGCTTTCAAAAGCGAACAAAGGAAAACGACCTTTCCCACGCCTTCGGCGTGGGAAAGGCTTTGGGTAAGACCAACATTTTGTGATGTGTGAGCGAAGTGAACACAATCCAGTTCTGGGCACAAAAAACCTCGTAATAGTTGAAATTACGGGGTTTTTTATTGGGTCTGACACCCCAAAATGACCTCACGTATTTTTTTATCATCTATAACCTCAAATACATCGCCCGGGCACTGGATGAATTGAGGAAATATATCAAACGAAAAATGCTTTAACCCCGCTCAGACATACCAACTTCAATGAACGCCAAATTATCCTGCTTCAGGAACTGATGCAGAACCCGACATTGATCTTTATCGTGTTACAGGTATAGAAGAAATTAAACGGTAAAAATTATTAAAGATTAGCCAGTACTCTTTCGTAAACTTTAATGTGCTCTTTTGCGATATTGGCCCACTGGAATTTTTCGGTGATCATCCTGTGCGCGTTTTTCCTTTTCTTTTCCCAGTTGTAGTCTTCCAACTCCCGGGCACATTCCACCAGTGCTTTGGCAAGATGGTGTGGAGTGTTTTGATCAAGCACTAAGCCTGCGTCAAATTCTGTAATATATTCCCCCATATTGGTTTCTTTGGATACGATAGATGGTACCCATGCAGAAGCTGCTTCCAGCACAATAGAAGGATCATATTCAAAACGGGATGGTCTTAGAAATACATTTACCTTGTTCAGCATTTCAAACCTGCGCAGTCCAATTACGTTGCCTTTGAAAAAAACATTGTTCTGGATATCCAGTTGGGTTACCAGCGCATAAAGCTGATTTTTCTCATCTCCTTCTCCTACGATCCACAAAACCCCTTTCCCTGAATGCATCTGTTTGTATTCTGCAAACCCTTGTACGAGAATATCAAGGCCTCCGTTTTCGATAACGGGTTTGCCAAACCAGGCAAAAACCGGTTCTTCAAATTCGCTGAATCTGGCCGGGGGTAATCTGCTTTCATTGCTGAGTCCGTTGGGGATATACAGTACTTTTTGATCGTTGGTAATTTCAGGGTCGTCAATCAGCGACTTTTCACTGGGGCCTTCAAAATGGAGGACTGCACACCATTGCATTAAGGAGTTCTCGAACATTTTAAAATACATTTTCTTCGAAAATCCGGATGCCTGTATGTTGCTTTTATTGTAAGTACCATGCGGTGTATATACGAATGGGATATTGTTTTTATTCAGGTGGAATGCAAGCGTAAAGAAAAGAGGAACAAAGCCGCCATGCATATGTACAATGGTATTTTTCCTGAGCTGCCTGATGGCCTGATTGATTTCCCCGGTGGTGGCCCACACATAGCTTTTTACATAAAAATGATGAATTTTATAAGGTCTTTGCTGCAGTTCTTCGTATGGAGTGGATCCGATTTCCCAAACATGTACGGAATATCCCAGTTTTATCTGGGCAGTGGCCAGTTGATCAACTGTTAATGCCATTTTTTTATAGATGGCATCCTGTTTATTGTATACCAGGTGGAGAATTTCCATGAAGTTTTCTTTTGGGGCCTGTAATAGGGCAAATCAATTGCAAAAATACGGGTGTTAAGTTCAATATTCAAACGAAACAGATCCCCCAATGCATAAATAATAACCCATTACGGCTTGATCTGGGTATGTCTGACAGGTTGCATCGTCATCTGCTTGTGGGTATTTGTTTGCTGAGTTGCATTGATTTTTCGGCTAATCACTTCCTTCATGGTACTGCCGAGTTCAGCAGCTTTTGTAGGATGCAGGGATTTGAGTGCTGCTAGGAGTTCAGTAGGCATTTTGTAATACATGGCTTTATTGGATGTAAGGTTAATATTATAGTGCGATGCAAATGCCAGTATCGGTAGCTGCATATACATAGCTTCGATCAGGGATGTATTGTAATCCGGCTGATAAAAAGCGTCGATGTATACATAGCAGTTAGAGCGGAGCATATTCATGGTCCGCAGATCCTTTACCCTGTTGAGCAGGTGTATCGCGTGATTTTTGTTGTATTTGGCGTATAGCGCTTCTGCATAGGAGTTTGCTTCCCATTCGCCACAGATGACCAGCGGGTACTCTGCAAATTTTAAAAAGCTGTCGAGTACTACATGTATGTCATTGCCTGGAAGAACAGGGGTGGTTAGCAATGCATATTTTCCATAGAGGAACGGATAAGTAATATGATCCCTGGGGGTGATCACTTCTTTGGTGCAATGATTCTGCAGGTATACCGGTGAGGACGTATTGAGGTCCTGCAGTAATATTGCGTTTTGCTCGTCTATGTTAGCGATATGCGTCATAGTTGGTTTGCTTATGCCACCTGCTCAACCAGTACCTGCTGGTATGCATGGATGTGTGCTTTTGCGATTGTATTCCATTGAAATTTTTCATTGACCATTCTGTAGGCGTTCCTTCTCTTGTAGTTCCATCTCTGCTGCCGGATATCTTTCAGGCATTGAATCATATTTTTTGCCAGGCAATTGGCACTGTTTTCTTTCATTTCGTATCCTGCATCATATTCACTGATATATTCTCCCATATTGGTTTCTTTGGAAACTACAGCGGGAACGGAAGATGAAGCTGCTTCAAGTATGCTGGCTGTATTGTATTCTACCCTGGATGGCCTCAGGAAAACATCTGTTTTATTGAGCAGCTCAAATTTTCTGTTACCCAGGATATTTCCCTTGAACAAAACACTATCCTGAATACCCAGGTCTGATGCCAATTGCATGAGCTTTTCCCCGTCTTCTCCTTCTCCTACGATCCATAATTCACCGCGCTCGAAATATTTAAACCTGTATTCTGCAAAAGCATGCAGTAAGATGTCCAGGCCCCCGTCTTCCATATCCAGTTTTCCAAAATAGCCGAAGACCGGTTCTGTGTTTTTTCTCAATTTGGGAGGAGTGAGGATATTGCCGTTGTTAAGACCGTTTGGAATATAGAAGACCTTTTTGTTTTCGCTTAAACCTTTTTCGTCTATCTGTTCTCTTTCATTGCGACCCTCAAAATGAACCGCTGCAGACCATTTGATCAGGAGGTTCTCAAAAAGATGGAAATACATTTTTTTCAGAATGCCCGAAGACTGAAGGATATTCCTATTGAAAGTGCCGTGTGAGGTATATATAAATGGAATCTTCCGTTTTCTGAACTGCAAAGCCAGTGAAATGAACAACGGAATGAACCCGCCATGCATATGTATAACGGTATCCCTTTTTAAATTTTTGATGGCTTCTCTGATTTCCCGGGTTGCAGACCAGATGAAATCCTTTACTCCAAACAGGGAAGTGTGGTAGGGGCGGAATTGAAAGCTTTTGCTGTGTGTATGACCTATTTCCCAAAGATTCACTGAATGGCCCAGTTTTACTTGCTCGGTTGCCAACTGATCCACTGCGCTCAACAACTTTCTGTTGAAGCGATCCGGTTTATTGAAAACAAGGTGAACAATCTCCATGACTCATGTTTTGAGGTAAAGGGGGAGTCCTTTCCTTTCTACAGAGTTTCCAAAAAGATGCCAACTCGGGAATGATGTCTATAATATTGAAAATCAGCTACTTGCGGAATAGCTGTTCAGATATGGGTTCCAAAATTTGGAAAAATCTACTTGTTTGGGAAATTCAGGTCGGCAGGATAGTCCTGGAGGAGTTGTTCCATTACCCTTTGCATGTAATCGCCGATTTCTTTTACCTGTTCTGGAATGATGGCGACATCGTTTTCCTGTTTGGCATTTGTTTCAAGGTTGCGGATGGGCTGCTTCAGTGTGCCAATGCCCATGCCATCGATGGCTGATTTCATCCGGTGGGCTGTTTTTCCGACCATGGGCCAGTCTTTTTCCCGGGCAGATTGATACAATTGTTCTATATCGGCGGGCATGGTTTTCAAAAACAGTTGTACCATCTTATGGATAAATTCGATCTTGCCTTTGCCCATTTCACTGACCAGTTTTTCATCGTACATTTTCTGCCTGGTATAAGTATGGGTGGCGGGTGTTACCGTCGGAGTGGCCGGTACTTCCTGTTGCAGGGAAACTGTTGCATGGGCAAACTCGGCTCCGTTTAATGCACTCATCATTGTATTCAGCAAGACCAGTTCTTTAAAAGGCTTACTGATATAACCATTCATTCCGGCTTCTCTGAACAGGGCTTCATCTCCCTTGAGCGCATTGGCTGTCAGTGCAATGATCGGAATAGCCGCTTTCTCCGGATCACTGCCTGCGCGGATGCATTTGGTGGCTTCCAGTCCATCCATCACCGGCATGGAAATATCCATCAGGATCAGGTCATAATCATGCTGTCCGGCTTGCCGTACAGCTTCTGCTCCATCAGCAACTGAAACAACGGCACAGCCTTTCTCTTTCAGGATGCTTTCCACAATAAACTGGTTCAGCTCAAGGTCTTCTGCCAGCAAAATTTTACGTCCGGTCAGCATGCTAAAATCGGTAATGATTTTCTGCTCCGATTGCAGCATGGACAGGTCCCCTTTCTGATATGGAAGCATAAAGCTGAAAACAGACCCTTTGTCGGGAGTACTTTCTACCGTAATTTTTCCGCCTTGTAATTCTATGAGATTTTTGCAGATGCTCAGCCCCAGCCCGGTTCCGCCAAACCTTCTTGTAATGGCAGATGCGGCCTGTTTAAACGGACTGAAGATTTCTTCCAGTTTTTCAGGTGCAATTCCAATGCCACTGTCTTCAACCGACACAGTAATCCATAACCGGTTTTCTTTCTCTTCTATGGGGTGAAGGGTTACCACAACAGAACCTTTTTCGGTGAATTTAATGGCATTGCCAATAAGGTTGTTCAGTACCTGGCTCAACCGATAGGGGTCGCCGATTGCAACGGCTTCCGGATCGCCCTGGTTCATGAATTGAAGTTTTATTCCTTTTTCTTCGGCCTTATAGAGGAAGGATTCAATGGTTACTGCAATCTTTTCACATAACTGGAATGGAACTTCTTCCAGCTCCAGTTTACCGGATGCTATTTTTTCAATGTTCAGAATATCATTTACAATTACCAGCAGGTTACTGGAAGAATCGTTGATCAGTTTAACCAGCTTGGATTGCTGTGAGGTAAGGGTGGTTTTTTCCAACAGGTTGATCAGTCCCAGGATACCATTCATCGGGGTTCTGATTTCATGGCTCATATTGGCCAGAAAAATTTCCTTTGCCCTGGAGGCTTCTTCGGTCATTTTCTTGGCCTCCTTCAATTCCTGTTCTGCTTTTACGCGGTCGGTGATATTGGTGTTATAGCCAATAACCATCGTGATTTCACCGGACTCGTCCAATACAGGATAGAGGTTCCGTAAAAAATACTCTTTCTCCCCGTTCTCGTTGATTCGGGTTTCTTCGATTGAACCGTGCTCTTTTTTTTGAATGATCTGATTAAAGAGTTCATGGTAGCTTCTGGCTTCTTCCCATTGCCTGATGACCCCGGGAGCTTCCTGGTGTTTTCCGATCATCCAGTCAATGACCCATTGCCTGAGTTCAGCATCTTTAATTGCAATCGGGTTTAGAAAGAGGTCGGCATGTTCGGGATTGAACACTGCAATGTCTGCCGGCATTTTGCTGAGAATACTTTCGTAAAGTTGTTTTTGTTTTTCAACCTTTTTTTCAAGCAAGTTTTTATCGGTAGTATTCTGGAAGTACCAGATATGCCCCTTGTATTCGTCGTCTTTGATCAACGGTACATAATCTCTTTCCAGCACAATCCCATTCTTCATTTCCACTACATCGTTCCGCTCAATCCTTCGTTGATTGAGTATTTCGTTGGTTGATTGCAAAAAAAGGTAATGGTTCCTGAAAATGTCGGGGCGGATGAGTTCGGAATGAACCAGGTCAAGGCCTACCAGTGATTCCGGGGAACGCCGGATGTCGAAGTAGTTGCAAAATGCCTGATTGGCTGCCACTACCAAACCGGATTCGTTTTCGATGAGAATACCCGTTTGCAGGTAGTCTGTAATTGTATCGGTGATGGTTGATTTTGAAAACAGATCGCTGTTCCTTCCTGTTGCGTTTTTGTCTTTTTTTAGCTGCGCAATTTCTTTTTCCTTTTCCTGTAACAACCGTTCCGCGGAAAACCGTGCGGCCATTTCCATTTCAAGTTGTGCTTCCAGTAATTTTATTTTGTTCGCAGACATATGGAGGAAAGTAAATACAGCGTTATTTGGTAACTATTTCTCCGCTCTGGAGCATCCGGTAAATGGTCGATTTGCCGATGTCCAGTTTCTTGGCAACACCTAAAACATCCTGATCGTATTTATTCAGAAAATATTGGATAATCTGAATTTCATATTCCCGCAAGGTGGTTTCCCTGTTCAGCAGGTTGCCAAAATGGCCGTTGCTTTCCAGGTTAATATTGTCCTCATTGATTACATCATCGTCCGACATAACTGATGCCAGTTCCATCAATGATTTCAACTCACGCACATTGCCCGGATAATTGTATGATTTCAATTTATACATGGCTGCATTGGACAATGTTTTTACAGGAATCCTGTTTTCGCTGCAGAAGCTCTGTATGAAATGTTTGGCAAGTATCAGGATATCATTGCCCCTTTCCCGGAGCGGGGGAAGTTCAATTGGGAGCCCCAGGAGCCTGTAATACAAATCTTCTCTGAAATTTTTGTTGTTTACTTCTGCAAGCAGATTTTTATTGGTTGCCACAATGATCCTCACATCAATAGGTATCACCACATTACCGCCAATCCGGGTAACTTCTCTTTCCTGGATAACGCGGAGCAGTTTGGATTGCATGTGCATATCCATTTCTCCGATCTCATCTAAAAAGATAGTTCCTTTATGCGCCTCTTCAAATTTTCCAATCCGTTTTTCTGCAGCGCCGGTAAATGCCCCTTTCTCATGACCAAACAGCTCGCTTTCGAGCAGGTCATTCGGAATAGCCGCCACATTGATAGCTACAAAAGGATATTTATGACGGGGGGAATTATAGTGAATGGCTTTGGCCACCATTTCCTTACCCGTTCCGGTTTCACCGGTAATGGAAACCGTGATATTGGTCCTGGCCGCTTTTTCGATCAGGTTAAATACTTTTTTGATGGCCTCGCTCTGCCCAATGATCACTTTGGAAAAGTCATAACTTCTTTTAAGCTCGTTTTTCAGGGTTTCCACCTCTTTTTTCAATCCTTTGATTTCCTGAAGATGGATCAGTACATTCCATAAACGATCTTTGGTATCATCATCTTTTACTATATAATCGAAAGCACCAGATTTCAGCAATTCCACGGCTGTAGAAATATCCTCCTGTCCCGAAATCATGATTACCTCAATTTCAGGGTTATATTCTTTAATACGTTTCAGTACTTTACCACCGTCTCCTTCTGTCAGGGAGTAGTCGAGGGTAACTACATCGGGGTTCTCGTGTAATTTCTGGTAGAAGTCCTTTTCTGTCTCAAATCGCTGAACCTGGTAGTCGGGGTTCAGGGAGAGGTAGTGCTCAAGCATGGTACCGTACCATAAATCATCCTCCAGGATGAATATTTTAAGCGGTTTTGCAGGCTTCATGAAAGTTTAGTTGATGCCCCCAAGGTACCATTTTTTTGGGTGGGTGCTTCCTGTTTTTCCCAAAAATGGAATTATTTTTCCAAAAAAAAGAATAATTCTAAAAAAATCGGCAGCTATCTAATTGATAATCAATTAAATTATATTTGGCATATTATTTATCCTATGTATTTCAAACCGGATCACAATGAAATGGAAAGAATTACCCACTAAATCTCTGGCAGTCTGCTACCTGATGCTGTTCTTTGGCCAGATTTTTTATCTGTTGGGTAAACTTTTATCGTTCAATAATATTAAATGGCTGATTGTTAAACTGATCATTTGGGGATATATTGTCTTTTGGTTGTATTCTTATTTCCACTCATGGTATGGTACCCTGAATCAATTTAAATAGTTACGAGAAATGTTTACTGATAATATGCTGATGAATACAGGAGTTGACCACAGGGCCCTGCTGGATGCCGTCTTTAATAAATTACCTGATTTTATATTCGTTTTTGATACAAGAGAAAAGAAATTTGTTGTATTCAATCCCGCATTGGAGCACCAGCTTAAAAAATGTGGTATTGTTCCGGTCGATTTTAATTGTGTGGCTTTAAAAACGATCATTCATCCGGACGATTTTCAGGAAGTACAGCATGCGCTGAAATCTGCTATGCTCCTGCAAGGGAATGATTTCGTTGAGTTTGAAGTACGGTGTAAAAACGAATTAAAGCTGTACCAGTATTTTAATACAAAGATTTCCGTTTTTGAACGGGAAGGAGATGAAGTGGTTTATTTGCTCGGTATTTCACAGAATATCACGGACCGAAAGAACAATGAAGTGCAGCGTGAGGTTTACAAGAACAGACTGCAGGAATTGTCTTTTATTACCTCTCATGAAATGCGCCATGAGTACGCCAAAATTCAATCTATCATCAACCTGATGGACAACCGGTTTATTACCGATACGGAACGTTCAGACCTGATCGCGGAAGCCAAGAAGTCTATCCAGATCATTAATTCCTCCATTTTTAAACTGAACCACAAGCTTTCTTTCAATCAGAACGATGATTTTTTTGACCTCAATAATGAGGGAGAGAAATACAGTAAGATCGTTTTTGTGGATGATGATGTGCTGACCAATGTGCTGAACAAAAAGATTGTGCAGGCGCTTTTGCCGGAAATGCCGGTAGAGGTTTTTCTGGATATTGACGATGCGCTTGCCTCCCTGCAGAAGAACACAGGCGATAAGGGTACATTGATCTTCCTGGACATTAATTTCCCCGGCAGGGGTGGATGGGAGTTTTTGGATGAATATGCCGGTTTTTCCTCTGCCGCTAATGTAATTGTTTTGTCTTCATCCATAGATAACAGGGATAGAGAAAAAGCCAGGGGGTATAAATCGGTGATTGACTACATTACCAAGCCATTGTCTTTTGATTTTATCAAAACCTTTTTTGAACAGTTGCAGACAGCAAAAGCATAATTGGTATATTTGTTTGGATTGTTTTTTTACCCAACTGTTAAGTAGCTTTCTATGCGAATACTAATAGCCGATGACCATAGTTTAATAAGAGAAGGACTGCGGAAAATATTACTGGAATCGTTACCGTTTGCAGAAATAGAAGACGTAGCGGATTCTGCCGAACTGTTTAAGAGAGCGATCAAGGACAAGTGGGATATTATTATTTCCGATATCAGCATGCCCGGCTATTCGGGTATCGAAATTCTCAAACAAATTAAGACACATGCCCCGCTCACTCCTGTATTGATGCTGAGTATGCATTCCCCTGAGCAGTATGCTGTGCGGGCTATTAAGGCAGGCGCCTCCGGGTATCTTACCAAGGAGAGTGCACCTTATGAACTGGTCACTGCAGTGCAGCAAATTCTGAGCGGCAGAAAATACATTACCAACCGGGTGGCCGAAGTATTGGCAGGTTCCCTGGAATCTTACAGCTCTAAATTACCCCACGAGCAACTTTCCGACAGAGAGTTTGAAGTACTGAAAATGATTGTGGAAGGAAAATCTATTTCTGAAATCGGAGAGATCCTAACCCTTAATGTGAATACAATCAGCACTTATCGTTCCCGCATCATGGATAAGATGAATTTCCGCAGTAATGCCGATCTGGTGAAATACTCTATAGAGCATAAGCTCTTCAATTTGTAGTCCCGGAACTACAAATTACTCATGTTTACACTACAAAATACCTGCTTTAAACTACTTCACAGGGTTTGATGCCACTGTACTTTTATTTCCTGATAAAAGTGGCATAGGATTTTTTAAGGTATTTAAACATATTAACTGGAAAATATGGAATTGCAAAAATTTCTGAAAATATTGATTATAGACGATTCTGAGGTTATTTTAAACATGCTTTCACAGCTTTTGACGGAAAATTCGTCCGTAAATAGAATAATTTGCGTAAATTCTGCTTTCGATGGACTGTGGAAAATAGAGGAAGACTCTCCTGAAATTGTGATTCTGGATGTTAACCTGCCGGTGATGAGTGGCATTCAGTTGTTGAGAAGGGTGCGGATGATGCAGGTTGTTCAGCCGGTCATTATTATGTTAACAAATAATACGATGACCAGGTATAAGGAGGAATGTCTGAATATTGGCGCGGACTATTTTTTGGATAAATCCAGGGATTTTTTAAAGATCCTGGAAATAATAAATAATTACGAGGTGAAGGTTTGATTATATAATCTTCTAATGCGTAAATTTGACCAGAACAAACAAGTATGCGATATCCTTATACATTAGATAGTCACCTGGACCGGTTGATCAAATCTTCTGATCACTATATTGTAACAACGGACCTGGAAGGAAACATCACTTTTTGCAACGAAGCATTTCAGAAGCGGTACCAGATTGTAGGAGAATCGGTACTGGGTGTTGGCTTTGATGCATTTATAGACATTGAAGACATGGTTCGTTTTAAACGGGCCATTACAGAATGTGTAAGGAAACAACTACCCTCTGTAAAAATCAGCTATAAGGTTCTGAGCGGATCGGATAGTTCTCAGTCGATTGATTATGATCTGACCATCATCAGTGATAAGCAAAACCATCCCATTGGTGTGCTGCAGGCAGGAAAAGACGCTTCTGCAACTGATGAATACAACGCAACGCCGGAAATGTCAGTAGAAATACAGGAGAGGCCTCAGCCCGTTTTCAAAAAAACAACGGTTTCACCTGTTGCCGCGGTTGCGGCTTCTGCCGGGGGGGATGATTTTACAAAGATTGCAGACTACCTGCCCGAAATGATCTGGACCACAGATACCCGGCATGAGGTGAATTATGTAAACAAAGCCTGGCTGGAGTTTGGCGGTGTTGAACCGGAGGATGAAATCGGCGAGGGCTGGTTCCAATCCATCCACCCGGAAGATGTTCAGCGGGTAATCATTGAACGCAAAGACGCTTTTCAGCGCCATTTGGGATATTCTATTACGTATAGGGTCAGACGGTACGATGGCAGTTATCGCTGGATTACCAATAAAGGCAACCCTGTGTACAATGCAAATGGTGAGTTTACCGGTTATGTTGGCACCTGCTTAGACATTACGGCTGTTAAGGAGGCGCAGATCCAGATCCGCAGACAGCAGGAATTAATGGAGAACGCCAAGGTGGAGTTCGGTAAATTTACCCGGATTGCCCAAAAAATAAGCAGCATCGTATTGCTTTGCAATAAAGACAACTGTATTACCTGGGTGAACGATGCTTTCGTAAAGATTACGGGTTTTACACTAAAGGAAGTTGCCGGAAAGAATCCGAACAGCTTCCTGCAGGGTGCTGAAACCAGCCAGGAAACTTTACAGAAGATCAATAAGGTGATTGAGCAGGGAAGAGGTATCAGAACCGAAATTCTTTACTACACCAAGGGCGGTGTTAAACTGTGGTTGGATGTTATGATTGATTCCATCCTGGATAAGGATGGTAATACAACCGGCTATATTTCTATTCAGAAGGATATCACGCTCAAGAAGGTTTCGGAGAAAGAAGTGCAGGAACAGATGACGCACCTGAAAAAAATCTCCTTTATTACCTCGCACGAACTGAGACATGAATTCTCCAAGATCCTCCAGTTGATTCAAACCTCCAAGTACCAGGATAATAACCTGGATACCTATAAACAGGTATTCTCCGAATTGGAGAAATCGGCTAACCTGATGAACGATGCCATCTATAAGCTGAACGACCAGGTGAGCTTCGCTTCCACCAGCAGTATCTCTCTGAACAAGTACCTGCTCAATAACGCCATTGAGGAAATCTGTCTGGTGGACGATGATCCGTTGGTGAATAAGCTCAACGCGCTTATCATCAAGAACGTGATTCCAAGTTTACCTGTTCATATTTTTGAGGATATCGATGAATCCATGAAATACATCAGGGAGAACCCGAATGTGAAACGCAAGATTTTCCTTGATCTGAATTTTGGCGGCAAATCCGGTTGGGAATTCTTACAGGAATATGAAAAACTGGGGCAACGCTGGCCCGTCATTATTTTGACATCTTCCATTGATCATGCCGATTATGAGCGTTCCAAGAAATTCAGCAATGTGACGCATTTTATTACCAAGCCGCTTACGATTGAGCAGTTTGAAAAGCTTAGCCAACTGGAAGATGCCTCATAAGTTAATGGTCTACGGGCGATGCCTGGCTGCTTTTCCATCCAATCAGTAACACGCCTGCAATTACCAGTACGGTGCCTGCAACCTGCATCAATAATATTTTTTCTCCCAGGAAAAAATGTGCCTGGATAATGGTAGATACCGGCCCGATACTGGTAATGATCGACACATTATTACTGCCGATTTTTTTCATTCCGCTGCTCATTAAAAAAGAGGGGATCACTGTTGCTATAATGGCCAACGCTATGGCGTACCCGGTAAGTGCTGGTGTAAATACCAGTTTGCCGGCATCATGCGTTACCAGGAAATGCAGGAATATGCCAACACTGGCGGCCAGCATGGCATAGGCTGTATATCTCGTTGCGCCTGCTTTCTGCACCAATCTCCCTGTTCCCACCAGGTAAAAGGAATAAGTAACCGCACATAAAAAAATCATCAGGGAACCAAAATAAAAACCCGGACCGCCGGTGTCGGTTCTCAATTCGGAAAAATAAGCAATGCCGATGCCCAGGTAGGTTAGCAGAAGCGCTATCAGTTGCACGCCCGAGAGCTTGGTTTTAAATATCCAGGTATTGAGCAGTACGGCAAATGTAGGATAGAGAAACAGGATCAGTCGCTCCAGCCCTGCAGAAACATATTGCAGCCCGATAAAATCGAAAAGACTGCTGAGATAGTAGCCAAAAACGCCCATGACCAGAATCCAAAACCAGTACCTGGCGCTGAGCGCTTCCATATTTTCCTTCCTGCCTGCAAACCAGGCAGCAGCTATATAAAATGGTAGCGAGAACAACATCCGTAATGCC
This sequence comes from Sediminibacterium sp., assembly GCA_035254545.1. Classification (GTDB taxonomy): domain Bacteria; phylum Bacteroidota; class Bacteroidia; order Chitinophagales; family Chitinophagaceae; genus Sediminibacterium. The sequence continues at coordinate 11,731 of DATFAP010000045.1, read as the reverse complement.
AGCAGGGTAACCGCATCAACACCGGTATCCCGAAATGCCAGTTTTACAAAAATGGCCTTGGTCGAAAAAAGGATGGCTCCGGCAAGACTAACGGCAAATCCGATGAACAGTTTTTTCTGATGTTGTTGCTGCGTCATGCTACACGCTTACATTGAAATCTCTCAGTGCATCGTTCAGGCTTGTTTTTAAATCGGTGCTTGGTTTACGCTGGCCAATGATCAATGCGCAACTTACCTGATATTCACCTGCGTTGAACTGCTTGGTATAACTTCCGGGTATTACCACACTTCTTGCGGGTACACGGCCCTTCATTTCTATCGGCTCAGATCCGCTCACATCAATGATCTTGGTGGATTGTGTTAATACCACATTGGCACCCAGTACGGCTTCTTTTTCCACCACTACGCCTTCCACTACAATGCACCTGCTTCCAATAAAGCAACCATCTTCGATGATCACCGGACTGGCTTGCAGGGGTTCCAGTACTCCGCCGATACCTACGCCTCCGCTCAGGTGTACATTTTTACCGATTTGTGCGCAGCTTCCTACGGTGGCCCAGGTATCTACCATGGTGCCCTCATCTACATATGCGCCGATGTTAACATAGCTGGGCATCAGTACTACGTTTTTGGCAATATACGCGCCATAACGGGCAGTGGCAGGGGGTACAGCCCGCACGCCCAGTTCTTTGTAATTGTTTTTCAGCAACATTTTATCGTAAAACTCAAAGGGAGGTGTTTCCCAGGTTTGCATTTGCTGAATACCAAAATACATCAGGATGGCCTGTTTCACCCATTCGTTCACCACCCAGCCGTTTTTGCCGGGCGATGCCACCCGAAGCTGACCCTTGTCCAGCATTTCCATCACATCTTTCACTGCCTGTTCATAAGCTGCTTCTTTCAGTAATGCTCTGTTGGCCCACGCTGCTGCGATCTTTTCCTGTACCATATGTGTATTTTTTGCAAACATACAGTTTACTCAATTACTGTCGTAATTTTGGTTCATGCGCAGCATCCTGGTTATTCAAACTGCTTTTATCGGCGATGTGGTTCTGGCAACGGCTTTGCTGGAGTCGCTGCACAAGGCCTACCCGCAAGCTTTCATTGATATTGCTGTTCGAAAAGGCAATGAACCCTTGTTCAGAGGGCATCCCTTTCTGCGCAAGGTATTGATCTGGGATAAAAAAAAGGCTAAATACAGGCACCTGATCGCCCTGTTGAAAGAAATCCGACAGAACAGGTATTCACTGGTGGTGAATCTGCAGAGGTATGCCGCAACCGGTTTCCTAACGGCATTTTCCGGGGCCGGCACTACAATAGGGTTTGATAAAAACCCCTTTCACTTCCTGTTTACCCATTCCATCCAACACCAGATGGGAACGGACGGAGCCGGCGGACATGAAACAATGCGGAACCACCAGCTCATTCAGTCGATTACTTCATTTCCTCCGGACAGGCCGGCGCTTTATCCTACTGCGGAAGACGACGCCTATACCGCCCAATGGAAGCAGCATCCGTATATATGTATTGCCCCCACTTCTGTATGGTTCACCAAACAGTTCCCTGCAGCCAAATGGGTGGAACTGCTGAATGAAATTCCGGAAGACCTGCAGGTATACCTGCTTGGAGGGCCCGGAGACCGTGAAGTGGCTGATCAGATCATTGCGGCAACCTCACACCGTTTGTGTACCAACCTGTCTGGCAGATGTGATTTTCTTCAATCCGCTTCGCTGATGCGGGATGCCAGAATGAACTACGTAAATGATTCTGCCCCCATGCATTTTTGCTCTTCGGTGAACGCACCCGTTGCCGCTGTGTACTGCTCTACCGTTCCTGCATTTGGTTATGGTCCTTTATCCGACAACAGCCGGATCATTGAAACCTCCGAAACACTGCCCTGCAGACCTTGCGGATTGCATGGCCGTACAGCCTGTCCGCTGGGACATTTCAACTGTGCCAATACCATCTCTGTTGGCCAATTAACTGCTGCTTTGCCGTCCTAATATTAAACAGCCCTACATTTGCACGAATGGAGATTCATTTTACGCATAGCGAATCGGTTATTTTTGAACAGATCAGTCAGGTTGCGGCTAATTTAAATATGCCCTGCTATCTGATTGGGGGCTTTGTTCGGGATAAGATCATTGGGAGATCGGTGAAAGATGCCGATATTGTTTGCATTGGAGACGGAATTGCCCTGGCCAATGCCTACGCAGATACCCTGCATCCCCGGCCCACAGTTGCGTTTTTCAAAAATTTTGGTACCGCGCAGATTAAACTGCCCGATCTGGAAATTGAATTTGTAGGCGCCAGAAAGGAAAGCTATCACCTGCACAGCCGCAAACCCGAAGTGGAAGTGGGTACGATCGAAGACGACCAAAACCGCAGGGATTTTACCATCAATGCACTGGCTGTTAGCCTGAACCCGGAAGACTATGGAACCCTGGTGGATCCCTTCGGAGGTCAGAAAGCAATCGAAGATAGGATTATTGTTACGCCGCTGGAGCCGGTACGGACATTCAGTGATGATCCGTTGCGGATGCTGCGGGCCATTCGTTTTGCCACGCAACTGGGCTTTGAAATAGAGGCCGGTACTTTTGCTGCCATAGGACAGAATGTACACCGGATGAAGATCGTGTCGCAGGAACGCATTACCGATGAACTGAATAAAATTATGCTTTGCCCCAAGCCTTCCATCGGCTGGGACCTGTTGTACCGGTCCGGTCTTTTAAAACAGATTTTTCCGCAGATGGTAGATCTGCACGGAGCGGTTTATATAGACGGGAAAGGGCACAAGGACAATTTTTATCATACCCTGCAGGTTCTGGACAATATTTGTGAACACGCCGATCATCTCTGGCTGAGGTGGGCTGCGCTGTTGCATGATATCGGCAAGCCGGCTACCAAGAAATTTGAAGAAGGTCATGGCTGGACTTTTCACGGCCATGAAGTGGTGGGTGCCAGAATGGTTCCTAAAATATTTGCCCGCCTCAAGCTGCCCTTGCACGAGCCTATGAAATATGTGCAGAAGCTGGTATTACTGCATTTGCGGCCTATCAGCCTCACAAAGGAAAATATTACGGATAGTGCGGTGCGCAGGCTGATTTTCGATGCAGGTGACGATATTGATGATCTGATGACACTCTGTGCTGCTGATATTACGAGTAAGAATAAGCTGAAAGTCAGGCGTTTTCTGCAGAATTTTGAAATGGTGAAAGAGCGCATGCAGGTGGTGGAAGCATCCGACCGCATCAGGAACTGGCAACCGCCCATTACCGGAGAATTGGTGATGGAAACATTTGGCCTTACTCCCGGAAGGAATGTAGGCGTGATTAAAGATGCCATCCGGGAAGCCATCCTGGACGGGATTATTCCCAATAATTATGAAGCGGCATATCAATTTATGTTAGAAAAAGCAGCAGAACTGGATCTGAAACCCGTTAAATAATACCTATTTTGCACCCCAACTCAACAAAAAACTGACTGGAATGGCCATTCTTAAGTTTAGAATATACCTGGAAGAAGATGATGCTGTGTACCGCGATATCGTGATCAGGCATACCCAAAGTTTTCAGGATCTGCATTTTGCAATTCTGAAGTCGTATGAATTTGACTCCAAGCACCAGGCTACTTTTTACAGAAGCAATGATAACTGGCAAAGGGGTAGGGAGATCAGTTTTGAAAAATATGATAAACCCTACCGGGTTGATCCCCTGATCATGGCAGATACTGTTATTGGATCTGAAATTCAGGATACCAATCAAAAATTCATCTACGAATACGATTTTAACAAGCATTGGGTTTTCCTGATTGCACTGATTAATGTAAGCAAAGAGGAAAATATCAAAATAACATACCCTGCTATTTCCAGAGTGGAAGGAATTGGTCCGCAGCAATACGGCACCAAGAGTTTATTGGGCGATAAGTTTGCAGATATTGAAGAGAAATATGATTTAACAGAAGCTGCCGACGGCTTTGGCGAAGAAGGCGAAGCGGGCGAAGCTGATACGGAAGATGACGCAGGCAGCGGGGAAGAGCAAAACACAGACTTTGAATAAAAGAATATTTATTATTGCCGGCCCTACGGCTGCAGGTAAAACCAGTTTTGCTATTTTACTCGCTAAGGCGTTGAATACGGAAATTATTTCTGCTGATTCCCGTCAGTGTTTTAAGGAATTGTCCATCGGGGTGGCAAGGCCATCGGAGGCAGAGCTGGCTGCGGTTCCGCATTATTTTATTGCAAGTCACTCCGTGGCTGAAGAACTGAATGCCGGGTATTTTGAACAGTATGCCCTTGAGAAAACTGCAGCGCTGTTTGCGAACCACGATTCAGTGGTAATGGTTGGCGGAACCGGTCTTTACATTAAAGCATTCTGTGAGGGTATTGATCCCATGCCGGTTATTCCACCAGAAGTACGTGCCGGTATTATTGAGCAATACGAATCCAAGGGGCTGATTTGGCTACAGTCGGAACTGAAGCACAAGGACCCGGCTTTTTGGGCGGTTGCTGAACAACAGAATCCGCAAAGACTGATGCGTGCCCTGGAAGTATTCAATGCTACAGGAAAATCAATCACGGTTTTTCGTTCTGCACAAAAAAAACAACGGAATTTTGAAATCATCAAAATTGGTCTTGAATTACCGATGGATCTGTTAACGCAGCGCATCAACCTTCGGGTGGATCAGATGATGAAAGACGGGTTGCCGGACGAAGCCCGAAGTGTGATTTCCTTCAGAAACAAATCCGCTTTACAGACCGTCGGTTACCGGGAAATGTTTGATTATATTGATGGAAAGATTGCTTTGGAGGAGGCGGTGCAGCAAATCAAACTGCATACCCGTCAATATGCCAAGCGCCAAATGACCTGGTTCAAAAAAGATCCGGCATTTACCTGGTATGATGCCCGTACGGTAAGTGTTGAAGCGATATTGGTACCATAACAGGCTTCCGGAAATTTAAATGATGTTGACCTCCCGCTCCAGCAGGATGCCGAACTTTTGCTCAACAGATTGGATGATGCGCGTGGAGAGATCAAAGATCTCCGCACCGGTTGCATGTCCGTAATTCACCAGTACAAGCGCCTGTTTATTGTAACAGCCTGCATCACCATGGCGATAGCCTTTCCAGCCACATTGCTCAATGAGCCATCCTGCAGGAACTTTTACCGTATTTGCCTGGGTATAACCTGGTATATCGGTGAAGGTTTTTTTTAACTGGTTATATTGAATCGCATCTATCACCGGATTTTTAAAGAAACTGCCTGCATTGCCCACTACGGCAGGATCGGGGAGCTTGCTGCTGCGGATGCGGATTACTGCATCTGAAATGGCTTTTACCGAAAGTGTACTTACACCCATGGCCTCCAGTTCCTTTTCAATAGCACCATAGCTGGTTTGGAATACGGGGTCTTTGCGCAGCCGGCAGGTAACGCTGAGTATAATGAACTGGTTTTTGAGTGCACGTTTGAATACGCTTTCCCTGTAACCGAATGCACAGTCGGTTGCGTTGAATTTTATGATGCGGCGTTCGGCAATATGATAAGCCTCCAACTCAAAGAATACGTCTTTGATTTCCACCCCATACGCACCAATATTCTGCATGGGAGATGCACCCACATTACCCGGTATCAGGCTGAGGTTTTCCAGGCCTGCGTAATTGTTGGCTACACAATGCATCACCAGTCCGTGCCATCTTTCTCCTGCCATGGCTTTGATATAATAATGTGTTTCGTCTTCCCTGATCAGCTCAATTCCTTTTATTTCATTTTTAATAACCCATCCATTGAAGTGCTGCGTAAAAAGCAGGTTGCTGCCGCCGCCCAAAATCAGCAGGGGTAACTGAAAACTCTTTTTGTTGTGGGAAATGCAGGCATCCAGTTGCTCCAATGAATTAATGGGCGAGAAATACCTTGCCTTTGCGGCAATGCCAAATGTATTGTAAGGCAGTAAGGAATGATTTTCGAATATGGTCATCAGTATACCGGATCTGTGTTAGGAATAATGTGAACCCCTCTGTATCTCTTATTGGATTGTATGATTACGGTTTGCTGGTGTATGGCCCGTTTACACTGGTTAATCAGGGATGCATCCCTGGGTAACTTAATCAGGATCTCCCAAAGGTATTGATTCCGGATGCGGTCTACAATTGGTTGCGAAGGCCCGTTGATGTAAGCGGCGAACGGGTGTTTTATACCTTGTGTCATCAGATTGGCGGCTTCCTCAGCTATATGTTTTTCCTTGTGTTTAAAAACCACCTGTATCAGGCGGGTAAAGGGCGGGTAGGCAAACTGCTTTCGGTTTTCTATTTCAAATTGAAACAGGTGCCCGTAGTGATGCTCCTTAACAAATTGCAGAACAGGATGCTGCAGATTGCTCACCTGTATCAGCACTTTGCCCTGGCCGTCTTTTCTTCCCGCTCTTCCGCTGACCTGCTCCATGAGTTGATAGGCCCTTTCATTCACGCGAAAGTCGGTAAAATTGAGAATGCCATCCGCGTCTATAATGCCTACGAGGCTTACGTTTTCAAAGTCAAGGCCCTTCACTACCATCTGCGTTCCCACCAGGATATCTATTCGGTGCTGTTCAAATAATTTGATCAGCATGTCGTGGTCGTGTTTGCCCTTTACACTATCGTAGTCCATCCTGGCAACCTTTGCTTCGGGGAAATGTTCTGCCACTAGTTCCTCTATTTTTTCCGTGCCAAAATTCTTCTGCACAAAATGGTGGCTGCCACAGGCGGCGCAGGTCTGTAACACAGGATAGGTGGTGCCACAGTAATGGCAACTTAGCTTATGAACGGCTTTGTGATAGGTGAGTGTTACATCGCAGTGCTGGCAATGCGGGATCCATCCACAGGTGTCACAGACTAAATATGGTGAATACCCCCTTCTGTTCTGAAACAGGATGACCTGCTTTTTGGCGTCCAGCGCCTCCTGCATGGATTCAACCAGGGCGGGGGTTAGCGGGCTGATGTTTTTTCCTGTTCCGGCTTTGCGGATATCTACCAGCTCTATAGCAGGCATGGCCACATCTCCAAAGCGTTCTTTCAGGGTTACCAGACCGTATTTATGGTGCTGTGCATTGTAATAACTTTCAATAGAAGGTGTAGCGCTGCCCAGCAATACTTTTGCGTTGAACAGGGACGCATAATAGATGGCTGCATCCCGGCTGTGGTAGCGCGGCGCGGGATCCTGCTGCTTGTATGAAGCATCGTGCTCCTCATCGCAGATGATTAAACCCAGTTGTTTAAAAGGGAGAAAGAGGGCGGATCTCGCACCCAACACCACTTTGGTTTCTCCGGACTTGATCTTGTTCCAGATTTCTACCCGTTCATTGGGGTTGAATTTAGAATGATAAATAGCAATGTGTCCACCCAGGCTTTTCTGCAGCCTCCTGATCATTTGGGCTGTCAATGCAATCTCGGGCAGTAAATACAACACCTGTTCGTTCTGCAACAGATGCTGTTCAATCATTTTGATATACAATTGTGTTTTGCCACTCGATGTAACACCGTGCAGCAGGCAAACGTTTTGTTTTTCGAAGACAAAATTAATTTGCCGGAGGGCATTTACCTGGCCTTCGGATAGGGTAAAGTCGAGATTGATTTCTTTGGGAAGCGTGGGCAGTCTGTCTGCATTTCTTTTTTCTGCCAACAGGATTCCCTTTTCGATCAGCCCTTTCAACTGCGCTGCGCTGGCATTGGCTTTTTTCAGTAGTTCGGATTGCAGAACGTCTGCGCCTTTCTGTTTAAAATGCAGGTAAGCCAGTAACAGCTCCATTTGTTTGGGTGCCTTGCCCCAACTGTTGAGCAGATATTCCAGCTTCTCATCACTGTTGTATTGCGGATGAAGCAGGATATAGGTTTCTGTTTTCTGTTTGTATTTTTCCTTCAGCTCTTCCCAGATAAAACAGACCCTCTTTTCAATTAGTTTTTTGATAACAGGATAAGTGTTGTTTACATCCAGCAGTTGCTGTACTTCGCTGAGACGCAGTTCTTTCTTCATTTCCAGCGCTTCTGCCACCAGGTATTCCGAATCGGAAAGATCGCTGAAATCGAGACTCCGTTCCTCATTCCATTGCAGAATGCTTTCACTGGAAAGCTTCAGGTTGGCGGGGATGGCGGCCTGCATCACTTCTCCTTCGCTGCACATATAGTAATCGGCAATCCATTCCCAGAATTTTAATTGTTCGGGATGTACCAGGGGCTCTGTGTCCAATACATTTAGAATGGGTGAGGGATTGAATGCAGGCGAAATGGTATCGTGTATTTTTTTTACTATACCGGCATATTTCTTGTTCTTCCGCAGGGCTACTTCTACGCGAATGCCTGGCTGCATGGCATCCCTGAATGCCTCAGGTACTGACCATGTATAGTTTTTGGGTAAGGCAAGCGGTATAATGACTTCTGCAAACAAGGAATGGTGTTTATTAAAAAATGATCGTCAAAAATACAGTTAAGCGCCGGGATATTCGATATAACGTTGCAGGCCCTGCTCCATCAGATCATATACTTTTTGCTTTAGTGCAGGTAAATCCTCCTTACTAAGCCCTTCTACCGGCACTTCTTCCAGGTAAACCACCCTGTTTAAGCCGGGTGTTAATTCGAAGAGGCTGCGGTGGTGCATTCTTTTAAGGGTATCGATGAACAGCAGGGGTTTGATGGGGGTCTGCGTTTCAATGGCGATTCTGAAGGCCCCATCATAAAAATGTTTCAGCGGTTTGTGACCGTAATTGAAGGTGCCTTCCGGAAAAATAAAAATAGAAATGCCTTTATTGAGTACGGCCTTTAGTGCCCGGATGCTTTTGGCCCTGGCGGTGACGCTGCTGCGGTCTACCAGTATTACGGCAGCCCGGTAAATCCATCCGAATATGGGTATCTTAACCATTTCTGCTTTGCCCAGGGCACGGATCGGTTGATGCACGCCTGTTACAATCGGCGGAATATCCAGGTATGAAATATGGTTGGCTACAAAGATGTATTGTTTTTTGCGGTTATGCGGTGCCTCGTAAATTTCTTCATGCACCATGCCGATTAATAAGTACCAGGTCCGGCCCCAGATGGTACAGAGGCGATAGATCATATTGCCGCCTTTCACCTTTCCAAAAGGGAGGGACAGCATTACAAACGGAAATATGCAAAGCATCACAGCAATAAAGCTGATCAGGCAATAGATGGAATAGAAAAATTGCAGAACTTTTATAACGTACCTCATTCAGTGATCAAGGTATAAAAAGTTCATTTCTTACCCAAAAAACAGGCCGGCTTCTCTTCACCGGCCTGCGAAAGGATCTCTGTTTCCCGATTAAATTTTAATCACTGCTGCCAGGATAAGGGTAAAACTGCTTTTGGCAGAACTGCCGTTCCCCTTAGTGAATACAGATTCCCGGGAATTATCCATCCTGCATTCCGGAATCAGGGTTAATTGATGAAGCCGCAGATTGGCTGATAGTGTGGTTGCATATATATTGCTGCCGATATTCAACGGATTGATTTTACGGTCATCAAAATAATCCTGGCGCAGGGTAAAGCCCAGGGTTGTTTTCGGGTCGAAGTTCAGGTAGGCGGCATGGCTTTTCCAACTGGATTTTTGACCATTGAAACTGGTGGTTTGAATACTTCCATCGTAAGCCATTGACCATTTGCTGCTCAGGGCTGCGGTGGCCACCAGATTATATTGGGTTACACCACCGCCGGATTGAAAATTCAGATAGGCTTTGAGCCGATCGTTCCTGCCAGCCGTACTGAATTGTGCCAGCACGTATTTGGTGGAAGAAGCGGTTCCTGTATTGTCAGAAGGATCGGCAATACCAATCATCAATGCAGATTTACCACCAAGAGCAATATCGGCTTTCAGGCCTGTGTGAAAAAAAGGGCCAAAGGAAAACCCGTAAGACATACTGTAGTTCCGGTTACCGGTTGCATCCATTACTTCATAGCCAATATGGGTGGCCCATTTACCGGTAGTTAGCCTGAGTTTGTCGGAAACGGCGTAACTAATATATAGTTGCTTAATGCTGGCCAGTGAACCAACATCATTATAGGAAAAGTCCTGCGCCCTTTTACCAAAACCGATGTCGGCAGTTGCGCTCAGCTTGCCGGAACTGTAATCGGCCCTTACAGATACCATTCCCAGTTCAAATGAATTCTGCGAGTTGGTGAAGCTGGTAAAGTTGTTTGTACGGCCATCCGCGTCTGTAAAACTGTACCGGTAGTAGGTATCTGCGTGGCCGGAAATGGTGGTCGAAGACTTTTTACTGGTGTCAGTTTGGGCCGATGCCAAAAATACCGACAGGGCACAGGACGACATGGTTACAATTTTCTTTAACATTGCAATGGTTTTATGATTAATAATGGGTACAGCCTTTAAACCTGGTCAGAGGTTTATATCAAGGCTGTACCTTTTTTTTGATGGAAGGCTCTTAGACCAGTTGTGGTGTGCGTCCGTATTTCTCATTGTGCTGGGATGCATCCAATCCGATCTCTTCTTCTTCGGATGTTACACGCAACGGCAGAATCAGGTCTATGAATTTGAAGATGCCGAAAGACACTACAAAACTGTAGCTTACCACGATCAGCAGGGCTTTCAACTGGGTGAAGAAAAAAGCTGTGTTGCCATAAAATAATCCATCTGCTCCGGCGGTGTTCACCGATTTAGTGGCAAAGAACCCGGTCATCAGCATGCCCACAATGCCCCCAACACCGTGGCAGGGAAATACATCGAGCGCATCATCCAGGGTAGATTTGCTTTTATAGTATACGGCAATATTGGAAATGATGGCCGCAATAAATCCAATGAATATACTTTGCGGCACCGCTACAAATCCTGCCGCGGGGGTAATGGCTACCAGTCCTACTACTGCCCCGATACAAAAACCCAGTACGGAAGGTTTTTTGCCCCGGATTACATCGAAGAACATCCAGGACAGGCCTGCTGCGGCAGCGGCCGTGTTGGTAGTGGCAAATGCCGACACAGCCAGGGCATTGGCGCCCAGCGCAGAACCTGCGTTAAAACCGAACCAGCCGAACCAGAGCAAGCCGGTTCCGATGAGCACATAAGGAATATTTGCCGGTGGAATTTCGCGCTGTTCGAGGTGTGTTTGCCTGCGCTTCAGCACAATGGCTCCAGCCAGCGCAGCACAACCTGCGGAAATATGCACAACGGTACCGCCGGCAAAATCGAGGGCGCCCATTTTAAACAGGAAGCCTTCCGGATGCCAGGTCCAATGGGCTATTGGCGCGTACACCAGCAGGCTGAATAATACGATGAAGAGGCTATAGGCCCTGAACCGGATCCTTTCGGCTACGGCTCCTACCACCAGGCCAGGTGTGATGATGGCAAACATGAGCTGAAAAAGGGCAAAGAGCATCAGGGGAATGGATGGGGCAAGGCTCCAGGGTGCGCCGGAACCTACGCCTTTAAAGAACAGGTGGGTAAACGGGTTGCCAATGAAACCGCCGATACTGGTTCCAAAGCAAAGGCTGTACCCTACTACCACCCAAAGGATGCTTACAATTCCTGCGGCTACTACGCTCTTGATCATGGTTGAGATGACATTCTTGCGATGTACCATGCCTCCATAGAAAAAAGCCAGCCCCGGGGTCATTAAGAATACCAATGCTGTGGCAACGATGATCCAGGCGATATCGGCAGCATTATAGTTTCCCTGGTCTGTGAATCCTGGCGTGGATGGTACAAAGATGGCGGCGATGGCAATCAGCATCAGCACGATGA
>DATFAP010000044.1:0-54632 GCA_035254545.1 Sediminibacterium sp. | reverse complement strand
TGCATTACTTCCGGTTGGTCTTTCAATATTTTTTACTTTTTGCTACATATATTTGCCGGGGTAATCTACCGCCATCCTCCGGCGGCCCGGCTATATGTTCTTGCTTCATCACGGTAATTAAAGCTCTGCCCATTATTTTCTTACTTACTTGTCCGGTTGAATTCGAACCGTTTAACAAGAATATTACTACCAGAGAAAAGAAAAATTTTACAGTCTTTTTTAATGTTTTTCGTGAATACTATATTTTTTATAGTTGCAAAACTAAGTATAGCAATATATATTTGCAATACCGGATAAAAATGATAGTAACCGATGTATTGTATAGATAACAAACAATTTTATTGCAGTACCAGCCTGACAATGAATTATATAGGCGGAAAATGGAAAGCCGCGATCCTCAGGGAATTAATTGAAAAAAAGCGCTATACTGAATTGCGAAAAGAACTTCCCTTAGTAACAGAGAGAACCATCAGTATGCAACTAAAGGAATTGGAGGAAGACGGTTTGATTTCCCGCACCGTCCATACAAGTAAGCCCCCTTTAAAGGTTGAATACGAACTAACGGAATTCGGGAAAACATTAATTCCCTTGCTCAATGCAATTGCAGAATGGGGGAAGCAAACTGCTAAAAACAACAAGAGGATACACACCGTGAAGTAAGCGCAATAGATCAATAGCTGCCGGATACTTACTTACCAAAACCATTACCGGCAGTTTTGAAAGGCACCGTTATTTTTATTTTTTCCCAAAGGATTTCTATACTTCCGCTATCATCAGTCTGTTTATTTACAATATAGGTAAGCCTTGGTGTCATTGCATTTTCCTGTGGCGCTACAGCAACCCTCAAAACATCTTCTTTCTCTGAATAGTTGTCGGTTAAATGCTGCTGATGGTTTTTATTCAAAATAAATATCCATTCTTTTTCGCCGGGAACGGTGAATATGGCATAAGTACCGGGATCTACTTTTTTATTATCTATGATAATGGTTCTATTCAGCGTAATACTTGTAGCCGAATGCGCTCCCGTAACCCAAACGGTATTATATGGCACTAACCCTCCCCAGATGATCCTCCCTTTTACACCAGGGGAGTAATAAGAAATATGCAAGTGGGTAGTGCCAATGGTTTTCATTTCCACTCTTGGCACACTGCTTTTCATTGTATCTTGTGCAATAAGCCCGTTATTTACACTATCGGCATACCCTGAAGCCGGTTTTGCCATATGCTGCATGTGTGTATTTTCATTTTTTTGATCCGTATTCTCTTTTTTGTTTTTGCATGCTACAAAAACGGTGACTGTAAAAAGAAGAAGAATATTTTTAAGTTGCATGTTGTTTGTGTTTTATTGTTTAATACTCAGAAAAAATGCTGTTATGGATAAATTCCTTGTCTGAAAGTGTTTTTAAAAAGGCAATGAGATTTTTCTTTTCGCTGTCAGTTAATTCAATTCCCAATGAACCGTCTTTTTTCCGAAAAACACTATCTACTGTATCGCTTGGTTTAATCCCATTGGTGTAGTGATTCAATACCTCTTCCAGGGTTTCTAAGCTGCCATTGTGCATGTAAGGCGCTGTGTATTCAATATTTCGCAGTGTAGGAACTTTAAATTTTCCCTTATCGCCTTCATTCAACGTAACTTCCTGCCTGCCCTTATCGAAGCGGAAATCGTTCGTTATACCGTTGTTCCGGTAACTGCCATCGGTAAACAAATCAGTAGCATGACAGCTACGGCATTTTTCCTCGAAAATTGTTAAGCCGTGCAATTCCTCCGCAGTGAGTATTTCACCCTCTTTCCTTACATATTTATCATACCGGCTGTTAGCCGAAATCATTGCACTCATGAATTGCGAAAAAGCCTGCAGGAACTCTTTAGAAGTAATTGAATCTACCTTAAATGCCTGTTTAAACAAACTCCTGTAGTTTGAAGAGTTGTTGAGTTTACTAAGCACATGATCCATCTTCTCATCCATTTCAATGCGGTTTTCAATGGGATTAACCGGTACCATATCCAGGTTATGCACCCCTCCATCCCAGAAAAAAGTTTTATAAAAAAGAGCATTAAAAATGGGAAGTGCATTTCTGCGGCCATGCTGATTATCAACCCCGTGGCTAAAATCATGACCGGCCTGGATAAAAGCGGCTGACTGCTGATGGCAGGAACCGCACGAAACATTACTGTCTCTTGAAAGTATGGGTTCATAAAACAGCTTCCTGCCCAATTCAAATCCTTCCTCAGTTACCGGGTTTATGGACAAATCATAAACCGGTGGAGGAAAATTGGAAGGTATTTGAATTTGCAGTGGTTTCAGGTCATGCATCACTATAAAGGATGATGTTGTTATTATCGCCAACAGGATAAAAACAAGAAATAATTTTCTGTTCTTCATCATTTCCATTTTACTGATTAATAATCAATATTGCCTAAACTAAATCCGGCAGCATAATTCTCTGATATTTTAACTGACAATTCGCCCCACATTACATTTGAGTTTTTTGACAATAAGATATCTGTTTTATGCTGAAATAACTTGGCCATATCTACATTGATAGTAACTACCGGTGAGTTATTTCTTATCGAAACTGGTTTGGGGAAATCAAAGGTTTGGGTTCTGATATTATTGATGGTTGAAGATTTAAAACCACCAAATCCGCCAATATGATAATAGAAATTATTAGACAACGAATCAGGTATTACAGATGATTTTCCTTCAAACTTTAAAAAGATGTAACCGGAATTCCATGCCCAGTACATGCCTTTTGCTGCACCTGCAACATCTAGTGTGCCTGTTCTTTTGCTTACGTCCATTGTGTTACGGGCACTGTCTACCCCTATCATAAAACTAACAGACGTACATTTCCCTTTTGGCAAATTGTTTAACTGTATTTTTTGCGAAGCTGCATCGCTTTGCCTGATAAGAAAGTAACTACTGTCTTGTGGCACTACGTACTCACTACCGTCTTTATAAGTAATTCTGATATTACTTATAAAATAGTTCAGCGTTTTTACGGTGAACTTTTCGCCATGTACATTTTTATACTCTTTTCCAAATACTAATGGGTCATTGTTGAAAAGATGATTGAATTGAAGCGCCAATGTTCCTATATCTTTTTTATCAGATGAAGGAATAAAACTCATAAGCAATGCTGCAATAAACAGGCTTGCCAGTATGTATCTTGCTTTTTTCATTTTGTAGTATTTTTTAATATTGTAAGTTCAAGTAGTAAGTGCAGTTTTTTGTTGTAGCACTTGATTAGGGGTTAAGTAATTAAAATTTCTTACCGATTTGCCTGCTTTTTTTCTCCTTCTCAATTAATGGCAGCATTATCATATCGTACATTTCTTTCACCATGTCGGCTACGATAGGCTCAGATTTTTCAGGAATACCGGCCTGGTAGGGGGGCTTGGGATCATACTCTAAATCAAGCATTACGCCTTCAGTATATTTTCTCCCCATCATGTCATCTATTATGGCTAAAGACATATCCATGCCGGCAGTTACGCCTGCCGAAGTCCAGTATTTGCCATCTTTTACCCAACGTTCTTTTTTAAAGTTTGCTCCGTACATGGCCATCATTTCTTCTGCCCTGTACCAATTGCTGGTGGCGTTTTTGCCTTTGAGCAAACCGGTTGCACCTAATATCCATGAGCCTGTACAAACACTGGTGGTATAATATGTTGTTTTATCTATATCCTTAATCCAGTTAAGTGTAACAGAGTCCTGTGTTTGCATAAATGTTTCCACTGCGCCGCCCGGAATAACCAGTATATCGAGTTTTTTTACATCATCAAACGATTTATCCACTTTCATTTCCAACCCCCGTTGATTTTTTACCATTCCTTTTTGCTTGGCAACAAAAAAAGTTTTGGCACCCCTAATCTCTGCCAATGTATGGTATGGCCCCATCGCATCCAATGTGTTGTACCCATCATACACCATTATGCCAATTGTTTTTATTGACACTTTGGGTTGTGTCATCACAATGGCCATCATTTCGTTATGGCGCTTCGTAAGAGAATCGCTGTTTGGCATTTGTGCAAACCCCGGTGATGCACTAAAGAGGGTTATGATAGCACCTGAAATTGCTTTTTTCGCATTCATACCATTTGTTTTACTTGTGAAAGAGAATGGCATTGATAAACCGCCGTACTCGTTTTACAGCAGCCGGCCATTCAGCATCATTTTTAAAATGCTGTTCCACTCCAATTAAATTGGATTATGAAAATATTGTTGCCTGTATGATCAGTTAGGCCTGGGGTGGGTGAAATATATCAAAAGAACGGTCAATAGACTTGCCGTTTGCCTGGGATGGGTATTTTATTTTAACTATGAGACATTTTACCGGCAAAGTGACTGAGGAAAAAAATAACTTTGAAGAAAGCAGTACTTCATTTTTATTTTCCACTTTTCTTTCGGGGTTTTCCTGGTCTTTCTTTTCCTCTTGTTGCAGCTTCTTCATCATTTGGCACTTTCCATGACATTTAAGTTTGGGCCTTGCCTTATTCTCACAATTCTTAACGTATTTACTTGTATTGGTATAATAGTCAGCAACAACAAATGTCCTGCTGAATGTTTGAGCAAGAAAGGCTGCAAGAAAGATAAATGCAGTTAATTGGCGATATATTAATTCAGTCTTCAGAATTTCAGCAAAGGTAAGTTCAAATGACTAAAAGATATCGAAAACAAACTACATATCTATTTAAACACTGGTAATCAGGTCGTTGTCAACTGCTTTACCAATAACAACCTTCCATGCCTCCGGTCACAGATATGCAAGTTCATCTACTTCCTCCGGCTCGTGTGCTACATGTTCAGGAAACGGATTTCTAGCCTTGCCTCTGACCTGCAATCTGCCTGGCAGGGATATCCGGACCCGGGATATTGGCATCAATATAAGGCCCCCCTAATTAGAAAAATCCTGTTAACTTTACTACCATGATCAAAAACAAAACCATTGCTCTCATTGCACACGATGCCCGAAAATCGGATATGATTGATTGGGTCATCTTCAATGCAAAAACCCTGCTGAACAACCACCTGATCTGTACGGGTACAACCGGTGGATTGATTGAGAAAGCTTTGGAAGATTATGTTGGAGATGGTTATGAGTCTAATATAACCAAAATGCTTTCCGGACCAATGGGTGGTGATGCACAGATTGCGGCCATGGTGGTGGAAGGAAAAATTGATCTCTGTGTTTTTCTGATAGACGATTTAACAGCCAATCCGCACGAGGCCGATATCCAGATGCTCTTAAGGCAGTGTCGCCTGCACAATATTCCGGTGGCCTGTAACAGGCACTCTGCCGACCTGATGCTCACTTCCAGTTTATGGGGCACTAAATACGAGCCCTCCGAACCTACCTACCATAAATTCAAACGGTAATCGTTTAACCCTACTCTCCTTCGGTGCGGTAGGTTGCTACAGAATAGCGGTTGATGGTGGTTATTTTGAGCTGCTCATTTTTAACAGCTACTTTTTTGTATTCCTTGAATTCCCCCTTTCGGTCCAGGAATCCAATGATGCAACTCCTGGGCTCGGCTCCCTTACGCAGCTCCACTTTGGGCGCTATCCCAAAATTCGGGATACCCAGCGAATCGGTTAACCGCAGTTCCTTGTATGCTATTTTTATCAGGTAGTTAAAGGTTTTGCCGGTTTCATACATCTGCACTGCAAACTTCCAGTTGTTGGCATAATTAACCCCGTCATCTACCTTTTCTGAATAAGCGGCCACCGCTTCGGTTTTTGGATTGACCCGCGTTGCAGAAATAACTTCTGTGGCAGGTACGGTACTGTCGGTTGGCTGTTCGGTTTGGTCGGCTCTGGAACTATTGCAACTGATACAGCAAATCAATAAACAGGAATAAATAATTACTCTCATTGCAGCATTTTATGACGCTGAAAATAAGCAATAAACTAATATCGCAATACATCGCCCACGGCTTCATCGGTCAGCAATTGCTTAAGTACCGGATCGGCCATCACTGCGGTGTAATCCATCCAGCGACCGTTTACTTTCACCTTTCGGTATACCAGCCGGATGCCATGACTGTAATCGGCATACCAGTTTACATGCCCGGTGTACAAGGGTTGTATGGCTTTTCCATCCGGTTTATGCCACCCGTATATCGCCACCCGGTTGGCCTTAGGTGACCGGGTTAACAAATCACTGATCACCAGATCTTTTTTGATGCCTGCAATCAATCCTTTTCGTCCTTTTCGTTGTCCTTCTATTATCAGGTGATGCTGCCACATGGTAACTGTGCTGTCGCGATAAATATACATGGGCACCGGTGCAAGCTTTACAACTGCAGCCGCGTAAATATCATTCACCATTTTACGGGTTGGCAAAAAACAGTGCAGGCTGTCGGCTATTACTTGTGCGGCAATGGGTGTAAGTGGTATCCTGGCCCAGTTCTCCTTTGTACCCACACTCAGGTAATCGGGTGTTACATAGTAAGTGGCTTCCAGATCACGGCCGGTAACGGTATCCCGGGTCGTTACCGTTACCGGCACCAGCCGGTCCATAAAATGCGGACGGTTTCCGGAAAGAATGGCTGCAACAGCAAATGAATCCCGCTGCTTCCATTGCATGGTCATAGCTGTTTCATAAAACTGCTCTCCGGAAATTTGGGCATCGGAAGATTCGGTGCGGTGTAAAAGAATGCGCTGCTGGCAAGCGGCTAAACAGCATATCAGCAGCAGTATAATGATTCTTGGCATGGGCATCCATCTACATTGAACAATGCACTAAACTACCGATTAATCTCACGCAGTTGCAGAAAGGCTTTACCGATGGCTTCAATCAGGTCGGTGGCCAGTACAGTTTCAACAGACTGACTTTCCAATGCTATATCTGCAGCCAGTCCGTGCAGATACACACCCAGTTGAGCGGCTGCTTCGGCGCTGTATCCCTGTGCCAGCAAAGCTGTGATCATTCCCGTTAACACATCCCCGCTCCCCCCTTTGGCCAGCCCTGCATTGCCGGTGGTATTGAACCAGGCTTTTCCGGCTGAAGCTATCAGCGTAAAATGACCTTTTACCAATACAACACAATTATATAGTTGCGAAGCGGCGATGGCTTTCTGCCAGCGTTCAAAATCCGTTTCGCTGGGGCCAAACATCCGGTCAAATTCTTTTGGGTGTGGTGTAAGTACTGTTTCTTCGGGCAATTCCTGCAAAAGATCCCTGTTCATTGAAACAACATTTAGTGCATCCGCATCCAGCACCATTGGCCGGGTGTTCTGCCGTATCAGCTTTCCGATCTGTTGCTGTGTATGCAGTCCGGTTCCCAAACCGGGGCCTGCACCTATTGCATCGTACCGGTCCAACCCGGTTGTTGCGGCTTCCCGATCTGCAACCATGGCTTCGGGTAAAGCAATATGAATGACGGATGATTCTTTTTCCGGAACCGCCACTGTTAATAATCCGACTCCTGTCCGGAGCGCTGCTTTAGCTGCCAGCAGCGCCGCTCCCATTTTGCCGGGATTTCCTGCAATCAGCAAGGCATGGCCATAAGTTCCTTTGTGCGAAAAAGGCTTACGGTTCTTCAGCAGGGAGGCAACAAAACTTTTGGTGAGAAAGGTATATGGAATGCATAAACTTTTTAAGATCGTTTCCATCAAATCGGTTGACGGATGGGGTGCATCCGATTGTACGAATGCATCCCAATCCTGCAACTGTTTATTGGAAAGTGGTTTCATTTATAATAATCCTTTGGCCAGTAAATACTCCGCTATCTGCACTGCATTGGTTGCAGCGCCTTTCCGTAAGTTATCACTTACAATCCACATATTCAAAGTATTGGGCTGGGTTTCATCTCTCCTGATCCTTCCTACAAATACCTCATCTTTTTCGTGTGCCCACAATGGCATGGGGTAAACCTGGTTGGCCAGGTCGTCCTGTACAATTATGCCGGGTGCACTGGCCAGAATTTCTTTAACCTCGTTCACGTCAAAATCATTGGCAAACTCTATGTTCACACTTTCGCTATGGCCACCTACTACCGGTATACGCACCGTAGTGGCTGTTACACGGATGGAATCGTCCTGCATGATCTTATTGGTTTCATTCACCATCTTCATTTCCTCCTTGGTATAACCGTTATCGAGGAATACATCGATCTGGGGAATCACATTCAGATCGATCGGGTACTTGTAAGCCATTTCTCCGCTTACCCCTTTGCGTTCATTGAAAAGCTGGTCTACCGCTTTTTTGCCGGTACCGGTTACACTCTGGTAAGTACTCACTACAACCCTTTTGATTTTGTATTTCTGATGCAGGGGCTGCAGGGCTACGACCATCTGTATGGTAGAACAGTTGGGGTTGGCGATGATATAATCGTTGCCGGTTAACACAGTTGCATTTACTTCGGGCACCACCAGCTTTTTGGAAGGATCCATTCTCCAGGCAGAAGAATTATCAATTACGCGAATACCTGCTGCTGCAAATTGGGGTGCCCATTCCAATGAAGTTCCTCCTCCTGCGGAGAAAATAGCCACTGCCGGTTTGGCTGCAATTCCGTCTTCCATGCTCACCACTTTATAGGCTGTACCTTTAAAGCTTACTTCTTTGCCAACAGATTTTTCAGAAGCTACCGGTACAATTTCTGTTACCGGAAAATTACGCTCGGCCAATACCTGCAACATTTTAGTTCCTACTAATCCTGTTGCTCCAACTACTGCTACTTTCATTATTGTGTCTCCCAGTTCCCGCAAAACGGGATTTTTAAACCCAACCCTTCCGGGGTGGGATATGGTTAAAAAAAAGGGGCCTCCAATATGGAAGGCCCCTGTGATTATCGTTGAATACAAACGTAGAGATACCTTCCGCCTCAGCGTGGTTTCTTAATTCGTTTTGTATGTTTCGTCATCATCATTGGTTACAAATATATGGGAATTACCGAATTATCCCAAAGCGATATCAAAATTTACCAGTTGCACAAAATCGGATAAACGCTCATCCACATCTGTCTTGGAAAGTTCTCTCAGGCGCTGGGTACCGAATTTCTCTACACAGAAAGAGGCCATTGCGCTACCGATAATGATGGCGGTTTTCATGTTATCGAAGGAAATATCCTTTGTTTTTGCCAGGTGCCCGATAAAGCCGCCCGCAAATGTGTCGCCGGCACCGGTTGGATCAAATACCTCTTCCAATGGCAGGGCTGGTGCAAAAAACACTTTCTTCTCATGGAAAAGCAAAGCGCCGTGTTCCCCTTTCTTGATAACCACAAATTGTGGACCCATTTTCATGATGGTTTGTGCCGCACGAACAAGGGAATAATCGCCACTTAACTGACGCGCCTCACTGTCGTTCACCATCAGCACATCTACCTTGGCCAGGGTTTTCTTCAGATCGTCCATGGCAATCTCCATCCAGAAATTCATGGTATCCATCACCACCAGCTTGGGGCGGTTGCGCAGTTGTTCAATAACGCTGAGCTGTACGGAAGGCGCCAGGTTAC
This sequence comes from Sediminibacterium sp., assembly GCA_035254545.1. Taxonomy (GTDB): domain Bacteria; phylum Bacteroidota; class Bacteroidia; order Chitinophagales; family Chitinophagaceae; genus Sediminibacterium. The sequence continues at coordinate 45,170 of DATFAP010000044.1, read as the reverse complement.
CCAGCATCAGGAACTCACAGTCCTGGTAACTTTCCGGTACTACGGGCTGAAAATCGCCCAGTACATTCAATTGGGTTTCCAGGGTATCGCGGCTGTTCATGTCCATATGATAGCGGCCGCTCCAGAAAAATGTTTTCTCGTCTTTTTTAATCTGTACCCCTTCCAGATCTACATTACGGGCTGCCAATGCATCCAGTTCGGCCTGGGGAAAATCGCCCCCTACCACGGATATCTGCTTTACCGGTGTATAATTGGATGCACACCAGGCTATATAAGTACCTGCACCGCCAATGATTTTATCACTTTTCCCGAAGGGGGTTTCTATGGCATCAAATGCCATGGAACCTACTACAACTAAAGACATAGAATGGGTTTTATTACAGGTCGCGAAATTAGGGCTTTGGGGGCAGAATTCTTGAAACTAACGCTGCCATATCTGTAAGAACATTTTTTTGCTAACACGTGTTAGTATATTATCTTCGTTGAATGGCTAGAATAAAAATTGACAAAAACAGTTCCCGCAAAGAGGTAATTGTGGCCAAAGCTGCCATCTTATTTCGGGAGAAAGGATTCAAAGCCGCCAGTATGCGCGATTTGGCCGAATCGGTAGGTGTGGAGGCTGCCAGCCTTTATAATCACATCAAATCCAAAACGGAACTGCTCCATGAACTCTGTTTTGGCGTTGCAAACCGCTTCATGCATAAAATGGATGAAGTGGAGGCCCAAAAAATTCCTGCCATTGAAAAAGTGGAAACGATGATTCGCTTCCACATTGATGAAATGATCAACCACTACGAAGAAGTTTACGTGAGCGACCGCGAATGGAAACATTTATCCGATCCGTACCTTTCCAATTTTCAAAACCAGCGCAGGATGTACCGGAAACGCTTTGCAGCATTGATTGAAGCCGGCATCCGCGACAAGGAAATTAAAAAAATTGACGCCCCTACCGCTGTACTCATTTTATTACATGCCATTGGCGGAATTGAAAGCTGGCACCGTTCTACCAAAAAAATCAGCGCAGCTTCACTTACAGACAACATGATTACGATACTGGTTGGAGGATTGGCAAACAAATAGGTTATGCACAAAAACTTTGAGACACTCACCATCCGTGATGTAAGAAAAGAAACAAGCGATTGTGTGTCTGTTGCTTTTGACATACCGGAAAACAGGAAGGAACTGTTCCGCTTTACCCAGGGACAGTATATCACGCTCAGAACTTCTATCAACGGCGAAGATATTCGCCGCTCTTATTCTATCTGCAGCAGCCCGCTGGATGGCGAGCTTCGTGTAGCGGTGAAAAGAGTACCCGACGGATTGTTTTCTACGTATGCCAACACACTGTTGAAAAAAGGCGATCAGTTGCAGGTGATGGCGCCGGTTGGGCGGTTTTACACGGAACTGGACCCGGCTGCAGAGAAACAGTATATAGCTTTTGCGGCCGGCAGCGGCATCACCCCCATTTTCTCCATCATTAAAACAACCCTGCTGTCCGAACCCCGGAGCAGGTTTACCCTGGTTTACGGAAACAGGAACAGGCATTCCATTATCTTTAAAGAACAATTGGAGGCCCTGAAGAATAAATTCATGGGCAGGTTCAGCATTGTGCATATTTTATCGAGGGAAAAAACAGATGCACCTATCCATTTCGGCAGGATCGATGCAGCCAAAACCACAGCTCTTTGCGAAATGCTGATGGATCCGGTTAATGCCGCCGCCATTTTTTTATGCGGGCCCGAAGAAATGGTATTCTGCATAAAAGAAACGCTGGAGCAAAAAGGCGTTGATCCTAAAAGAATTCACTTTGAATTATTCACCACGGGTAAAAAGACCGGAACGGCAAAACCGCAGCGTAGCACAATTGCCCCTGAAGTAAAAAGCAGGATCACGGTGAAGCAGGATGGCACTGCTTTTGAATTTGATCTGAAATTTGAAGGCGACAGTATTCTGGAAGCCGCCCTGAAACAGGGCGCGGATCTTCCCTTTGCCTGCAAGGGCGGCGTTTGCTGTACCTGCAAAGCCAAATTGCTGGAGGGCGAGGTGGAAATGGACGTGAACTACGGACTGGAGGCCGATGAAATGGAACAGGGTTTTATTCTTACCTGCCAGTCTCATCCCGTCACCGAAAAAGTGATGATCGATTTTGATGTTAAATAAACCTATTATGGAACAAACTTCAGAAGCATTTTTTCAGGACAAGATCGACCGGGAAATCCGGATTGAACCGAAAGACTGGATGCCCGAAAAATACAGGCAAACCCTGATTCGCCAGATCAGCCAGCACGCCCACAGCGAAATCATCGGCATGCTTCCCGAAGGCAACTGGATTACCCGTGCCCCTTCTTTACGCAGAAAAGCCATCTTACTGGCCAAAGTACAGGATGAAGCGGGGCATGGGCTTTACCTGTACAGCGCCGCTGAAACCCTGGGCATCAGCAGGGATGAAATGTATGAACAGTTGCACAGCGGTCGAGCCAAATATTCTTCCATCTTCAATTATCCTACTTTAAGCTGGGCCGATATCGGTGTAATTGGCTGGCTGGTAGACGGCGCAGCCATCATGAACCAGGTTCCGCTTTGCAGGAGCAGCTTTGGCCCTTATGCAAGAGCCATGGTTCGGGTTTGCAAAGAAGAGAGTTTTCACCAGCGCCAGGGTTTCGAAATCCTCCTCACCCTCAGCAGGGGCTCGGATGCGCAACGCAGCATGGCGCAGGATGCCATCAACCGCTGGTGGTGGCCCAGTATCATGATGTTTGGTCCCAGGGACGATGAGAGCCCCAACTCCGTTCAGAGCATGAAATGGAAAATTAAAAGATTCAGCAACGACGAACTGCGACAGAAATTCATTGATGTTACCGCAGAACAGGTGAAAGTATTGGGATTCACTTTACCGGATCCCGACCTGAAATGGAATGAAGCAAGTGGACATTACGATTATGGCGCCATTAACTGGGATGAGTTCTGGCAGGTCATTCAGGGAAACGGCCCCTGCAACAAAGAACGACTGGAAACCAGAAAAAAAGCATGGGAGGAGGGCGAATGGGTAAGGGCCGCGGCAAGCGCTTATGCAGCTAAAAAAGCAACACGCAATAACCCGGTGGCTGCATAGGTAACCATCCTGCCAACACCATATCAATCATCATTAAACAGATCATATGAGTTTTCACACCAATAAATACCACTACGGCGATTATGGTGAGGCCAAAAACGGCGCTGCCGATATTTCTGCCAAAGGGAATGCAAAAGAAGAATGGCCGCTCTGGGAAATATTTATCCGCAGTAAACAGGGACTGGACCACAAGCATGTGGGAAGTCTTCACGCGGCTGATGCGGCTATGGCTATTGAAAACGCAAGGGATGTTTACACCAGGCGAATGGAAGGCGTAAGCATCTGGGCTGTGGAGAGCAAATACATTCATGCCAGCAACCCCGATGATGCCGGCGCTTTATTTGACCCTGCCAATGATAAAGTCTACCGCCACCCCACATTTTATGACCTGCCGGATGAGGTGAAATACATGTAGCCATGAACAAAGCGGAACAATTCAATCAATTGCTGAATCTTGCAGACAATGCCCTGATCATCGGACACCGGTGCAGTGAGTGGTGCGGTCATGGTCCGGTACTGGAACAGGATATTGCCATCTCCAATATTGCCCTCGACTATATAGGACAGGCGAGGAATTTTTACCAGGCCGCTGCAACACTGATCAATGAAAACCCGGAAACACTTACCGGATTTGTGCTTCCTGCCACAGAAGACAGCGTGGCTTATCTGCGCAACGAGCGGGAATTCAGGAACCACCTGATTACCGAACTGCCCAATGGAGACTGGGCAGTAACAACCCTCCGGATTTTCCTGTTCAGCACCTACCAGTATTTCCTGTACACGCAACTGAAAGATAGTGGCGATCTGTCCGTGAACGCCATTGCAGAAAAAGCATTAAAAGAAGTAACCTATCATGTAAAGTGGAGCGCCGACTGGGTGATCCGACTGGGGGATGGCACGGAAGAAAGTAACCGGCGCATCAGCAAAGCCGTTGATCAATTGTGGCCCTATACCGGCGAATTATTTCCGGAGGCAGGTTCGTTACAACAGCAATGGCTGCAAAAAATTCAATCTGTATTTGCAGAAGCGGGTCTTAGTGTTCCGGAAAAAACCTGGATGCACCAGGGAGGTACATCCGGAAATCATACCGAACACCTCGGATATATTTTAGCAGAAATGCAGTTCTTACAAAGAGCCTATCCCGGCAGTCAATGGTAACCTATGCATCAATCATCCGATAACGATATCCGGAATATTCTGCAAACGGTGTACGATCCGGAGATACCGGTATTGTCTGTTATGGATATGGGCATCATCCGGAATATTTCCCTTACTCCGGATGAAGTAGTGGTTCATATCACCCCTACTTATACCGGCTGTCCTGCGATGGATGTCATCAGCACGCAGATCAGAATGGCTTTGCTGGCGGCTGGCTATCCTGCTGTGAAAATTGTGCAGGAACTTTCTCCCGCCTGGACCACCGACTGGATCAGTGAGAAGGGGAAACAGCAGTTAAAAGCGTACGGGATTGCTCCTCCGCTCGGGAAAGTAATTGATGCCATTGGGCTGGAAGAGCTTAAACCTCCCTGCCCCCAGTGCAATTCCACCAATACTGTATTGGTTTCGCAATTTGGCAGCACGGCCTGTAAGGCTTTGTTTAAATGCCTGGATTGCAAAGAACCCTTTGATTATTTTAAATGTCATTAAACAACTATCCAATATGGCTTCGATAGAATTTAGTATTGAAAACAACATTGCCTTTATCACATTAAACAGGCCCGACAAACTCAATTCATTCAACCGGGAAATGGCATTGCTGTTGCAGGAAAAACTGGATGAATGTGCTGCCAGTGAAGCGGTCCGCTGCATCTATCTCACCGGCGCCGGAAAAGGATTTTGCGCCGGGCAGGACCTGGCCGAAGTGGTGGATCCCAACGGACCGGGCATGCAGAAAATTCTGAGCGAACATTACAATCCCATTGTTACCCGGTTGCGTTCCATCCCCAAGCCCATTGTTGCTGCGGTGAATGGTGTGGCCGCAGGTGCAGGCGCTAATATTGCCCTTGCCTGCGATGTGGTGGTGAGCTCGGCCTCCGCTTCTTTCATTCAGGCATTTTCCAAAATTGGCCTGATCCCCGACAGCGGTGGCACGTTCAGTTTACCAAGGCTCATTGGATTTCAGCGCGCCAGCGCTTTAATGATGCTGGGCGATAAAGTGAGCGCTGCCGATGCATTGCAGATGGGGATGTTGTATAAAGTGTTTGATGATACGGTATTTGCGGAGGAAAGTAAAAAGCTGGCACTTACCTTATCGCAGATGCCAACACAGGCGCTGGGCTATATTAAACAGGCACTCAACCAAACCGTTGTAAATGACCTGCCCGCACAACTGCAACTGGAAGACGAATACCAGCAAAAGGCAGCCGCTACTGCAGATTTCAAAGAAGGCGTTCAGGCATTTCTGGAAAAAAGAGCGCCGGTTTATTCAGGAAAATAAAAATACAGATATGACACCGCAACTGGTTATTGACCATATTATGAAAACGGACGCCTTCTCCAACTGGTTAGGCATCAGCGTGATTGAATTAAAAGAGGGATACAGTAAAATACAGATGACCGTAAGACCCGAAATGATGAATGGGTTGGGCATTGTACACGGCGGCATTGCCTTTTCCCTGGCCGACAGCGCATTCGCTTTTGCCTGCAACGGAAGAAACAATTTATCGGTAGCATTGGATAATTCCATCAATTATCTCAAACCCGTTTTCCCGGGTGATGTAATTGTAGCAGAGGCAACAGAGATACACAATGGCAGGAGCACCGGTCTTTACCAGGTAACCATGACCAACCAGCACGGGCATACAGTAGCCATTTTTAAAGGCACTTGTTTCAGAACAGGCAAACCCGTCATAAAAGAATCGGCATGATCTATTCATTCAAAGGTTTTGTACCGGTAATACATGAAACCGCTTTCGTGCACCCGCAGGCTGTAGTAACCGGTAACGTGATCATTGGTAAAAATGTTTACATAGGCCCCGGCGCTGCCCTGCGAGGAGACTGGGGCGGCATTGTAATTGAAGACGGATGTAATGTACAGGAGAACTGCACCCTGCATATGTTTCCGGGCACCACTGTTGTATTGAAAGAAGCAGCGCATATTGGCCATGGCGCCGTCATTCATGGCGCAACCATTGGCCGTAACTGCCTGGTAGGCATGAACAGCGTTATCATGGACAATGTGGTATTGGGTGATGAATGCATTGTGGGTGCCATGAGTTTTCTTAAAGCGGATGAAAGCTTTGAAGCCAGGTCGCTGATTGCCGGTAACCCTGCAAAAAAAATAAAGGAAGTGAGTGAGGAAATGATTGCCTGGAAAACGAAAGGCACGCAGTTGTATCAATCGCTCCCGGCCGATATGAAACTGTACTGGCAGGAAACGGAGCCGCTTCGAGCAATGCCTGCCGACCGTCCTTCCCAGGAAATTTTATACCAGACCTGGAACGAACTGAAAAAAACAGACTAATTACAATATCCTATCTTCGCAGCATTCCGGACCCGCTGAACGGGTCCAAACGGGTTACATAAACAAAAGCAGTGTCAGAACGCAACAATTTTATCGATTATATCCGGATTTTTGCCCGCAGTGGTCACGGTGGCGCTGGTGTGAAACATTTTATGCGCAACAAACTGACCGCCATGGGCGGACCGGATGGTGGTGATGGCGGAAGAGGCGGGCATATCATTCTACGCGGCAATAGTAATTTGTGGACCCTGCTGCACCTGCGTTATTTTAAAAATGTACTGGCCGAACACGGTGAAAACGGAAGCAAGGACAATTGTACCGGCCGCGATGGTAAGGATATCATCATAGATGTTCCCCTGGGAACCATTGCCCGGGATGAAGAAACCGGCAAAAAAGAAGCAGAGATATTAGAAGACGGGCAGGAAATTATCTGGATGCGTGGCGGGCGGGGCGGTTTGGGCAACGCACATTTTGCCACTCCTACCAACCAGGCGCCTGAACATGCGCAACCCGGTGAACCGGGCACTGAAGGCTGGAAGAATCTTGAGCTGAAAGTATTGGCAGACGTGGGTTTGGTAGGATTCCCCAATGCCGGAAAATCGACCTTATTATCGGTTATTACTGCAGCAAAGCCCAAGATTGCCAACTATGCATTCACCACACTGACCCCGCAATTGGGTATGGTGGAGTACAGAGACCAGAAATCATTCTGCATTGCAGATTTACCCGGTATTATTGAAGGGGCTGCAGAAGGCAAGGGATTGGGACACCGGTTCTTAAGACATATTGAACGAAATTCCGTTCTCCTTTTTTTAATTCCTGCAGACAGTGCAGATCATAAAAAAGAATTTGAGATTCTGCGAAACGAACTCAAATCTTACAACGAAGAATTATTACAGAAGGATTTTATCATCGCCATCAGTAAAAGCGATATGCTCGACGATGAACTGAAGGGAGCCATCAGTAAAGAACTACCGGCAGGTATTCCGCATGTATTTATTTCTTCCATCACCAATAAGGGGCTTACCGAGCTGAAAGACCTGCTCTGGGAAACACTGAACAAGCCCATTTCTTAAATTTATTTAATTGATTTTCAGTCAATTAAGGATTTTCTAAACAAATCAGGGTTACCTTTTCTACATTCAGGTATTAATGTGTATAGTGTACACTATGTAGCAATCGCTACCCTTTCGATTTACGCTGTTCGCGTACCATTTGCTTGCCGCTGGAGAAAATTTTTTACACCTAAAAAACTGAATTAAACATGAAAAAGCAAATGTTATCTTCTATTGCAAAAAAATTCTTTGCCGGAAACCTGATGGCCGCCATGATGTTCCTGTCTGCAAACGCAGCGGTATCTCCTGTTCATTACAATGCTGAACCTGCTAAAAACAGAGCCGCTGTCACTTTCAAAGGAACTGATAATGATTTTATGGCTTTCCAGGTTGCCTACAACAACCCCGAAGCAAATGCATTTAACCTGATGATCACCGATGAATTGGGTAACGTCATTTACTTTGCAACATTCCAGGATGAGGTATTCAGCAAAACATTCAAGGTTTCCAAAGATGAAATCAACAAACTGAACTTCAGCATCCGCGATGCCAAATCCGGTGAAACAGAAAAATTCAAAGTAAACCTCAACGTAGGCATTACCGAGAACATCGATGTAATTCGTAAAAAATAATTACACCTTCATTACAGTTGGAAAAAGAAAAGACCCGTTGATTTTATCATACGGGTCTTTTTATTGATGCGTTTATTCTAATTATCCTACCGCTTCTGATTTCATACTGCGGGAAGCTTTTTTACGGTCTTCCTCATCCAGTATTGTTTTACGCATACGGATATTCTTAGGCGTTACTTCTATACACTCGTCCTGCTGAATGTATTCCATACATTCTTCGAGTGTGAACTGCAGTTTGGGTGTGATACGAACACTGTCGTCGCTTCCGCTTGCACGGTGGTTGGTCAGTTTCTTGGCTTCCACTGCATTTACATTCAGATCTCCCGGCTTAATATGCTCGGCAATGATCTGTCCTACATACACTTCTTCCCCCGGTTCAATAAAGAAACTTCCCCTGTCCTGCAGTTTATCAATAGAATATGCGGTAGTGGTTCCCTGGAATTTAGAAATCAATACCCCGTTATTTCTTCCGGGAATAGGTCCTTTCCATGGTTTGTATTCAATGAAGCGGTGCGCCATTACAGCCTCACCCGCAGTATTGGTCAGCATTTGTGAACGCAGGCCGATCAATCCTCTGGAAGGAATCTCGAACTCCAGGTGCTGCATTTCGCCCTTGCTTTCCATAATCTGCATTTCACCTTTACGCTGCGTAACCAGGTCAATTACCTTACCGCTGAAATCGGCTGGTACATCTACCACCAGGTTCTCGTATGGTTCATGCTTTTTGCCGTCGATGGTTTTCACCAGCACCTGGGGGTTACCCACAGTCAGTTCATATCCTTCCCTGCGCATGGTTTCTACCAATACACCCAGGTGAAGAATACCTCTTCCGTATACCAGGAAGCTATCTGCACTGTCTGTATCTTCTACCCGCAATGCCAGGTTTTTCTCCGTTTCCTTCATCAATCGGTCGCGCAGGTGACGTGAGGTAACAAACTTACCATCCTTACCAAAGAAAGGCGAGTTGTTAATACTAAATGTCATGCTCATGGTTGGCTCATCCACGCTGATGATCGGCAATCCTTCCGGATTCTCCGCATCTGCAATAGTATCTCCGATGTTGAAATCTTCCAGGCCTACCACTGCACAAAGATCACCTGATAGTACTTCTGCCACTTTGCGCTTACCCATTCCTTCAAACACATACAGTTCCTTCACGCGGCATTTTTTAATGCTTCCGTCTGCCTGTACCAGTGCTATCTGCTGGTTTTCTTTGATTGATCCTCTTGTTACCTTACCAATGGCAATTCTTCCGAGGAAGGAGGAATAATCCAGTGAGGTAATCTGCAACTGCAGCGTTCCTTCATTTACTTTAGGAGCCGGTACATATTTCAGGATACCATCCATTAACGGGAAGATATCTTCTGTTGGCGTTAAGCTGTCGTTGAACCAGCCATTCTTACCACTTCCGTAGAAAGTAGGGAAGTTCAACTGTTCCTCTGTTGCATCCAGGTTAAAGAATAATTCAAACACTGCGTCGTGCACTTCGTCGGGCCGGCAGTTGGGCTTATCCACTTTATTGATCAACACGATCGGATGCAGGTTCAGTTGCAATGCCTTTTGCAGCACGAAACGGGTTTGTGGCATCGGACCTTCAAAAGCATCCACCAACAGAATAACCCCGTCTGCCATTTTTAACACGCGCTCAACCTCTCCACCGAAATCACTGTGGCCCGGTGTATCTATCACATTAATTTTAACGTCTTTGTAGGTAACCGCAGCATTCTTGCTGAAAATGGTAATACCACGTTCTCTTTCCAGATCGTTGCTATCCATGATCAACTCGCCTGCATCCTGGTTGTCTCTGAATACTTTGGTTGCGCCCAGAATTCGGTCTACCAAAGTTGTTTTGCCATGGTCAACGTGTGCGATGATGGCAATGTTTCTTATTTCCATTATTTTGTATTTGTCTCAGTATCAATTACTTATGTAAATAATACCATTTATTTGAGCGGCGAAGGTACGTCATTACAACGGGGCAGCAAGAAAACAGCGTCAATATTCTGTTATATATAGCTGTATTTTACAGCCTGGTCTGCTTGGCGGAAGCGGGCCTGTTACATCTTTGTAATTTTAAAATCAATAATATGCGGTTTTTAAAAATATCGATTTCACTGATTGTCATTCTGGTGTTTGTTTATCTGTTGGGACCCCGCCCCGATACACCCCGGTTTGGCATTGCCCTCCCCCAACTACCTTCTTCTGCAGCGGCACTGGAAAACTATGTTGCAGGGCTGGAAGCGCGGCATCGCATCAAACCCAATAACGAGGCCAGGATTGTCTGGGCCAACGATTCGGTTCGCCGGAAAACACCCTATGCCATTGTTTACCTGCATGGTTTCAGCGCCAGCCAGGAAGAAGGGAATCCGGTTCACCGCAAAATTGCCCGTCGCTTTGGTTGCAATCTTTACCTGTCCAGGCTTTCTCAGCATGGAATTGATACTACGGATGCCCTGGTAAACATGACCGCCGACAACCTCTGGGAATCTGCCAAAGAAGCCTATGCCATTGGCAAAGAACTTGGAGACACGGTACTGCTGATGGGCACTTCCACCGGTGGCACCCTGGCCCTGCAACTGGCCGCCGCCTTTCCGGAAATTGGCGGCTTAATCCTGTATTCTCCCAATATCGCCATTAACGACCCCAATGCCTGGTTGCTGGATAACCCCTGGGGATTGCAGATTGCGCGCATGGTCAAAAAATCCAACTACATTGTTACAGATAAAAACTTTCCTGCCTATAACCAGTATTGGAACCATGTATACAGACTGGAAGCTGCAGTTCAGTTACAAGCCTTGTTAGACAATGCCATGCAGCCGGCTTTATTCAGTAAAATAAAACAACCTGCTTTGCTCCTGTATTATTTTAAAGATGAACAACACCAGGATCCGGTTGTTAAAGTTTCAGCGATGATGGAAATGTTTAATACAATCGGCACCCCTGCTCCCAAAAAAAGAATGAAAGCTATCCCAGGTACGGAAAGTCATGTGCTTGCATCTCCCATTGTATCGAAGGATATTACTTCTGTAGAAAAAGAAACAACTTCATTTCTGAAAGAAACCCTTTCCTTAAAAGAAATCAATCCCTGAACAACCGCAAACCCTTTCAAAAGATAAAGTTCCTTACCTTCATCCATCAAAAAATTGCTTGACTATGCCCCTGAGTAAGATTGCAGGAATTGGAAAATATGTGCCCGCTAATGTAGTTACCAACAACGATCTCATCAAATACATGGATACCAACGATGAATGGATACAGGAAAGAACCGGTATCCAGGAACGCAGGTATGCCCACAGAACGGAGGAAACCACTACCACTATGGCTGTGGAAGCTGCTAAAATTGCCATTGAACGTGCAGGAACTACTGCTGAAGAAATAGATTTTATTGTATTTGCCACCCTCTCTCCGGATTATTATTTTCCGGGCTGCGGCGTGTTGGTGCAACGCGCGCTTAAAATGAAAGAAATTGGCGCATTGGATGTACGCAACCAGTGCAGTGGATTTATTTATGCATTGAGCGTTGCAGACCAGTTCATCAAAACAGGTATGTATAAAAACATCCTGGTGATCGGTAGCGAAAAACATTCATTCGGTTTAGACTTTACTACACGCGGAAGAAACGTATCGGTGATTTTTGGCGATGGCGCTGGCGCTGTTGTATTACAACCGGCCAACCGGGAAGAGCAGGGGATCCTGAGCACCCACCTCCATAGCGATGGGGAGTCTGCAGAAATTCTGGCCATGTACAACCCCGGTTCCCATGCCAATCACTGGGGCGCAAAGAACTATGCCGATTTTGATGACGCGGAGATCTCCGATATGTTCATGAGCCATCAAATGATTGATAAGGCGCAGCTTTACCCATTCATGGATGGCCCTGCCGTGTTTAAAAAAGCCGTGGTCAAGTTCCCTGAAGTAATTATGGAAGCGCTCGGCAAAAACGGCTATAGTTCAACCGATATTGATATGCTGATTCCCCACCAGGCCAATCTGCGCATCAGCCAGTTTGTACAACAGAAGCTGCGCTTAACCGACGATAAAGTTTACAACAACATACAGAAATACGGCAATACCACTGCCGCTTCCATCCCTATTGCACTTTGTGAAGCCTGGGAGGAAGGAAAAATCAAAGAAGGTGATCTTGTTTGCCTTGCAGCGTTTGGTAGCGGCTTTACATGGGCCAGTGCATTATTGAAATGGTAGTATTTACAAGGGAGGTGGGTTATGGAAAGAAAAATTATTTATTTGATCAACCCGATTGCGGGTGCGCTGAAAAAAGACAAAATCCGCATTCTGGTTGAAAGGGAAACCGCTTTAAGGAATATTCCGTACAAAGTATTTCCAACGAGCCAAACAGGCAACTATGAGCTGATCAGGGAACTGATATTACAGGAAGGCTTTACAGATGTAGTGATGCTGGGCGGCGATGGTACAGTGAACCAGGTTACCGGTTTCCTGCGCAATACCGGCGTTCGTTTCGGTATTATACCTGCCGGATCGGGTAACGGTTTGGCAAGGGCGGCCAGTATCCCTACCAGGCTTAAGACTGCCCTGCGGATTATATTTGACGGTAATGCCAGCCCGGTGGATGCTTTTTCGGTGAATGGTGAATACTCCTGTATGCTGAGTGGCATTGGTTTTGACGCACAGGTGGCGCATGATTTTGCGCAGAAGAGTACCAGGGGCCTGTTTACCTACACACAACAGAGCATCATCAATTTCTTCAAAGCCAATCCTTACCAGTTTGAACTGACCATTGATCAGTTCTCCTTCTTTACAGATGCTTTTTTCATCAGCATTGCCAATAGCAACCAGTTTGGAAACAATGCCATCATTGCCCCACAGGCCAGTTTATCGGACGGCTTGCTGGATATTGTGATTGTACAGAAAATGAATAAGGCCAAACTCCCATTTGCATTACTCAGGCAAATGCGCGGCAACAATAAGCTGCAGCAACTGGTGGAAGATATGAGCAATAAAAGCGTAATCTATTTTCAGGCGCCTGCCTTAACCATACGCAATCCCAAATTGGCACCACTGCATATAGACGGTGAGCCAAAGGATACTGCGGAAGAGCTGAGGATTGAGGTCATCAAAGATGCCTTTCTCCTGATTCAGCCACAATAAAATCAGGCTGTCCGCTTTTCTTTCTGTACAAGGTAAAGCATCATAACCAGGGCAAGCATCAGCAGCATACCCGTAAGTTGATGCAACTGCGCCATCCATTCAAAAGCGCCCCAGTTTCCCGGAACAATACCACTGCTGGTTAGCACGCTCATTATTCCAAGTATCACCTGTACCAGTACAATAACAAAGGGCCAGTTTCGGAACCGGTTAAAATAAGCTGTGCCATTTATTTTGAACAGCCGGATTGTCCATACCAGCGCAATGACCAATAAAATATAGGCCAACCCCCTGTGTATAAAATGAATCAGTACTGTATTGTCTATAAAGTTCAACAGCAGGGGTGTATCGCGAAACATTGATCCCGGAACCCACTGACCATTGATGGTGGGCCAGGTGGCAGCTACATGGGCGGCCTTATGACCAGCCATTAAGGCGCCGTAAATCAATTGTATAAACAACAGGCCCAGCAGTATCAGATTGGTTTGTCTTATTTTATTATGAGCCATTCGCTGTTCTTCCGGAACCAGCAATTTCAATGCAAACCAGAAAGTGTATCCAAGTAAAATCAACGCAAGAATAAAATGCATAGCCAGCCGGGTTGGCTTTACATATACTGCATCGCCGGTTAACCCGCTCGCCACCATGATCCATCCAACCAGGCCCTGTAAGGCGCCAAGGAAAAAGAGTACAATAAGCTGTGGTACCATTTCCCGGCGAAACGCTTTTTTATACAGGAACCAGATAAAGCCCAAAGCAAACACCAGCCCGATAGACCTTGCCCACAACCGGTGAAACCATTCCCAGAAAAATATAAACTTGAAATCGCTCAGCGTGAATTCAAAATTCAGGATCTGAAACTGCGGAGTCTGCCGGTACTTATTGAATTCCTCCAGCCAGGCTGCCTCATTTAAAGGAGGCAACGCTCCGGTGATTACATCCCATTCTGTAATGGACAGACCACTCCCGGTTAAGCGGGTGATTCCACCCAATGCTATCTGAATAACCGTCATACCCACTCCTATTAACAACCATATAGCTACCTGCTTTGAAGACCGGTCTGCAACACCCATAATGCTGATTTAAGCTTAGAAAATACAAATGTATAACAAGCGTTTGCTTTATCCCGATTAAAACAATTTGATACTCTGCGCCGGATAGCAGAATTTTACGGCATGTTACCCTCATTTTACCAGGAACAATTGATTGAAGCGGGCTGTGATGAAGCGGGCAGGGGATCCTATGCCGGACCTGTTTTTGCTGCTGCTGTCATTTTGCCCAGGGATTTCAAACACCCGCTGTTGAACGACAGCAAACAGGTGGGCGAAAAACAACGGCTGATCCTGAAAGAAGTGATTGAAGCCAATGCCATTGCATGGTCCGTTGCCAGTGTAGATGCAGAAGAGATAGACCGGATCAATATCCTGAAAGCAAGTTTCAAAGCCATGCACCTGGCCATTCAACAACTGAAAGTGGCTCCGGAATTTCTACTGATCGATGGTAACCGTTTTCCTGCATATCAAAAAATACCGCACTGCTGCATCGTTAAGGGAGATGGAAAATATGCGTCCATTGCCGCTGCCAGCATCCTTGCCAAAACTTACCGGGATGCCTTTATGGATAAGATTCATGCACAATTTCCGCAATACGGGTGGAGCAGTAACAAAGGATATGGAACGCCGGAACACAGAATTGGTATAGAAAAAAACGGTCTCTGCGTATACCACAGGAAAAGTTTCAATATTGTACCCCCGCAATTGGCCATTGAGTTTTAACCAGCCTCCCAGGCGCCCGCACCCAAACGAACCAGTTCATATTCCGGCTTGGTGCAATCAATGATGGTAGATGGAACCATGCCGCCATTACCGCCATCTACCACAATATCTACCAGGTTTTCAAATTTTTCGAACATCCTGTCGGGATCGGTATATTCTTCTACCATATCGCCCGGCAAAGAAGCAGACAACAGCGGATGCCCTAACTTTTCCACGATGGTGCGCGCAATGATATTATCAGGAATCCTTAACCCGACCGTACTCTTTTTATTCTGCAGAATTTTGGGAACTTCCTTACTTGCCGGCAGGATAAATGTATAAGGGCCGGGCAAATGGCTTTTCAGTATCCTGTATAAGGGCGTATCGATGCTTTTACAGTATTTACTCAGGTCACTCAGATCATTACAGATAAAACTCATCCGCACTTTGGCGGGATCAATCTGTTTGATCCGGGCAATTCGCTCTACCGCCCCGGGCTGAAAAATATCGCATCCCAAACCATAAATCGTATCCGTTGGATAAATGATGATACCCCCCGAGAGCAAGCAATCCGTGATGGTTTTGATGTGGCGGGGATTAGGATTTTCCGGATGTACGTGCAGTAACATACCTTAAAGGTAACTAAAAATCGAAGACGGCAAATGCCGCCTTCTCTTGTTTGTAACCCCTGGGTTATGTATGGAAATAGAAGCAGATCGTCCCCATCTCTTCTATCAGGAGCAAAGCTATACATCAACCCAACTCCCGGATAGCGGGAATCCACTGATTTTGACACGTTTTAAAACCGTTTAATTTAAGCGGGAAACACGCTATTTTTTTAAAGCGGGATTTTTAATTTCATTTCCCTAAAGAATCGGGTACACTTAAACATATCGGGCTTATGAAAAAAATTGCTTTGGTGGATGATCATAAACTGGTGAGAGCCAGCCTGGCAGAAACCATTAATACCTTTCCCGGATACCGGGTATTATTTGAAGCAGACAATGGAAAGGATTTTATCCGGCAACTCAACCCGGAGGAACTTCCCTGGCTGGTTTTACTGGATGTAAAAATGAAGGAGATGAATGGTTTTGAAACGGCTCTATGGATCAGGGATAATTACCCGCAGATCAAAGTGCTTGTTTTAAGCATGCTGGACGACAAATTCACCATTATACGAATGTTTCACCTGGGTGTACACGGTTACCTGCTCAAGTGTTCCCCTTTAGAGGAACTGGGAAAAGCGCTCAATGAAATCCGTAAAAAAGATATCTATATCAACGATGCCCTGGTTCGTTACTTTCCGGAGATGCTCAGTAGAACGGCCGAGCCCCTGAATGAATATGAAACAGTGCAAAGCCTTTCTGAAAGAGAAAAGGATTTTCTTAAATGGCTTTGTTCAGAAAGACCTTTGAAAGAGATTGCTGCCGAAATGCACCTGAGCCCCAGAACCATTGATGGTTACAGAGACAACCTGTTCCAAAAAACACAAGCCCGCAGCAGGAGCGGGCTTGTGCTATTCGCCATCAGGAATAAACTGATAGAATTATGATTTAATTTCCCAAATTTCTTTACCACGAAGCATTTTGTCGAGATCTCCTTTGCCTTTGGTTGCGATAATTTCTTCAATCTGCATGGTCATTACATCTTCGTAGCAGGGACGGTCTGTTTCAAAAAAGACTCCAAATGGTCTTGGGTAATGTTTGCCTTCTTTATTCGGATCATCGAACATGCGAACCAATACCTGGGCTTTATAGAAATCACGTTCATCATGTACCCAGAGATCATCCACACTATAATCTTTACCAATCTCCACCACTTCCGGTGTAAATCCGTTCAGGCGGATACCCTTATCCCGGTTGGCGCCAAAAATCATTGGCTTACCCTGTTCCAGGAATAATGTTTCCTCGGGCTTGGTTCCTTTTTCGGTAAATATTTCAAAAGCCCCGTCATTGAAAATATTACAATTCTGATAGATTTCCAGGAAAGAAGAACCCTTATGTGCATTGGCCCTTGTTAGCATGTACTGAAGGTGCTTGGGGTCTCGGTCCATAGAACGACCCACAAAGCTGGCATCCGCTCCCATAGCCAATGCCAGTGGGTTAAAGGGATGATCAATACTTCCAAGCGGGGAACTCTTGGTAATTTTATTCTGCTCGGATGTTGGTGAGTACTGACCTTTGGTTAAACCGTAAATCTGGTTGTTGAATACCAGCATATTCACGTCAAAATTTCTTCTTAGTAAATGAATGGTATGGTTACCGCCAATACTTAAACTGTCCCCGTCGCCGGATACAATCCAAACACTCAGTTCGGGCCTTGCTGCCTTCAATCCGCTTGCAATGGCAGTAGCTCTTCCATGGATGCTATGCATTCCATAAGTGTTCATATAATATGGGAAGCGGCTGCTGCATCCGATACCGCTGATGATGGCAATATTTTCACGAGGCACTCCTATTGTAGGAATCACTTTCTGAACCTGCGCCAGAATTGAATAATCTCCGCAACCCGGACACCAGCGAACTTCCTGGTCTGTAGCTAAATCTTTTGAAGTAAAGGCTGGACTACTCAATGTTTCTGTGCTCATAAATCTGAATTTACTATGATAAATATTTCTTTGTTTCTGTTTTGGCTTTAACCGTTCTGTAAGGCCTCCCAATATTCTGCCGCTCTTCTGGTATGCGGAATCACAATCGTTCCCCCTACAATATTAGCCACGGCAAAAATTTCATACATTTCTTCGGTACTCACACCCAATTCATGGCTTTTGCCCAGATGATATTTAATACAATCATCACAACGCAACACCATGCTGGCAACCAGTCCCAGCATCTCTTTTGTTTTACGATCCAATGCACCGTCTTCGTATGTGTTGGTATCCAGATTCCAGAGACGTTTCATCACCAGGTTATTCTTACTCAGAATAACTTCATTCATTCTCTCCCTGTAATTGTTGAACTCATTCACCATTTCACTCATACGATTACTTTATGTTGCAAAAATACAGCAGCAGTGCTTTGCACCGCACAATTCTTTGTATTTTAACCGTCTAAATCTTGTGAAATGAAGAAAATCTTTCTCCTGTTACTGATTCCCCTGATTGGCTATGGCCAGCAAAAAGGGGAACTCATTAAGATTACCGACATGCTAAAGGTAAAACAAATGAGTGGTTTAAGCCTCAGTCCTGATGGCAATAAAGCTGTTTTTGTAGTAAACAGTATTGAGCCTGAATCCGACAATAAATGGGAGTTCAAATATACCAACCATATTTACCTTGTTCCGGTCGATGGCTCCTCCGCTCCCAAAGCCCTTACCACCAAAGAAAATGCCTCTCAACCCACGTGGAGCCCGGATGGTAAACAACTGGCTTTTGTAAGAGCGGTGGATGGGAAACCGCAAATTTTCCTGCTTTCCTTTGATGGAGGAGAACCGGTTCAACTGACCCGGTTCAAATACGGCGCTTCCGGCCCAAAATGGAGCCCGGATGGCAAACAGCTTCTTTTCGGAAGCAGCATCTCCCTGAAAGAACTGCTGAAAGACAGCCTGCTGAACCCCGCTAAATCCCTGCCTGAATGGCCTATGGAAAAGCCCGGATTTCCTGAAAACGAATTCCTGAAAGCCGGTAGCGCTAAAGCGGACCCGGATGGAACTACGGAAGAAATCAGGGCCTACCTGGAACTGAACGCTGCAGACCGGAAAGCCAAAGTAATCAACAAACTGAATTTCCAGGAGGAAGCCGCCACTTCCGGGGAGCTTTCCTTTAGTCATATTTTTATAGTAGCCGCTGAGCCCAATGCCCTGCCAAGGGCCATTACCAAAGGGTTTTATCGTTTTGGTAATGCCTGCTTTACACCGGATGGTAAAAAAATCATTTTCAGCGGCAGTATGGATTCCACACAGCATCCCGACCGGGCCCTGGAAAGTCAGCTCTTTATTGCCGATACGGATGGCGGCAATCTGAAAAAATTACTGGGCGCTCCGGGTAAAACTTTTAGCAACCCCGTGGTTTCTCCCAGCGGCAAATGGCTGGCCTTCCAAACGGGTGCAGTTTCTTTTGTAGATGTTCCTGCACTGGCGATTCTCCCTTTGAACGGCAACACCTCTGATATTACAGTTCTTCCTTTCAACAGGAATAAAAGCGGACTCAACTGGAGCAAGGACGAGCAGTACATTTATTTCAGTGCACAAAGCAATGGCGGTGCCCCTGTTTACAGGATGCAGATCAGTACAAAAAAAGCAGAACAGCTAACCGCTTCTGATGCAGGTATCAGCAGTTTCGATATTTCCGGTAATCAAATGGTGTACGTTAAAACCGAGGTAATCAATCCTTTTGAATTATACAGCAGTGATGCTTCGGGTAAAAATGCTACCCGCATCAGCAACTTCAACCAGGAATGGCTCAGCAAAAAGAAGCTAAGCCTGCCTGTTAAAAAAACATTTGTAAACGAAAAAGGGCTTACCGTTGAATACTGGGTCATGAAACCCGCCAACTTTGAGGCAGGAAAAAAATATCCAACCATCCTGAACATTCACGGTGGACCTGCTGCTATGTGGGGACCTGGCGAAAGCTCTATGTGGCACGAGTTTCAGTATTATGCGGCCAAGGGTTACGCGGTAGTTTACGGTAACCCGAGGGGCTCTGGTGGTTATGGCGCAGAATTTCTTCGCGCCAATGTAAACGACTGGGGAGCCGGACCTACCTCCGATGTACTGACTTCACTGGATCTTGCCGCTAAAGACGGTTTTATTGATACCTCCCGCCTGGCCGTTACCGGCGGCTCCTATGCGGGATACCTGGTGGCCTGGATTGTTGGCCATGACCAGCGCTTCAAAGCAGCCTGCTCTCAGCGGGGTGTATACGATTTAGGTACTTTCTTTGGAGAAGGAAATGCATGGAGACTGGTACCCAATTATTTTGACGGATATCCCTGGGAGGAAAAAGCAAAACCTGCCATTGAGAGAGAATCTCCGCTGAAATATGTGGCCAATATTCATACCCCTTATATCATTTTCCACGGTGAAAACGATTTAAGAACCGGTGTGATTCAAAGTGAAATGTTGTACAAAAGTTTAAAAGTACTCGGCAGAACTGTTGAATATGTGCGTCATCCGGGCGGTACACACGAACTGACCAGAACCGGTAATAACCGGCAGCGTATTGATCAGATGCTTCGTACCATTGAATTCTTCGATCGTTTCATTCAACATTGAGTTTCCCACAGGTCATCAATAAAAACCGGCCAGTGATTGCTCCCTGGCCGGTTTTGTTTTCTGCAGCTAAACGGCGCCGCACCATATCATATTTGCTGCGCACCAAAATAAGAATGCAACACTTTAGGCAACCGAATACCTGTAGCAGTTTGATTATTCTCCAGCAGGCAGGCTACAATTCTGGGCAATGCAAGTGAACTTCCGTTCAATGAATGCGCCAGTTGCGTTTTTCCATCCGCTCCTTTAAAACGGCATTTCATCCGGTTGGTCTGGTAGCTTTCAAAATTACTTACACTGCTCACTTCCAGCCAGCGTTGCTGCGCAGCGCTGTATACTTCAAAATCATAGGTGATGGCGCTGGTGAATCCCATATCACCGCCGCACAAACGCAGGATGCGGTATGGCAGCTCCAGGGACTGCAGCAAACGTTCTACATGAGATATCATATCCTGCAACACTTCATAACTTTTATCGGGATGTACTATCTGGATAATTTCCACTTTCTCAAACTGGTGCAAACGGTTCAGCCCGCGCACATCTTTTCCGTAACTACCCGCCTCTCTCCTGAAACAGGGAGAATAGGCCGTCATTTTAACCGGCAGCTCATCTTCCTTCAAAATGGTATCGCGGTATACATTTGTAACAGGCACTTCTGCCGTTGGGATCAGGTAAAAATCATCTTCCGTTGCATGATACATCTGCCCTTCCTTATCAGGAAGCTGGCCGGTTGCATAGGCAGAGGCCGCATTCACCATAAATGGCGGCAGGTATTCTGTATAACCCGCTGCAGTATTGAAATCGAGGAAATACTGGATCAGGGAACGCTGCAGTTTGGCTCCCCTGCCTATATACACCGGAAAGCCGCTACCCGTAATTTTATTGCCCAGTTCAAAATCGATCAGGTTATATTTTTTGGTCAGATCCCAGTGCGGAACGGCATCCGGGCCCAATTCGGGCAGATCCCCTCCCGTTCTTACCACTTCATTTTCTTCGGGTGTTTTTCCTTCAGGCACTTCGGGTGCAGGCAGGTTGGGTAACAGTACCAGCGTATCGGCCAACTGTTTCTCCACCACCCCCATTTGCTCTTTCAGGGGTTCCAGTTCCTGCTTCCAGCCGGCCACATTCTGTTTAATGGCTTCCGCCCCGGCCTTATCCCCCTTCGCCATCAACATGCCGATTTCTTTGGAAGCGGCATTCACTTTAGCCTGTGTATCGTCGAAGGATGCCTGGAGTTTCTTCCGGTCATCATCCAACTGAACAATGGCATCGACCAATTGCAGCTCTTTAAAGTTTTTCTTCGCCAACCGTTGTTTAACCACTTCGGGGGCCGCTCTCAAAACACTCACCTGTAACATAAATACTCGAATTTCCTGCAAATATACCTTTTGCAGGTTGATGATGGCATGCTCCGGAGCTTTACCTTTGGGCTATGTTCATTACAGACGATTTACAACAGCGCTGGTGGGCGCTGGAAGCCAAATTAGTGGAGCGTTTCGGGAAAAAGCCCGATCTGGAGGCTGTTTTGTTCCTGATCGGGATGCAGGAAACGGGATTTGTACAGGAAAAAATCTCCAAGGAGGAGAAGCAGGACCTGATGCACGTGGCCGTTTGTACCGTGCTGGCCCAGAGTGGTTACTATATTACAGAAGGGAACGACCCGGATGGCTGGCCCCATTTTAAGCAACTGAAGGCCCTTCCGGATATGAATTTACCTGAACAGGAAAATTTCATCAAAGACCATGTGCTGCTGTATTTTGAACAACAGGGCTTCTGATGAAATGGTACCATTTACAGACATTTAATTTTATCTCATTGTTTTTTATTGAATATTTGCACAAATAAAACCCAGCTTTTATGAATTTTCCTGAAGAACTCCGTTACACCAAAGACCACGAGTGGATTCGCCTGGAAGGCAATGTTGCAACCATCGGCATTACAGACTTTGCACAGCATGAGCTGGGCGACATTGTTTATGTAGATATCAACAGCGTTGGTAAAACCCTGGCCGGTGAAGAAATCTTTGGAACGGTAGAGGCGGTTAAAACAGTGAGTGACTTATTCCTGCCCGTTGCAGGTACTGTAACAGAAGTGAACCCATTGCTTGAAAAACAGCCTGAACTGGTGAACACCGATCCTTATGGCGATGGCTGGATGATCAAATTGAATGTAACCGATGCCTCCGCTGTGGAAGGCTTGCTGAGCAAAGATGCTTACGCCGCCCTGGTTGGATAATCGGGTTCCTCCCTGCCAACTGAATTCAAATCGTTTATGATACAACGAAGACTGCGCCTTATTGTACATGGTACAATAAGGCGTATTGTTATGGAGTTATAATGTAATACAAGTATCTTTAACGGCATATATCAGGGTATGAATTACAACGAGCTGAAAAAACTCATCGGGTTAAAAAAAGAGTTCATCTCTCTTGAAAACAAGATTTTTAACCTTGTCACTTTTCTGGTTTTCGTTGCCATGAGCATCAGCTTCATGAGTAATATGTACCTGGGGATGAACAACACGCTCACCTGGCTGATTTTAGCCTTGCTCGCCATATCCTTTCTGTTCTTTTATCTTTCCAGATTTAAGGATATGTATAAAAAGGTCAGTGGCTGGTATATCATATTCTGCCACCTTTTTTATGTGCCCATCTGGTTTTCCAACGGGGGAATTGAAGGCCCGACCATCATAGCCTACAGCCTGATCCTGACCATCGCCATGCTGATTCTCCCCAAAAAATTCCATTCTCCTTTCATTGGCGTTACCATTGCCATGATCATGTTGCTGATTTACATGGAGCAGCAACATCCGGATTGGATTGTTCCTTATGCCAGCGAACAGGTTCGGCAGATAGACCTGGTGGTGACCATCTTCCTTTATTTTGGCATTCTCGGTATTACGGTGAGCCTCTATAAACGAACCTACGATATGGACCGGGAAGACCTGATCAAAAAATCGATTGACCTGGAAGAATCCCGGGAATACCTTTCCGAAACAAAATTGCAGGCCGAGGAAGCCACCAAGGCCAAATCAAGATTCCTGGCCAATATGAGCCACGAAATCAGAACCCCGCTGAATGGAATCATCGGCACCATTGATCTGATGCAACATACCCCTTTATCTGCCGAACAGGAAGAACTGATGCATTCCCTGAAATCGAGCAGCACCTTACTACTGGAAATCGTAAATGATGTTTTGGATATTTCCAAGATTGAAGCGGATAAACTGGAACTTTTTGAAGGCCCCTGTAACCTCAATGCCATCATTAAAAATGTTATTTCCATTTCATCTCCCCGGATTACCGCTTTAAAAAAGGAACTGGAAATCACTTCCACCGTTGATCCGAAAACAGAGCTGGAAATCATTGCCGATGAAAGCAGGATCAAACAAATTCTCATTAACCTGGTCAGCAATGCCATTAAGTTTACTGAATCGGGTAAGATCAGGATTGAAGTAAGTTCTCTCCCGATCGATGAAAGTATCCAGGAACTCAATTTTGCCGTAATTGATACCGGCATCGGTATCAGTGAAGAGCATATGCGGACCTTATTTATTCCTTTTACACAAATAGACAATTCTGCAACCAGGAAACACAGCGGCACCGGCTTAGGCCTGTCGATCTGCAGAAAGATCATAGAGGAAATGGGCGGCAGGATCTGGATTGAAAGTGAGTTGGAAAAGGGGTCTGCATTCAGGTTTATTATTCCGGTACAGATCAATCTGGTGAAAAAAACCCATAACAGGGGTGCCGAAAACAAAACAGCGCCTGCAGGTAACGGCATTCAGAAATCTTTCAAATTACTGGTTGCGGAAGACAATGGCATGAACCAGTTACTGGCTAAGAAAATGTTCAGCAAAATAGGCTACGACATAGAGATCGCCAATAATGGCAAAGAGGCGTTTGAAAAAGCCCTCACCAATAACTACGATTTTATTTTCATGGATATCCATATGCCCGAAATGGATGGACTGGAAGCTACCGTTCAGATCCTGAACAGCCCCCTGAAAAAAGTACCCGTGATTATTGCCATGACGGCCAACGTGGTAAAGGAAGCAGAAGAAGATTGCCTCGAGGCCGGAATGAAAGATATTATTACAAAGCCATTTACCATTGAACAACTCAAGAAGGTATTGGACAAATGGACTTCCTAGACAATTATTCATGAAAAAAAAATCTGCCCTGGTTCCGCTGCTGGCATTCCTGCTTTCACTTAGCTGTAGCATCCTTCTATTTACACTTCCCGGCAGGCAGCTACCCTCAATCGGTTGGCTGAATATACCTTATACAGACAAATTTGTGCATGCGGCCATCTTTTTTACGCTTTGCTATACCGCCGCCGCGGCTATTTTTGGTTATACGGGAAAAAAGATCGGTGGATTGTTTGCACTGATCATTGCAGGAGTCTTTCTCTCTTATGGAATAGGCGTTGAATTTTACCAGGAACGGGTAGTGGAAGGCCGGAGTTTTGAATGGGCTGATATTATGGCAGATGCCGGCGGCTGTTGGCTTTTTTTGGTTTGGATCCGGTTCAGAAAGCCCTGAAAAAAAGTTGGCCCCTGTGGAAACAGGGGCCGCAACCAAAACTAACTGCTTATGAGAAAAAGTTTATTGAATCGTTGTTTATTCTAGTCCAATTTGCGTGCCAGAAAATACCGGGTTTTGTTAAAGGTTTAATAAGGGGAAACCCTCTTTGAACCGCCATTTGTAGCACAAAGGTCTGCATAATAGACGCAATAAATGGCCTTATGTTTAATAAGAAATTGTTAAAGAATAAGGCTTGCAACAGAAAACGTATTTTTGCACCGCTTATGGCTTATTTCAACTGGAACGACAGCATCAATTTTCTATCTAAAATGACCTTTCGTCGTTGCTGGAACGCCTTTCGGGTATACAGCAGCTACCAACTGTCTAAGCTTACCGGAAAGCCCATACAATGGGGATACCCCATTTCCATCTCTTTTGAACCTACCACCTCCTGCAATCTGCGGTGTCCGGAATGTCCCAGCGGGTTGAGAGAGTTCACCCGCCCTACAGGAATGCTCAAAAAGGATTTCTTCCGGGAAACCATCGATGATATTTACAAAGACCTGCTTTACCTTATTTTCTATTTCCAGGGAGAACCCTACCTGAACCCTGATTTCCTGGATATGGTCGGATATGCCCATCAAAAAGGCATTTATACAGCCACTTCTACCAATGCCCACTACCTCACCGATGAAAAAGCCAAAAAAACGGTGGAAAGCGGTCTGGACCGGCTGATTATTTCTATCGACGGCACCACCCAGGATGTTTACGAACAATACCGGGTGGGAGGCAGGTTGGAAAAAGTACTGGAAGGAGCGCGCAATATTGTAAAATGGAAAAAAGCCCTGAACAGCAAAACCCCCTTTATCTTCTTCCAGTTTCTGGTGGTAAAACCCAATGAGCATCAGATAGATGCAGTTAAAAAGCTGGGTGCTGAGATTGGGGTGGACCAGGTCAGGTTTAAAACAGCCCAGGTATACGATTACGAGCATGACCCCAACGGATTGATTCCCGATAACAACAAATACAGCCGTTATAAAAGGGATGCTTCCGGCAAAATGAAGGTGAAAAGCGGGCTAAACAACCATTGCTGGAAGCTTTGGCATGCCAATGTAATTACCTGGGATGGCCTGGTGGTGCCCTGTTGTTTCGACAAAGACGCCATGCACCAGTTGGGTAACCTGAAAACCCAAAGTTTCAGGGAAACCTGGCATAACCCGAACTACCGGCAATTCAGGAAAGAACTGATGACCAGCCGGAAAAATATTGATATCTGTGCCAACTGCAGTGAGGGTTTAACAGTTTGGGAGGATTAATAAGGTCATTTACAACGATTTAAGTAACTTGGTGTTTTAACAATGAGCATAGAAAAAGACATCCAGCAACAGGTGTTCAGAAACATCTACCAAAAAGCAACCGTTAACATCATGTTTTCTGCAGGCTGGCTATCCGAGCATATCAAGAAGTTCCTGGAAGAAGAAGACATCACCCCACAGCAATACAATATTCTGCGAATCCTCCGGGGAAGCATGAAACCCTTGAGCACTTTACAGATCCGGGAAAGAATGCTCGATAAAATGAGTGATACCAGTCGCATTGTAGACCGCCTTCTTAAGAAGGGAATGGTCGAAAAGAAAGTATCTGCTGCAGACAAACGCCTGGTGGATGTAAATATCGCCAAAAAGGGGTTACAGTTACTGGACCGGCTGGATCAGAAAAACAATCAGCTCGACGATCTGCTAAAGAACCTGAGTAAGGACGAAGTGGAACAATTAAATAATTTATTGGATAAGATGCGCGAAAAGGTATAGTCATTACAATATATTCGCATGATGAAAAACCGGATCATTCTACCTTTCTTTTTTTGCATTGCCTGCAGCCTGCAAACCATATCTGCACAGTTCTCTCCGAACTATGAGTTTCGCGGCGTTTGGGTTGCCAGCGTGGAAAACATAGACTGGCCCAGCAAAAAAAACCTGCCGGTAGCCCGGCAAAAAGAAGAATTCATCCGTTTACTGGATCTGCATCAGGCCAATGGCATGAATGCAATTGTAATGCAGATCCGCCCGGCCGGTGATGCTTTGTATCCTTCACAATATGAACCCTGGAGCGAATACCTGACCGGCAAACAGGGGCTTCCTCCCAATCCTTATTACGACCCGCTGGAATTCATGATCAGCGAAACGCATAAGCGTGGTATGGAATTTCATGCATGGCTGAATCCCTACAGGGCAGTATTCAATATTTTAAAATCCTCCGTTGCCCCTTCGCATATTTCCAAAATTCATCCTGAATGGTTTCTGGTATATGGCGATAAGAAATATTTTAACCCCGGTCTTCCCGAAGTAAGGGAACATACGGTAAGGATTGTAAAAGATATACTGAGCAGGTATCATCCGGATGCCATTCACATGGACGACTATTTTTATCCTTACAGAATTGCCGGCAAAGAATTTCCCGACCAGGAAACCTTTCTGAAATATGGGAATGGTTTAAGCAAAGACGAGTGGAGAAGAAGCAATTGCGACAGTATCATTGTACAGTTGCACCGCGCCATCCGAAGCACCAATCCCAGGGTGAAATTCGGCATTAGCCCTTTTGGCGTATGGCGCAATAAGAGCCAGGACCCGATGGGCAGTGAAACAAAAGCAGGTCAAACCAATTATGATGATCTTTATGCCGACATATTACTCTGGCTCGAAAAAGGATGGATCGATTATGTAACGCCTCAATTGTACTGGGAAAGAGGGCACAAGCTGGCGGATTATGATGTATTGCTGAAATGGTGGAACGATCATGCATACGGCAAACAGGTATATATCGGAATGGGTATTTATCGCGCCGGCAACAATGATGCCTGGAAAAATAAAAACGAACTGCCCAACCAGATTCGTGAATTAAGAAAATATAAAACCACCCAGGGCAGCGTATATTTCAACAGCAGGGTATTTGAGAAAAATCCCAATGGCTGGAACGATAGCCTGCGCAACAATTATTACCATTATCCCGCATTGATCCCTCCCATGCCCTGGATCAATAACGACGCCCCCGAGCAACCGGTTCTGCATCGGAAATCGGCCACCGAAATTGAGGCCAGTTACAATGGAAGCCTTACATTAAAGGGTTTCGGACTGTTCATCTTACCGCAGGATAAGGAGCTTAAATTCATTAACACCCAATTGGTACAGATTATCCTCAGCAGTAAATCTGCCGTAATTGATCTAACCAAAGTGAGAGATGGCGTAGGAAAGAAAATTTACATTGCTGCCATCGACATCAACAACAATGTGAGTGAACTGAAGGAGTTGAAGTAACCGGAAGATTTAGCCAAACACCACTCTATTCACCGCTCCTGGAAATTTTCCAAAGCATTCTTCCACGGCAATATACCTGTGTTCGAATATTTTCCTGAGTTTGCTTTTCACTATCATGGTATTGGCAATATCTCCCAGGAACAAAAATGGTACGCGGTAGTGTACAATATCAGTCATTTCAACACCCCCTTCAATGGTTTTAAAATGGTGCTGGTGATGCCAGAGTGTGTAAGGACCAAATCGTTGCTCATCCACAAAGTATTGCCGATCCGCCACATGGGTAATTTCGGTCATCCAGTAAACCGGGATACCCGGTATAGGGCTAATCGTATATTCAATGATCTGGCCCGGATACATGCGCTCACCATGGTGCGTGCTGATGACGTTAAAACCCAGGTTCGTTGGGGTAATATCTTTCAGGTTATCCGGCCTGCTGAAGAAATCCCAGGCAGTTTCGATGGATGCGGGAATCTGCTGGATTGTTTTAATGCTGTAGGTTTTGGACATGGAACAAGTATTAACTGAATAACAGCATTTCTTTAATAAGGTTCATGGTATCTTTATCCTATGACAAGCCGGCAACTACAATTGGATCATTTTAACAGCATTTACAAATCACTCAATGCACAGCAGCAAAAAGCGGTGGACGCACTGGAGGGCCCTGTGATGGTTATTGCAGGTCCCGGAACCGGTAAAACCCAGATTCTGAGTGCCCGGATCGGCAAGATCCTGCTCGAAACCGATACCCGTCCGGAGAATATTCTATGCCTTACCTATACCGATGCCGGTGCTGTTGCCATGCGAAAACGATTACTCGGTTTTATAGGGCCCGATGCTTACAAGGTCAATATCAGCACCTTTCATTCTTTTTGCAATGATATTATCCAGGACAATCTTTCCCTGTTCGAGAAAACCGCCCTCGACCCTGTTTCCGAACTGGAAAGTATTGAGCTTTTCAAGGAACTGATCGACAAGTTTCCCAAAAATCATCCGTTAAAGCGCTACCGGGGCGATGTATATTTTGAAATTAACAATCTCCGGCAACTGTTCAGCAACATGAAACGGGAAGGATGGACTCCGGCATATATCCAAGACTGCATCGATAGATACCTGAACGAACTCCCCACCAGGGATGAGTTTGTATATAAAAAGGCCTATAAACAATTCAAGGCAGGAGACCTGAAGCAAAACAAAATTGATGAGGAAAAGGAGAAAATGGAAAAGCTGCGTGCCGCAGTAAATGAGTTCAGCCATTTTCAGGAACTGATGCAGAAAAGGGGACGCTATGATTTTGACGACATGATCAATTGGGTGCTGAACGCGTTCAGAGAGCACAGGTTATTACTGGCCAGGTATCAGGAACAGTATCAGTATATCCTGGTAGATGAATACCAGGATACCAGCGGTACCCAGAATAGCCTGGTGGAACAGCTCATCAGTTTCTGGGAGGATCCCAACATTTTTGTAGTAGGAGACGATGACCAGAGCATCTATCGATTCCAGGGAGCCAACATCGAGAACATGGAGGAATTTGCAGACCGTTACTCTGCTTCTATTCTCACCATTGTACTAACCAATAACTACCGCTCCACGCAACCAATACTGGATGTTTCAAAGACACTGATAGAAAGAAATCAGGAAAGACTCGTAAAGAAAATTGATGGGCTGAGCAAAGACCTGCTGGCGGCCAATACAAAAATCAACGGTTTGAAACTGGCTCCGCTCCTGCACGAATACGAATCCCAGGAACAGGAAATGATTCATCTCACCATTTTGGTGAATGAATTGCTGAACAAAGGTGTTGAGCCGGGAAGAATTGCCGTCATCTATAAAGAAAATAAGTATGGCGAAGTACTGGGTGCTTATTTCAAACAAAAAAACATCCCGGTATACAGCAAAAGAAACCTGAATATTCTGCAAATTCCGCTTGCCGAAAAAATCATCCTGCTGCTGAAATACCTGGCTGCGGAACATGATACGCCCTACGGCGGTGATGAAATGCTGTTTGAAATACTGCATTTCGACTGGTTTGGAATTCCGCCCATAGAAATTGCTAAAATGAGCGCTGCCGTGGCAGATAGAAAATTCAGCGATAATAAAACCTCTCTCCGTCAATTCATTTACAACAGCGCCAATCAGCCTCCTAAAGATTTATTCAGTGTTCCGATATCCGGAATCAGGAAAGCAAGCAATGCACTGGAAAAATTAATCGGCGATGTGCCCAACCTTACCCTGCAACATCTGTTCGAAAACCTGATCAGGGATGCCGGGGTATTGAATGATATCATGCAACAACCGGAAAAGCACTGGTATTTGCAGGTACTGACCGGTTTATTCAACTTCATTAAGGAGGAAACCAGGAGAAATCCTACATTGAAATTGCAGGAACTGGTAACCATTATTGAACTGATGGAAAAGGAAGCCCTGAGTCTGCCACTTATTCAGGTAAGCGGAAGCGATAAGGGAGTGAACCTGTTAACAGCACATGGTTCCAAAGGACTGGAGTTTGAATATGTTTTCCTGGCAGGCTGTAATGCATCCAACTGGGAGAAAAAAAGAAAACCGGGTGGCGGTTATACATTGCCCGATACCATTTTCGGGTCTCAGCCCAAACTAAGTGATGAAGAAGAACTGAGGCGGTTGTTTTATGTAGCACTTACCCGTGCGGAGAAACAACTGACCATTTCGTACAGCCGGTTCAAATCGGACGGTAAACCCCTGGAACCTTCCATGTTCATTGCGGAAATTCAGGAAGAACACCACTTACCGATCAATAGTGTAGTGATTCATCCCGACCAGGTCAGTGAATTCGGCGCATTGGCTTTCGAAGATCATTTAAAGCCGGAGCTGGAAAAAACTGAAGCCGAATTCGTCAACCGGATGCTTGAGAAATTCGTTATGAACGTAACCGCTTTGAACAATTACCTGAAATGCCCGTTGCAGTTTTACTTCAACAACCTGGTACGGGTACCTTCCGGGAAATCCGAATCTACGGAATTTGGTTCTGCGGTACACTATGCCTTACAACGGCTGTTTCAGCAAATGCAGGAAAAAGAGGCTTTCCCTCCGGTAGATGTTTTCATTGGAGACTTTGAATGGTACATGCGACGGCACCGGGAAAATTTTACCAGGGAGCAGTTTGCCCGGCGGATGGAATATGGTGAAGAAGTACTGAACAATTATTATAATGCCTACCTGAATGAATGGAATAAAGTTGTAGTTATTGAAAGGACCATTAAAAATGTAGTGGTGAAAGGCGTTCCTTTAAAAGGGAAACTGGACAAGCTGGAATTTAACGGTAATGCGGTGAATGTAGTGGATTATAAAACCGGGGATGTGGAGAAAGCCAGGGAAAAGCTTCGTTCACCCAATGATAAAAACCCGGATGGGGGTGATTATTGGCGGCAGGCGGTTTTTTATAAAATTCTCGTAGACAACTATGAACAAAAGAAGTGGCAGGTAGTAAGCAGTGAATTTGATTTCATTGAACCTGACAAGAAAAAAGAATACCGGAAAGAAAAACTGATTATTACACCCGCAGACATTGCCACTGTAACCGAACAGATTGTTCGGGTTTGGGAAAAAATTCAGAGCAGGGACTTTTATACGGGTTGTGGCAAACCGGAGTGCCACTGGTGCGGATTTGTAAAAACGAATAACCTTGCGATCAGCCTGCACGAACCGGATGAGGAAAACGAAAACGATCTGAACTTTTAACAGAAAGCTTTTAAGTTTGCACAATCAAGCGCCACAATGAATGCATCGAATAAAATATTACTGAGTTTACTGATTACCGGATTCATTACTTCTATGATGAGCTCCTGTGCCAATATTATTCCTCCAAGCGGAGGCCCAAGAGACAGCCTGCCTCCCCGTTTACTGTTTGCATTGCCCGGGGATTCCGCAGTGAATACCGCTCCCGCTTTGATTACAATGAACTTTGATGAATATGTAACCCTGCAGAACATCAATGAAAATCTGATCGTATCTCCCACTATAAAAAATATGCCGCAGGTTGATGCAAGGCTAAGGGTAGTAACCGTACGAATTAAGGACTCACTGGATCCAAACACCACTTATTCCCTCAACTTCGGCACTGCCCTGCGGGATGTAAATGAATCGAATATCCTGAAAGATTTCACCTATGTTTTTTCTACCGGCAAAACCATCGACAATTATTCATACAGCGGCAGGGTTTTACTTGCAGAGAAAGGAAAAGCGGATTCTACGCTGATTGTAATACTGCATAAAAACCTGCACGACAGCGCCATTGTAAAGGAAAGACCGCGGTATTATGCAAGAATCAACGGCAGGGGCGAATTCAGTTTTAACAACCTGTCGGCCGGCAGTTTTCGGGTATATGTGCTACCCAACGATTTTACCAGGAAATACGACGACAGCACCAAACTGTTCGCTTTCAGGTCTGATCCGTTGGTAGTGTCCGACAAAACAGCATCCGATACCCTCTATGCTTACCAGGAATACAAGGAAAAGCCCAAGGCCGTAAAACAGGCTGCTGTACTGGACAAGTCGGGCAAGGAGGATAAACGGCTTCGTTACATCAGCAACCTGGAAGGGGCCCAGCAGGACCTGCTCGGCAGCCTGAAACTCGAATTCAAAAGACCCATCCGGCTGGCAGACAGCTCTGCAATTGTCTTAGCCGACAGCAATTACAGCAAACTCAGCGGATATACCCTGAGCCTGAATGCCACCAAAACGGTTTTAAGCATCAGCTATCCCTGGAAGGAGTTGAATCATTTCAGGCTTATATTACCCAAAGAATCCATTACCGATACCACGGGAATGAGTCTGCCGAAAACAGATACGATTAAATTCAGCACTAAGCGGGAATCCGATTACGGAAGCATCAAACTGCGCTTTAGCAGGCTGGACCTGAGCAGAAATCCGGTACTTCAGTTTGTTCAGTCCGACAACCTGGTAGAAGCTGTTCCACTGACCTCCACTGAGTTTTCCCGGAAACTCTTCCGGCAGGGCACTTATGAAATGAGCATCCTCTACGATACCAACCGGAATGGTGTATGGGATCCGGGTAGCTTTGGTACAATAAAACGGCAACCTGAAATCGTTCGGCTGATCGCCAAACCCCTGAACGTAAAAGCCAACTGGGACAATGAAGTGACCATTGAATTACAGTAATATCCGGTTCAAACAAGCCCGTTAGTATTTGTAGAAGCCTTCCCCTGTTTTCTTTCCCAGGTTTCCCTGGTTCACTTTTGCTTTCTGCAACGAAGAAGGCATTAGCCGCTCCGGACAGCCCAGCGACTCCCATACAATATTACTGACACTATAATTAATGTCGAGCCCTATCAGGTCCATTAACCGGAAGGGGCCCATTTTGAAACCGGCTGCTTCCATCAGTGCATCTGCCTGTTCTATGGTTACCAATCCCTTCTCCACCAGTTCCATGGCTTCGAGGTAGTAATGC
The DNA here is from genome assembly GCA_035254545.1 of Sediminibacterium sp. Classification (GTDB taxonomy): domain Bacteria; phylum Bacteroidota; class Bacteroidia; order Chitinophagales; family Chitinophagaceae; genus Sediminibacterium. The sequence goes on along the minus strand of DATFAP010000044.1, from coordinate 11,537 downwards.
CGGGCCACCCGGTTTACAATAAAGCCCGGGGCGTCTTTACATACCACCGGAACCTTTCCCAGCCGAAGCGCCAGCTCATATACCCGTTCTACCAGTTGAGGGTCGGTATATTGTCCGTGAATCACTTCCACCAGTTTCATCACAGGCGCCGGATTAAAGAAATGCATGCCCACCAGTTGCTCCGGACGACGCATTCCTGCAGCAATGGCATTAATGCTGATGGAAGAAGTATTGGTGGCAAATATGGTGGAAGCCTCATTAATGGCCGTTAAATCGTTGAACAGTTTTATTTTAATGTCCTTGTTTTCAAGGATGGCTTCTACAATAATATCGGCCCGGCAATCGGCCAGGTCGGAACTAAATTGCAGTCGGCTTAATACCTGTTCTTTTTCTGCTGCCGTTATTTTTGCTTTTTCTACCTGTTTGTTCAACTGTGCCGTAACAGCATCCCTGCTTTTTTCCAGTGCCGCAGGATTCAAATCAAACTGAATGGTGGTAAACCCGGCCTGGGCGGCAAGTTGGGCTATACCGCTGCCCATTGTACCTGCACCGCAAACTGCAATTGTTCGAATAGCTTTCATACACGTTAAAACAGCAAGATACTTACATCTTATCCACGACAGGCAGTTTGGGCTCACCAAAAGAAAAAATTGGTGCTAATTTTATCGCATGGCTACAATATTACAGCAGTTGGACCTATTCGGTATGCCCATGGACCTGACGCCTCTTCCTAAAAAGAAGAAGCAGGCTGCTCCTAAGAAGGCGGCTGCCGTTACTGTTGTTGCTGAACCCGTTGCTGAAATCCCCTTACCGGTAAATGACGCTGTGGTAAATGAAGAACCCGTAGTGTATGCCAATGAGCAGATTGTGGTAAAACTAAAACCCAAGGCCGCTCCCGCAGTAATAGAACCGTCGCTCCGGGAACCTGTAACCAGGGATCCTTCCATTCGGGAATCATCCGTTCGGGAATCGGTGATTAAACCCGAAAGCAAAAGAGGCCGTAAATCTTTTAAAGAAATTGATGCTTCTGCAGATCTGATTGATATTCCGGAAGACCAGGTGCTTCAGCAAAAACTGTACTATTCCATCAGTGAGGTTGCAGGTTGGTTCAAGGTAAACACTTCATTGCTGCGTTATTGGGAAAATGAGTTTGATATCCTGCAACCCCGCAAAACCAGAAAGGGCGACCGTCTGTTTCGCATAGAGGATATTAAAAACCTGCAATTGATTTATTTCCTTCTTCGTCAGCGGAAATTTTCCATTGAGGGCGCTAAAAACTACCTGAAAAACAATAAGCAGAAAATTGATACGGAAACGCAACTGGTGCAAACCCTGAAAGGGTTCAGAACATTTCTGCTGGAACTCCGTTCTTCACTGGGGAACTAATTACAACTGATGCACCGTTACATCGGTAGATGAGGCGGCCAGTTTCACCTGGTTGGCTTCCAGTAATTCAATAATCCGAAGAATGATTCTTTGTTTATCTCTTGCAAATTCATCAAAACTCTGTTGTATGGAAGTGTAGTATTCAATACTGATCACATGCGCATTCTTACCGGTATCCATCAGGTATACAAGGCTATTCTCCGAAAATGGTGCACCTACCAGTTGCTGAATTTCTTCCAGCAGCTTGTGGAGTCGTTCGGAACCGGCACCCAGATCAACTTCCAGTTTAATATCCCCCTTGCGCTGCGTACGCAGAGATATATTGTCTACAATTGTATCCACCATCTGTTTGTTGGGTACGGTGATAAATGTTTTCTCCTGCGTACGGATGCGGGTACTCCTCAACCCGATCTTTTCAATAGTTCCGGTAAACCCGTTCACTTTTACAAGATCGCCTGTTGCAAAAGGCCTGTCGAAGAAAATAATAAAGGATGCAATCAGGTTTTCCAGGCTCTCCCTGGTTGCCAGGGCCAGGGCGGCGCCCACGATACTCAACCCGGTTAATATATTGCCTATATCCTTATTAAACGAAAAGCGGAGGATCAGCAGTATACCAATGATGACCAGGATTGCTTTAAAGAAATCCTTGAAAAACAAGATAAGCTGGTTGTCTGTCTGGTCTGCGGTGAGATTGGCTTTCTCTTCCAACACCATCGCTATGAAGTCGATCAGCCTCAGGCAGAGCCAGATAAATGCTATGATCAGAATTCCATTGGTCAGTGAATCGAGTAACTGCCGCGTAGTGATCCGGTATATTTTCACATTCAGTGCCTCCGGAAAATGAAGACCATCAAATGCAATCAGGCCAATCATCAGCACCAGGAAAAGATCCAGCGGTTGTACCACCAGGTTTAGAAAAGAATCTCTCGCCACACTCTTGCCTGCCTTCCCTACCAGCTTAAAAAGCAGTTTGGCCAGGTACTTGGAAATGATGCGTTTGGTAAGCAAAGCAAGGCATATTACCAGCAGCACATATAAATAGCTCTCTACGGTATTATTCAATATTACTTTATGCAGAATCTTTTCCATACTGTACAAATGGCATTAGTGAAACGTTAGCAGCTTCATATCGGTTCCGTCAAATTCAGCGTAAGTAAAATTACGGATCCAGTCGCCCAGGTTAATATAACGGCTGCTTTCGGAAAGTTTCAGATCAATGGGATAGTGCCGGTGCCCAAATACCAAGAAGTTGAAAGGATCTTTCTGAATCAATTCCTTACTGTATACAATCAGCCATTCCTTGTCTTCCCCCATAAACTCCGCATCCGCTGTCCCGGTTTTTTCACGGCTTTTTCGGCTGAAGTAATTCGCCAGTGCTATCCCCCAGTCGGGATGCAGTTTACCAAACAGCCATTTACAGACCGGGTTCCTGAAAATCTTTTTAATGAATTTATAGCCATGATCTCCCGGACCAAGCCCATCTCCATGGCCAATATAAAATCGCTGGTTATTCCAGGTAAAAACACGGGGTTCGTGGTAAACCGGAATATTGAGTTCTTTTTCGAAATAACCACTCATCCACATATCATGATTTCCAACAAAAACATGAACAGGAATCCCTGCATCGGTAAGCTCGGCCAGCTTGCCCAATAGTCGCACATATCCTTTCGGCACTACTGAATGATACTCGTACCAGAAATCAAAAATATCCCCCACAATAAAAACGGCCGCTGCATTGTTGCGGATCTGATCCAGGAAACGGATGACCTTCTTCTCCCGTATCAGGCTACCGACTGCATCCGGTGCACCCAAATGAAAGTCAGAAAGAAAGTATATTTTTTTTCCGGGTGTAATTGTCATGCGCTTATTTATTTCTTTCCCGCAGAAAAGCAAGAATATCCCCGCTTTCTATCAAATGCCCCTCCTTAACAGGGCGATTGTACCAGTATGCCCAGGCTGTTGTTTCCTGGCCATTCATATAGACCGTAGTGCGTATTCGTTTATAAAGCGGCTCTTCCCCCTCATTACTCTGCACACCTTCGTAATCATCCAACTGAGCCAGGGCCCAGGAAAATTCATCTGCGTGCTTAATGCTATACAGTTCCCCTTTTACAAAACAGGGTTCTTCAGTGGGGATACCTACGATATTATCACCGAGATCAAATAATTTTCCCTTCACAACAGCATCTCCCTCCAAAATAAAATATTTGCTGATGTATCCGTAAGCGGGATGTTGAAATCCACTTCTCAGAGAGCTGTACACAAAAATGCTTTGCGGGTTATTCTCCATAAATGGTTATTATCATTCGTCAATCAAAAAACAAAATACTTCTTTGGGGCCATGCACACCCACCACCAGCGTCTTTTCAATATCGGCTGTTCTGCTGGGGCCGGTCGCCAGGCTTACCATGGAGGGGAAAGAAGCGCCATGCTTTTCTCTCAGTTTCATAATAGCATCCTGCACATCATATACCAACTGATCGGGATGAGCTATGCATATATGCACGGGCGCATAAACACTTGTTGTTCTCCCGCTTTGTTGCGCACTGCTCAATAGCATGCTTCCGGTTCTTGCTACCAGAAACTCACACCCGGTTAATGCTGCATCACAATGTGCAAGATCTTCTGTATAGCCGAGTGTAAAACCGTTTTTTGCCAGCATTTCCTTAATGGAGTCCTCCCGGCAATAAATATTTTTCCATTGACGGGTTTCTATCAGCACAAGCAACTGGTTCACCAGTTCCGCCCGGTTAAAGCAATAAGAGAAGCGGCCCTTCAGCCCGGTAAAGTTTTCTGCAAACTCAAGTTCCAGTTCTTTCACTGAGGCAGGAAAATGATTAGGATTGGCAGGGCTATCCAAAAAGGGAACAGGCACTTTTTGGACAAGTGCCTGTTTGATTTTATTTAAAATATTTGCTCTTGACTCGGTCATTATGCGTTAGCAGGTGTTTCGTCATTGGCGGAATGGCTGTCGGCCGGAGGTACTACTACAGTTGCATCATGCTTTTCAGCACCAGGTACATCTATTGATTCAGCTTCAATTTCCAGCAATTTCTTTTCCTCAAAGGGACGTTTACCAATCAATACCTCCACATCGCTTTTATGCAACACTTCTTTATCCAGTAATTCTTTAGCCAACACTTCTACTTCGTGTTTTTTCTCTTTGAGCAGATCCAGTGTACGCTGGTAGGCGGCATCAATGATTCCGCGAACTTCCTCATCAATGATTTTTCCTGTTTCTTCGCTGTATGGTTTGGTAAAAGTATTCTCCTGTGAAGGATCATAAAAACTCACATTACCCACTTTCTTATTCATACCGTATGCAGTAACCATACTGTATGCGATGCGGGTGATTTGCTGAAGATCATTGGCTGCTCCGGTAGAGATTTTGCCGAAGAAAATTTCTTCTGCGGCTCTTCCTCCCAGTGTCATACAAATCTGATCCATCAACTGATCGGTATTATACAGATACTGCTCCGTAGGGGTGTACTGGGCATACCCCAGGGCAGCAGTGCCGCGGGGAACAATGGTTACTTTCAGCAGCGGATACGCGTGCTCAAGGAACCATCCGCAGATAGCATGCCCGGCTTCGTGATAAGCAATGATGGATTTTTCATGCGGAGCGATGATCTTATTCTTTTTCTCCAATCCGCCAATTACGCGGTCAATAGCATCCTGGAAATCGCTCATATCAACCGCTTCCTTGCCCTTACGTGCAGCAATCAAAGCGGCCTCATTACACACATTGGCAATATCAGCACCTGCAAAACCGGGAGTTTGTTCGGCCAGCTTATGAAGGTCCAGTGTTTCTGAAACTTTAATCGGCTGTAAATGCACTTTCAGGATCGCCTCCCTTCCTTTTACATCCGGTTTATCAATGGATATCTGTCGGTCAAAACGGCCCGGCCTCAGCAAGGCGGTATCCAGTACATCCGGTCTGTTGGTGGCAGCAAGGATGATAATACCGGTATCTCCGCCAAAACCGTCCATTTCCACCAGCAACTGGTTCAGGGTATTTTCTCTTTCATCATTGCTCATGATCGCGTTTCTTCCCCGGGCGCGTCCGATCGCATCGATCTCGTCAATAAAAATAATACAAGGGGCTTTTTCTCTGGCCTGTTTAAATAAGTCTCTTACCCTGCTGGCGCCCACACCAACGAACATTTCCACAAAATCACTACCACTCAAACTGAAGAAAGGCACTTGTGCTTCGCCTGCCATGGCCTTGGCCAATAAGGTTTTACCTGTTCCGGGCGGGCCTACCAGCAGCGCCCCTTTAGGAATCTTACCTCCCAGGGAAGTGTATTTTTTAGGGTTCTTGAGGAAATCTACAATTTCCATCACTTCCACTTTTGCTTCGTCCAGGCCTGCTACATCTGCAAAAGTGATATTCACTTTTGCACCCTTGTCAAAAAGGGTAGCTTTGGATTTTCCAATATTGAAAATACCGCCCGCACCGCCGCCACCGGGGCCTGCACCACCCATTTTACGCATCAGCAATACCCAGGCTCCGATAATAAAGAGCAGGGATAAAACGGTATTGAATACAGGACCAAACCATTCCGGGTCTGAAACCGGATTGTCCGGCACTTTTGCCAGGGAAGGATTGGCTGCATAAACATCTTTGAGCTCATCATTGAAACTCTTGATATCAACCACTTCAAACTCGAATAAGGGCACACCCGTTACCTTTGATTTTTCCTTGCTCAGGTCCTTTTTAAACCGGGAAACATAAAAATCCTTGCGAAGGCTGTCTACTTTAATGTAAACCCGGATACGGTCTTTGTTCTTTACAATATCCATGCGCTCCACATCACCCTGCACCAGCATCTTATTGATGAATTCCTGTTTGCTCGTTTTAGAGAGATCAGGAGAAAACCGCATGAACTGCGCAGAAAGCAGGATAACGGCCACGATGGCGTATATCCAATATATATTGAACTTCGGTCCCTTCTTGGGGGCGCCACCTTTTTCTTGATTCATTTCTTTAAATTGTCGGTTTTCCTTTGCCATATCTTGATTCCTCTGTTATTAAAAATAATCAGGTTCTACTGAATGCTGAGCACCTAGTTTTCATGCAACTGAGACACTGCATCGCTCCACATCTCTTCCAGTTGATAAAATTTTCTTGCTTCGGGGTGCATTATATGCACTACAATATTTACATAGTCAATCAATACCCATTGGGCAGTCTGTTTGCCCTCATGCTTATAGGGCAGTTCTCCGCAGATCTTCTTCACCTGCTCTTCTATATGATCACTGATGGCTTTTACCTGAGTGGTGCTGGACGCTTCACAGACGATAAAGAAATCTGCCGCAGCTTCGGGTATTTTTCTCAGATCTAAACTGAGGATATGCTCCCCCTTTTTATCTAAAATGGCCTGAATAATGGTCTTAAATAGTTTTGAATTGCGCGTTACCCTTACTACGGCGCTTTTTTCGCGTGTTTTCAGGACAGAAAGAGGTTCCAATAATGATGAATATTTTAGTTAATTAATATTGCCTGTTTAACTTCGTCAAAAATAGTAATTCTTTGTCACGATCAGGTGTTAAAACTACCATTGGAAGCCCGTTTACGCAATTATCCGTTGTTGACAGTACCAACATTTATGCCATGAAGCAATTACAGGCTAATTTGGCTGCCCATGGTTCGGCTTTTTTTGCGCTGGAACAAACCGCAGGGAAGGGACAGAGAGGCAGGAAATGGCAGGCCAATCCGGGGGAAAATATATTGCTTTCGGTGGTCCTGGACTCTTCTTTCCTGGCAGTTTCCCAACAATTTCACCTCAGTATGGTGGTCGCGCTGGCCACCTATGACTTTCTTCACCGGTATATTCCGGATGAACTCAGCATAAAATGGCCCAATGATATCTACTGGCGTGACAGAAAGACAGGTGGTATTTTACTGGAAACCAGTTTATCGGGGAATAAATGGCTATGGACCGTGGCCGGGATTGGCATCAATATCAACCAAACCAGCTTCCCTGACCTCAGCAAAAAAGCGGTTTCGCTGAAGCAGATTACGGGAATCAACCATGATCCGGTTCTGCTGGCAAAGGAACTCTGCTGTTGTATTGATCAACGGTACAGAGAACTTAAAAAGAAAGGATCTATCCCCTTACTGAACGCCTACAGGGAAAGATTGCACAAAAGAGGAGAATGGGTCCGCTTAAAGAAAAACAACGCCGTTGGCAAATACCTGATTCAATCGGTATCAGAGCAGGGGGAACTGGTAGTGGAGGCCGGTATGGAATATGTTTTTACCCACGGTTCCATTGAATGGATCGGTTAGGTCGGGACTACACCTGGCTGGTAATCTTGTCGAGCAAAAGATTCTTCTTATCCTGTGCAAGGTATACCTCCCCCTCATTGCTCATGATCACTACAAAATCTTTTTTGTCTACTTTTTTGATATGATTCAGGTTAACAATATAACTCCGGTGCGTCCGGAAAAAGGGACCGTCAGATTCGAGGTATTCAAAATCCAGTAATTTTTTAGTGATCGTCAATACGCCATGACTGGCAGTAAATATTTTGGTATAACTGCCCTCTGCCTGCATATAGATGATGTCTTCCAGCTTCACCACAAAGATGGTTTCAGATGTTTGCAGCACTATTTTCTTCTCCTGCTGGTTGAAATTCTCGCGCAGAACCTGGTATTGCATTCTTTCATTTCCCGGTTTTTCAATATTCAGTTTTTTCAGCGCACGGGCAACATGTTCCAGGCGGACCGGTTTCAAAATATAATCCACTGCCGAACTCTCAAAAGCGCGGAGCGAATAATCGCTGTAAGCAGTAACAAAAATGATTTTGAAATTGATCTGTTGCTCATCAAAAAAATCCAGCAACTCAAATCCGCTGTAACCCGGCATCTCTACATCCAGGAAAACAAGATCAGGCTTCAGTTTATTGATCGTCTTAACCGCTTCAGGAACATCCTTACAATCGGCCAATACCTGAACCTGCTCAAAGTTTTCAGCTAAAAGACCCTGCAATGCTTTTCTTGCATTGGGCTCATCATCTACAATAATTGCTTTTATCAATTCCATGCTTCCCGAAGATAATACCTAAGCCGGCTTTTCTCAACGGTTTTTTTGATACAGGGCATATAGTTTATGAAAACTCCCTTTTTTACTAGAGGCTGGCATCATTTTTTGAATAATCCGGAATAATCAGCGTAATACTTGTTCCTGCCGGCTGATTCTGTTCGTCTGATTTATCAACAATGGTGTAGCTTATTTTCTGCTTATAAAGCCGGTTAAAGAGATCGATCCTTTCTGCAATGGCTTTTGTGGCAAAACTGGATGGCTTGCTTTTATTACGCGTATTGATGATGGCGGATTGTTTCCGGCCAATCCCGTTGTCATCAATAATTACCCGAATACCCTCATCCGTTTGCTCAAATGAGATGGTTAACTTCTTAAGCCCGTTCTTGTGCATCAGCCCATGTTTCACTGCGTTCTCCGCAAAAGGTTGCAGCATCAGCGACGGAATATAAATGGCTGTCGGATCTTCCCTCAGATTGGTGGAGATGGAATAGCTGAAATTCTTGTCGAATCTGGCTTTTTCCAGCTCCAGGTACAACCGCAGATTCTCCATTTCTTCGTGCAACGTTTGCAACTGACTATCACTCGCCTTCAGTGTCTTCCGCATCAGGTCGCTGAAATTGCCCAGTAATGTGCCCGCCTCAGTTTTCCGGTTATCATATAAAAGCCCCTGAACGGTATTCAGCACATTGTACAGAAAATGCGGATTCATTTGCGAACGAAGCGCAACCAACTGACTTTTGAACAACTGTTCTTTCAGGGTTTGCTGAGACAATAATCTCCGGGACCACCACAATAAAAACAGGTAAATAGCACCAAAAAGCAGGAAGAGTATGCCTGCAATGAACCACCACCTTAGCCAGAAAGGCGCCATTATATGGAAGGAGTAAGTCATGAGCTCGCTTTTATAATGACCGCTTCTGTCCTGCGCCTGAATCTGAAAGGTATATTTCCCGGGGGTTAAACGGTTGTAGGTAATGGAGGTGGTAAAATAATTGGTTGTTTTCCATGCCGTATCCAATCCTGTCATTCTGTACCGGTAAATCAGCGAAATGGGCGATTTAAAATGAAGCGCTTCAATGTTGAACATAAAGTTGTTCATATCGCTCCCCACCTCAGAATTATTTTTCAGCAGAATTCCGTTGGCGGTAACATTCAGAACAGGAAAACGGATCTTCTTTTCCTGCTTTTGCTCGGAGTACTGGTTAACCAGTACCCCCGATGTCGTTGCCAGGAAAAACCGTTCGGGGTTTACGGCGAAGTCGTTGACCTGCAATTGTTCCAGGCCATATTCATCGGACAAATTACTGACTACCCCTGTTGAAATATTGATCAGCTCAAGACTCTCATCGGTGAGCGCCCAGATCGCGCCATTGAAATAGGTGCAATGTTTAATGTTGTTGCTTTTTAAACCATTGTCCTTATTAAATACTTTTACGGTTGCCCCGTTCCGGATGATGTAAACACCATCCGTGGAGGTGCCCGCTATCAGATCACCCCCCTTCATCTCGTAAAGCGTTCTGGCAATAACCGGTTCATTATTCAAATCTTTGATTATTTTATATGACCCGTTGTACCCGTATTCGTACAGCGCGTCTTCATAGGCTATCCAAAAACGTTGCCGGTCGGCTGAGGAAAACACTCCATTACTACGGGTATTGCGCAGCACCAGTACTTTATAACCCGACCTTGTCTGGTATGGTTTTGCATAGAACTTATACAGATTGCAACTGAGCTGGGGCATACGGTCATTGATATTTCCGTATTCCCCGTTCAGAATAAAAGCTCCGTTAAAATAGGAAACAATGATATTGCCAAAAGGATCTCTTGCAATACCCTTACTGTAATCATATTTTTCAAAAGGGTCCGGCCTGTCTTCCTTGAAAATACCCCTTGTGGTGAAAATCAGTTGTTCTGTGGTGTCGTAGGTGATGAATTCTATTTCCCGGGAGGCGTGAAGATTGTACTTAAAAATCGTATTTGCCCGAACATCAAATCCTGCCAGCAACCCTTTACTACTACCGGTAATTACTTTATGGCGGCTGATGGCTTCTATTGCCGTAATATTATCAATATTTCCGGCAGGGTGCATCTTATACAGCTTGTTTTCCAGCGAAGGACATGTGAAAAGACCATTGTCGAGCGTACTGATCCAATAGTTGCCCTGGTAATCTTTTACAATATCCGTTACACTCTGATCAGGGAAAAAGAGGGTGGTTTTCCCTGACCCCACATCCCAAAGATATCCACCCGTCTGCGTACAGACCCATTGCTCATTGGTACCTGTTGTTGCAAAATGATAAACGACTGTATTCGATGGCAGGGAAAGCGGTGGCAGTACACGGCTGCTGTCGTTGCTAATCACAAAACCCGGCTTACGATTAATTCCTATGGGGGAAACAAACAGGGATTTCCCATTGCTGATGGTGCGCGTATCCCCCATATCCTTAAAGGCTGTTTTACGCCACCCGCCTCCCCCGGAGGCAGAATAGGTAAATAACCACGCATTGCCGCCGTATGCATAAATGGTTTCACCGATATGCGTCAGGTAGCTCACCCCATCCTGGGGCGGTTCGATGGTTTGAACCGTATGCCCGCTTTCTTTACTGATCTGGTAGATTTCCTGCAACGAAGCAATCCAGATATCCGTTGAGGTTACCACAATATTTAAAAATGTAGCTGCGGAGAACGCTTGCTGATCTTTTAATTTAAACTGGTACAGCGTATCGTTTTTATAGTAAAAAACCTCCTTGTAAAAGTTCATACACCAGATATTCCCCTGCGGATCTTCCTGCAGATAACTCAGCGATTTCAAGCTGGTTTGATTAAACGGAATCTCCGTAAATGATCTTCCGTTAAAACGGTACAATCCCTTATCTGTTGCCAGCCAGAGATACCCTTTTGAATCGGAATGCATATCATAAATCACCTGCGTGGGCAACTGTGCCGGATAGTCGAATTTCTGAAAATAGGGGAACTGTGCAGTGGCTTCCCCCAGCATAAAAAACAAAGCCCAACTAACCAGCAATTGCTTCATATCCGCAAATATTCATAATATTATCTCAAGTTAATATATGTTTAGCAGAAAAAGTGCATTATAAAACA
>DATFAP010000043.1:0-74873 GCA_035254545.1 Sediminibacterium sp. | reverse complement strand
AGGGCAAAACTTACCGCCACGCCAAGAACCAAATGCCTTCCATTAGAGGTCATGTTTTTGAATCAGTCCACGGGCAGCAATACCGGGTTCAGGTTATTCTTGGATGATGGCAATACACAGATGATGGCTTCAACAGACAGTTTACTGCATACCTATTATTCCGCTACTGCCTCAACGTACCATCCCAAGCTGATTGCCACCAACAGTTGTGGTACAGATACCGCAACTGCTTCCTTTCTTGCAACTGCCAATCTGTTGAACATACAGACCAACCTGGCAGATACCGCCATATGTGGCAACCCCTATACCGCCAACTTTACCAACAACACCACAGGAGCTACACAGTTCACCTGGAGTTGGGGTGATGGAACCACAGATTACACCAGTGCAACAGCAGGCCCCATCCAACATGTGTACCAGGACTCAGGAACTTACACCGTCTCTTTGCGTATCCTGCACGCTTGTGGTGACACTACTATCATTAAAAGCATTCATATCACTGCAATGCCCGATACCGCAGATGCAGGTAACGATACAACCATCTGTGCTGGTACAGGCTTGCAGTTAAAGGGTAATACACCTTCCGTGGGAGCGGGCTCCTGGATACAGATCAGCGGGCCCAACAATGCTTTGTTCGCAGACAGTACGCTGGCTAACACTTCCGTATCCAACCTCATACCCGGAGCATATCACTTCGCTTGGCGCATCAGCAACAGTTGCGCAAGCACTGCTGATACCATGATGCTGTTTTATCTGGCAAAGCCGGCCCCCGCTTTTGTCCTTTCCGATACCAGTATCTGCGGACCGGCTTCCATCAGCTTCACCAACAATACTCCCAATAAATCCGACTACGGCTTTAGCTGGGATTTTGGTAATGGCAGTAGTTCAACATTAGCAGACCCTGCTGCCCTGATTTTTGCACCTTCCGTTAATGGCCTCGACACCAGTTATACCATTACACTCAAAGCATACACCAGCTGTGATACCATCAGCATCAGTAAAATCATCATCGTAAAACAACTTCCCAGGGCAAAACTTACCGCCACGCCAAGAACCAAATGCCTTCCATTAGAGGTCATGTTTTTGAATCAGTCCACGGGCAGCAATACCGGGTTCAGGTTATTCTTGGATGATGGCAATACACAAATGATGGCTTCAACAGACAGTTTACTGCATACCTATTATTCCGCTACTGCCTCAACGTACCATCCCATGCTGATTGCCACCAACAGTTGTGGCGCAGATACCGCAACAATGTCCTTGCGCGCTATTCCAAACCAGGTGAGCATTCGTTTAACTGCAAAGGACACTGCTGTTTGTGGCGCTCCTTTCAAACTGTTCTTTCATAACAACAGTACCGGTATTTCGCAGTTCACCTGGAATTGGGGCGATGGCACTACCAGCACCACCAGTGATACGGGTATTGTTCAGCATAGTTACCTGCAGCCGGGTATATATAAGTTTACCCTTCCTGTATCCGGAATTTGCGGAGATACGGTAATTACCCGGAACATCCATATATATCCCTCCGTAAAAGCTGTGTTCAACACCATAACAGGCAGCAACTGCATTGGTGATTCAATACAATTTAAAAGCCTTTCCGACTCTCTACTGCAGCTTCAATGGAGCATCAACAACAACGCTGCCAGTCGGTTGCAACAGTTCAATTTTGCTTTTAACCAATCCGGCACTTTCCCGGTTCAATTGATCGCAAGCCAGGCAAATCCATTAAAAACCTGCAGCGATACCACCAGCCGTACCATTACGATCGTTGCCATTAAACCTGGCAAAGGAAGCATAACTCCGCTTTATGGAAACTGCGTACCTTTTGTTGTACAACTGGCCAATCAAACCAATACACCAACCAGTTCCGTTCAATGGCTGATAAGCAATGGTAAAACAACATCAGGGGATAGCACTGCTTTCACTTTTAACCAATCAGGCACTTTCAAAGTAATCATGCAGGCAAGCAACGCCGGTGGCTGTTTATTTACTGACAGTGCAACTATTCAGATCAAATCGCCAACCGGAATAATCCAATACAGGGGAGGCGTCTACTGTACTACCAATAACAATATTTCTTTCACGCCCCAGGTTTCCAACACAGACTCTGTTGAATGGAATTTTGGAGATGGAACCATTTTAACTACCACCGTTCGCTCTGTAAAGCATCAATACAAACAACAGGGTATTTTCCGGCCAACATTTACATTGATCAGCAATACCGGTTGCAGGATTCCGATTAGCAACACAGATTCAATTGTAATTGAAGAGGTCAAAGCCGGGTTTAAAGTAAACACTGTATATGAATGCGGAACAACAATTTTCCAGTTCAATGACAGTTCTGTTTCCCTGAATGGAATCCGGAACCATTACTGGCTGGTCAATAGCGCGCCGGCTGGCAACGGCCGTTCTGTAACAGCCTCTTTTAAAAAGACCGGATCCCAGCAAACCGAACTTATGGTCGAAAGCAACTTTGGTTGTACAGACAATATCAGAGGCGCCTATAATGTCAGCATTTATAATTACCCACAGGTGAATATTAATTCTATCAACGAAACCTGCCTGAACAACCTTATGGAAATGAGATCCGACATCAACTCTGTAGACTCTGTTATCTACCGGCTTTGGAATTTGGGAAATGGCCAAAAGGCAACCGATTCAGCCGTAAAAGTACTTTATTACGATGAGGGCATTTATACGGTAAAACTGACGGCATCTACCATCAATAAATGTTACGATTCTGCTGTAAAACAAATCGCCATTCATCCCATACCCACCATCAATGTGGCGGCAGAGAACAATATATGTTATGGAGACAGTATTGTTTTACGTGCCAATGGCGCCAGGAGCTATGTATGGAAAGACCAGCAGGAGAATATTATCTGCAATAATTGTATTACCGTAAAAGTTCGCCCGCAGCGATCCACTCAATACAAAGTGATTGGATATAATGAATATGGTTGTACCAATATTGCAGGCACCAGCGTAAAAGTGATTGAACCCGCTAAAATACAGGCGTCTCCGGAATCGGTTGTTTGCGAAGGATCCAGTGTTAGAATATGGGCTTCCGGAGGAAGCAGCTATCAATGGCTGGCAGCCCCCGGACTCACCAACAACCATTCTGCTGCACCCATTGTTTCACCGAAGGTAACTACTACTTATAAAGTAATTGGAAAAGATCAATACAATTGCTTTACCGATACTGCTTTCACAAGAGTGGTGGTAGGTAAACCTACCCCGGTTACAGTTGGTAAGGACACCAGTTTTATTGCAGGAACAAAAATCAGGCTCCGGGCGGAAGTTACCACCAATAATATTGTTCAATGGAAATGGAGCGGAGGAGCCGACCTGTCTTGCGTGTTCTGTCCAGAACCCGTTGCAAGGGTCGTGAATGATGAAGACATTGCCTGCACCGTTACCAATGAGTTTGGCTGCATCACAAGCGATACCATGCGGGTGAGAACATTCTGCCCCGGAGCGGAAGTATTTATTCCAAATGCCTTTTCCCCGGATGGGGATGGTGTAAACGACTGGCTCTATGTGCAGGCCAAAGGAATCAGGCTGGTGAAAAATTTTCGGGTATACAGCAGGTGGGGTGAATTGGTTTTTGAGAAAAATAATTTCCTGCCCAACGATAAAACAGCGGGGTGGAATGGAAGGGTCAGGGGCAACCTGGCCAATCCGGATATCTATGTATATGTGTGCGAAGTGATTTGTGAAAAAGGAACACCTCAATTATATAAAGGGAATGTAGCCATATTAAAATGATGCGTAAGTTAATCTGCATATTATTTCTTTTTTCTGTTTTGCACTCCGGGGCACAGGACTTTACTTTTTCGCAGTTCTATGAGCAACCCTTACTGCGGAATCCCGCACTGGCCGGTGTGTTCAAAGGAGACCTTAGGGTATCGATGAGTTACCGGGATCAATGGGGTGCTATTACGGTACCATTCAGAACTGCATCTTTGAGCATTGAGCACAAAACGCCGGTGGGCAAAGGGGATGATTTTCTGACCATCGGCTCCCAACTGAGTCTCGATGGAGCCGGTGATATCCGGTTAAAGAGAACACAATTATTACCCGCCCTTAATTTTCACAAATCACTGAGTGAAGATAAAGACAGTTATTTGTCGCTTGCCTTTATGGGTGGCCCGGTGTTCAGCCAGTTTGATCCCACCCAGCTAAAGTTCGGCGACCAGTACGGTTCAGGAGGATTTGACCCTAATAACCCCACCGGTGAATTGATTAAAAATACAGGTTATCACTACTGGGATGTTTCAGCGGGTATTTCCTATACTACCGTTTTCAGCAGGCAACTGAATCTGTATGTAGCCGGTGGGATTGCACATGTAAACCATCCCTCTGTACGTTCTGTGCTCGGCACAGCCAATGATGCTATTGCGCCGAGGTATAGCTTTAATATGGGATTAAACGGAAAGATCAACGACCGCGATTACATCACCGCCTTTGCAGATTATTTTACACAGAATGGAAACCGGCAAATCATTGGCGGCCTCTTATATGGTTTTGCAACAGTTACCGGATATTATGGAGGAGAGCCCAACATATTTTACATTGGCAGCTTTTTCAGAGCAGGTGACGCAGTCATTCCTGTAGTAAAACTCAGTTTTAATCACATGACCATCGGAGTCAGCTACGATGTGAATGTTTCTAAGCTAAGAACAACTTCCAACTGGAGGGGCGGGCTCGAATTATCTGTAGCGTATACCAATTTCCTGAAGATCAGGAATTCCACCCTGGATAAAGTAAGATGTATCCGTTTTTAAAAAATCAACTGATGGCTATATATGCAATCACCTGCGCCAGGATTCCGGCAAAAAGGCCCGTGTATATTTCTTTCGCGGTATGATCACTTACAACCAGGCGGGCAGTGCAAACCAGGCCTGCAATCAGCAAAGCAATGCTCACAGGAATTCCATTGGCTACTTCATAATAAAAAGAAGTAAGGAGTACGGCCGCCGCAAAGCCACCCACACCCAATGCATGCATACTGATTTTAAAAAAACTGTTGGCTATCAACCCTATTACGGAAGCGATAAACACCCCCATGAAGAAAAATTTCAATGCCTGGGGCTGGTCGTTGAAATTCCTGCTGAGATAATACATCCACCAGTAGAAGAACATGGTAATGATATACGGCACAATCCGTTCCTTCTGCGTTCGCAGAAAAATACTCTCGCTGAATTTGAGCCTCCACAATAAAAAGACGGCAAATGCAGGAAAGAAAGCGGTAAGCCAGAATACCCCAAAGAACCTCATTTTTAACTGCCACTCAGTTATACCTGCAAATTCATAAGGAAAATGCTGCATCAGGTAGATGAAGAAATAAGTAGGGATAAACAACGGATGGAAAACATAGGAAATAAGCTTTGCAAAAAAGCGCTGTACGATATTTCCGGGCTTTTCTTCCTGTTGATTGTTTGTATAAATGGGTTCCTGGCTCATGTTGTTTATTTTTGTATCAGGCAGCTAACTCCCCGGTTACAATTCCTTTCTAAGCCTGGCCACGGGTACATTCAGTTGTTCCCGGTACTTGGCTACGGTTCTTCTGGCAATATTATACCCCTTATCCTGCAGCATCTCGGTAAGTATTTCGTCGCTGAGGGGTTTACGTTTATCTTCTCCGGCTATAATATCACTCAGGATTTTTTTCACCTCCCTCGTGCTCACTTCTTCCCCGCTGTCGGTACTTAAAGACTCACTGAAAAAGAATTTCAGACGGTAGGTGCCAAACTCTGTTTGCACAAACTTACTGTTGGCCACACGGCTTACGGTAGAAATATCCAGTCCGGTCATCTCGGCTATATCTTTCAGGATCATTGGGCGCATGGTGGTTTCGTCGCCGGTCAGGAAAAATTCCTGCTGGTATTTCATGATTGCGCTCATGGTGCCTATCAGTG
Organism: Sediminibacterium sp.; assembly: GCA_035254545.1. Lineage (GTDB taxonomy): Bacteria > Bacteroidota > Bacteroidia > Chitinophagales > Chitinophagaceae > Sediminibacterium. The sequence continues at coordinate 68,949 of DATFAP010000043.1, read as the reverse complement.
TGTCCTGACGCTGTTTGATCATATCTATAAACCACTTAGCCGAATCAATTTTTTGTTTGATAAACAAAACAGCTTCTTTCTGACGTTTGTCTTTTTTGCTTCCTTTTTCATAATCCTTCAGCATATCCCGATATCCTTCACTGATGCGCAAATCCGGTGCATTCTTTGCGTTCAGGGTTAGTTCCAGGATGCCATTGTTATTGATCACAAAAAAATCAGGAACAATATAGCTCTCCGCCTTATTAATCTCGCCCACATTACCACCCGGCTTTGGGTTCAGCTTAATGATCTGATTGATTACTTCCTTCAACTGCTCGTCTGTCAGGTTCAGGCTACGTTGAATTTTTTCATAATGCTTCTTGGTAAACTCATCAAAGTATTTACTCAGGATCTGCATAGCGAGTTCAACAGACTGACCTTCGTCCGTTTTTCTTTTTAATTGCAGCAGCAGGCATTCCTTTAAATCCCGCGCTGCAATCCCCGCAGGGTCAAACTGCTGGATTTGCTGAATAATTGCCTCAATCTCTTTTTCCTCTACTACCAGGCTCTGGCGAAAAGCAAGGTCATCGGCAATAGAACTCAGTTCCCGGCGTAGGTATCCATCATCGTCGAGGCTACCTACCACCTGTTCGGCAATCTTATAACTTCTTTCGTCCAACTCCAGCATACCTAACTGGTTTAAAACCAGCTCGTGAAAACTTGTCTCAACACGGATCGGGATCACTTTCTGGTCATCCAATTCCGGATAATTTTCATCTCTGGTACGATAGTCGGCAATTTCACCATCATCGTCTACCACATATTCGCTGATATCCACACTCTCATAATCGTCCGTACTTCCATCAGGCTCCATTTCTTCGGAGGAATTATCGAATTCATCTTTCAGTTCATCTGTATACTCATCTTCATGTCCTTCTTCCCCCTGCTCCAGTGCCGGGTTCTCTTCCAACTCCTCTTTGATCCGTTCCTCCAGGTTGGCGGTAGGTACCTGCAATAATTTCATCAACTGAATCTGCTGGGGGCTCAGTTTTTGAAGCAATTTTTGTTGTAATGATTGGCTGAGGGACATGCGACTGGCTACTGTTTACTTTAAACGATCTTTTATTCTAATACCTTTCTGATACATGCCACCATTTTTTCCCCTTTCTCTTTGATCTGCTCATCGGTCCAGACAAGGCTGATGGAGGTAGAGATACAGCGGCTCATGATGGCATCACTGGCTGCAAAAGAAGTGGTTTTTAACTGAAGTAACGCAGCTTCCTGCTCTTTATTGAGGCGATTTAACGTAGTCGCATTCTTTAAGTGGTCCCAATTGCTGATATAGTGCCAGTTATTGGCAAACCAGTAAAAATTACCGGCCAATATACCCTGTGCCTTCATTTCGGCCACAACCGCCTGTGTTAAAGCTGCAGAAGGAAGGAACCAGCTCAGGAAACTGCAGCTATCATTTCCCCCTTCCGGTATAACACGGAAGCTGATCTCCGGAATCTGTTCCAGGTAAGCACGGAGCGCTTTATTGTTCTTTTTCTGCATGGCCAGGAACCGGTCCAGTTTCCTGATCTGCGCCAAACCTACAGCCGCATGCAGTTCGCTGATGCGGGAATTGTATCCAATGAAAGGATGGAGGTCTGCACCCCTGTCTACTCCCAGATGATCATGGCCATGATCTGTATAACCATCCGATTTGGTGTATACTTCCTTGTCGTTGGTCATCACCACCCCCCCTTCTGCACAGGTAATCATCTTTACAAAATCAAAGGAGAAGGTGCCTGCATGACCAATGGTTCCCAGTGATTTTCCTTTATAGCTTGCACCGATGCTTTGGCAGGCATCTTCCAGTAAAATCAGGTTATGCTCTTTACAGATTGCCGCCAGTACGTCCAGGTCTGCCATGCTTCCGCACATATGCACCGGCATGATGCATTTTGTTTTAGAGGTAATGGCCTTACGTACAGCAACAGGGTCGAGAGTAAGTGTTTCATCAATATCCACCAATACCGGTATGGCGCCTACACTCAATACCGCCTCAAAGCTGGCCACAAAAGTAAAAGCCGGCATGATTACTTCGTCTCCCGAACCTATACCCAGGGAGGCCATTGCTGTGGTTAATGCAGTTGTTCCGCTGGAAGTGAGTTGCGCATATGTACAGCCAAATGTTTCCGTGATCGCTTTTTCGAGCTCTTTTGCCTTCCAGATCCCTTTTCTTGGACCGTCAAATCCATAACGCATCAGGATGCCTGTTTCCAGCACATCGTTCACTTCTTTTCTTTCTTCGTCTCCAAATAGTTCAAAACCGGGCATATAATACGTTTTATTGGTTGATATATTCCGCAAAGCTAAATAAACTTTGGATAATGGTTTCGCAACAGGAAAATAGGCTCCCGACGTGGTAAATCCGAATATCTTTGCTCCATGAAGCCTATCCTGTATTACTGTTATGACGCTTATTGCGGCTGGTGTTACGGATTCAGCAGCGTGATGAAAAAAATAGCTGCAGAAAATCCCGGATTACAGATTGAAGTACTGTCGGGAGGAATGATTCTTCCGGAAACGCCGGTACACATCAGCGCTACTGCCGGATATATCCAAAAAGCCTATAAAACGGTGGAGGAGTATTCCGGGGTAGAATTTGGCCCCGACTATTTGTGGCATATCAACCATGCCGACCTCAGCGACTGGTACCCCCATTCGGAAAAACCTGCCATTGCACTGTGCATATTCAAAGAGATCTATCCTGAAAAACAGGTGGAATTTGCCGGCGACCTGCAATATGCGCTTCATTTCGAAGGAAGGGACCTTACAGACGATGAGGCGTACAGGCATTTGCTGGAGAAATATTCCATCCTGCCGGAATCATTTTATGAAAAGTTGCACAGTGAACCCTATAAAGACCAGGCATATTATGAGTTTTCGCTGGTAAAACAGTTACAGGTAACCGGCTTCCCCTGTGTACTGATGCAGGTAACGGAGTCCAAATTTCATCTGCTGGCCAGGGGATATACTTCTTATGAGGACATGAAGCAACGATTGGCCGCTGTTCTGGCTACATTAACCTAATTCAGCATTACAAAGCACAATTTCCTTTACTTTGCAACTCAATTAAAATAACTATGGAGTATAATAAATTGATATCGGTTACCGGAATGAGCGGTTTGTTCGAATTAGTGAGCAGTAAAAATGACGGGGCAATTTTAAGATCACTGGAAGACAAAACCACTAAGTTTGTCAGCAGTCGTATTCATAATTTCTCTCATCTGGAAAGCATAGAAGTATATACCATCCGCGAGAACGTGAACCTGGTAGATATCTTTAAGGCTATGCAGGCCAGCAGCGAAGGACAACCCAATGAAAAAGATCCTGCTTCAGTAAAGGCTTATTTTCAGAAAGTATACCCAGACATGGATTTTGACCGTGTATATGCCAGCGACATGAAGAAAATGGTAAAATGGTTTGGTGTACTGAAAGCCAACAATATTGAACCCAAACTTTCCGAACAGGAAGAAGCGGCAGAAGAATAACCCGGATACTACATCCATAGCCATTGGTAAAATAATTTAAATATTGTCCATTGGCTATGGACCGTAGCCCTTTCAATCCTTAACTTGTGCCACCAATAATTGCACAAGTATGAAAAAATGGATTGCAGCTTTATTGCTGACCACCATCTGCTATCAAAACACAGAAGCACAGAAATTTTATGAAGAAACACCCGAGGCCGGAAAATGGGTGAAGAAGCAGTTCCGCAAACTCAATAAAGATCAGCGTATTGCTCAACTGATGATCATCAGGGCACACAGCAACCTGGGCGAAAAGCATATTGCAGAAGTAACCAACCTGATTAAAACCTATAATGTCGGAGGACTCTGCTTCTTCCAGGGAGGGCCGGTGCGTCAGGCGGTGTTAACCAACCAATACCAGGCACTTGCCAAAACACCCCTCATGATCAGCATAGACGGAGAATGGGGTCTGGGCATGCGCCTGGACAGTGTGATCAACTACCCGCGTCAACTGATGATGGGTGCTGTGAATGATGCAGCGCTGATTCACGAATTCGGGAAAGCGGTTGGCGAACAATGTAAACGCCTGGGTATTCAGGTAAACTACGCGCCGGACATTGATGTAAACAACAATCCCATGAATCCTGTTATCAACGACAGGAGTTTTGGAGAAGACAAATACAAAGTAGCCCTGTATGGCAAATCCTATATGCAGGGCATGCAGGAGGTAGGTGTGATGGCCACCGGTAAACATTTTCCGGGTCATGGAGATGTAGCAGTAGACAGTCACTATGATCTACCGGTCATTAACAAAACCAGGGCGCAGTTGGACTCCCTGGAGCTCTACCCGTTCCGGGAACTGATTAATGCAGGGTTGGGAAGCATGATGATTGCCCATTTATACATTCCTGCCATCGATACAACCGCCAACCTGGCCAGTACACTTTCCAAAAAGAATGTAACCGACTTACTGAAAACCGAGCTGGGGTTCAAAGGGCTCACGTTCACTGACGCGCTCGAAATGAAAGGGGTTACCAAATTCTTCCCATCCGGGGAAGCCTCTGTTCAGGCCCTGATAGCCGGCAATGACATGCTTTGCCTTCCGGGAGATGTGCCAGGAGCCATTCAGAAAATCAAGCAAGCCATTAAAGAGGGCAGACTGAGCTGGGATGCCATCAATACTAGTGTGAAAAAAATATTACTGGCAAAATACCATCTTGGACTAAATCGTGTTCAACCGATCGACACCACTAACCTGGTCAACGACCTGAATCAGCAAACCAACCGGATCAGGACCCAGCTCAGTAAAAATGCCATTACTTTATTGAGGAAAAGCAATCTTCAGGCATTCCCCCTGGTGAAGGGGAAGAAGATTGCCTATATCTCTATCGGAGCTGCGGGGCTCAATACCATTGCCGCCAGGTTTAAACAGGAACTGAATGCTGATGTATATCAGTTTGGTGCAAAAGCAGCGATCGGCAAACAACTGATGGATGACCGGAACGCCGGGGTAATTCCGGCAGATAAATCCGACAGTACGTCCGCAAAAGCATTGATAAGTGATATTCGCAACAAAGGATACGATGCAGTGATAATAGGGGTACACAATTATAGCCGCAGACCTGCCAACAATTACGGAATCAGCAATACTACTGTATACCTGCTGAATCAACTACAGGACGATAAAGCCATTACCTTATTTTTCGGCAATCCATATGCCATCAGTAACTGCAACTATGCAACCAACCTGCTGGCCTGTTATGAAGATGATGATATTACACAGCTCGCAGCCTTTGATGTACTTACCGGAGCTAATGAGGCCAAGGGATCGATGCCTGTTACGGTTTCGCCCGATCTGCACTTTGGCCAAAGCACTGTTTTCAACAGCTATTTCCCCGAAGTAAATCCTGAGTTGGCAGGTTTCAATAGCAGCAAACTCCAGGTTATCGATGAAATTGCCAGTGATGCCGTAACAAAAGGAGCATTCCCCGGTTGTGTGGTACTGGTGGCCCGTAAGGGGAAGATCGCCTACCACAAGGCATTCGGCTATACCAATTTTGATGAAAAAGAGCCCATCAACCCATCCATGATTTATGACCTGGCCTCGGTGACCAAGATCTCTGCCACTACGGTTTCTATCATGAAACTATATGACGAAGGCAAAGTAGAATTAGAAAAGACACTGGGAGATTATTTATCCTGGGTCAGGGGAACCGACAAAGCCGGGATCCGGGTAAAGGATGTCTTATTGCACCAGGCAGGGCTTACTCCCTTCATTCCATTTTACAGGGAACTGATCGATACAGCCACAGGCCAGCCGCTGCCAGCCTATTTCTCCTCAACATCGAAGGAAGGATTTACCAGCAGGGTAGCGGAGAACCTCTACCTCAGAAACGACTGGCAAGACAGTCTGCATGCCAGGATCCTGCGCAGCAAAGTAAAAGATGCGGGAAAATATATTTACAGCGACAACGATTTTATTTTCCTTGGAAGAATCGTTGAAGCCGTAAGCGGGTTAACGCTTAGCGAGTATGTAAAACAAAATTTCTATCAGCCATTACAGATGACCAGCACCGGATTTACGCCACGGGATCATGTTACAGTTACATCAATCGTGCCAACTGAAGATGAAAAGCATTTTCGCCGGCAATTGCTTCGGGGGGATGTGCACGATGAAGGCGCCTCCCTGTTTGGCGGGGTAGCAGGCCATGCCGGTTTATTCAGCAATGCATATGACCTGGCGCAATTGTACCAGTTATTGCTCAATGGAGGTATCCTGAACGGAAAAAGGCTCCTGAAAGAGGAAACCATCCGATTGTTTACGGCTTACAACAGCGGAATCAGCCGGAGAGGGCTGGGATTTGATAAACCTGAGAAGGACAATGCTACCCGGAAAGAGGCCTACCCGTCCCGGTCCGTATCCCCTAAAACCTTTGGGCATACCGGATTTACCGGCACCTGCGTATGGGTAGACCCCGAAAAAGACCTGATTTATATTTTCCTGTCTAACAGGGTAACGCCAACCAGGAACAACAATAAATTCGGGCAACTGAATGTCCGCCCCAGAATCCAGGAAGCCATTTACCAGGCTTTACAATAAGCTTCACGATACAAATGATCAAATTAATAGGTGATGTTCTATCTTCACTTATTAATTTGATTGTATGAGTACCCGTTTCTATCATTTTTTATTGGTTGTTCTGTTCGCCGGAACATTGATTTCCTGCAGGAACAACGCTCCCGAAGAGACCCGTCTTATTCCCGGTGAGGCACTGGCGGTGGTAACCATCGACCCCAACGCCCTGAGTGAAAAACTTCAGAACGGAGGCATCAGCATTGATTCAATCCTGAGCAGGATTTTTGAAAACGACAGTACCAATGCAAAAGAACGAAAAACAGTAGACGAGTTCCGGAAAAATGCCGGTTTCGACTGGACCAAACCGATCCACTTTTTTGTAGTGCGTAAAGCAGCGCCGGACAAAACCGATATCAGCATCATGACCGTGCTGGCCAACTTATCAGACACGGCCAAATTGGCAACATTTATTCGGTCAGGAGAACATACCAACAGTAGTAAGATATTGCATGAAAAAGCTTTCAGTTATATCGAGCAGGGACCAAGGAACCTGATCGCATGGAATGATAAACATGTGGTTGTTCTATTTTACCAGCGCCAGGTAAAACCTTATTACGATACCGCAAAAATGAAATTCGTAATTCCTGAACGCCCGGACTATAGTAAGGAGATGTTGGCAGAAGCAGTTAAAATGTTTTCACAAAAAGACAAAGAATCCATGAGATCCGTGGATGGATTTGGCGAAATGTTTAAAACAAAAGCAGAGGGATACCTCTTCAGCACTACCAATAATCTGTTGGGATCATTCTCAGGCATGCCGCTCCAGCTACCCAAACTGGAAGAACTCTTAAAAGGCAATCATACTGCCGCTACCCTTGCGTTTGAAGACGGGAGGATCATTGCCAGGTCTACTACATACATCAACAAACCACTGGGAAATATCCTGAAGAAATATGCCGGCCCTACTGCCAATCTATCACTGATAGATCATTATCCTTCTCAGAAAATCAACGGGGTTGTGTTGGTAGCATTTAACCCGGAAATCTTCGGCGGTTTATTAAAACAACTTGAAGTGGAAGGCCTGGTGAATGAGTTTATGAAAAAATCAGCTATCACCAGCCAGGAGTTATATGGTTCCCTGAAAGGAGATATTGCAGTAGTGGTGTCTGATCTGGGAATGTCTAATACGGAACCGCAGGAAAGAGACGACGAACTTTCCCTGGTGAAACGTAAACCGGTTGGAAAAATGATCATAAATATTCCTATAGGCAACAAAGAAAGCTTCCGGAAAGTAATGGACAAAGCCGTTGCAATGGGAACAGTTCAGAAAAACGGGGCCACTTACAAAGGCAGTGATCTGATCAGAACACTTGGTTTTTATCTGCAGGCCAACGATGAGCAACTCATCCTTGCAAGTGATTCATTAACCTGTCAGCAATACCTGCAGGGTAGGGCAAAATCGAACATCAGCAAGGAAGTAAGAGATCATCTCAGCGGAAAATCAACAGCCTTTTATTTTGATCTGGCCAATACAATCAATGCCTTCATCAAAGATTCAGCCAGCGGGTATTACCGGTCGATGGTTACTGTAAAAAATACCGTAAAAGATCTCAGGGGAAGTACAGATAATTTCTCAGATGGAAAAATCAAAGCGGTGGTGGAGCTCAGGATGCAAAATGAAAAGCAAAACAGCCTGGTAACACTTACCAGCCTCTTTACCAATATTGCAGTAGATGTAAGACAAGTGGCCAAAAGAGAAAGAGAGATGGAGGAAAAAATGTTCCCTTCGGGAATTCCTGCGGTAATCAGGGCTAATTAATAAATGCAGATGCTTATTCTGAATAACCTGATGCCCGATCCGCTGCGGGAGCGGCTTTCCGGGAAAACATCTTCCGTGTGGAACCGATCCATTCAGTTTGAAGCCGGGGAATGGATTAAAATAACGGCCCCCAGTGGAACAGGCAAAACAACCCTGGTGCACATGATATATGCACTGCGGAAAGATTACACAGGAAATATTTTATTGAATCAAACAGATATCCGTTCACTGGCCACTAATTCACTGGCATCCGTAAGGCAGCGGCAAATCAGCATCATATTTCAGGATCTTAAATTATTTCCACATTTAACAGCCAGGGAAAACATTGAGTTGAAAAGAATTTTACAGGAACCGTTTTGCGATGCAGCGCAAATAACAAAAATGGCAGAGCAACTGGGTGTTGCAGAAATATTGGATCAGCCTGCGCAAATCTGTAGTTATGGGGAACAACAAAGGATTTGTATTATCCGCGCACTGGTACAGCCTTTTGAATGGTTAATCATGGATGAGCCATTCAGTCATCTGGATATTGCAAATACAAAAATAGCGGTTTCCCTGATCGCCCAAGAATGCAGAAAAAGGAAAGCCGGCCTGGTCATCACCGACCTGGATGATGATGTACTGTTTCCTTACACCCAAAAACTGCATTTGTAATGAATAACCTGGCCATACTACTAAAAAAATTGATTCGCAACAGCGCCGGACACGCCCGTTACACGGTGGCCGTAACCGGCTTATCCATTGCTGTTTTTTTATTACTGGCCGCAGTACAGATACAGGTCAATTACAAAGAATTACTACACGGCAAAAAAAATCAGGACAGTATTGCCAATTTTCTGGTCATTAATAAAATATTGACTGATGCCAATATGGGGAATACCGCGTTGGAAGATACGGTGATCAATGACATCAAAAAACAAAGCTTTGTCCAATCCGTAGGACTTCTTACACCCGGCAGGTTCAAAGCCAGCATACAAAGCAATAGTGACCGCTTCCCCTTTTATACAGATATCTCCTTCGAAAGTATACCAAAAGAGTTCATAGATGTAAGTGGAACAGACTGGACATGGAACGAAGCCGCGCCATATGTACCAATCATTATCCCGAACATGTTCCTGGATTTTTACAATTTCCAGTTTTCGCTTTCTCAGGATTTGCCGCAGCTTACGCCGGAGATTGTGAAAATGATCGTATTCAAAGTAACCGTGTACGGCCCAAAGGGTACGGCTTCATTCAACGGAAAAATTGCCGGATTCAGCGACCGGATTTCCTCCATGCTGGTACCATCGGAATTCATGGATTGGGGCAACCGGAATTTCGCTTCCGAAGACCTGAAGAACCCGTCCAGGCTGATCATCCGGACCAGGGACCCGGGAAATCCTGCACTAAGCAACTATCTCCGCAAGCACCAGTTAACCACAGATACAGAAAAAACAAGGTTCAGCAAATACAGAAAAGCGGTGGACACGGTGGTAGCCATATCGGGTATTACCGGAGCGTTGATGCTGTTATTCGCATTACTGGTATTTACCCTCTTCATTCAGCTAACCATTGCTTCTTGTAAAGAAGAAATCAACCTGCTGATTATACTGGGAACAGCACCCCGTCAATTAAGCCGGTTTTTGATCATGCGCTTTTTCCCTGCAAATGTCTGGATGATCGCAGCCTCCTTTGTAACCCTAACGGTACTACAGTACCTGATGAGCCTTTACCTGGAAAGTCGTCATATTTTTGTATCAGGTATAATTTCGCTGTATACACTGGGCACCGCTATATTGCTTGTGCTGCTGATCTGGTGGGTCAACCGGAAAACCATCAGGGATTACATTTATCCGCGATCATGATTCCCCCCTACTGGTGTAGCATTTCCTTTACAAGCTCAAGTGAAAGAGGCTTCGTGATGTAATCCACTACAGTTTCATATTTTCTGGCTTTCTTACGGTCGCCGGTGTCGATGGAGGAAGATAGTACCACTACACTGGACTGAACCAGGAAACGTTTGTACTTGTCCAGGAATTCCCAACCGCTGCTGTGCGGAAAGTTTACATCCAGCAAAATCAGGAAATCGCCTTTAAGGTCGTTGTCTTCCAGGAATCTCAAAGCATCGTTTACGCTGGTAAACACACTTATTTCAATATCCGGAGCCATATTACTAATCAGTCGTTGATTAATAATATTGGTTAAATCATCATCATCAATAATGACGATCCGGCTGTAATGGTATAACCGGCTATCTGTTTTGAAAAAGGCGTCACTCTGGTTAAAAGAAAGCTTATGATTAATCTTAAAAATTGTACTGTTGATGACCTGAATAGACTGCCGGGCACCTGTAATAAGGTCTCTTCGTTCCTCTTCGGTTATAAAACGGTTATCCAGCAATTGTATGATAGACTGTATCTTGGCATACTCATGCCGTAATTCGTGAGAAGTAATAAAGGAAAGTTCCCGAAGAGTCTTGTCACTTTTTTTCTGTTGCTGTTCATACCAGAATTTATCGGTGATATCATATAATATACCCAGCAGATTTGTTTGATGATGTTCATGGCCAATCCGTTTTGTACGCAGATTGTAGAACCGGACTTCCTCTTTTGAAAACAAAATCCTGATATTCACCCCTTCGGGGTCAGTGGTCATTTGTTCTTCGGAAAGGCTGAGACTTTTTTGAAGCAGTTGCCTGTCGTCTTCATGTATAATCTGATTGAATACAGCAACGGAAAGTGGCTGCACTGCATCGGCAGGGAGTTTAAGAATATTCAACATTAAATGATTGCAGCAGACAAATTGCTGAATAGCTGAATCGTATACAAAAACGGCATCATGGGTTTGCAGAAAAAATTCCTCAAGAAATTGTAGTTTATTGAACGTGTTATTCGACGAAATTGTAGTTAACTGCATAGGATAGAGATTTTAATCGAAATCGACGCGGTGAAGATATGCTGAAGAAATACCATAAGAGCTATGAAAAGCCTCAATTTACGTGTGGCTGAGCCAACTACGAATTAGCGTTATTTCACCGTATTTTTTGTAGTAATAAATCAACATATATGTTTATCAATATATTATACATTAAATATTTAATACATAATAACAAATGGTATAAGAAATTTGAGCCATTCCAGTAGATTGCATTACAGTTGGCACAATTAAAAAAATTATTATCTATGAAAAAGTATTTCACATTCAAGTTTCTGGGGGTACTGCTCATTGCTGCGGCAGTAAGTTCATGCCAGAAAGATCAGGGAGAGACATCTCTCACACAGACTTCAAGCGCCAGGGAAGAAGGAAGCGTGAGTGGTCAGGCCGTAGCTTTAGCTGCAAACAATATCTCCGGATTAATTTCAGAGGAGTCTGGCGAAGATTTGCGCGAAAACTACCATAACAGGAATGCCAGATCAGGAAATGAAACAGAATATGTTGCTTTTTCTGTTAAGGATCTTTCTAACTACCTGGCGTTGATCAGAAGTAAGTATAAATCTGACAGTGTTTACGTAAGCTTTGGCGTTTACGATGAAAAAACTGCCGTAAAAAGGAAAGATGTTGGCCGTACCACCATCTTCTTTATGGGTAAAAACAATGTAAGCAAAGCCGGAAAGATCAGAAGCCAGAATGATGCGCTGGATGATGGAACAGGGTTTGGCTCCAATTACCTGAACCACGGTACTATTTATCCATAGGTCGTTTTTCCCTGAGTAATTTATTTCATATAAATTACAGTACTAATTAATAAAGGCAATTAATGTTAACCTATATCTATCTGCTGGTGCAAGCCAGCAGTTTTTTTGTTTGTTTATACTTATTCAGATATCTGAAAAATTCAGAACTTAAGTACTTTTTGCCATACCTGTTTTTAACTCTTTTGGTAGAAATGATTGGTTTCTGGCAGACCTCGCATGGTATTAGGAACTACTTTATGTTTAATGTATTTACTACCGTAGAATTTGTATTTTACACCTTCCTTTTTTACCGACATTTAAGAAAAAAAATATTTAAACAGCTTGCACTTGCATTTATTCCATTCTATCTGCTGGCTGTCGCTTACAACCTTGCATTCGTTCAGGGGTTAAATTATTTCCACACGTATACTTTTCTGCTGGGATCATTCTTCATCGTTGTTTTCTGCTGTCTGTTCTTCTACGAATCCGTACTTCCGGAGCACCTCAACACAAAACTGACTATGCAGCCCTTCTTCTGGGTTTGTACCGGCTTACTCCTCTTCTATCTTGGATCTGTGATCATCAATGCGCTGTTTGAATACCTCAGAAGCTTTGACATGCAACAGGAGGGCATCAGGATCTATGGCATAATCAACCAAAGTTTAAACGTAATTTTATACTCATCGTTTATTTTTGCTTTCATTCTATGCCGGAACAACAACAAGACATACTCATTACAATTATAGTTGCCTCTGTATTTTTTGTTTTACTGGGTATCTTTCTACTCGTTTTATTATTTGTTTTCCTCAGAAGACAACGGAAGAATGAAAAGGAGAAAGAAGAAATGAGGAATCATTTCGAGAAAACACTGCTGAAATCTCAAATAGAAATACAGGACCAGACCATCGACTATGTTGCCAAGGAAATACACGACAACATCGGTCAGATTCTATTTTTAGCAAAACTCAATAACAACCAGATTACCCGGGAAAATGCACTGGAGAAAGCCAACCTGATCGACGGTTTGATCGGAAGGGCATTTAACGATTTGAGAAGCATCAGTCATAACCTGAAAAACAACAGTTTCCACCAGATCGGTCTTACAGAATCCATCGAACAATTACTGCACAACCTGGAAAGAACGGGCAAATTTACTACCAGTTTCACCGGGCCACCCTCCGATGAAATTGACGGCATGATCCATGGCAACGATATTATTCTTTTCCGGATCATCCAGGAAGTGGTTAACAATGTATTAAAACATTCAGGAGCGGACAGGATCAATATTGTTATCACCAGGGAGGACAACACCATTTCCATTGAAATCACTGACAATGGTGTTGGTTTTGACCCCGGAAGCATCCGGAAAGACCAACAGGGAATCGGCATGAATAATATTTACTCACGTGCCAAATTAATTAATACAAGTGTGAATATAATCAGTGCGGCAGGTGAAGGAACAAAAGTAATTTTAACCCTCAAGACCCAATAATTATGACCTCAGTTGCTTTAGTAGATGACCACGAACTGCTTCGTTCTGGATTGGCCGGATTGATCAACTCTTTTCCCGAGTTCAATGTTGTATTTGAAGCAGGCAACGGAAAAGAGTTTATAGAAAAAGTAGATCTGCAGCACCCACCGGAAATTGTACTGCTCGATATTACCATGCCCGTAATGGACGGCTACGAAACGGCCTTGTGGATCAAAAATAAACTCCCCGGTACCAAGGTGCTTGTGTTGAGCATGTTGTCTAACGACATGGCCATCATCCGAATGCTGCGCAATGGTGTAAAAGGGTATATTCTGAAAGAAAGCAAGCCCGAGGTCTTCAAACAGGCGCTGGATTCTGTGAAAAACAATGATTTTTACGTAAATGAACTGGTTCGGGATAAGCTGATCAACTATGTAACCAACGAGGAAGGCCCCGCCGACCACACTTCCATTCTGTTAAATATTACCGAGGGAGAAGCCCAATTCCTTCGCTGGCTTTGCCTTGACAAAAGTTATAAGGAAATTGCACAGGAAATGTTTGTAAGTGTAAGAACGATCGACTCTCACCGCGACAACCTGTTTAAAAAACTGGAAATCAATACCCGTGTAGGATTGGTTGTTTTTGCCATAAAACATGGCATTGTAAGCATCTGATCAACTGTTAAAGGACTAACTTTAAGCCATGTTAAGAATACTCTTACATGGCTTTTTAGTTGTGCTGCTGCCGGGTCGCCATTCTGCAGCAGCACAGGTTCCCATAGGTCAATGGCGGGAGCATTTCAATTATAAACAGACAATACAGGTACTAAAGGGAGATCAGATCTATTGTGCCACCGCTACCAATGTTTTTGCTGTAAACGGGGGAACCGAGATTTCCCGGTATAGCAAAACCAACGGGCTTAACGATATTGGCGTAAGCTGCATTGGATGGGATGATGTAACCGGTCAACTGGTTATTGCATATGAAAACAGTAACCTGGATATTTTAAAAGACGGTATTGTGCGGAATATCCCGGATATCCGCCAAAGCAATATAACCGGTAACAAAAGCATTAACCAGATTTATTGCAGGGATGGAATAGCCTATCTGGCTTCCGGTATCGGCATCATTGCAGTTGACCTCACCCGATATGAAATCAAAGACACGTGGGTGATTGGTAACAATGGTACTCAAACCAATGTATGGAATATCACCTCCGACAATAGCCATTATTATGCTGCTACGGATGAGGGCTTAAAAAAAGCGCCAACGACGCAAAGCAACCTGGCCAATTATGCCAACTGGGAAACCATCAGTGGCCATTCCGGTCTTGCTGCTGGTCCGGTAGAGTTTGCCGGATTCCTCAATAACCAGATACTTGTCCGGAAAACGGATTCCATATTCATTCAAAATGGGAGCAACTGGATGCTGCTTTATTACGATTCTTCCTGGAATATTATCCGGGCAACCGTATCGGGCAACAAGCTTTTGCTGTGCCAAAACAATCCGGCAGGGCAGGCAAGAGTTGTTCAGGTTTCGGCAACCGGTTCCATTGACCGGGTTATCAGTCAGCCACAGGTAATTTCTTTACCCTTGTCTGCCATTACGGATGGCAATGCGGTTTGGGTGGCAGATCAGTATGAAGGTTTATCTCGTTTTTCAACCACGGTTGAACGATTCATTCCAAATGGACCGGCCGGTATTTCCAGCGGATCTTTTGCGTTTAGCAAAGGAGATCTATTTGCAGCAGCGGGGGCGGTTAACAGGGCATGGAATTACCTGTACAACAGAGATGGTCTGCTTAGATTCAGCAATGGCGAATGGAGCAATAAAAGTGCATTCAACACACCTATACTCGACTCCGTGCTGGATTTACTAACGTTAGCCGCAGACCCGGCAGACGGTTCTGTTTGGGCAGGTAGCTTTGGCGGTGGGCTGGTTCATTTCGGGGATGCATCCGTCACCGTTTATAAACAAAACAGTTCCTTACAACCTGCCGTAGGAGATCCGGGCAGTTACAGGGTGAGCGGCCTGGTGTTTGACCGTGACCAGTATTTATGGATCAGCAATTACGGAGCGCCTCAGCCGCTCCATGTACGCAAAAAAGACGGTAGCTGGAAAAGCATCAGCATCCCTTTCCAGCTTACCGAAAATGCAACGGCTCAACTGGTTGCAGATGATTTTGGCCAGTTGTGGATTCAGAGCCCCAAAAACAATGGGCTGATCTGTTACCAGTATGGCAATATTGATAACAACAGTGATGACCGCTGGAAATTGTACCAACAGGGA
This sequence comes from Sediminibacterium sp., assembly GCA_035254545.1. Taxonomy (GTDB): domain Bacteria; phylum Bacteroidota; class Bacteroidia; order Chitinophagales; family Chitinophagaceae; genus Sediminibacterium. Next base: position 53,144 of record DATFAP010000043.1, on the reverse strand, counting down.
ATCGGCAATGGTAATTTACCAGACAATAATGTTTTATCGATTGCAAAAGATAAAAACAATAGTATCTGGGTGGGGACCGATAATGGAATCGGTATCATTAGCTGTAATGCAGATCTGTTTACCGCCGGAGGTTGCGATGCCGTACTGCCCGTGGTACAGCAAGATCGGTTTGCCGGCTACCTGTTTAAGGGGGAGCGGGTACAATCCATTGCTGTAGATGGCGACAACAGAAAGTGGATTGGTACGCTGAATGGCGCATGGCTGATCAGTTCAGATGGAAAAAAAACCATTCATCATTTTACCGCTTCCAACAGCCCATTGCTCAGTAACGATGTAAGGCAAATAGGCGTTGACCCCGTTACAGGCGAGGTTTTCTTTGCCACATTCAAAGGAATTTGCAGCTTCAGAAGCACCGCAACTGAGGCGGCAGAAGCCATTGGCCATGTATTGGTATTCCCCAATCCCGTTCCAACCGGATACAACGGAACGATTGCTATCAGGGGGCTGGCAGAAAACAGCAGTGTAAAAATCACTGAGCTGAATGGTCGGCTGGTATTTCAAACCAGGAGCCAGGGAGGGCAGGCCATTTGGAACGGAAGAGACTACAATGGTCATAAAGCAGCCAGTGGTTTGTATCTTGTGCTCATCAGAGACGATGCAGGTCGGGAAAAAATCGCCACTAAAATAATCATCACCAGCGGAAGATGATTCAACCCTTTACACCTAAATATTGAATATATGCATCCCAATGCCCAACTCATTCACCGGTTTTACACTGCCTTTCAGCAAAAGGATTTTATAACCATGCAAAGCTGTTATGCCAATGATGCCGTTTTTTCGGACCCGGCTTTTGTAAACCTGGATGCAGCGGAAGTCAAAGCCATGTGGGAAATGCTGATCAAAAAAGGAAAAGATCTGCAAGTGGAATTTGACAATATAACGGCAGATGATCAACAGGGTTCAGCAGACTGGAAAGCTACCTATACTTTTTCTCAAACGGGTAAAAAAGTGATCAACCATGTTCATGCATCTTTCCGGTTCAGAGAAGGGAAAATCATAGCGCACCAGGACTATTTTTCATTTTACAAATGGAGCAGGCAGGCTTTGGGAACTATCGGATGGCTCATGGGTTGGAGTAACTGGCTGCAACAAAAAGTTCAGGCCGGTGCCCGTAAAAACCTTCATACTTTTATGGCATCTAATGTTTGATTCATGCTGGCATTAACAACAGAACGGCTTTTAATCAGGGAATTGAATATAGTGGATGCAGCATTTATTTTCCGGTTAATGAATGCGCCTAACTGGATCCGGTTTATCGGCGACCGGAATGTTAAAACCGTTGCGGATGCCAGTAACTATATCAGCAGTAAAATGATCAGGAGTTACCGCATCAACGGATTTGGCTTGTACCTGGTAACACTGAAAAACACACGCGAATCAATGGGCATTTGCGGTCTTGTAAAAAGAGACGGATTGGATCATCCGGACCTGGGTTTTGCCTTACTGCCCCAATATGAAGGCATGGGATATGCGTCAGAAGCGGCGGCGGCTGTACTGGAGCATGCTCGCGATACCCTGCATTTAAAACAAGTGGAAGGTATTACAACAAAAAACAACATGGCATCCGTAAGCGTACTGGAGAAAGCAGGGATGAAGTATGTCGAAAATATCAAGCTTCCGGGAGATGAAGCAGATTTTATGCTTTTCAGGTGCTCTCTGTAGCAACCACGCAAATTCTTCCGAAAAAGAAAAGTGCCCGGGGTTTAATCCAGACACTTTAAATCTGATCAGCAATCTGATTGATCTTTATCTGCCTGCCTTCTCAATCGGTTTATAGAACGCCGCCCTGCGTGGTCCGGGGAAAGGAACATGATCGCCTTTCAGGCCATGCCAGAGTACTTTATTGAACTCTAAATCAGGCACTGCATCTTCTTTACTAAGATCGAATTTCTCTGAACGTTTCTGCCATTCATTCATAGCTGTGTTGCGTTCATTCAGGTTAACCGAAGGAATAATAGAACTAAATGGTCTTGCATCAGCCGTACTGGTAAAACAACGCCACATAGGCGTAGCTGCAGCATCGTACTGAGACATGGGCGGAATGCCAAGAATCAACTCAATGGTCCTGAGCATGGAAGAAGTGGAATACATGGTATGATCTACATAACCTCTTTTCACAAAACCACCAGCCACAAAAGCAATACTGCGGTGTGCGTCCACATGGTCTGCTCCATTTTGTGCATCATCTTCCAGAATAAAAACAGCCGTCTCCTTCCAGATAGGGCTCTTACTCAAGTATTCTACGAACTGCCCTACCGCAAGATCATTATCGGCCACATGTGCATAAGGCGTTGGGCGCCCTAAACGCATTCCTTCGGTATGATCATTGCAGAAGCGAACAGAGTTGAATTTCGGAACAGCATTTGCAGCCAGCAGCGAATCAAATTCTCTTTTCCACTGTCTGAATCTTACGGTATCCGGAACATGGTTGTCGTAACCGGTAAAATAAGGGCAGAAATGATCCTTTAATACAGGAATATTGGGCATATAGTTATCTGCAAACTCTCCGTAGGTTCTGAAACTCACACCTGCTTTTTTGCAATGATCCCAAATAAACCCACCCTTGTTGTTGGCAACCGGACGCTTCCCTTCGGCATCATAACCTCCGCCCCTGCCGCCATAACTGCTCACCCAGTTCTTTTCCAGGAAGTCGGTGGCATAAGCACCGGTACTCCAGTTATGCCCGTCTGCACTTACTTCTCCATCTACATAAAAATTATCCAGCAGTACAAACTCTCTGGCCAGTGCATGCTGATTGGGAGTGAACTGTTCTCCGAATAAGGTTAGTCCAGGATCCCCGTTTCCCTCCTTCATATCTCCCAGCACCTGGTCGTAGGTCCGGTTTTCCTTGATTATATAGAATACGTATTTGATAGGACTGGCTCCCCCTGTTTTCCTGGGAATCGGATTACCTTCCTCTCCCTGCACCAGCAGTTCTTTTGCCTTATTATACGGAGTGTTCCTGTAAACCACCTGAGAATATACGCTCAACGCCAACTCGGTAGGTATATCAATTACACTCATGGTGCCCATAAACAAGCCTGCAATATATTGAACTGTTTTAGGGCGGTTGGGGTCATCTGCATGATGCAGCACATTTTTGCTGTTTCCAAAAGGGCTTGGCCCGTAAGGATTGGCTTTGGAGGAGAATCCCTTACCATTGGAAACAAATATTTTTTTACCGATAACCTTTACATTGGTAGGATACCATCCGGTTGGAATAAAGCCCTTGCCCTTGCTCTGAACAGGTTTGCTTACATCATAAACCGCCAGGCAGTTGTTGTCTGCATTGGCTACATACAAAGTTTTTTCATCTTCACTTAAAGCAAGGCCATTGGTGGTAGAACCATTGGGCGCATCCGGGTAGAGTGCTGCGTTCAGTACTTCTATCACCCTTTGTTCTGCTGTATTGATTATAGAAACCGTATTGTCGTTGGAATTAGCCACATACAACAATTTCCCTTTTTTGGTCAGCAACAGCTCATTGGGGTTATCTCCAACCGCAACCTCTGCAGTAACATTTCTTTTTTCTGTATCAAAGAAATAAACCTTATCACAACCCCAGCAACTGATGTATAATTGTTTGCGGTCAGGTGAAAGCTGACAGGCATAGGCTTCCCCGCCTAACTGATATTCCAGCACGGTTTGCTTCGTTTTCAGATCAACAATATACAGTTTGTTGCTTTCCTTGGTAACAACGTACAGCAACTGCTGAACATCATCTACTGCAATGCCTGAAGGTGCAATCTTATTGGGCCATTTTTTCCCGAACACGATGGAATCAGCTTCTTTCAACTGATCACCTTCAATATTGTAAATCACAATCTTATTGTTGTGCCCCCCGGAAGCATACAACTTCTTTTCATCGATGCTGAAAGCAAGACCATAAAAAGCCCTGGCAATTTCTTTAGTATCCAGTACGGTTTCAGTAGCAGGGTCAATCAGTTGAATGCTGTGCACACTCTGGCCGTTATTGGTAACAGCCATCCGTTTCTTGGATTTACTCACCACGATATTCAGCGGAAGATCTCCTAATGGAAAACTTCTGCCTACAGGCGTGAGAGACCATCCATTGGGAAGGGTCATTTTTTTAGACTCCACTTCCTCAATTGTCTGCGCATTGGCTAAGCCGGCAATCAGGAGAAAAAAAGAGAGTAATTGGGGTTTGTACATAGTTGCTTTATTAAGCAGCTAAGGTACAGATTGCCCTATAAACTTAAAGAATGAAAACAATTTAATAATATGTCTACTGCCGCTGAAAATCATAGCTACGGATGGCCTTGAATTTCAGGCCCTCCCTCTCGGCAGGAACCACCCCATATTGGATCTGGCGATACATACCGGTGGGTTTGGAACCGGTTGAATCAACCGTGTAAACCGGGAAACGACGCATCAGTGTGCCCTCCATCAGCATGAAAGTATCATAGCCTTCATAACCGGTTCTGAGTTTAGGATCATTCACAATATCCGGAAACATTATCGGCATGAAACTTTCATTCTTCACTGAGGATATCCCGATCACATTCCCGACAGATTTCTCGCCCGGACCATACACATATAGTACCAGGTCGGGGAAGCCGTCGTTGTTCAAATCGTCTACTTCTGTTTTGAGCACCCGGCCTCTCACTTCAAAACTTACGTCTCTGGCACCCTGGCCGGTAAAGCCCACCGGGGTTAGCGTAATGGAGTTTTTGACCTCATTTTTATTATTGCAAAGTACTTTATACCCCGCCTTACCCAACTTCATCGTAGTATCGATCTTACGAAACTGGTTTTGTGCAGCCAGAGACCCTGCCAACAATAAAAAAGAGAAAATAAAGAATAGATGCTGTTTCATAATGGGCCAAGTTACATATTTCTGCGATATTGCCCCCCAACGGAGTACAATGCATTGGTAATTTGCCCCAATGAACAGTACTTAACAGTCTCCATCAATTCCGCAAACAGGTTTTCGTTATTCACCGCCGCCAGTTTCAGCTTTTCCAGCGCCGCTTCCGACCGATCCTGGTTACGCAGGTGGAATCCATGCAGGTTCTGAATCTGCTGCTCTTTCTCTTCCGTAGTACTCCGGATTACTTCTCCCGGTAAAACGGTAGGGCTTCCTTTTTTATTCAGGAAAGTATTCACCCCAATCAGCGGCAATTCGCCGGTATGCTTCAGTGTTTCGTAATGCAGGCTTTCTTCCTGAATTTTATTTCGCTGGTACATTCGCTCCATAGCGCCCAGCACGCCACCCCGTTCAGTGATTCTGTCAAATTCCTGTAACACCGCTTCTTCTACCAGGTCGGTCAGTTCTTCAATAGCAAAACTACCCTGAATAAAGTTCTCCGCCCCCGCCGTACCCAGTTCCCGGTTAATGATCAACTGAATAGCCATTGCCCGGCGAACACTTTCTTCTGTTGGTGTTGTGATTGCTTCATCGTAGGCATTGGTATGTAAACTATTACAGTTGTCGTAAATTGCATACAAGGCCTGCAAGGTTGTTCTGATATCATTGAAATCAATTTCCTGCGCATGCAAACTCCTTCCGCTGGTTTGGATATGGTACTTCAGTTTTTGAGAACGATCATTGGCTTTGTATTTGTGTTTCATGGCCTTGGCCCAGATTCTGCGGGCAACACGGCCAATCACACTGTATTCCGGATCCATCCCGTTGCTGAAGAAGAACGACAGGTTGGGAGCAAAATCATCAATATGCATCCCGCGGCTGAGGTAATATTCTACATAAGTAAAACCATTGGAGAGGGTGAATGCAAGTTGTGTAATCGGATTGGCTCCTGCCTCTGCAATATGGTACCCGCTGATGCTGACACTATAGAAATTACGGATATTTTGATCAATAAAATATGCCTGCACATCGCCCATGAGCTTGAGTGCAAACTCGGTTGAAAAAATACAGGTGTTCTGGGCCTGGTCTTCTTTCAGGATATCTGCCTGAACGGTTCCCCGAACCTGGCGCAAGGCTTCTGCCTTGATTTTGTTGTAAATATCCGCAGGCAATACCTCATCGCCGCTGAGTCCCAGTAACCCGATCCCCAATCCATTGTTTCCTTCGGGAAGTCGCTCCGGCAATGCGGGATTGTAATAGACCGGCCTGGGCAATTTGCTGAACTTCTTTTCGATCAGCGGATGAACTTCGTTCCAGTAATTATTCTCCGTAATCCATTTTTCACAAAGCTGATCAATGGCCGCGTTCATAAAGAAAGCCAGCACAATCGGCGCCGGACCATTGATGGTCATGCTCACCGAAGTTTTAGGATCACAGAGATCAAAGCCACTGTAAAGTTTTTTAGCATCGTCTACGGTGGCAATGCTTACACCGCTGTTACCCACTTTTCCGTAAATATCCGGACGATGTGCAGGGTCCTCTCCATATAAGGTAACACTGTCGAAAGCGGTAGATAAACGAATGGCAGGCTGCCCCAATGAAACATAATGAAAACGCTTATTGGTCCGCTCAGGTCCTCCCTCTCCCGCAAACATCCTGGTAGGGTCTTCCCCCTGCCGCTTCAATTCAAAAACACCGGAAGTATAAGGAAATTCACCCGGGATATTTTCCTGTAATTGCCAGCGGAGGATATCGCCCCAATCCTTGTATTTAGGCAGGATTACTTTAGCTATTTTAGTACCGCTTAGCGAGGTAGTGGTCAGCGGCTGCTGAATTACTTTATTGCGTACGGTATATTCAAAAAAATCGGCCTGGTATTTTTTAACCAGCAACGGCCACTGTTCAATCAGTTTCCTGCATTCCGGATGAAGTGCTGCCGAGAATTTTTCGCTGATCTTATTCAACTCATTCACCACTGTTTTGCTCTCATTTGCAACCGCTATAGCGCCCTGTAGCTGGTACCATTTGGAAGCAATGGCAGACTGCTCATTCACCCACGTGTCATAACCCCGGTTCTGCTCTGTGATTTCTGCCAGGTAGCGCACTCTTTTGGGGGGAATAATCTGCGATTTTGTGGTAGTGCTGGTATTGGAATAAAAAGCGGAAGCAGCGCCGGCACCATCAAAGTTTACATTACATTTTTCTTTCACCGCCTGTACAATCCTGCTGAACAGTTGGTTTACACCGGCATCATTGAACTGTGCCGCAATGGTACCTATCACCGGAAGTTCATCGTCCTTGGCAGTCCACAGTCCGTGGTTGCGTTTGTATTGTTTGCGCACATCATGTAAGGCATCCAGCGCGCCTGACTTGTCGAATTTATTGATGCAGATTACATCTGCATAATCGAGCATATTGATTTTCTCCAACTGGGAAGCGGCGCCATATTCCGGCGTCATCACGTATAAACTTACATCACAGAAATCGAGGATAGAAGCATCACTCTGCCCCACACCTGCCGACTCAAGAATCACAAAATCGTATCCTGCCCTGCGGCATACATCAATGGCGTCCTGCACATGCGCACTCAAAGCTGTATTATCATCCCTGGTTGCAAGACTGCGCATGTAGGCACGCGGATGCGAAATGGCGTTCATTCTGATCCGGTCTCCCAGCAATGCCCCGCCGGTTTTTTTCTTGGAAGGATCCACAGAAATGACCGCGATGGTCCTGGTTTCATATAAATGAAGGAACCGTCTTACAATTTCATCAGTCACAGAACTTTTTCCGGCTCCCCCTGTTCCTGTGATACCCAATACCGGTGTCCGTTGCTGATCGGGCAAAAGATCCCCGGGTGTGGTTTTCAAACCGTTTTCCGCATTGGTGATTTTCCTGGCAATAGTCCGTACATCTTTCACTTCACCCAAACCCATCGGCGATTGATAAACCCCGTCTCCTTTCAGGGTAAAATCGCACTGGCGGATGACATCTTCAATCATTCCTTCCAATCCCATATGTCTTCCGTCGTCGGGACTGTAAATACGGGTAATTCCATATTGGTGCAAATCCCTGATTTCTTCGGGCAAAATGGTTCCTCCCCCTCCGCCGAATATTTTAATATGCCCGCATCCGTTCTGTTCCAGCAGGTCCTTCATGTACTTAAAGAACTCCACGTGCCCACCCTGGTAGCTGGTAATGGCAATTCCCTGTACATCTTCTTCAATGGCACATTCCACAATTTCAGCAACACTCCTGTTGTGACCCAGATGAATAATTTCTGCACCTTTCGATTGCAGTATTCTGCGCATAATATTAATGGCAGCGTCATGACCATCAAATAAACTGGCTGCTGTAACAATGCGGACCTTATGCTGAAGCTTATACGACATAATAAAATTGAATTGAGGGTAAAAATAATGCTTTAAGTTTAATGTTAACGGCCGTTAGTTTTTTTTACCGGCCCGGAGCATTACATTTATACCAGATTAATAACTCAATTTTTATCATGCGTTTTGCAGTATCGGTAAATCAGCAGCAGGCACATCCCGTGATTACACTGAAAGACAAACACAGTGGATGCAGGGCAGAAATCTTTGCATTTGGGGGCTTATTAAATGCTTTCCATATTCCACTGAAAGGGAAAATGCTCAACTGCATTGAAGGATTCAGTTCGGTTGCGGATGCCAGAAAGAATATTGCCAACAGTTTCAGGAGCGCCAAGATCAGCCCCTTTGTTTGCAGAATGCGCAACGGAACTTATCAGTTGCAAAACAAAACCTACCGGGTGCACAAACATTACCTGGGAGAACATGCCATACATGGTCTGGTATACGATGCCCGCTTTAGCATAGAAGAGGAAAAGGCGACGGATGATTTTGCCAGTGTTTTACTCAAATTCAATTATACCCAAACAGACCAGGGCTATCCTTTTGCCTATACCATCACCCTGCTCTGGAAACTGGAAAAAGGAAACAGGTTGTCGGTTGTCACCGGCATCCGGCACAGTAATAACCAATCCATTCCTTATGCCGATGGATGGCATCCCTATTTTACATTGGGCGGGAAAGTAGATAACTATACACTACAGTTCAACGGAGATACCCAGCTAATTTTCGACAAAGAATTATTACCAACAGGAAAGAAGAAAAAAGATACGCGCTTTCTGAAAGGCCTGTCATTGAAGGGGGTTGTACTTGACAATTCTTTCGAATACCTGCCCGGCCAATCTCGCAGGGCCGTATTAAAGAGCAGGGATCTGCAACTGGTGGTAGAGCCGGATGAGCAGTACCCTATTCTGCAGGTGTATACACCTCCCTCCAGGAAAAGTATTGCGATTGAAAACCTCAGCGGTGCTCCGGACAATTTCAATAACGGCATAGGATTGGTAATGCTGGAGCCGAACAAAACTTATTCGTTCAGCACCAGCTATACGGTAACCACCCTCTGACGGTACCCGAAAAGAAGTAACCGCTTATAACTCGGTAACCGCAGTAACAGAAACCTCAACGTTTACACCGCGGGGCAATCCTTTTACGGCTACGGTTTCACGGGCGGGATACTGGCCGCTGAAATAAGAACCGTACACTTCGTTCACCTGGGCAAATAAGCCCATATCGCTCAGGAAAATCGTGGTCTTTACCACATGATCCGGTGTAAGGCCGGCAGCTTCCAAAACAGCCAGAACATTCTTCATGACCTGATGCGTTTCTGCCTGTATACTGGACAATTCCAATGCCCCGGTTGCCGGATTCAGAGCAACCTGGCCACTGGCAAATAAGAACCCGTTGGCAATGATGGCCTGATTGTACGGACCAATTGGAGCAGGCGCCTGATCTGTTTTAATGACTTGTTTAGACATAAGTTTCGTTTGAGAAACGGCAAATTGCTTTATTTTGATCAACCCGCCAACGTAAATTTGTATTTTATTGAACCAGATGCATATTGTAATCAAGGCCCGTCCCGAAAAAAAAGAACTGCTGAGCAGGCTGTTCGCCAATTCCCCGGCTACCATCTCTTGGGTAAGCAATGGAAGCGGCCCACCTGCAGCCGATGCGTATTTTGACGATTCTTTTGAAGAGGATGGCTTTGCGTTTGAATCCGTTACCGAAAAACCCGTAATGGTCAATGCCGTTATAGAAGTGGCGCGTTCTTTGCCAGCCAACTGCATCCGGTATAATGGATGGGAGGGCTTCCTGCATCAGCCGGTACTCGAGATTGCAGGAGCGAACAGCGAATCATTATCGAAAGCACATTTTATACTGGATGCCCTGCAATGGACATACATCGAAGCGCCCGATGAGCCGGGGATGGTAAGCCCGAGGGTTGTAGCAATGATCATCAATGAAGCATACTACGGTTACGGAGAATCCATCAGTTCAAAAAAAGATATTGATATTGCCATGAAGCTGGGTACCAATTATCCATGCGGACCCTTTGAATGGAGCGAAATGATCGGTTTACATAAAATAGCGGCATTACTGGAAAAACTGGCTGCAACCAGCAGCAGATACTGCATTGCACCAGCCCTGAAAGCAGCATTCACCAACCAGAAAAAAGCATAATGGCCTTACTTCTCCATATTGATACGGCAACCCCGTACGCAGGTATTTGTCTGAGTAACAATGAAACGGTCCTGGCGATCGAAGAAAACCATGATGCCAGGAATCATGCATCTTTTCTGCAACCTGCCATTCAAAAAATCATGCATCAAACAGGGCATGCATTACAGGAGCTGGATGCTGTTGCAGTAACCGGCGGGCCCGGCAGTTATACCGGCATCCGGGTGGCCATGGCCTCTGCAAAAGGCATTTGTTATGCACTGCAAAAGCCCCTGATTGTACTGAATACCTTGCAGGTTATTGCCCAGGCCGCCCTGGATCAGTTGGCAGCAGAAAACCTGCTATCCGAAAAAGAATGGTTACTCTATCCAATGATTGATGCAAGGAGAATGGAAGTGTTTTCAGCAGCCTATACCCATTCTCTGATGGAAAAGGAAGCGGCAGCAGCTATTTTATTAAACGAACAATTTTTTGACACCTTACCCAAAAACGTTAGTATTTTATTTTGCGGAGACGGTGCAGCTAAAATTCCGGGGGCTTTTTTAAAATCAAATATGCAGATTTCCAGTGTGCAACACAATGTAAATCACATGATTAGGCTGGCAAATACTGCATATGCACGCAGACATTTTGCCAATTTGGCTTATGCTGAACCGCTGTATGCAAAGGGGTTTTACAATACGCAAAAGCAATAACAACAAGGCCTGCCGAAAAAGTATTGTTAAAAATCATACTATGATAAGTGGCAATTGATTAACTTTGTGGGAGACATAGTTTATCAACCCCCAATTTAACTCTATTGTCATGAACCCTACAACACAATCCATTACCCTAGTGAACGGTGGCGAACCGATCAAAGTAGATTTTTTGCATGCCAAAAAAGCATCCCTGATTCTCCGGGCTATTAACCACAAACTTCGACAGCAAATCATCAAACTGCTGGATGAACATGTGAAGATGACTGTTACGGAACTTTATGTAAAGCTCAGGCTGGAACAATCTGTTGCTTCACAGCACCTGGCCATTTTGAGAAGAGCAGGAATAGTGAGTACTACAAGAGAAGGTAAATTTATTTACTACTCCGTTAATTACACCAGACTTGGCGAAGTAGTCGGCTTTGTAAAAAATTTGGTTGATTAGTACCCTGTCGTAAACAGGTCAGTTAGTCCGATCTGAAAATTGGTCTGATCATTGTTATATACCTCCAAATTCTAGAAGTATGTTTATCAAACAACTGTACACCGGCTGTTTAAGCGAAGCTGCGTACTATATCGAAAGTGAAGGGATTGCGGCTGTCGTAGACCCGTTAAGGGATATTGAGGAATACCTGCTCCTGGCAAAAGAAAGAAATGCCACCATCAAATATATTTTTGAAACGCATTTTCATGCGGACTTTGTAAGCGGCCACCTCGACCTGGCCAAAGCAACCGGCGCTACCATTGTTTATGGCCCTGGCACAGAAACCCGTTTCCCGGTACATGTTGCCAAAGACGAGGAAAGTTTTCAGATTGGGAAAATATCCATCCAGGTATTGCATACACCCGGACATACCCTGGAAAGCAGTTGTTACCTGCTGAAAGACGAAACAGGTAATGCCAAAGCCATCTTTACAGGCGATACTTTATTTGTAGGGGATGTAGGCCGACCGGATCTTGCCCAAAAAGCCAATGAGATTTCGATGGAAGATCTGGCAGGTATGTTGTACAACAGTTTACAGAAACGTATCATGCCGTTGTCGGATGAGGTGATCCTCTATCCCGCACATGGAGCGGGAAGCAGTTGCGGGAAAAATCTCGGACCCGAAACATTCAGCACTATTGGCGAGCAGAAAGCAACCAATTATGCGTTACAGCCTCAAACCAAAGAAGAGTTTATTCAGGCGGTTACAGAAGGCCTGTCTGCACCTCCCCAGTATTTTCCCATTAATGCAAAAATCAATAAAGAAGGATATGAAAGCATTGATGCTGTTTTAAGCAACGGACTACAACCACTGAGCATTGCGGCTTTCCGGGAGAAGATCAGCAACAATGCCCTCATACTCGATACCCGGGATTCCGGTGTATTTACCGCCGGATTTGTACCCGGATCGGTGAGCATAGGGCTGGACGGAAGATTTGCAGAATGGGCAGGCAGCTTGTTGCCCTTTGATCAGCCAATTATTCTGGTAACAGAACCCGGAAAAGAAAAAGAAACTATTGTCCGGCTGGCAAGGGTTGGATTTGATAAAATTGAAGGCTACCTCGATGGCAGTTATGCCGGATGGAAGTCAGCCGGTGAACCGGTGGATATGATCATAGATGTGGAAGCTGATGAGGTTGCCATGGATATTGCATTTGATCCCAACATGGTGATCCTGGACGTGAGAAAGGCGGTGGAATATGCAGACGGGCATATAAAAGAGGCGGTGAATATTCCTTTGAACGACCTGACCGATCCCGGCAGCATGGCCAATCTGGACGACCATCATAATATTTATGTACACTGCGCAGGGGGATATAGAAGCGTCATTGCGTCTTCCTTAATCAAAAGGCAGGGTATCCATAATATCAGGAATATCCTTGGAGGTTTTGGCAAACTCAGGGAACTGAACGATAAATTTGAGATCGAAAAAGATATTGCGGTACTCAACTAGCCGGCGTCTTCCAGCAAATTTTCCCGGTGCACGGCAGGATCGTAGGTCCATTTCCATCGGCGATGGCTCCACAGGTAGTTAGCCGGTCGTTTACGGATTTCAGCTTCAATGAAATCACGGTAATCCAGGGTCATTTTTCCATTGGGCAGGTCCAGCGGCATAGTAGTGTACAGTTTCAGCTCCGAACCGTAATACCCTCGTTTGATGCGGTAATACGTGGCAAAAACCACAGCCGTATTATACAGTCTTGCACCATTTTCAGGGCCGGGTACAAAGGGGGTCAGTTTACCCATAAAATGTAACCAGTAAGCATCCTGGGTTCTCCGGGGGTTCTGGTCTGCAGCAAGGGCCAGCGCATAAATTCCTTTTGCATAATGCCTGAATTTTGTTTTAAAATCACTGGCCGGCACCAGGATGGTTTTAAACCTGCTGCGCATATGATAGATAATCCTGTCAAAAATTTTATTACTCAGCGGGGCATATACGCCAAGGAAAGGATATTTGGTATTAGCGCCATAGGCAAGGTTTACAAACTCCCAATTAAAGAAATGCCCGCCATGTAATTGTACGCTCTGTCCTGTTTCATACAACTGGTGCAACAGATCATAATTACAGACAAATCGTTTGTTCAGTTCCTTCTCCGAAATGGAAATCAGTTTGACCATTTCGATAAAAGTGTCCATCAACTGATGATAAAAATCCTTCTCCACCCTTAACCGTTCCGCAGCAGTCTTTTCCGGAAATGCAATCAGCAGGTTGCCCCTGACTACTTTTTTCCGGTAACCGATCATGTAATAGATCAGTACATAAAAAAGATCAGACAAAAAATAAATCAGCTTCCATGGTAACAGGGAAACGGCATAAAGAAACGGATACACAATATAGTACATGGGCAGGATTGATGTTATAAGATAACGTTCTGCAAGATGGAACTCTTTTCTTTGTGATCGGTATTGTAATGGAGACCCCGGCTTTCCTTTCGGAACTGGGCGCCTTTTACAATCAGGTAGGCTACTGTAATCAGGTTTCTCAGTTCGCACAATTGCGGAGAGAGTTTGGTAGAACGGTACAGGTCTTCTGTTTCCACAAACAGAAGGTCCAGCCTTTTCATAGCCCTGTCCAAACGCACATCGGTACGAACAATACCCACATAATCACTCATAATAGACTGCAGTTCTTTCAGGCTCTGTGTAATCAGGATCATTTCGCGCGGATCGGTTGTTCCTGTTGCATTCCAGTCGGGCAGCGACGCGGAAAATTCAATCTGGTCAATTTTCTCTATACTATCGAGATAGCATCTGTGGGCAAAGACCATGGCCTCCAGCAAACTGTTACTGGCGAGCCGGTTGGCTCCATGCAATCCGGTGCTGGAGCATTCTCCGCATGCATACAGATTCCGGATAGAAGTTCTTCCCCATTCGTCTGTTTTGATGCCTCCGCAACTGTAATGCGCTGCAGGTGCAACCGGGATAAACTGTTCCATCACATCAATACCAATGCTTTTACATTTCTCATAAATATTGGGAAAGTGATGAATAAATTTATCCCGATCCATATGACGGCAGTCGAGGTAAACATGTTCCGTACCCGTACGCTTCATCTCATTATCGATGGCCCTTGCAACAATGTCGCGGGGGGCAAGATCTTTCCGGGGATCGTAGCGCTCCATAAAAGCCTCTCCCAACTTGTTGCGCAGGATAGCGCCATCACCCCGAACAGCCTCCGTAATCAGGAAGGAGGGAGAGACCCCCGGTTCATATAAGGCAGTAGGATGAAACTGGATAAACTCCATGTTTTCGATCCTTCCCTTTGCCCTGTAAACCATGGCTATTCCGTCACCGGTAGCAATCTTTGGATTGGTAGTGGTTCTGTAAACCTGTCCGCAACCACCGGAAGCCAGCAATATTATTTTAGCCGCAATTTTTTCGATCTGGTTGGTATGCAGGTTCAGGATATATACGCCATAGCAGGTAATATCCGGAGTAGATTTGGTAACGAGGTACCCAAGATGGTGTTGCGTAAGCAGGTCCACCACAAAACAATGATTCAGCAAATGGATATTCGTCAATGATTCCAGTTGAGACAGCAGGGCTCTTTCCATTTCCTTCCCGGTTACGTCCTTGTGATGCAGAATCCTGTTTTCACTATGCCCCCCTTCCTTACCCAAACTAAATTCGCCACTGGCATCCTTATCGAATTCAGCACCGTACGCAATGATTTCCCTGATACGTTCCGGACCTTCCTTCACCACAATCTCCACCACTTCTTTATTACAAAGACCATCGCCCGCGATCAGGGTATCTTCAATATGTTTTTCGTAGCTGTCGCGGTCTTCATCCCAAACGCCGGCCACCCCGCCCTGCGCATACTTTGTATTGGTTTCATCTGCCTGGGTTTTAGTGATAACAGTTACTTTTTTTCCCGGAAACTGACGGGCAGTCTTTAAAGCGTAGGTAAGACCCGCTATGCCGGAACCAATGATTAAAAAATCTGTTTGCAATGAATGGTATTTAATATGTTGAATAATCGGTATTAAGCAGGATCAACCCAGGCATCACTCTCCTTCAGCAGGCTAATCAGTTCTGCCACGGCCACCTCACTGTCTATGTTCCGCTTCATAATTTCCCGGCCCTTGTACAAAGTGATTTTCCCAACCCCGCTTCCAACATAACCAAAATCCGCATCTGCCATTTCACCCGGTCCGTTTACAATACACCCCATAATGGCAATCTTCACCCCTTTCAGGTGGTTGGTCACGCTTCTGATCTTTGCAGTGGTTTCCTGCAAATCAAAAAGTGTTCTGCCGCAACTGGGGCAACTGATGTACTCGGTTTTGGAAATCCTGGAACGGGTTGCCTGCAGTATACTGAAAGCGGAAGCATTGAGAAACTGTTCAACGGAGCTGTTGCTGCTGTAATTTCTTCCACTGGTATCCATGCTGGCAGATGCCACCTGTAACCGGTAACTTTCGGTGGTCATTCCTAAACAAAGTCCATCTCCCAATCCATCCAGCAACAATGCACCACATTCTGTTGAATAATGAATCAGGTGCTCATCCGGAGTAGACCAGCTACTGTCTGTCATCAGGATCACCGGGTTCTTTATACTTCTGTTCATTAACTCCATCAACATTCTGCGAACGGATGGCATGGCATTTTTATTGATACTGCCGAGGCAAAGTACCACCGTAGGATTATTGGCCAGTGTATCAAGATAGGTATAATCGTTGATGGGTGTTTCATCGTTGAAACAATCCACCATTACAAAATTCAGTTGATCACTTTTACGACCGGCCGCTTCAAATCCGGAGGCATCAAAAACCGGGAAATATTTTTCGTGGTCGGAGCAGGAAGCCCAGGCAGCCGGATATACAATTACTTTAAGCGTGCCGGGTAAAGAAAAGTTCAACAACTGATGCCCGGTGAAAATATAATCTGCTGCTGCATCCCCGATATTCCATTTATCGGTAGCGGCATCATACTTATAATCAATGGCCTCCAGGCTCTCCGGCGTAATCTTTTCAATCTTACTGAAATCGGCTATCACCACCGGAACATGTTTGGCGCCAATATTCACAACCTCAAAGCTTTCCCTGCGGGAATAATGGAAAGGATCATAAGGAATTTTATCGATCACAGGGACCCGGCCCTGGTTCTGCCGGGTCCCGCCCCTTTTTTGATCAATGGATTCCGCACCATATCTTTTCACAATATCCTTGCATACAGGAATTTCAAATTCAGGATCTTCGGTAAGGCTTACCCGAACGGTATCGCCTATTCCGTCTTCCATCAGTGTTCCAATGCCCGCTGCACTTTTCACTCTTCCGTCTTCGCCGTCGCCCGCTTCGGTAACGCCCAGATGGAGTGGGTAACATTCCCCAAATTCATGATCCATCTGCTGAATCAACAACCGGTATGCCTGCACCATTACCTGCGGGTTGCTGGCTTTCATGCTGAGGACAATATTGTGATAATCTTCCGCTCTGGCAATTCTTAAGAACTCCATTGCACTCTCCACCATGCCCATCGGGGTATCTCCATAACGACTCATGATCCGGTCGCTGAGCGAACCATGGTTGGTACCGATCCGCATAGCGGTGCCGTGTTCTTTACAGATGCGAACCAGCGGGGTAAAGCGCTCCCGGATTCGCTCTATTTCCTCAAGGTATTCTGCGTTGGTATATTCAATCTGTTCAAATTTTTTCTTGTCTACATAGTTGCCCGGATTCACCCTTACTTTCTCCACGATCCTGGCTGCAATTTCAGCAGCATTGGGCGTAAAATGAATATCGGCCACCAGTGGGGTGGTATAACCTCTTTTCCGTAACTCATTTTTGATATTCAACAGGTTCTCCGCTTCTTTTTTGGAAGGAGCTGTAATACGAACCAGCTCGGCTCCGGCTTCAATACAACGAATCGCCTGTTGCACAGTGGCCTCCGTGTCCATGGTGTCTGTAGTGGTCATGGTTTGTAATCTTACAGGGTGTCCGTTACCCAGTAATAAATTACCAATCTTCACTTCACGGGTTTTTAACCGGCTATATTCTGTCAGGCTTTTACAATAGAGTTGCATGCGTACTTGCTTTAAAAATTATTTTTTCCCTTCCATCAGGCCCTGCTCTTTCAGGGCGGTTTTCAGGATATCCAGCCGGATCTCCCGCATGGGGGCATTGGCCTCTCCTTCCACGTTTAGTACAAAGAAGTAAGGATGTTTGTTCTCCTCGATCCAACCTACGATCCAGCCCAGGGATCTTCCATTCGGAAGAAAACCCCAACCGGTTTTATAACTCAGTTGATAGTTGGCATTGGATTCCTGCAGCATCACTTTCTTTACAATATCCTGTGTTCTTTTCTGAAAAGGCAGTTGACCGAAATAAAGTTTCTTTACCAGGCCCAGTTGTTCATCGGCAGTAACTTTCAGCGAACTGTTGATCCAGAAACTGTCTACATGGCTTCCGATCTGGCGGTTACCATATTTCAGGCTGTCAAGCCAGCGCTGCATCGTGTCTTTCCCAATACGCCTGGCCACTTCCTGGTAATAGGGTAAGGAAGAGCCCCTGAAGGCCTCTTCCATGGTCAGATCCTTGTTCCAGCCACTGGCCGTATCCCCCCCGGGAAAAATCCGCACCACTCCATCCCAGGGAATAACCATTTTCTCATTTACGATCTTTCCGGTTTCCAGTCCAATCAGGCTGTTCACGATTTTAAACGTTGAGGCCGGAAGAAATGCAGAATCCCGATACCTGCTCAGGTTATAAATAACAAACTGTCCGGTACCATTATCGTACAGTCCGAAACTGCCGGTTACCTGGTGCTTGTTGAAATATGTTTTGATATGGTTGTCTTCCTTCACATTGTTGGGAGAACAGGAAAACAAGGTTGTCATCAGGCCCAGCGCAACAGACAACAAAGATGTATTACGTAAACGATCCATTTTTTTGATTTAAGCTGATTATTTGATAACACCCAGTTCCTTTCCCACTTTGGTAAATGCTGCAATGGCTTTATCCAGGTGCGCCTGTTCATGCGCAGCACTCAACTGCACACGGATCCTGGCCAATCCCTTGGCCACAACAGGATAGAAGAAACCAATCACATATACCCCTTCCTCCAGCAATTTTGCGGCAAAGTTCTGCGCAACCACTGCATCGTATAACATGATCGGAACAATCGGATGGTCACCGGGCTTGATGTCGAAGCCGGCTTCGGTCATTTTTGTTCTGAAGTATTTTGTGTTGTATTCCAGTTTATCACGAAGGGTAGTTGCTGCGGTTAACATATCCAGCACGGCAATGGAAGCCCCTACAATACTTGGCGCCAGGGTATTGGAGAATAAATATGGCCGGCTGCGCTGGCGAAGCATTTCGATGATCTCCTTTCTGCCGGAGGTAAATCCGCCGCTGGCGCCTCCAAGTGCCTTTCCGAGAGTGCCGGTAATGATATCGATTCTGCCCATAACGCCCCTGTATTCGTGTGTGCCGCGACCTGTTTTTCCAAGAAATCCGGAAGAGTGGCATTCATCTATCATCACGATGGCATCGTATTGGTCGGCCAGGTCACAGATCTTATCGAGCTGTGCAATGGTTCCGTCCATGCTGAACGAACCGTCTGTAACAATGATCCGGCTTCTGCAGCCTGCCGCTTCTTTCAGCTTCGCTTCCAGGTCCTGCATATTATTGTGTTCGTACCTGAAGCGCCGGGCTTTACAGAGGCGGATGCCATCTATAATGGAAGCATGGTTCAGCGTGTCGCTGATAATCGCATCCTCTTCGTTGAACAGGGGTTCAAAAACACCGCCGTTGGCATCAAACGCCGCTGCATACAAAATGGTATCTTCTGTTCCCAGGAAGTCGGATAGTTTTTTTTCAAGTTCTTTATGAATATCCTGGGTTCCGCAAATAAAACGCACACTGCTCATTCCGTAACCATGCGAATCGATGGCTTTATGTGCCGCTTCAATCACTGCCGGATGAGAAGAAAGACCCAGGTAGTTATTGGCGCAAAAGTTCAGCACCTTCTTTCCATTTACAGTGATCTCAGGGCCCTGCTCGCTGGTAATGATTCTTTCACGCTTAAAAAGACCGGCTTTGTCAATTTCAGTCAGTTCCTGACCAATCCGGGCAACAAATTTTTCATTCATATTGCGTTCGTTTGAACGGCAAAGATAGGGTAGTTCGGGGTTTCTTAACCGGTCACAAAACGGTAGCCAACGCCTTTTATGGTAATGATCCGGAGGTTGGGATCCTCCTTCAGATAGCCCCTGAGTTTGGTGATGTACACATCCAGGTTGCGACTGTTGAAAAAAGAATCATTTCCCCAGATATAATTTAACAATTCCTTACGCTGTATCACCACATTTGTATTCAAACAGAAATATCGCAAGAGCTCCGTTTCGCGGAAGGATAGTTTTCTGTTTTCACCGTTCAGAATCAGCAATTGCTTGTTCCCTTCGAAGCTGAATTTTCCGATCGTTACCGCCATTTCCACGTCGGAGCCCCGGTTTCCTGTCTTCATTTTCAGCGCATTCTCCATCCGCACAATCAATTCTTCCATACTGAAGGGTTTTCTGATGTAATCATTACCGCCTGTTTTGAAACCCTTCACCACATCTTCTGTCTGGGTTTTGGCTGTCAGAAATATAATAGGTACTGTTGCGTTGCACGCCCGGATCTCTGCAGCGATCTCCATTCCGTTCCTGCCGGGAAGCATGATATCCAGCACACAGATATCCGGGTTAAAGCCGGAATAGGCAGCCATTACCCTGTTTCCATCCGTTTCCATCAATACATCAAACCCTTTTGAAGCAAGTGTTTCAAAAACAATCTTGCCCAAAAAGATTTCGTCCTCCACATACAATACTTTGATGGCCATTTTCTCTTCAATCATTGCTTACGAAATGCTTTGTTCACCTACCGGGAACCGTAATATAAATGTACTGCCTTTCCCCAATTCACTTTTCACTTCTATCACCCCCTGATGTTGTTCCACAATATGGCTAACATAACTTAATCCAAGTCCGTATCCTTTTACATTGTGAATATCCCCGGAAGGAACACGGAAGAACTTCTCAAAGATTTTTTGTTGAAACTCCGGGGCTATACCAATTCCGTTGTCTTTCACCTGCAGTTCAATAACATTGGATAATGGGATGGACAGGCTAACTTCTACCGCCCCATTATTCCCGGAATATTTCAGGGCGTTATCCAGGAGATTGTAGACCACACTGGAAATATGCAGTTTGTCTGCATAAATAGCCATGTTTCCCCCAGTCATATTCTGAGAAACATTTACGCCCGCCTTATCAAACTGAAGTCGCATACTTTCAATCGTTTCTGCCACCAATTCCTTCATATTGAACCATTCCTTGTTCAGCACAATGCGACCCGATTCAAACATAGATAATTTCAGCACTTTATCTACCAGCATGTTCAACCGCTGTAATTCGGCGGTAGAAATATCCAGGTACTCTTTTGTTCTTTTGGGATCATCAATAGCGTTGAAGTTTTTCAGGGCTTCTACAGCCACCTGAACAGTTGCGATCGGCGTTTTGAGCTCATGTGTTACATTACTGATAAACTCATTCTTTACCAGCGCAAGTTTTTGCTGGTTCGCTATATTACGGTAAAGAAATACGAATGCCAGAGAAGTGAACAGTACCAGCAAGAGAGAGAACAGGGTCTGGGGAATCATTTTCTTCATTATCAGTGAATCGGGGCTGGCCATCACCGCCTGGTACCATCTTGGTTGCAGAAAACCAACCGAGGCGAGGCTGGTTTTGAATACCCCGGAAACCGCTGTGTCTTTCAGAGATGTAGAATCAAAGAAACCGGTATGAATGGTAAATGGAAGCCCGATACCTGCCTTTCTCAATCCGGCAGTGAACCCCGAATCAATCTGCTTCACCGGCAAAGAGTCTGCTACCGGTTGAGTGGTATTGAGCATCCGTATAAAAGCCCTGCTGATTTTGCTACCGGTGGAAATACCTTTTGGAATAGAATCCTTTCCCATCGGAACTTCATTCAGCGGCAAGGGGGGCCTCATCATTCCTCTCTTCAGAGAGTCCGGAAGCAGGGGATTGCTTTTACCGGAATTAAACACAAATTTTACAACCGGCTTCGGGAGGGGTTGATTAGAAAGGGGATCCAGAACAGACCCGAGTTTTTTTCCAACCTGCCTCAGGCTGTCAATCTCCAAATCACTGCTTTTGCCGGTGCCAGATTCGGTATTGATCTGCACAATCCGGATGCTCCTGATACCTGTATCATGTTCCATTGCACGGAACATTCTTTTCACGCGCATTCCCGGGCTATCCGGCTTTTTCCGGCTGGCCGCCGCTTTTTTTTCTACCAGTATGGAATTCACCATGTCGGAGGCAAAGAGGTTATTGGCTCCGACAAATTTGTAGACCATGGTATCTGCTTTAAACCGGTTGAGCTGCAACTGGTAAACCAGCTCCTTGAAAATAATATCTGCCTGCTTTTGCATTCTCCCTTTTTCTTCCGCATAAATCCGGCTGATCCAGTAACACTGGAACAGTACGATCATGGCAATCGCCGCAATCATCATTATTCGGGAAAGCAATAATTTTTTCATGCCTGTTCACAAATATAGCCAACCTAGTGGCCGATCCGTTCCTCATTAACCTTAATTAACCTTTGAGAAAGGCTGTTTAACACAGCCTGGTATAGCTTTGATTCAAAATGATTGATTATGAAAAAATGGATGACCGCAGCTTTTCTGATGGCTGCAACCTGTGCAACAGCACAACAAAAAGAAGGCACGATTTTATACGAGCGAAAAATCAATGCACACAGGAATCTGCCCAATGAGCAGATGAAAGCATTTATACCTGAGTTCCGCACCAGTAGGCATTTCCTTCTGTTCAGCGACAGTGTTTCCATTTATCGCCTGCAACCCGAAGAGGATGCGCCCGATCCATTTGCCGGCGGTGGCGGTGGCGGAGTGCAATTCCGCATTGGCGGCGGAACGGACGGAGGTGACCTCTATAAAAACTTCTCCAATCAAAAATCGGTGCAGATGGCCGAACTGGGAGGAAGAAATTTTCTAATCGTGGATACCATTCAACAACAGCCCTGGAAGCTGAGCAACGAAACCAAAACCGTGCTGGGATATACCTGTAAAAAAGCCACCAAAAAAATTACGCAGGTAGCAAGAACCATGCGAATTGTATCAGGAGCAGGCGGAAACAATCCGGCAGACAGCACAACTCCCAGGCCAAAGGAAGTGGAGGTAGTAGCCTGGTATACCAACGATTTTCTTACGCCGGCAGGCCCGGACAATCATGGCATGTTGCCCGGAGTTATCCTGGAAATGGATATAGACAACGGAGGGACTGTTTTTAAAGCATTGGAAGTAAAAAATACCGTCAACAGGAAAGAACTGAAAGAACCCGCCAAAGGAAAAGCAGTCAGCAGGGCAGAATATCAGAAAATCATCGGAGAACTGATGAATCAGCAGGGGCCCGGGATGTTCCGTATGAATAGAAATTAATCCGTACCATACCTCCCTTCATAAGAGAAAGCGGCTGTCTCAAATTGAAACAGCCGCTTTCTTTTATTTAAATATAGGGGTTACATGGTTCTGAACATCACCCTCGCACCTCCATTTGCGTCACCGGACCTGTTCAGTCGATAGCTGAAACTCAATTGAAAGTAGCGCTGCAGAACATTGTATTTGGTATCCTGAACAAAGTTCTGATTAGCCGTTCTGTTAATGCCCACATTTTGGTTGAGCAGGTCCAGCACGCTGAAGCGGATTTCGGCTCTTTTTTGCTTCAGGAAACTCTTCGAAAGCGATGCATTCCACAACAACACATTGGTATTGTATCCATCCGCACGACCACTGTTCACTGTCATATTCAGATCGTTGTTCAGGATCAACCCACCGGGTAGATAATTATTCATTTCAAAGCTATACACTTGTTGTACATACCGGTTATTCAGTTGAGGTTGCAGGGCATATTTGGCTGTATTGAAATTCAACCTGGCTCTGAAAGAAATATCAATGGTGGTATCAATGGCAAAATGATATCCGATATTAGGGGTAATACTATAATTGTCAATGGCATTTTCAGCGCCGTTGACCAGGCTCATATTTCTGAACAGATTAGCGCCGATACCAAAATCTACTCTCGATTTCAATTTCTTCAAGGGCCTGCCTGCGCTCAGGTTGGCAACCAGGAAATAATTTCCGTTGGCATTGACCGGGGTAGAAACCCTGGAACCATTGGGCTTAATCAGATCCGAAGTGATCACGGCATCATCTGTTTTGGAATAAGACAGGAATGCAAACAGGTTATTCTGCGTGTAGATATCTACCGAAGACATATTCAGGGTAACAGATTGAGTGTAGCTTCTTTTCAGATCGGGATTACCTATGTAGGTATTCAGCGGATCGCTGATATCAGCCACCGGCTGCAACTGGAAAGTGGAAGGTTGAGTGGTGGATGTACTGTACACCAATCCCAATGTGCTCGTGTTCCTGCGCCTGTATTGAATATTCACCGAAGGAAGGATATCTGTAAATGAGCGTTGTATAAAACCGGCATTGGAATTATTGGTACTTTCCAGCGCTGCAAACTGCAGATTGGCGCCTGTGGTTATACTGAGTTTTTGGATATTGGAACGAAAGTTAATTCCGCCGCCGCCGTATTGATACCTACTGTTGAAATCGTTACTTAGCAGGAGGTTCCGATGATCATACTTGCCGTTTATGCCATTGTAATCATAGGTGTTCCTGATACTCTTGCCGGTATTGGTATTATAAAATCCGTTGATCTCCAGCAAAGACTTTTTACCAACGGGTTCTGTGTAAACGAGGTTGGCCCCGATGCTTCTGGTATCGGCGTCACGGCTGTTGACCTGCTGAATCACCGAATCCGGTAAGGCAACGCCGCCGGAATAGAACCGGTTGGTGGTATTCAGGCTGCCATTCTGTTTACTGGAGTTATAGGCCAGGCTGATGGTAGATGAAAGGGTTCTTCCCTTCTTTTTAAACCGGTGCCTTAAGAGCAGGTTGCTGTTGAGGTTAAAAGCTTCCGACCTGGTCTGAGATAAAGTTGAGCCCTCATTCAGTTTAATACCTGCATTATCTGAAGAAACATAGTTGCTGCTACTGCTGTTTTCATTTTGCTGCAGGGTAATCTGTGGTGTAAACTTCACCGAAGTAAAGCTATCGAAACGCTGATCCAGTACCGCGTTGAGCCGCTGCTGCCAGCTATGCCTCACATCGCTGCTTTTTGCATTATACGCAAAACTATTCCCCGGCAGGAGGTTCTGCCGGCTCACTTCCCGGTTGGTTGCCAGGTTAACATCCGACCCGATTCCGTTTAAGTTGAGATCTGTTTTTTTGTTCCAGCTATTATTATAATTTAATCCGCCGGCATAAGTAGTGGCAACACCCTGCTGATTGGGACCCATCCCGGAAACGGGCAGTCCGCCGTTGTCGTCATTGGGCCCGATCCGGATATTGATACCGCCACCGTTGCGGGCGCCCCTTGCAAGATCACCGGTAAAATTCATTACATCCGAAAGGGAGAACCCCTGCCGATTGGTATTGTTACCCATTCCAATCAGCGACATTTGCCGATCTCCCTTAAACTGGTTGATATTGGTTTGTGCGTCATAGCGTTCCCGGGTACCCACACCTGCAGTGATTTTGCCAAATAATGAATTATTTCGATCCTTCTTCAGTTTCAGGTTGATGGCTTTTTCTGACTGACCATCGTCGATGCCGGTAAATTCAGAACGGTCACTCTTTTTATCGAAGACCTGCACTTTATCAATTGCATCAGCATCCAGGTTCCTGGTAGCCAGTTTGGGATCTCCGGTAAAAAACTCCTTGCCATTCACCAGAAAACGATTCACCCGCTGTCCGTTTACATTCACTGTTCCGTCTTTATCAACCGTAACACCCGGTAGTTTTTTTAGCAGATCTTCCACTACTGCATTGGGCTGAGTTTTGAAGTTCTCCGTATTAAATTCCACCGTATCATTGTTAATTGTAACGGGCGGGCGTCTTGCGGTAACGGTTACTTCCCCAGCATGCTGCAAATCAGTAACCGGCACATTGCCCAGGTTCAGTTGCTCGCCGGTGTTCAGTTGAATCGATTTCCATACAGGCAGGTATCCAACATAGGAAAAAGAAATCAGGTAGTTCCCTTGGGGGATGCCGGCCAATCTGAACCTCCCTGTAGAATCGGCCCGGGTAAAACTCACCAGCGTGGAATCCTGCTGATGAACCACCGATACCGTGGCATAAGAAAGCCCTTTTTTATAGAGGGAATCGTAGACCATGCCTGTAATGACGGAACCGGAAGGCTGTGCTTTCAGCGATATCCCGGCCAGGAAAAAGAGAATAAAAAAACCGACTGCTTTCATATACAAATTTTGTAAACGAAAGTAGCCGGCTTCTTCAGTATAAAGGGTTAACCAACTTTACTCAAAGGTTAACCAAGGTTAATAGTATTATTCAATTCCCAATAATTCCACCTCAAAGATCAGTAAGGAACCCGGAACAATTTTGTCGCCTTTCTGCTGATCTCCATAGGCAAGATCTGCAGGAATGAATAATTTCCATTTGCTGCCTACGGTCATCAGTTGCAGCCCTTCCTGCCAGCCTCTGATCACATTGCCCAGGGGGAAACTGATGGGTTCACCTCTTTCTACGGAACTGTCGAAAATATCTCCATTGATCAATGTACCGTGATAGTGGCATTTTACTTTACTGGCCAGGGTTGGTTTTACGGTATCCGTTCCTGCCTTGATAATTTCGTACTGCATGCCGCTGGGAAGTGTAACCACCCCTTTGCGCCTGCCATTTACCGCCAGGAACTCAGATGCAGCTTTACGGGCTACCAGCGCTTTTTTGGCGCTCACAGACTGTTGAAAACTACCAATGCAATTATCGAGCAATTCGTCGGCAATCACCGGCTTTTTACCCTGCAATGCATCGGTCATTCCCTTTTGAAAAACGGCCAGATTCAGTGGATCCAGTCCCTGTGATTTCAGGTTTTGGGCAATTCGCATACCCAAAGCATAACTGGCGCTATCTGTACTGTTTTTTAATACAGGTACAGCAGTAGTTGCCACAGGCTTACCAGTGGCTTTAGGGGCGGGTTTAGTTGTTTTGGACTGAGCAGAAACAGCCATTGCAACTGTTCCGAAAATAAACGTAAAAAGGAATTTTTTCATCTGTTGATTATCATTATAGTCTGCAATATCAGGATAAAAGTGATTGTATGGCTTTTTCCGGTTTATTAAATTCAAAGCCCTCAATTGTTTTTTTCATCATTTCTGCAATCTGTTCTGTGCAAAGGTTGCCGATGCTACCCTCATGGGTATGCTGTACATGGGTGGTATAGGTAAAACGACCTTTTTCAATGGACTCCCCCACCTGTTTATAGGCATCGCGGAATGGAACGCCATTCAACACCAGCTTGTTCACTTCCTCCACGCTGAAGAGGAAACGGTATTTTTCATCTTCTACAATCGACTGCTTTACTTCAATATTAGACAACATCAGGTGTACCATCTGCAAACAGTTGCGCAGTTCGGTAAATGCAGGAAATAAGTGTTCCTTCAGCAATTGCAGGTCGCGCTGGTATCCCGAAGGAAGATTGGTGGTCATCATGGTAATTTCGTTCGGAAGGGCCTTTAAGCGATTGCAATAAGACCTCACCAGTTCAAAAACATCCGGATTTTTTTTATGCGGCATGATGCTGGAGCCGGTGGTCAATTCTGCCGGAAAAGAAACAAAGCTGAAATTCTGATTCAGATACAGGCACATGTCCATGCTGAGCCTTGCCAGTGTATCTGCAATATTCGCCATTGCGGCAGCAACAATTCTTTCGGTCTTACCCCTTCCCATCTGGGCGTATACCACATTGTAATTGAGGTGTTCAAAACCCAGCAGTTCGGTGGTCAGCGTTCTGTTGATCGGGAAGGAAGAACCGTATCCTGCAGCCGATCCCAGAGGATTTTTGTTCACCACTTTATATGCCGCTTCCAGCATTACCATATCATCTACCAGGCTTTCTGCATAAGCCCCAAACCACAATCCAAAGGAGGAGGGCATTGCCAGTTGCAGGTGTGTATAGCCAGGCAATAAATGTGTTTTGTATTTTTCACTCTGCTGCTGAAGCAATACAAAGAGCTGCGCTGTTTCCAATACCAGGTCTTTAATGGAAGCCCGGAGAAACAATTTAATATCCACCAGCACCTGGTCGTTTCTGCTTCTGGCACTGTGAATTTTTTTACCGGCGTCTCCCAACTCTTCGGTAAGCAGGAACTCCACGTAGGAGTGAATGTCTTCCACACCGGCGGGGATGGTAAACCCTTCTGCGGAAACCTTTGTATAGATTTTTTGCAGGGCTTTTACCAGCAATACCGATTCTGCCGCAGTAAGCAGGCCAACGGTAGCAAGCATCCTGGTATGTGCAATGGAACCCAGTACATCAAAGGGTGCCAGCAACTGATCAAACTCTTTGTCTTTACCAACAGTGAACTGATCTACAGCCGCTGCGGTACTGGTGTTTGTTTTGCTCCACAACTTCATAATACCTGTTTTAAAAGCTGAATATACATATCAATGCCCTGCCTGATTTCATCAAGGTAAATAAATTCGTTGGCAGTATGGCTTCTGGCACTGTCTCCGGGCCCCATCTTGAGGGTGGGGAAATACATCAATGCCTTATCGCTGGTGGTAGGGCTGCCATAATAGGACCTTCCCAGTTTAATGCCGGCCTGTACCAGTGGATGATCCAGTGATATAGATGTAGATCTCAGGCGGGTACTTCGGGGAGTAATGGTGGCAGATACATGCTGTTTCAGCACTTCCAGCACTTCTTCAAAGGAATAGAGTTCATTTACCCGAACATCAATCAGGTATTGTGCATGTGCAGGAACAACATTGTGTTGTTTGTTGTCTGTCTGAAAAGAGGTTACGGTCATCTTCACCTCGCCCAGCAGATCACTTACTTTTTCGAAGCGATGGTGTTGGATCCACTCAATGTCTTTCACCGCCTTATACAGGGCATTCTCCCCCTCATTCCTGGCAGCGTGCCCTGCAACTCCAAAGGTTTCTGCATCCAGCACCATCAGCCCACGCTCCGCCACGGCCATATTCAGTAAGGTTGGCTCGCCCACAATGCCAAAGTCCAGCGAAGGCAGTTGGGGCAACAAGGCCTCTATACCATTGTTACCGGAAATCTCTTCCTCCGCACTTGCAGCAAATACAATATTGTATGCCAGGTTTTCCTGTGCATAAAAATGGAGGAATGTAACAGCCAGTGAAACCAGGCAGCCGCCGGCATCATTGCTTCCCAGACCAAATAGTTTGCCATCCTGTTGCACAGGATCAAATGGGTCAATGGTATATCCCTTATTGGGTTTTACCGTATCGTGGTGGGAGTTCAGTAATATAGATGGCCGGGAAGCATCAAAATGCTTATTTACAGTCCAAACATTGTTCAGAAAACGATGCGAGGGTATGTCGTGTAACTGAAAAAACTGTTCAATAACCGATGCGGTCTTGTCTTCCTCCTTACTGAAAGAAGGGGTCGCAATCAGTTGCGTTAAAAGTTCAACTGCTGCCGTGTATAAGGTATTGTTATTCATTTAAAATAGTTGTTCCGGAACTTCCCTGTATGAGTTGTTCCAGGTGATTTGCGTTACCAATAATGACTTTTGTTACTCCTTTGTTGATAGCCGAAAAAGCATTGTCGAGCTTTGGTATCATTCCGGCGAATATCAATTCTTTTGTTTTTAATTCCCGGAAGTAACCCGGTCGAATTTCCGGGATTACGGAGTTTTCATCATTGGTATCCAGCAATACACCCGATTTCTCAAATGAATAAATCAGCGTGGTATCGTAGAAGGCGCTCAGCGCCGTAGCGGTTTCCTGAGCAATAGTATCTGCGTTGGTATTTAATAACTGTCCGGAACCGTTGTGGGTAATCGGAGCAATCACAGGCGTAACGTGCTGCCCCAGTAGTTGCTGAAAGAAAGTTGCATTCACGGCATCCACGTCTCCTACAAAGCCATAATCGATGGCCTCACCGGAGTGATTCACATTTTCTCTTTTATGCGCAAGAATTGCATTGCCATCGGCGCCGCAGATTCCAACAGCATTGCATTTGAGTTGCTGCAACTGTGCAACAATGTTTTTGTTGATGTAACCGGCATATACCATGGTTACAATCTTCAGAGTTTCTGCATCCGTGATCCTTCTTCCGTCCACCATCTGCTGTTGAACGCCCATGGCCTCCGCCAGCCTGGTAGCCAGCTTTCCGCCGCCATGAACCAACACCTTATGTTCCTGAATATTTGCAAACGACTGCAGGAAGGATGAAAGTGCAGATTCATCGTCTACGATATTCCCTCCGATTTTTATGATATACAGTTTTTGCATATATTTTTATTTGGCCGTGCTCAATATTTCCGACAGAACAGTCTGCGCCGCCCATACCCTGTTTCCTGCCTGGCGGGTTACCAGGCTGTGTTTCCCGTCCAGTATTTCATCACTCAGTTCCACATTTCTTCTAACCGGCAGGCAGTGCATTACTTTGGCATCATTGGTTGCTTTCAGTTTTTCATCGGTCAGCATCCAGGCTGGATCATTTTCATAAATCTTGCCGTAATCATTATAGGTACTCCAGTTCTTTACGTATACGAAGTCTGCATCTTTTAGCGCAGCCCCCTGGTTGTGCAGAATGGTTGCCCCCCTGGTGAACTGATCAGAGAGTTCATAATCCTGCGGATGTGTAATTACAAAACTGGCGCCTTCCCAGGCATTGATCCATTGTGCAAAGCTATTGGCCACACACTGTGGAAGCGGTTTAACATGCGGAGCCCAGGTCAATACCACTTTAGGTTTGCGAAAAGCAAATTTTTCCGGTTGCATATTCACTTCCTCCTGAATGGTAATAATATCCGTAAGCGATTGAAGCGGATGCAGGGTAGCACTCTCCAGACTCACTACTGGAACGCCGGCATATTTTATAAACTGCGTGATGTACATTTCGCTGTAATCATCAATTCTGTTTTTAAGAGAGGGAAATGTTCTGATGGCCAGTATATCGAAATACTGCCCCAGGATCGGTGCGGCATCCTTAATATGTTCGGCAGTGGATCCGCTCATAATGGCACCTTCTTCAAACTCAAGCGCCCATCCCTCTTTGTCTACGTTGAAAACAACGGCCTCCATACCCAGGTTAGAAGCAGCCACCTGTGTACTCAGCCTGGTACGCAGGCTTGGATTCAGGAATAATAATCCAATCCGTTTGCCCTTTCCCAGGTGGTGGTCCATGAACGGATTTTGCTTATAAGCAAGCGCTTTTTTTACCAGCGCATTGATGTTGTCTACATCATTTACGGAAATAAACTGTTGCATATATTATCCTTCATTTTGAAGAAGTTCCTGAATTGATTCTTTCAAAGCATCCAAAAATTCATCGGCCTGTTTTCTGGACAAAGCCAATGAAGGAAGCAGTCGGATCACATTCGGTTTTGCTTCTCCGGTAAATACATTATAATCGGTCAGTAATTTTTTCTTTAACTCTTTCAGTTTTTCGGGAACATCAAATCCAATCATCAATCCCTTGCCTCTTACATTTTCAATTCCTTCGATGGATTTCAGTTGGTTGATCAGGTACATACCCCTCTGCTTGGCCATACTGATCAGGTTTTCCTGTTCAATCACTTCCAGCACCGCCAGCGCAGCAGCACAAGCCAGGTGATTACCACCAAAAGTGGTGCCCAGCATGCCATGTTTGGGTTTAATATGCGGAGCAATCAGGATTCCGCCAATGGGAAAACCGTTACCCATACCTTTTGCCATAGAATAAATATCGGCCTGAATGCCTGCGGCATCATGCGCAAAAAAATGACCGCTTCTTCCATAACCACATTGAACACTGTCGGCAATAAATACGGCACCATGCTCATCGCAGCGCAAACGGATGGCTTTCAGGAACGCATCGGAGGCAACATTGATCCCGCCAACACCCTGGATGCCTTCGGTAATTACAGCAGCAATATGGTCTCCTTCTTTCTGAAAGCAGGCATTCAAAGCCTCCACATCATTGAAAGGAAGAAAAATAACATTCGTGGTTTCATTAACGGGTGCAACAATGGAAGGGTTGTCTGTAACGGCCACTGCCAGCGAAGTTCTTCCGTGAAACGACTTACTGAATGCTACAATTTTTTTCCTGCCTGTATGAAAAGAAGCCAGTTTCAAAGCATTCTCATTGGCTTCTGCACCACTGTTGCAAAGAAAAAGCTGGTAATCCTCCTTTCCGCTCACCTGGGCCAGCTTATCGGCCAGTTGCTGCTGTACGGGAATCAGGACAGAATTAGAATAGAAAGCAATTTTTTCCAACTGATCCTCAATACGTTTCACCCAATGCGGATGGGTATGTCCGATACTGATTACGGCATGTCCGCCATACATATCTAAATACTGAACACCGTGATCATCCCACACATAAGAACCAAGCGCTCTTGTAATGGCAATATTGTTCAGCGGGTATACATCAAATAATTTCATAGTTCTAAAAATAATTGGCTTTCAATTTTAATCCGGTTGTTTCTTCCAAACCAAACAGCAGGTTCATATTTTGAACGGCCTGTCCGCTTGCACCTTTTAACAGGTTATCAATAGTGCTGTGCACTACCAGTTTATCGCCTTGCTTCTCCACATGCACCAGGCACTTATTCGTGTTCACCACCTGTTTCAGGTCTATCATGGTGTCGCTGAAATGAGTGAAAGCCGCGTCCTGGTAAAATTCCCTGAAGAGTTTTTTGATTTCTTCCAGTGGCAGACCGCAATCAACAATAGAGCTCACATAAATGCCGCGGGTAAAATCGCCTCTCCATGGCACGAAGCGAACACCCCGCCCTTCTCCTGATGCAGAAAGAGGGTCCTCATGTTGCAACTGGTTAATGGATTGGGTGATTTCGTAAATATGCTGGTGCGACAGCGATTTGTAGGCCTGTATATTGTTGGCTCTCCAGCTAAAATGAGCGGTATTGCTCAGTCCTTGTCCTGCTCCGGTTGATCCGGTAATCCCTGTTGTATATACATCTCCCAATATACCCGCTTTGGCCAGTGGCAATAACCCTAACTGAATCGCAGTGGCAAAACACCCCGGATTGGCAATATTGCCGGCCGTTTGAATGGCTGCCTTATTGAGTTCCGGAAGTCCGTATACAAAAGTTCTGTTACCAGATGTTGCATGGGGAGCCAGCCTGAAATCCTGCGAAAGATCAATCACTTTCACGGTATCAGGAACAGGATTCTCTGTCAGGAATTTTTTAGCATCCCCATGACCCACACAAAGAAACAATACGTCTATATCTGTATGGATCTGATCGGTGAACCGCATAGCGGTGTCGCCCACCAGATCCGCATGCACTTTGTACAAAGGATTGCCGGCGTTGCTGCCACTCAGCACAAAAGACAATTCCGCGCCCGGGTGATTGATCAGCAAACGGATCAACTCGCCACCGGTATAACCGGCGCCTCCGGCTATGCCCGCCCTAATCATTTGCGGAAGCTTTAATACTGTTATAAATAACAATCTGGTTGGCGAAGATCTTAGAGAAGCCGCGAACGTCTTCACCACTCCAACCCGTATTCATTTCACCATAATGGCCAAACTTGCTGCTCATCAGATCATAAGCAGATTCAATGCCGATCACCTGGAAACGGTAAGGCATCAGTTGTATGAAAACATCCCCGGTTACATGCGCCTGGGAATTTTCGAGGTAGGCTTCAATATCGCGCATTACAGGATCCATGATCTGCCCTTCGTGCAACCAGTTGCCATAAAAATGCGCCAATTGTTCTTTCCAACTCAACTGCCATTTGGTAAGCACATGTTTTTCCAAAGCGTGGTGTGCTTTCAGAATCACCATAGGTGCCGCCGCCTCAAAACCAACACGGCCTTTGATACCGATGATGGTATCGCCCACATGAATATCTCTTCCCACTCCGTAAGGACCTGCCAGGGTCTGCAGGTATTGGATGGCATGTGCCGGATGATCAAAAGCCTGGGTATTGATCATCGTGATCTCCCCTTTCTCAAAGTGGATTTTAACTTCTTCTGATCCGGTTTTAGTAACCTGTGTAGGCCAGGCTTCTTCGGGGAGTATTCCTTTTGAATAGAGGGTTTCTCTGCCGCCCACACTGGTACCCCAAAGGCCTTTATTGATGGAATAAGCGGCTTTCCCAAAATTCATTTCAACCCCTTTGGCTTTCAGGTATTCAATTTCAGCCTCACGGCTGATCTTCAGATCGCGGATCGGGGTAAGAATTTCCAGTTCAGGTATCAGGATATGGAAGATCATATCAAAACGAACCTGGTCGTTACCGGCGCCGGTGCTTCCGTGCGCCACGGCAACAGCGTCCATTTTTTTGGCGTGTTCGGCAATATGTACGGCCTGGCTCAGTCGCTCGGCGCTTACGCTTAAAGGATAGGTATTGTTTTTTAATACATTACCGTAGATCAGGTATTTGACAATCTTATCGTAATAGCTTTTTACCGCGTCAATGGTGGTATGTGTTTTTACACCCAGGGAATAGGCATGTTTTTCTATATGTTGCAGTTCAGCTTCGCTGAATCCACCGGTATTTACAATTACACTATGTACCTCATACCCTTTTTCCTGCGACAGATAGATGGCGCAATAAGTGGTATCCAAACCTCCGCTGAATCCCAGTACCAGTTTTTTCGATTGCATGTTACTCCTGTTTATAAATTAAAAAAAATGCTGAATAATGTTTTCTTTCTGAAGATATTCATCAGTTTACTTTGCTTCAATTTCATGAAACGCTCATACAATTTGGAGTTCTGCCTGAAGTCGGCAGAAGTTTCTGCAGGTTCAAAATGATCCGCAGGATCGTAAAGCATGGCCGTACACATACAGTTCTTCCGGTTTTTGCTCATCAGGATATCATAATTCACACAACTCTTGCAGCCCGCCCAGAACTCTTCATCATCCGTAAGCTCACTGTAAGTAACAGGTTCATAACCCAGGTCGCTGTTGATTTTCATCACGGCCAGGCCGGTGGTCAATCCAAAAATTTTCGCATTGGGATATTTCTGGCGGGAAAGATTAAAGATGGTCTGCTTGATCTGTTTGGCTACTCCGCTTTTCCGGTATTTCGGAGAAACAATCAATCCGCTGTTTGCCACAAACTGTTCATGTCCCCACACTTCTATATAACAGAAGCCAACCCAATCGCCATTTGCTTCCAGCGCAATAACAGCCTTGCCTTCTTCCATTTTCTTTGCAACATAATCCGGGCTTCTCTTGGCAATTCCGGTACCTCTTGCCTTTGCAGATGATTCCATCTCATCTGTAATGATCTTTGCATACTGTGTATCGTTGCTGTTTGCTACACGTACAATGATTTGCTGTTCCAACTTGCTAATAATTAAAAAGAATGATCGAGGGGGCCCTCTGCCTGATTCACTTTCGGGGAAATTTCCACTGATAGGGGCAAGTGCCAGTTGCTCGTCCTATCAGAAACCGCGTCGAGGTCGCGGCAATACGACAGACGGGAAACTTACCGGTTCAGCGGAATGTGAACGGCCAGTCAGGATAAAATGGTATGTATTCGCTATTGCCATCTTGATTTGAGGCTGTAAAATTAGCACTTTTAGCATATAAACGGTCAATTTTAAGAAAATACAAAAAATTAACCCCGGAAACAATCCCGGAACAGCATTTTCTATTGTCGGAAGTCGCGGATCATCCTGTTTCCTCCCGGAGGCCTGTTACCACGGAACATCTCCATCATAGGGTTCCGCTGTTGTTGTCCCTGGGCACCAAACCTGCGCAGGTTATAGGTAAAGCTGACCATAAAATAACGGGAAAGCACCCTGGATGAAACGTCCTGAATGGTATTCCCGGTAATATTCCTGGTTACACTCACATTTTGGTTCAACAGGTCAAATACATACAGTTTAAGCTCGCCCTCTTTCTTTTTAAAGAGTTGTTTGGCAATGCTCGCGCTCCAGAGCGGGATACTGGTATTGTATCCTTCGGCCCTGCCGGTGTTTTTCACATAGCTGAAATCGGATGAAATAACCCATCCGTTTTTGCTGTAAAAAGTAGGCTCTGCCGAAAGGGTCTGTGTAAAATAATCTCCGTTCTGTTGCGGCTGCAAGGTGTACCGGGCAAAGGTGAATGAAGAATTGGAGGAGAAGTTCATGTCAAAATTCTCTTTCAGGTTGGTGGTCCAGGATGCATTGAATCCCGCACTGGTATTGCGGGTATAGTTGCTTTGTGTATTCACCAGGGTCTGGCTCTGCGATCTGCTGAGGTTCAAAGACAGGTTGATATTGCTCTTCGGCTTTTTCAGCGGAAATCCATAATTGAAAAATCCATTGATATTATAAGTGCCATCCAGGTTAACGGGCTTGGTAAACTGGGCTCCGTTGGCCAGGAAAACAGTGGAATTCTGTATATCATTGGCCGTAAAGCTGGCATTGACAGTAGCAAATACCAGCCGTTGCGTAAACATATCAAAGGAATTGTACATCACCCGGAAGCTATGAATGAATTGTTGTTTCAGTTCGGGATTTCCGGTTTTGATATTCAGCGGGTTGGAATTATCGATCACCGGCTGCAACTGGGCAGCAGAGGGTTGTGCCGTTCTGCCATTATAGAAAATCCGAAGGTTTCTGGTTTTGGAGAAATCATAGCGAAAATTCATGGTCGGGAAGAAGTTCACAAAATGCTGAAGGATGGAACTGTCTTTGGTAATGTTCTTACTGGTCAGGTCGCCTGCCTGAACACCTGTTCCAATGCTGAAATTATATTTGGCATGTTGCAGGCGATAGTTCAGGGTTATCCTGTTGGATTGAAAAGTATTTTCAAATTCATTGGTCAGGTTGGTCACTGTTTGATCGTATTGGCCGCTAACCGGGTTGAAAGCGTAGGTTCTGGTGCCGGAGTTATTGGTATTACTGTTATAATTGTAGTTGATCTCCAGGATCTGGTTTTTGCCAATCGGCTCAGTATAAGACAAAGTAGCGTTGAATGTATTGGCATCCCTGCTGGTAATGCCCCGCTGGTTAATGGTATCCGAATAAGGGCTGGCCGTGTTGAAGTAATTGTTGATGGAATAATTAGATGTGTTGCCGTCGTTGATATTTCTCCCCGGATTAACTGCAATGGAATAGGTTCTTCCCTTTTTTGCAAAACGGTGGCGGAAAGTTGCCTCGAGTGACGCGTTATAACCATCGTTCTGCCGGTTGGTAGCAGATACGGAGTTGTTCAGTGATTTTGCCGGACCTTTTGTAGAAAAAGTAGTCTGATCCGTTTGAGCATCGGTTTGTTGAAAACTCAGGTTTGGCCGGATGATCAGGGAGTTGGAAGAATCAAACTGGTGTTCAATGTTAAAGTTGATCCGGTGATTCTGGTTTTGTGTTACGGAATGCTGCAACTGCGAATTAAAAATAGATGAATCGGGGTTGCCCGGAATCAGGTTCTGCGTATAACTGTTCTGGTCTCTGTAGGTTTTCTGGTCGTTGAAAAAGTAACTGCCGGAAACCTGGGTTTTTGTTCCCCATACATCTTTATAGTTCAGGCCCCCTGCCCATGTATTCACAATTCCACCGCCACTGCCGGTACCCAGCAATCCACTTACTGCGGTGGCGCCACCACCACCTCCTCCACCGCCTCTTCCCCCACCGAAATTCCCGCCGCCCAAAGATCCCAGCAGGTCCTGCACGCTGAAATTTTGCTTATTTACGTTGTTGGCCTGCCCAATCAGGGTAAGCTGCATGTCTCCGTTAAAATGACTGAGGTTGATATTATTATCGAATCTGCCTTCTTTGGAATCGGAGCCGGCGCCCACTACCGCTTTTCCGAAAAACCCTTTTCGCTTGTCTTTTTTGGTAGTGATATTGATGGTCTTAATTCTGTTACCATCATCAAATCCGGTGAATGCGCTCTGGTCGCTCAGAGCGTCGAATACCTGGATTTTATCTATCATATCCGGGGGCAGGTTTTTGGAGGCCAGCTTGGGGTCATCTCCAAAAAATCTTTTACCGTCCACCAGTATCCGCTGTACATTTTCGCCCTGCGCCTTGATCGTTCCATCCTTATCAACCTGAACACCGGGCAGCTTCTTCAACACATCTTCCATTACAGCATTTGGTTTGGTTTTGAAAGACGATGCGTTGAACTCAACCGTATCTTTTTTGATGGTAACCGGAGATTGGGTTACCGTAACATTACCCAGGTCATTGGCAGACATTTGCAGGTATACTGATCCCAGATCGATGGTATGCTGCTGTTTCGTAAACTGAAGTTTCCGGGAAAGTGGTTCATAGCCCTGGAACTTTATTTGCAGGATCATTTCGCCCAGGCTGATGTTTTCGAGCAAAAAACTTCCATCGGATTTGGCAAGCCCGAATACTTCCAATGTAGAGTCCTTTGCATCCAGCACAGTAATGGAAGCATCCTTCAACATCTGTTTACCCACGGTATCCACCAGTTTCCCCTTTAAAGTACCGGTATTCTGCGCCTCTGCAGAGGCATATGAGGTCAGCAATAACAGTACTGCAAAAAATCTTTTCATAAATAAGCCTGCTTGATAATGTAAAATAAGGAGTTCTTTTCCGAAAGAACCCGCTGTTACAGATCAGAGGCAAGCTATTATGATAATTGGAAGCAGTACATTCAAAATACTTTAAAATCGGTGAACAGTGTCGAATAAAAGGAGAATCGGTCAACGGCAATTAGCTGAACAGGTATTCCACGTCTTCTTTAGTGAGTGTTTTCACAAACCCTTCATCATCTGCAATAACATCCCTCGCCAGGTTGCGTTTGCGTTCCTGCAGTTTCAGGATTTTATCTTCCACCGTATCCGTACAGATCATACGGTAAGCAAAAATATTCTTGGTTTGCCCGATACGGTGCGTCCGGTCAATAGCCTGTTGTTCCACAGCAGGGTTCCACCAGGGGTCAACAATGTATACATAATCCGCAGCGGTAAGGTTCAAACCCACCCCACCCGCTTTGAGGGAAATCAGGAATACCCGGCAATTTTCATCATTCTGAAACCGCTGGATAGCACGTTCCCGCTCGTTCACGGTACTGCTTCCATCAAAATATTCATAATCCACCCCAAGCTCTTTCATTTTCTCTTTGATCAGCGAGAGCATCCCCAGAAACTGCGAGAACACAAGCGCCTTGTGGTTGCTGATATTTTCGGTAATCTCTCTCCCCAGCTCTTCCAGTTTTACGGAAACATTCGGAAACTGCTCTTCTTCTTTTACAATAGCGGGGCTATCGCAAATCTGCCGGAGTTTCATCAACCCCTGTAAAATGGTGAGTTGCGATTTCTGTATACCCTGGTTTTCCACTACTCCCAGAATCTTATCGCGGTAATCATTTCTGTAGGCATCGTAAATCCTGCGTTGTTCTTCGCCCATATCACAGAAAAGGACCATTTCCTGTTTCTCCGGAAGATCCTTGGCCACCTGTTCTTTCGTTCTGCGAAGAATGAAAGGAAAGAGGAGTTTACGCAAATGGTCTTTCTGTTCCTTCTCTCCAAATTTATCAATCGGAATAGAGAACTCCTGTTTAAAAAATTCCATGCTGCCCAGCATACCGGGATTCAGGAAGTTCATCTGGGCAAAGATGTCGAAAGTATTATTCTGCAACGGTGTACCGCTCAAACAAAGCCTGCTGGTGGCTTTCAGCAGCGATGCCGCCTTGGTCACTTTACTTGCCGGGTTTTTAATAGCCTGGCTTTCATCCAGGATCACGTAATCAAATTTCACCTCAACAAACTGCTTGATATCGCTTCTCAGCGTACCATAGGTAGTAATGATTACATCGATATTTTCGTCCGATATGCCTTCTTTCACCCGCAATCCGCCGTGGTGAATATAATAGGAAAGGGCCGGTGTGAATTTTTTAATCTCGTTCTGCCAGTTGTACAACAAGGTAGTAGGACAAACTACCAATGCTTTTAATGTGCCGCTCTCGGCCTTCAGGTGATGCAGAAAACTCAATGCCTGAATGGTTTTACCCAAACCCATATCATCTGCCAGGATGCCGCCCCATTGTACTTCGCGCAGATAGTTGAGCCATTGAAACCCGCTCTCCTGGTAAGGACGCAACACCGATTTCAGGTGTTCCGGCGCCGGAATAGGTTTAATAGAATGATGACCTCTGAGACGTTCATATTTTTCTTCAAGCTGAAAAAAGAGTTCCTGCTCGTCGCGTTGCATATACAGCTCTTCAATTACACTGAAATGATACTTGCTCAACTTCATTTCACCGGCTCTTCCATCCCCCACTCTAAACAGAAGCGCATATTTCTTAATCCATTCTTCCGGAAGAATACCGAGGGTGCCATCGTTTAGCTGTACAAATTGCTGTTTATTGGCAAGGGCTTTCTTCACCTCGTCTACCGTAACTTTCTGCTCACCGAAAAGGATCTCTACTTTTGCATCGAACCAGTCGGTATTACTGCTGATGAATATTTTGGTAGAAGGCTTAGCAGTATTGAAGCGGAAATTCTTCAGCGCCTCAAAACCAAAGACAGGGATGTTCATGTCTTTCACTGCATCAATGAACAGAAAAAACCAGTTGTTCCGGAGAACTTCTTTCCCCTTTAAAGCCAGCACATTGGTTTCCAGGGGTTTAACGAAACCCGAATGCAATCCTTCAACACGCTGCATCAGTTCCTGTTCCGCCGGAATATTCCGGTGAATCACCAGCAGCTTATCTGCTACAGGGAAGAATATTTTTTCTTTGTCGGTATTGGCCACATCATAGCCCCTGTAGTTGAATACCGGCTGAAACAAAAGGTATTCCCCCTTCTCCTTCAGCAATATTTTTAGTTCTGGTTTTGCATCTTTAATCTCCTCCTTCTTCACGTTGGTGAAATGAACGCCATACTCCTTAGACAGGGGGAGAATAAATTCCTGTAAACGGTGCGACCAGTCGGCAGCTTCAATCACCATTTTACCGGTGGGCAGGAATTTCTCTACCAGCAAAATATCTTCTGCTTTCTTCCAGATAAAGAACTGCTGGTTATATTGAAACAGGAAATGGGTATCGCTCGCATTTTCCGCAATATTCAAATCGGCCAGCGGCAGCTTAATACGGCAGTCAACAATATACTGGTTGTCTTTATAACTAATTTCAAACTCAGGGCTGATAAAATGACCGGATAAATGTGCCTGATCCAGGTTGGCCGTAGTAAAACTTTTGCCGGAGGGCAGGTAAAATACAAAGGGGCTGCTGTTCAATTCAGTAAACAGCTTCTTGTACTTCGGATGAAGGTATTCATTGATCAGGTGCCTGGTTTCCTCCGGAAGTTCATCATCGTGCTGCTGAATAATGTTTTCCCAGATGCCGCTGAACGGGGAGTTCCTGTTCAGGTAGCGGCTTACTTCGGAAGACATGAGCTTACGCAGTTGCTGTAACAACATTTTATCGTCCTCCGAAAAAACCTCCGTGTTAATAAACTTGGTCAGATCCAGCCTGGCAATCCTGGAAACAAACCTGGTATTGGAATCATCGGGTTCACCCTGCACCAGTTCGAGCTGTGTGTAAGGATACTGCGATTGTTGTGTTGTAATCACCAACCCCATTTTCATAGAAGGCAGCGCAGGTTCATCCATTGTTTCGGAAGCGGTAACCATGGTTTCCACCGGTTTAGGCCGGGACTCTGCGGCCGGGGTAACCGACAAGCGCCTGATAGTGGTATCCAGCACACGCAGGAAAGGTTTTCCGTCTGTATAGGTAAATTCAAATTTACCCTTCAGGTCGTCATCCAGTGAGTACCCGTAAAGGGCCAGTAATTTATTTTTTTCTTTATCCCAGTTCCGGATACTGTCGAAGTACCCTGCCCCATGATTCTTCAGCAACTGAAGAAATACAATGGTTTTATGTACACACAACGGATGCGCAATTTCACTGCTGCAGGTACAACTGGTATCAAAATTCCGTTCTTCGTTTTTCTGCAATACCACACGGTGTTTTTCACCCTCCAGGTCTACCTCTGCAACAACCCGTTCATTTTTTGCTTCCAGCAGGTTGGCGGTATTGCTCCTGAGGTATTCCTGCGCTTTATCGAAGGTTTCTGTGGAAGTGAGCATCCTGAACAGTTTCAGGTCAAGCGCTTTGATTTTTACTACCGTATGTTTCTGATCGTAAAGCGTTTCCTTATCGCCCAGCAGGTTTTTATCGAGCATATCCTGCAGATGAAAAAGCGCACCAGCCTTGTGCCTGCAAACCTCAGAGAGGTTATACGGACAGGTGCAACGGAGTGAAACTGTTTTGGGATCTTTAAACTGGTTGATATGCACTTTGTAGAAAGTAGCATAGCCGTCATCCTTAACCCGAAAGATCACATTGCCCATCAGGTCGTCGTGTTCAATCAGTTCAACATTGCCCAGCGCATGAATTTTTTTTCCTCTGCGGATTACTTCCTCTGTAGCGTTATTGTAAATATGTTTTACTAAATACGGTAGTGCCATGCTGATAAATCGGTCAAAAAAGACCAATTTGCAAAATTAAAGGAAAGCAACCCTATTTTGGAAGGCAATTAAACTGATGTGGATGAAATGTTTGTTAATCCTTGTTTTTAAGCCACAATCAGGTCTCCGTTCCGGTAAAAAGGGAGAATATTGGCCTGGTCGGGCGTAACACAGTATTCCAGGTCTTTTTCCAGGCCATATTGCGCCAGCCGATGCCAGTGCGTAGTGTTACGAATAAAAGATTTCAGGTCATTTTTATGCAGTCCG
Organism: Sediminibacterium sp.; assembly: GCA_035254545.1. Lineage (GTDB taxonomy): Bacteria > Bacteroidota > Bacteroidia > Chitinophagales > Chitinophagaceae > Sediminibacterium. Next base: position 10,768 of record DATFAP010000043.1, on the reverse strand, counting down.
TACATGTTTTCAGCCATCAGGCTGCTATCGCAATGGATGGTAAAATGCTTTTGAATTCTTTCAATAACTGCACCGGCAAACAGGGTATCCTCCAGGTTAAACCGGTCTTTCCAGGCAGAGCAGCCCAGGATCACATTCTTTTTCTCCGACACCAGGTGATCGCAAATAGCCGAAAGATTGGGGAAAGATCCGGTCACCACTTCAGATGCGCCGTTCTGCAATGCCATATGAAGCAACCGGGTGCCGTTGGTGGTAGTCAGCACCAGTGTTTTCCCTTCCACAAATTCACGGGGATATTCTGCGGGAGAATTTCCGTGTTCCAGTCCCGGAATAATTTTACCGTCTCTCTCACCTGCAGTAATGCCCCCGGTAGTTTTACCAATCTGGATACATTTATCGACGCTGTCTACGGGAATTACCCTGGATGCCCCGTTGTATAATGCAGTAGCAATCGTGGAAGTAGCCCTGAATACATCAATGATCACTACAATACTATTAGACACGTCATAGATATCCAGTAAACGGGGCGACAATATGGTATGTAAGGCTGGTTTCGTTTTCATGGGCCGCAAATATAAGTCAAGATAATTCCACAGCAGGATCCCAGAATATTTTTCCAAAGTCTGCAATCTGATCATTCAAGACTTTAACTTTTTCTTTTTTCAATAAACGTTCCATGGTGGAGGGGGTGTCAAAATGCATTTTACCCGACAGCATGCCATTCCTGTTCACCACCCGGTGAGCAGGAACATCGGGCATTCCATGAGCAGCATTCATGGCCCATCCAACCATCCGGGCGCTGGACCTTGCCCCCAGAAAAAAAGCAATGGCACCATAGGTGGTAACCCTGCCTTTGGGAACCAGCTTTACTACTTCATAAACCTGTTCAAAAAAAGAGATATCCTTTACTCCGCTGGGAAGAACTTGTTTTAAACGACCTGAATCTTTTTTTGGAGGCATACAGTGGTTTATTATCCGGGCAACAATATCAGACAATTGATCAGTAAATCATTGACCGGTTATCCTTTTTTGTTCCAGCAGCTCGGTTCTTCTGGGTTCGGGAACACATTCATATGCGTAGGGGCAATGCCTGCATCCATGCCCGCAACAGTACCCCTTCTCCAGGTGGTGCTTCTCTGTAAACACCATGTATCCGTTGTTGTCGTAATAAAAGTCTACCGACTCAACCAGGTTCTTCTTCACTGAAAAGGTTTTTTAGCTCAATGTCTTTTTCTTTGGGAAGGGGTTGATTAATGCGGAAGCAGATATAATGAATCCGGTTGCTCTGCGCAATATCCAATCCCTCATAATGTGTTTTAATAGTCAGTTCCGGCTTAACCAGGTCATCTGCATACACATTATCCGTATGTTCTAACAATTCCAGGCCAAATAAGTTGATGACCGTAAGGGTAAAATTATAGAGACGGGGGCTGTCTGTTTTCAGGTGAATCAGACCATCTTTCTGAAGAATCTGTTGGTACAGCCGCAGGAAATGGGGATGGGTCAGCCTTTTCTTTGCCCGGGACGCCCGCAACTGCGGGTCGGGAAAAGTGATCCAGAGCTCATTGACCTCTCCCGGCAGAAAATAGTCGGTAACCTTATCAATATGAGACCGTACAAAAGCCACATTGCTCAAACCCTCTTCCAGCGCAGTTTTGGCGCCTCTCCAGATGCGATTGCCCTTAATATCAACTCCAATAAAGTTGCGTTCCGGGTACATTCTGCCCAGTCCAACGGCATATTCTCCCTTGCCACAGGCCAGTTCGAGTGTAAGCGGATGGCTGTTTTTAAAAAAATCCTTCCACTTCCCCTTCATGTTTTGCGGATATTCCAGCACGTTGGCAAAAGACTTAATTGCTTCAAAACGAATGAGTTTTTTCTGGCCCATGGGCGCGAAGATAAAGCAAGGCTACCGAAAAAAGGGCTGCCGGGCAGGCTGCCGGCCCGCCGCAGGCATCGTTTTTGGGTATTTTATAGGATCTGTAACAATTTTCAGCAGGTAACTCACTAACTTCGTTCTGTGAAAAAGCTTATTCTCGTATTACTAATCAGCATTTACACCACAGCCACGTTTGGGCTGAGTGTGAAATCTTTTTATTGCTGCAATAAGCTCAAATCTACCAGCATCGCCTACACACCCACTGCAGATGAAAAATGCAGTATGGATATTAAAATGGATAAGTGTTGCAAAACCACTTACAAATTCTTCAAAGTAAAAGACAATCATTACGGCGAAGGAAATGCCTGGAGCCTGGTTAAGCTTTTCACAGAACTGCATTTCGCAATTCCGGCATTTCAGCCGGCAGCCATTCCCCAAAGCAGTTTCACTGTTGCTCAATACAGCAACCCCCCGCCATTGCGCAATGGCATCCCGATTTATCTTTTCGACTGCGTTTACCGGATCTGATACTGCAACCTTCAGTAGACAGGCACTATAAATTATAGCTGCCCTTTGCCGTTTATATACCAATCAGGCATCTTCTTCTCATCATCATAAAACAACAACAAATGAAAAAAGCAATCCTGCTGTTCATGGCTGCATGCATCAGTCTCAGCACATTCGCACAGACACAACCCCCCAAAAGCGACACTACCGCTAAAACGGCTTACAGTTGTCCCATGCACCCGGAAATCACCGGAACAGCTACAGACAAATGCAGCAAATGCAAAATGGCCCTGAAGCCCGTGAAACATTATTCATGCCCTATGCATGCCGATGTAACCAGCAACAAAAAAGGCAAGTGCTCCAAATGTGGAATGGATTTAACAGAAACCAAGGCAAAGCACTAGTGCCCGAAGAATGATCATTCCCGGGGGGCAAAGGTTCTCCGGGAATACTTAAAAATTTTATGAAGATGAAAGCAATGAAAAATATAATTCTGTTCTGTTTGCTGTTATTGTCGGGCACAGTCATTGCCCAAAGCGGGAAACAGGGAACAGATACCACTGTACATTTTAAAGTATACGGCGCCTGTGAAATGTGTAAAGAGCGCATAGAAACAGCCGCAAACGGAAGAGGCGTAAAAAAGGCCGACTGGGGGATTGAATCGAAAATACTTTCGTTAACATTTAATCCATCGGAAACCAGCCTCGACAAAATTAAAAACAGAATCCTGGGCGTGGGACACGACCTGGAAACCAAGAAAGCAAAAGACGTTGTATACAACGACCTGCCCGAGTGCTGCCTGTATCGGGGCAATATCACAGCCTCACATGGCAATGAAAAAAACACCGCAGGAGTCGATGCACCGACAGAAGGTACACCCGGGCTGCAAACCATCAGGGGAATTGTATTGGAAGCCAACAACAAAGGGGAGTTCAACCCGCTGGGAGGCGCCAGCATATTCTGGCTGGGTACCAACAAAGGTGTACTGGCAGACAGCCTGGGATATTTTGAAATCCGTCACACCGGTACCGACACCAGGCTGGTAGTAAGCTACACAGGCTATACACCCGACACCATTGCAGTGGGCAACGCCAATGAACTGAAGATTGTTATGGCCAACAACAACCAGTTAAGGAATGTGACTGTAAAAACCAGCCCGCGTTCCAGCTATATTGCAACCATCAGCCCAATCAGAACGGAGATAATGACGGCAAAAGAACTTTTAAAAGCAGCCTGCTGCAACCTGAGTGAAAGTTTTGAAACCAACCCCTCTGTGGATGTTGCGTACAACGACGCAGTCACCGGTTCCAAACAAATTCAGTTACTGGGCCTGAGTGGCAACTATTCTCAACTCACCGTGGAAAATTTACCGGGACCAAGGGGCATTGCAACTCCATTGGGATTGAACTCCATTGCAGGTCCCTGGATTGAATCCATCCAGCTAACCAAAGGAGTGGGTTCTGTAGCAAATGGATTTGAAAGCATTGCAGGACAAATTAACGTGGAACTGAAAAAGCCGGAAACCGCGGAGCAGTTGCTGGCTAATATTTATATGAATGATGCCGGCAAGACCGATCTGAACCTGAACCTCAACACCAGGCTGGGAAAGCATTGGTCCGCAGGCTTATTGCTGCACGATAATTTTCTGACCAACAAACAGGTGGATTATAATAAAGACGGTTTCAGAGACCTGCCTACCGGCAATCAGTTCAGCATGGTAAACCGGTACCGGTACGATAACCTGAACGGACTCATGGCTCAGTTTGGTATAAAAGTCATGAGCGATAAACGCATCGGAGGCCAGACCACATTTGATAAAGCCGCCGATAAAAATACCACCAATCATTACGGCCTGGGCATCAATACGGAACGCTATGAAGGATTTGCCAAGATCGGCTATGTATTTCCGCAAAAAGTATACAAGAGCATCGGATTGCAACTGGCCGGCATCAGCCATACACAGGATTCCTACTTTGGATTAACCGGTTACAATGCCAGACAGCAAAGCTTTTACAGCAACCTGATCTATCAGTCTATTATCGGCAACACCAATCACAAGTTCAGAACAGGCTTAAGTTTCCAGTACGACAAATACAATGAAACCTTTAAGGCCGGCAATTACAGAAGAACTGAAGTGGTACCCGGAGCATTCTTCGAATATACCTACACCGCCAACAGCAAGTTCAGTGCAGTAGCGGGCATCAGGGCCGACCACAACAACCTTTTCGGAGCGTTTGTAACACCCAGGCTAAACCTTCGTTATGAGCCATTTAAGGGAACGGTGATTCGCGCAAGTGCAGGAAGAGGGCAGCGCACAGCTAATATATTTGCAGAAAACACCAGTGTTTTCGTAAGCGCCAGACAAGTGAATATCATTACTGCAGATGCAGGGAAAGCTTATGGACTGAATCCGGAAGTAGCCTGGAACAAAGGCATCAGCATTGACCAGAAGTTCAGGTTGTTTCAGCGGGACGCAAGTTTCGGTGTAGACTTTTTCAGGAACGATTTCACCAACCAGGTGGTAGTGGATGTAGAGAATGCCAGGCAGGTAAGGTTTTACAACCTGCAGGGAAAATCATATTCCAACAGTTTTCAGGCAGAGCTGAGCATGGTGCCGGCCACCAAACTGGACGTGCGTCTGGCTTACCGCTTCTTCGATGTTAAATCTACCTACGGAACAGAACTGCTGAAAAGGCCATTCATATCCGGCCACCGCGCGTTTCTAAGCATCGACTATACCACGGGGAATTACTGGAAATTTGATTATACCATCACCTATAATGGTCAGAAACGGATTCCTTACACCCAGGACAATCCACCGCCATACAGACTGGAGACTTATTCACCAGATTTTATACAGATGAGTGCACAGATCAGTAAAACGGTTGGCAAAAAACGGGCAATGGATTTTTATGTTGGAGCGGAGAATCTCACCGATATGTTCCAGCAGAATGTGATCATAGCAGCCAGTCAGCCATTCAGCCCGTACTTTGATGCATCCATGGTCTGGGGCCCGGTAACCGGCCGGATGTTCTATGCAGGCTGGAGATTCAGGATAAAATAACCAGAATAAACCGATTGATGAGTACGGTATCTTCAATGTGAATTGGTAGATTTGGCTGTATTCATCAATCAGGTTTTATGAGCCCGGGCATTATCTTTCTGATCATTCTTGTTTATTTTCTCCTGCTGATGTTCATTGCAAGATTAACATCGAGACATACAAAAGACAATAGTTTTTTCGACGGAGACCGCCAATCGCCCTGGTTCCTGGTAGCATTTGGAATGATCGGATCGGGAATTTCAGCGGTATCGCTTGTATCCATACCCGGCGATGTAGGCAACAACCACCTCTACTATTTTCAGTTTATTCTCGGCACCATTGCCGGCTATTTGTTCATTGCATTCGTATTAACACCATTGTTTTATAAGCTAAAGCTGGTTTCAATCTATACCTACCTGAACATACGATTCGGGACCACCACTTATAAAACAGGATCCTTGTTCTTCCTGGTATCTCAATCATTCGGCGCAGCCTTAAGGCTATTGCTTTCCATTAAAATCTTACAGGCAGCATTTTTTGATCCGCTCCATATACCCCACTTTGTTACCATCATCATTGTACTCGCAATGATCTGGTTGTATACCAATAAATCGGGTGTTAAAACCATTGTATGGACAGATGCCCTGCAATCATTCTTCCTGATCAGTGTGATCATTATTTCGATTGTATCGATCAGGCATTCGCTGGGTCTTACTACAACAGGTATGATCCACGCCATTGCCAACCACCCATACTCCCGCATATTCAACTGGGACCCGCAGGCCGGCTCTAATTTCTATAAACAATTTATTTCCGGCATGCTGATCACCATTGCACTGGTGGGGCTCGACCAGAGTATGATGCAGAAAACGCTTACTGTGAAAAACAGAAAGGATGCTACCAGGAACGTGCTCACCTTCAGCTTTTTCATTGCATTGGCACAAACACTTTTTCTTGGGCTAGGCGTTTTACTGTACCTGTTTGCAGCGCAAAAGGGAATCGCCCTCCCATCGGCTAATGGGATATTCACCGCCACCGATGAGGTATATCCTATGCTAACGCTGAACCATTTCGGACAGATAGGAGTGATTGCATTCTTTATTGGGGTGATTGCGTCTACATTTGCAAGTATAGACTCCTGCATTGCAGCATTAACCACTTCTTTCAGCTACGACTTCATGGATTATGCCAACCAGCCCCACGAGAGAAAAATGATGATTAAAAACAGGGTATTGCTGGGCGTGAATATCGTGATGTTCCTGATCGTACTCTCATTCTGGAACAGTAAGGGAGCCATCATCAATACCATTTTCACCATTGCCGGATATACCTACGGCCCGCTACTGGGATTGTACCTTACCGGTTTATTCACCAGGATCAAACCAACAGAAAAATGGGTGCCGGTTGCATGCATCGTTGCGCCAATTGCTACGTACCTGCTGAACGAATATGCGAACCGGGCGTTTCAGTTCAACTTTGGATTCCTCAATATCCTGACCAATGCCCTTGTTACCATCTTATTGCTGATCATCTTCAAACAAAAAAAGCATGAGTTCACACCCAACCACTAATATCCGGCTGCTATCCGGGCAGGAAGAAGTGCAGGCCTGCGCAGCAATGATGGCAGCATCAGATCCCTGGATCACCCTGGGGATGGAATACAACGAATGTTTACGGGCTTTTGAGGGCCCTTCCAAAGAGTGTTATGTGCTACAGGCAGGTGAGGCAATTGCAGGGTTCGTGATTTTACAAATGAGCGGATCATTCAAAGGATACATACAAACGCTCTGTATCAGCAGCCGGCACCGGGGGCAGGGATACGGAACCCGGTTACTACAGTTTTGCGAGGAAAGGATATCTGCCGTTTCCCCCAATATGTTCATCTGTGTTTCCTCTTTTAATAGCGGGGCGCTCAAACTTTATAAGGATTTCGGATTTAAACCCGTTGGCGAGTTGGAAAACTTTGTGAAGCAAGGCTATACAGAAATATTACTCCGAAAAACAAAAGGCCCGATCAACGCCCATCATGTTCAATAAACCCAACGCCATGCGCATAGCTTATTTTTTACTCCTGTTTGCGGGAGTTGCAGGTATACAGAAGATCAACACACAGCAGCATATAACCAGTCCGGATCACACGCTACAAATGCCAGATACTGCAAAGCAACGGGTGCTGAAGCTAACCATCGACAGCATTTTTCAATCGCAGGTAAGCAATCAGTTCATCCCGGGTGCGGTGATCCTGATTAAACAGCAGGATCAGGTCATTCAAAAAAAGGCATACGGAAATGCAGCCTTGTGGAACCAGGATCATCAATTGCTGGCAGCACCCAAAAAAATGACCCTGCATCATCTATTTGATCTGGCATCCCTCACCAAAGTGATCGGCACCACCACCGCCATCATGTACCTGGCAGACAGGCATCAGCTATCGGTAGATGACCGGGTGAGCAAATACATCAGGTCATTTGATACACCGGAAAAGCGGACCATCACGATCCGGCACCTGCTCACCCACACTTCGGGCATCCTGGAATGGTATCCGATGTATTACCGGTCTGATAATAAGCAGGCAACATTCAAACTGATCAGCGAGCTCCCCCTGTTCGACTCCATCGGAAAGCAACGCAGGTACAGCGATCTGGGTTTCACAATCCTGGGCCAGATCACAGAAGTTGTTTCCGGCTTACCGCTCGATCGTTTTGTAAAGGAGAAAATCTTTGTACCACTGGGCATGAAACACACCATGTACAACCCGCTAAAAAACGGGAACAGCTTACCAATTGCCCCAACCTCCTTCGGCAATCCATACGAGAAGCGGATGGTATATGATTCTGCGTTGGGATTCCGTAGAAAAGAGATTGACCCCAATTCCTGGAATGGATGGAGACAATACCAGTTAGCCGGTGAAGTAAACGACGGCAATGCCTGGTATGCCAACGGAGGCGTTTCCGGAGCCGCGGGCATCTTCTCCACCATCGACGATATTCAGCGGCTGGTAGATATGTTACAACACAAGGGAAGGATTAACGGAGAACAATTTATTTCCGAAACAACCATCAGCGAATTTCTGACCAAAGACCGGTTCAACAACGGGCTTGGGTGGATGATGGATCCATCCATTTCATTGCTGAAAAACGGGCCGGCTGGCTCATATGGACATACCGGCTTCACAGGAACTAGCATCGCCGTGATTCCTGCATGCAATATCTCCGTAATACTACTGGTAAACCGCCAGCATACAGGGCTGTCGGCCAAAGGAGAATATTACAATCTCAGCCCGGTAAGGGCAGCGGTATTCAAAGCGGTAATGGATTATTGCCGGTAAAGAACCCGGCTTCACCGGATAAAACAGAGAAGCTGCGTTCCATTCAAACAGAAAATATTATTTTTAAAAAAAAGGATATGAGCAGCAGCACACAACACAAAATGAGGGTTTATCACAGATACCTGGGGTTCTTCCTGGCGGGCATTATGGCAGTATACTCCATTAGCGGTATCATCATGATCTTCAGGGAAACCGATTTTCTGAAAAAGGAGAAGCAAATCGAAAAACAGATCAAGCCAAATGTAAGCAGTGAGAACCTGGGAAGCGAACTGAAGATCAAGAACCTGAAAGTAGAACGCGAAGAAGGCAATCTGCTGTATTTTAAACAAGGCACCTACAACAAGGAAACCGGCGTTGCCAATTATACTGCCAAATCGCTGCCCTATGTGTTGGATAAAATGACCAAAATGCATAAGGCCACTTCCAAACAACCCCTGTTTTTCCTGAATATTTTTTTCGGCGTATCGCTGTTCTTTTTTGTGCTGTCGGCGTTCTGGATGTTCCTTCCAAAAACCACCATTTTTAAAAAGGGCATGTACTTTGCGTTTGCAGGTTTGATTTTAGCATTGGTGATGATTTTTATATAGTCGGAGGAACAATCCGGAGCACCCTTCCTTCATTGTCTTCGTAAAATGCATTACAAATTCGCAGATAACTTTCCATTTCATTACGGTTATCTCCATAAACATTTTCACTGAACGCATGGGCGCGATCCATCATCCTTATATACGGATCGCAATCACCCCTGCGAGTGAGTCTACGCAATGCACCGATATAATCGTCCCGGTAAACAGTGGGGATAATGATTTTGGATTCTCCGGCATTCACTAATTCTGCATTCATCATTACACGTGCAATTCTGCCGTTCCCGTCCAGGAAGGGGTGCACTTCCGAAATGATGAACATCATAAACAATGCTTTTGCAGATGCCGAGACCAGGCCTTTCGCCGAATGCGTCGCTAATAGAGAGCTGATGATTCTGTTCAGTTTATCAAACTCTACCTCCATGGCCAGATCCGGTGCAATTGTACGAGCCGTATCCCGAAGTTGATTGATACCCGCTTCCCCCTCCTGCTTTATGGGTGAATATGCATAAAATCGGGAAATAAATCTGGCCAAAACTGGCTTAAAAGACCAACTTTTGGCTGACTATAAAAAAAATAAACGCAGCCAAATCCCATTTTACTATGGAAGAACTAATAGGACGGCGTGCCGAAAAACAGATTCTGGAAGATGCCCTTACTTCGAAGTCACCTGAGCTTATTGCTGTGTATGGCAGACGAAGGGTGGGCAAAACATTCCTGATCAGATCGGTATATCAGAAACATCTTGTCTTTGTGGGTGTAACAAAAACCCAAAAGACAATTTTTCTCACCATGATTACCACGTATGGTACTGTCAGGAATGCTTATTATAATAAACTAATACAAAGCGAGCTCACCATGGACAACCTATTTGCTTTATAGGAAAGAAACCTACGAATAGTGAACAAATGAAAGACAGGAGGGCTACTCCACCTGCTAAGCTAATTGCTATTTCAGGAAACCCCGAAAGTCCGGGATTTAACTGAAGAACAAATCAATGATAATTATTGCCAGATATCACAGGACATTCAATAGCACAAGTTGAAGGAAACAATAGACTGGCTTGGTGATTTTTACGAAGCGATTTCAGGTGATCATAGGATCGGCTGCAGTCATATCAGCCTATATATTACGCTTATTCATAAGGCTTTTCAAGTGAGATGGCTCCAACCTAAAATAAAAAACGCCTTGTAAATCAAATATTTACAAGGCGTTAGTAAAAGGCTGTGCTGTAGGGGGAGGGGTCGAACCTCCACGAGGCAGTTAGTTGTAGCACAAAGTTCAGTGGTCGACCCTGGTCGCTCGGCTTTGCAGCTAAACGGCTCTATGCTATATTTATCCTGTGATCCTCACCCCCGAGACAAGAGGGCATGTCTGCCAAAAATTTCATCACCCCACAGTAAAAAGAACTATTTGTTCATTTGATA
>DATFAP010000042.1:0-50094 GCA_035254545.1 Sediminibacterium sp. | reverse complement strand
GAGTCCTATCTTTATGGCTCAATAAGCAGATAAAGACTCTCTTATAATGGCAAGCAATCGAAAAAAATCCCTTCGTTTCTACGAGGGGATTCTTATTTTAAGGAAATATTGATCCGTTTTTTGCATATTTGAGCGCTAAATCCGTTATTCTAGCGGACCAGTTATGCGCAAAAATATCCCCCACCTCCTGTTGGTTTTACAACTATGCTGTTTAGTTGCCGTTCAACAGGGAATCGCCCAGCAATACCACGCCCTGCATGGATCTTCCTTTGCAGGCGCCGCCGGCATGTTTAACAACCCGGCCTCCCCGGTTAACAGCGTTCATAAATGGGACCTCAACCTGTTTTCTTTTCAACTGGCGAATGCCACCAACAGCGCGGAGATCAAAAACGGCCGGATTACTGCTTTTGCAGATGGGAGCCTCCGGCTTACACCGGGCAATCAAAAAAGATGGTTGCACCAAAACATGGATATCAGCCTGCTGAATGCTATGTATAAGATCAACGCCAGAACAAGCCTGGCAGGCGGGCTACGCATCCGTACCTATAACCATATCAGGACCAGTGCATTCAATTTCAACGACTCCATCAACTCGCTGAAAAAATTTCTGATCGGCAACAGAACAACAGATGCCATGCAGGGGATCGGCATTCACAGCGGGTGGTTGGAAGGGAATCTGAACTACAGCCATGTATTGAAAGAAACACAGAACAGTAAACTAAGCGGGGGAATTACTTTGCAGATCATGAAGAATATCTCCGGCTCCTATGCCCGGGTCAACAAACTAAGCTACGCGGAAACCATTCTTCCGGGCGATACCATTTATTCGCTGGTAGATGGCAGTGCCGGTTTCGGCTATTCCGCCAACTACGATGCCACCAATAATCAGTCCGGAGCGGCAGATAATGCCAAATCAATTTTCAAACAATCCCTCACCAGTTTCGGACTTAGCATAGGGCTGGAATACCTGGCATACGATACAGAAACGGTAACAGGCGAAGGAGAACCGGCCCCTTATCGCTGGAAACTGGGCCTGAGCCTGATGGATATCGGCAACAGTCAATACACCAACAGCAGGTATACCGGACAGTTCAGCAATCCGGATCAGTCTGTCACCAACCAGGACCTCTACAACAAATTCAGTTCAATCAATTCGGCCAGGAGCCTGAGAGACTCTCTGGCTACCGTTTTTCAAACTGTTACGACCCTGCCCTCCAAATTCAGCATTGCCGGACCTTCGAGAATCATCCTGAATGCCGACAGAAACCTGGGAAACCATTTCTATGTAAATGCTGAACTCAGCCTGAACCTGCGCAGCACCTATCAATTTAATCAACTGAATACAAGAGAAACAAATCTACTCACTATCACACCCAGGTGGGAAATCCTTAACTGGGGATTCTACCTGCCTGTTCAATACAATACACAGGGGCAATGGTGGCTGGGAGCCGCATTCAAAGCCGGCCCGCTGGTTGCCGGAATGCACCATATTGGCCTGCTGAAAAGAGACCCTGCACTAAATGGAGGTGGATATATTATGCTGAGCATACATCCATTCCGGAAACGCAGTTACGGTTCCAGGCTGGATTGCTTAGACTAGACCGGGAGGAAAACTACTCCGCGCTCTGGATATTACCGGCCTGCTTGCCCTTCTTTCCGTCAACAATATCAAAGGAAACTTTCTGACCTTCTTTGAGGGATTTAAATCCGCCCATATTGATGGCAGAAAAATGTGCAAACAGGTCTTCACCGCCATCATCTGGCTTAATAAATCCAAAACCCTTTGCATCGTTGAACCATTTTACAGTACCGGTAGGCATAATTATTCTGTTTAAGACATTAAATATACTGTTTTTTTGAAGTAATTACAACAAATGAGGGCGGATACCACCGCGAAAAAGAATTAAATTAGGGAGCAGGCGCAACCTTTTGTAACCGGGTTCCGTATTATATCAGCAAAGAACATCTTTATCATCAACTTGTTACCGCTTAGCACCATATTTAAAAACAGCTTAAAATCTGACCGGAACAGCCAGAGAAAGCTCTATGAGGCCTATTACGGATATGCATTAAAAGTTGCTTTCCGGTACATTCCACAGTACGATGATGCGAGGATGGTGGCCAATGATGCTTTTTTGAAAGCCTTCCGGAATCTGCATCAATTTGAACTAACCGATCACGAAACGGTGCTCGAGTTGCGTTTTCTGGGATGGCTGAAAAGGATTGTCATTAATACGGCTATAGATGAGCTCAGGAGAAGCAACCGGGCAATAACAGAGGACCTCACTGAAGCGGACAGCAGCGATCTCCCGTTTTCATCAGACCAGGCAGATTCGAGGCTGATGTATAAAGAATTGATTTGCTACCTGAAAGAATTGCCACCGGCGTATAACAAGGTATTCAACTTATATGTGATAGACGGATACAGTCATGCGGAAATTGCTTCCATGCTGAACATATCCGTTGGCACATCAAAGTCTAACCTGTTCAGGGCAAAAGAAATATTACAGAAAAAAGTGGCTGATTTTTTTGAAACCAAAAAAATATGAATCAGAACCAGGATAAAGAATTTGAGAACCTGTTTAAAAGGGCTGCCGAGCACTATCCGCTGGATACGGACAGTGCCGACTGGGACAGCGTTTTGAGCAGGCTCAACGAAAAAGAAGAGCGAAAGCCCTTTGCATTCTTCAACAGAAGGAACACCACTGTTCTCTTATTGCTGCTGGCAGTGGGCGTCATTTCCTCACTGGTAACCGGCCTGATTGTGTGGAACAAAGCCGGGCAACAAAACAACAATGACATCATCAAAAAGAAAATATCCGGCTCAGATTCCATAACGGGCAGAGAGAAAAAAATAGCAGACCAGGTTTACCAAAAAGTAATTGAATCGCTCGAAAACGGGCAGCGCAACTCTACAGCAGATCAATTATACAAACAGAAAACAGCGCCGCTGCAACAGCAGGCATACACACGACCCCAACAGCAAACATCCATGCGCCGGAAACAACAGGCGCCAATGCAGCAGCAAACACCGGCGCAGCAGCAGGCTTCCACAGTAATAACGGCCCAAAAATTATTTGCACCGAAACAGGATCCTGCAATGGCAGAACAAGATGCAGCACCGCTAAAAGATACAGCAGTACAAAAAACAACCGGGGCGGCAACCGGTCTCAGAACGGATTCCATTGTGAAGGATTTTACAACAGACAGCATTGCCCAGGCACCCCATCTGAAAAAAGAAAAGAAGAACGCAACACCAGGCAGCAAAAATTTCTACGCTGGTATCTTATTCGCACAGGATAAAAGTTCCGTCGGATTTGAGTCCAATAAAGGGCAGGGATACAGTTTGCAATTTCTGGCAGGATACCGGTTCGGTAAGAGATGGAGTATAGAAAGCGGTATTCACCTTGAGAAGAAAGAATACTATACCACTGGTACCCATACCAACAAAGCATTCCTGAATCCTGCAGGAACCATTCTTTGGATCGAATCAGAAAGCAGGCTACTGGAGATTCCGCTAACCGTTAGGTATGATGTACTGCTGAAGAAAAAACACAATTTGTTTGCCACCGCGGGTATATCTTCCTATATCATTAACCGGGAAGACTTTGAATATGAGGAAGAGGTTTATGGTGTAATACAAAAGAGTTCTGTTGCTTTCACCAAAGCTTCCGGTAATCTGTTTTCCACCATCAATTTTAGTTTGGGATATCAATATAAATTGGGAAAGATCGGAAGTATCCGGATTGAACCCTATATCAACCTGCCGGTCTCCGGGATCGGAAAGGGTGAGTCGCCCATTATCAGCAGAGGGATTTATGCAGGGTGGGTGTACGACTTTCATAAAAGAAAGTTAAAGCGCTAAAAAATTAATCGCGATTATTTTCCATGGCACGATTTTTTCAATATCACTGCCAATGGATAGACTTATACGCTCTTATTACTCTACAACATAAAAAAAATGAAAAAAGTCCTGTCCACCATTGTGCTCGGTTGTGCTGCCGTGCCCTTCCTGATGGTTTCCTGTAAGCACGAAATCCCCCCAGCACCAAATGTGGTGATCACCCCATCTCCTTCTCCCACTACGCCCGGCACAGTCAATACCGGAAGCTCTACCTGTAGTTCGGATACCGTGTACTTTCAGAACGACCTGTTCCCGTTGATTAATTCGGGCTGTAATACCTCGGGCTGTCATGATGCGGTTTCGCATGCCGATGGAGTGGATCTTTCCAGCTACGACAAAATCAGATCCTATGTAAGCGCAGGCAATGCATCCAACAGTAAACTGTATAAAGTGCTCGTAAAATCAGGCGATGAACGGATGCCACTGCCCCCCTTGCCTGCTTTCACTGCAGACCAGATTGCAAAAGTGCAAAAATGGATCAACCAGGGCGCCCTAAACAATGCCTGCACCGGCGGTTGCGATACAACAAAAATCACCTATGCTGCGGCTGTTCAGCCTTTGATGCAAACCTATTGTACCGGTTGTCATAATGCAGCCAGTGCCGGAGGCGGAATTGATCTTTCAACCTATGCTCAGGTAAAGACCTATGCCACAAACGGAAGACTGCTGGGCACCATCAGCTATGCCACCGGGTATTCACCAATGCCGAAAGGATCCAAATTGCAGGATTGCCAGATCACCCAGATCAGAAAATGGATTGAAGCCGGTGCGTTAAACAATTAAAAAAAAGAAAAGATGAAGAATATACTTCCCCTGGTGGTGCTGTTTGCCGGTATCATCCTGCTCAACTCGTGTTACTACGATAAAGAGGAACTGCTTTACCCTACCGGTGCATTAACCAATTGCGACACCGTTGGCACAGTTTCCTATTCGGCCAAAGTGGTTCCTATTCTGCAACAGAAATGCTACAGTTGTCACAGTATTTCCTTTCCGTCGGGCAACGTGGCCATGAGTACCTATGCCACCGATAAAGCGATCGCTGTAAATGGGTCGCTGTACGGAAGCATCAATCATGCAACCGGCTATTCTCCCATGCCTAAAGGCGCAGCAAAAATGACCGCCTGCGAAATTGCCACCATCAAAAAATGGATTGATGCGGGCAGCCCCAACAATTAAATCAATACAACATGAATAAGAAGAAAAAAAACATATTGCTCCTTTTACTGGCACTCATCTGCCTGGCAGGCGCCGGAGCCTTCTATGCCTATAAAGAGTTCAACAGAAAAGCAGCAGACCTCTCAGGTGCAGAAGCAGCTTACCGGGTCACCGCTGTAGAACTGATCAGCGACTTTACCGCCAATGAAGCGGGAAGCAACGCTAAATACCTTTCGCAGGTAATCGAAATCAGCGGCACACTCAAAAAAACAGACCAGGATGAAAAGGGAAACAAGATCCTGGTACTGGGGGATTCCTCCTCCATGTCTTCGGTAAGATGCAGCCTGGACAGCCTGTACAGCAGCACCGCTGTTTTTGAACAAGGCAGCCGGGTGAAAATAAAAGGCCTCTGCACCGGGTTCATGGCAGACGACCTGGGCATCGGATCGGATGTAATTCTGACGCGGTGCGTTCCGGCAAAACAATAAATAAATATCTACTCAACAAAATACCCCTCACCTAAAACCAAACACAATGAAAAAAATTTTTATGCTGATTACCCTGTTCGGATTACTCGGCGCCGCGCAGGCACAGAACAGGTTCTTCACCAAAACAGGCAAAATCAGTTTTGATGCCACCACTCCAAAATCTCCCGAAAACATTGACGGGGTTAATAAAAACGCCACCTGTGTGCTGGATAGCAAAACAGGGGACATTCAATTTTCAGTTTTAATGAAAGGATTTGAATTTGACCGGGCGCTGATGATGGAACATTTCAATGAAAACTATGCAGAGAGCGACAAATTTCCCAAAACCATTTACAAGGGAATTATTCTGAACAATGCCGCTGTTAATTACGCAAAGGATGGCAGTTACCCTGCCAAAGTGAAAGGTAAATTAACCATGCATGGCGAAACAAAAGAGTTGGAAACAGAAGGAACTCTGACCATCAAAAACGGCAAGGTTACCGTATCGGCGATATTTCCTGCACTACTCTCCGATTACAAAGTCGGCATTCCGCAACTGGTGGCAGACAAAGTAGCCAAAACGGCAAAAATCACCGTAGACTGTACACTGGAACCGCTCACCAAATAACCAAAGACTGCTCATCCCACTAATGAACCAAATATGAAAAATAGTATGATTCGCATTATCGCCGTCCTTGCAGTATCTGTATGGTCGCTCGGTGTAAAGGCCCAGGAGAAAGACCTGCTGGACCTGGTAGACGATGGCAAAGAACCCAACACAATTGTTACGAATGCATTTAAATCCATTCGCATCATCAACGCACACTCTATGGAATTTCTCGCACCCGGCACCATGGATTTCAGAATCCTGCATCGCTTCGGGCAGATCAACCAGGGAACCAAGAATCTCTTTGGCCTGGATCAGGCAAGTATGCGCCTTGGCCTCGACTTTGGGTTAACCAGAAAATTGCAGGTGGGCATAGGACGCAGTACGTTCAAAAAAGAACTGGATGGTTATATCAAATATGCACCCATCCGCCAGTCTGCAGGTACACACGCATTTCCGGTAACCATTGCACTGGTGGGAGGCGCCACCATCAATACCCTGCCATTTGCAGATCCCACAAGAACCAACTATTTTTCTTCCAGAGTGGCCTATTATGTACAAACCATCATCGGAAGAAAATTCAGCGACCGGATTTCATTGCAACTCACACCTACCATGGTGCACCATAACCTGGTTCCACTGGCTACGCAACCCAATGATGTATTTGCAGTGGGCTTTGGCGGCAGAATCAAAGCCAGCCAGCGGATAGCATTTACCTGGGATTATTTCTACAATATCAATGGTCTGGAAAAAGGGGTGAACTACAATCCGCTTTCGGTAGGCGTAGACATTGAAACAGGCGGACACGTATTTCAGCTTCATTTTTCCAATGCTGCCGGCATGAATGAACGTGCATTCATCACAGAAACCACCAATACCTGGGAAAAAGTGGATCTCCGTTTCGGATTCAATCTCTCCAGAATTTTCCAACTAAAAAAAGCAAAATCCTCTTAACCAATTAAACTGACAACAATGGACCGGAAAGAATTTTTGAACAAGATCGGATTCGGCGCTGCATTTGCGCTTACAGCCACCTGCCTGGGCTCCTGCAAAAAAGAAGCTACCACTCCCTCCGGGCCGGTAGACTTCACTATCAACCTGAATGATGCCGCCAATGCCGCACTGGCCACCACCGGCGGATATGTGATCACCAATGCGGTAGTGATTGCCAAAACTGCTAACGGATACGCAGCAGCTACCGTCATTTGCAGTCATGAAGGAAAACAACAGATCACTTACCGAAGCAATAGCAATCAATGGTACTGCACCGCACATGGCGCCGCTTTTAACCTCAATGGAACAGGGGTGAACGGAAATGCTTCCAACGGGCTCACCATTTACAATACCGCATTAACGGGCAATACTTTGAGAATTTATTCCTAACCATACCAGACTAAGACTGGTTCAACTGATTGAGCGCCTGACTGATTTTTTCCTGTTGCGCCTGTTTCAGAATTTCAACAGGTGCAACAGCGCGCTCTTTACAGCCCTTGATACTGCATTGTTCGCAGGTAGTATGAACCGTTTTAACCGGAATGGCCGGATCATTGATGAAAGGCATGGCCTGCAAAAGTTTCTGGTTAATCAGTAATCCAATGATAACACTCACCATTTCTTCACCTCCCTTCGAGAGGGGTTTGGAAAAAGCAATACAGAGGTAATGGTTATGGGTTTGCCAGTATTGAGAAATTTGCGCTTCAACATAGGGTTGTCTGTATTTCTTTCTGGCAACCTGGTCGGCTACATGCTGAATAGCATTAACGGCCACCCATCTGCGGCAGTAATGCTCATGTGTTGCATTGGCATAAGGATTGTGTACCTGCGACAGGTGCAATTCCTTGGTAATTTCATAGACATGACCGGCTGCATTAAACGAGGATTCCACGCACTCTATATCTCCATGTTCGAATTATCCAAAGCTTACCGGGAAAAAGGAATGGCAGTCTTTTCTCAGTTGCAACAACGTGAATTTTCTCTACAGGAACATGGCTTCAAAACCGTTAAACACCAATCCTTTGTTGGAACGGGCTATTTCGACTACGTGCAGAATACGGTGCAGCAGGGACTTTTCTTTGCGGTTGCCATGAAAGACAGTACGGAAACAGCGCAGTTTCATTAGGAATCAGCAAAACATCTATAGAGAACGATTGCCGCTTACCAGGGCCCCCGAACGGGGCCCTTTTATGTACCCCATTTTGCAGAAATGCAGGTTTGTTGGTAAAACAATATCGCAAGAAATGAATATTTCAATAATTTCCTTCAAATATCACATCATGATCCAAGCCCACCCTGCCACTGATGAAACAAAAAAAACAGAAAGATTGTATTCGCTGGATGCGCTCAGAGGCTTCGATATGTTCTGGATCATGGGCGCGGAAGAAATAGCCCATGCTTTCTACAATGCCACGGGACATCCGCTTGCCGGCGCCATTTCGCGGCAGCTCACACATCCGGAATGGAATGGGTTTACTTTATACGACCTGATTTTCCCGTTATTTCTCTTCCTGGCAGGTGTTGCCACACCTTATTCTGTTGGGCGTGAGCTGGAAAAAGGAAAATCTAAACAACAATTGTTGTTTAGGGTTTTCAAAAGATCCATGATCCTGGTGATTTTGGGTATATTTTACAACAACGGACTCTCCCATCTTATTCCATTCAATGAAATCCGTTTTCCGTCTGTACTGGGAAGAATTGGCCTGGCCTATTTATTTGCCAATATCATTTACCTCTATACCGGTCACAGGGCGCAGGCTGCCTGGTTCCTGGGATTGATTTTGGGCTACTGGCTCCTCCTTAAATTTACGGCGGCCCCAGGCTTTGCTCCCGGCGACCTTACGATCGAAGGCAACTTTGCATCGTATATGGACCGACTGATCATTCCTGGTAAACTTCACAGGGGCATCCACGATCCGGAAGGATTCTTTTCCACCATCCCCGCCATCAGTACCGGACTGTTGGGAATCATGGCAGGAACACTTCTTAAGAGCGGTGTGCAGAGCAAGCAACAAAAAGCAGTTTACCTGGCCCTGACCGGCCTGGTCTGCATGCTGATAGCACAAATCTGGAACTTCGATTTCCCCATTAATAAAAACCTGTGGAGCAGTTCTTTTGTGCTGCAGGCAGGCGGTATCAGCTTGCTGCTACTGGCTTTATTCTACTACATCATTGATGTATTGGGGTACCGAAAATGGGCTTTTTTCTTTAAAGTAATCGGCATGAACTCTATACTGATTTACATCTCCGAAAAATTCATCGACTGGGAATACAGTGCCAAAGCCATTACAGGCTGGCTGGCCGAACTGTCCGGTGAAACATACTATTCCGTAGTGATTGCGCTGGGGTATGTTGCCATCAAATGGATTTTTCTACGTTTTCTCTACGAGAAGAAAATATTCCTGAGCGTATAATCATACCGCCTTACTAAAAGTTTGTTTCTGGTGTTCTGCAGACAATAATTTCAGGTCGAACGCCTTGCAGATGTTACGGATAAAATGCCTGCCCAGGGGGGTCAGCTTCAGCCCCTGTTCGTTCCATACAACCAATGCATCTTTTTCCAGTTCGGCCAATACCGGGAAGGAATATTTACGCAGGAGGTCCAGGTGTTCCGGATGAAAGCTGGTTTTACCCAGACAGGCAACATCCAGAATATACTGCCGCATGGCCTGATCTTCGGCAGAAAGGAAATAACCCTTGAACACAGCCAGTTCCCCTTTTTCTACCTGCTCATAATATTCGTGGATTGTTTTTTTATTCTGTGCAAAACCATAATAGATATCGCTGATGCTGGAAACCCCAAGGCCGAGTAACATCCCGGTTTGCTGAACGGTGTAACCCATGAAATTGCGATGAAGTGTTCCCTGCTTTGCAACTTTTACCATTAAATCGGTCGGCAGGGCAAAGTGATCCATACCAATATCATCGTAGCCATTTTCGGTAAACATTTTTTTACCTAATTGATACAACTGCATTTTCACCTCGGCAGAAGGCAGATCGTTTTCATCAAACAAACGCTGCGCTTTGCTGGTCCAGGGCACATGGGCATAACTATAAAAAGCCAACCTGTCTGGTTTTACAGATAGTGCGTCGTTGATGGTTTTGGCCATGCGTTCGGGGTTCTGTAAGGGAAGCCCGTACACCAGGTCGAGGTTCACGGAATCATAACCGATTTCCCTGGCCCATTGTACCACCCGAACTACATTTTCGTGCGGCTGGATCCGGTTGATCACGGTCTGCACTTCGGGGTTGCTGTCCTGCATACCATAGCTGACCCGGTTAAACCCGAGATCGAACAAGGTTTTCAGGTGTTCATAGGTGGTATTATTGGGATGCCCTTCGAAGCTGAACTCATGGGCTGCAGGAACAATGGCATCTTCGAAAATGGTGGTGAAAATCCGTTTTAAATTCTCAGGAGAAAAGAAGGTGGGGGTGCCACCGCCGATATGCAGTTCGCGCAATACGGGTTGCTTTCCCATCAGTGCGCGATACAGCTTCCATTCTTTCAACAGCACCTGTAAGTATTCCTCTTCTACGCTGTGATTGGTGGTAATCTTTTTATTGCATCCGCAGAAAGTGCAGAGCTTTTCACAGAACGGAAGGTGCAGGTAAAGGCTGATGCCTTCTTTGTCGTTGCATTCATTGAAGCGCTTCACAAATAAGTGCTGCCATTTTTCAACATCAATGGTATCATCCCAATAAGGAACCGTTGGATAACTGGTATACCTGGGGATGGGTACATTGTATTTATTCAAAAGAGCAGTACTAACTTCCATAACAACAGTTTAAACTAATGACAAAATACTTTCTTCCGCTGAACCAATGGTATAATCCAGGTCATCGTAACTCAGCGCATCATTCAGGAACCAGCTTTCGTAAGCAGATGGCGGCAGATAGATTCCCCTCTGCAACATCGCATGGAAGAAGCGATTAAACAATGCAGTGTCGGATGCAGCGGAACTGGCAAAATCCGTAACCGGCTGATTGCTGAAATGCACACTGATCATAGAACCAAACTGATTCACCACAAACGGAATACCAGCCTTGGCCAAAACCTTTTCCAATCCGGTTTTCAGGTAGATGGTTTTCTTTTCCAGCGAGGTATAATGGTCATCCTTATTTAAGAGCGACAACAAAGTAATTCCGGCACGCATGGCAATAGGATTACCACTCAGTGTTCCGGCCTGGTAAACCTTGCCCAGGGGGGCAATATGTTGCATGATCTCCAGCTTTCCGCCAAATGCACCCACCGGCATACCACCACCAATCACTTTACCATAGGTAACCAGGTCGGCCCTGATATTCAGTTTTTCCTGTGCACCTCCTTTGGCCAACCGGAAGCCGGTCATCACTTCATCAAAAATCAACACAATCTTTTCTTCATCACAAATCTGCCGCAGGCTTTCCAGGAATCCGGGGGCAGGAAGAATACAACCCATATTGCCTGCAACCGGTTCTACAATGATGGCTGCAATATGTCCTTTGTGTTCGGCCACCAGTTGTTTCACCCCTTCTACATCATTGTAGCCACAGGTTAATGTATCTACGCTCACACCGGCGGTAACACCCGGCACCGTTTGAATATCGAAGGTAGCCAGCCCGCTTCCTGCTTTCACGAGGAAGCTGTCTGCATGTCCGTGATAACAACCTTCAAACTTGATGATCTTGTTTTTTCCGGTATATCCCCGGGCCAGGCGAATGGCGCTCATACAGGCTTCCGTACCACTGCTTACCATCCGGATCAGGTCTACATTCGGCACCATGGAGTTCACCAGTTCCGCCATTTCAATTTCCAGCAAAGTAGGTGCACCATAAGAAGTGGAATGCGCGGCCTGCTCCTGTATGGCTTGTACCAGTTCAGGAACAGCGTGTCCTAAAATCATGGGACCCCAGGAAGCGATATAATCTATGTATCGGTTCCCATCCTCATCAAACAGGTAAGCGCCTTTCGCAGACCGGATGAACACAGGTGTTCCGCCTACACTTTTAAATGCACGAACCGGAGAATTCACACCGCCGGGAATATTTTTCTGCGCTCTTTCAAACAAAGCTTTACTGCTGGTTAACTGAAACATCTTCTTTGTATTTATCTCTTAGTTATTGCTGCAACAATCTGGCAGCGTCTTTGGCAAAATAGGTGGCAATCAGATCCGCACCCGCGCGCTTAATAGAGGTCAGGCTTTCGATGATGGCTTTATTTTCATCAATCCAACCCTTTTCCGCAGCCGCCTTGATCATGGCATATTCGCCACTTACATGATAGGCGCTCACCGGAACCTGCACCGCGTTTTTAATTTCACGGATGATATCGAGATAGGCCATGGCGGGCTTCACCATCACAATATCCGCACCTTCTTCAATGTCCATCAGTGTTTCCTTTACAGCTTCCACCCGGTTGGCATAATTCATCTGGTAGGTTTTCTTATCGCCAAACCCCGGAGCGCTGTCCAGTGCATCCCTGAACGGACCATAAAAACAGGAAGCATATTTAGCGCTGTAGCTTACGATGCCTGTTCTGGTATACCCGTTTTGCTCCAGGGCCGAACGGATGGCGCCGATTCTTCCGTCCATCATATCGCTGGGCGCCAGAAAATCCACTCCGGCAGCAGCATGGCTCAGGCTCATTTTCACCAGAGCCTCCACGGTTTCATCGTTCAGGATTTCCCCGTCTTTCACAATGCCATCATGGCCATAAGAAGAATAAGGGTCCAGCGCCACATCGGTCATCACCACCATTTCCGGAACTGCATCTTTAATGGCTTTGATGCTTCTTTGCATAATGCCATCGGGATTCCAGGCTTCCTTCCCGGTATTGTCTTTTAATTCGTCGGGCGATTTTACAAAAATCAACACTGCTTTAATGCCCAACGACCACAACAGTTTTACTTCCTGAATGGTCTTGTCTAGTGAATAACGGTAGTAGCCCTTCATGGAAGGAATTTCCGTTGCAAGCCCGGTACCTTCTTCAATAAAAAGCGGTGCAATAAAATCAGCAGGCGTCAGTTGGTTTTCTGCCACCAGGGCACGAATCGATGCACTCTGTCTTAAAATCCTGTTTCTTCTTTGTAAAATCATCTTATAAAGTTGAATAGTCGAAGTTCTTTACTGTATCTACAAATGCCCTCGCATGATCTACGGGCACATTCGGTAAAATGCCGTGACCCAGGTTGGCAATATAATGGTTCTTTCCAAAGGCGCGGATCATCTCTTCTGTTTCTTTCACAATCACCGGAATAGGAGACAATAATTTGGCAGGATCAAAATTACCCTGCAAACAAACTTTGTTTCCGGCGAGTTGGCGCGCCATGCCTGCAGGTACACACCAGTCGATACCCAATCCGGCAGCGCCTGTTTTACTCATAGCTTCCAGCGAATGCCAGGCGCCTTTTGCAAATACGATGATAGGTGCATGGTCTTTCACGGCGGCTACAATCTGGCGCATGTATCTGAGCGAGAAGTTTTCGAAGTCGGCAGGTCCGAGCAATCCGCCCCAACTGTCGAAAAGCTGAACCGTATCGGCGCCGGCCCTAATCTGCGCCAGCAGGTATTCGATGGTGGTATCGGTAATCATCTGCAACAACTGATGCGCCAGTTCCGGTTGTGTATAACAGAAAGCCTTAGCCTCATCAAAGGTCTTGCTTCCTTTGCCTTGTACCATATAGCACAATAAGGTCCAGGGAGCTCCGGCAAATCCGATCAGCGGAACGCGGTCGTTTAGCCGGGATTTGATCAGTTTGATGGCTTCCATCACGTATCCCAGTTTTTCCTCCACCGCAGGAACATGAATCCGCTTCAGGTCGTTTGCGGTTTTCACAGGATCGGGAAGGAACGGCCCCTTTGATTCAATCAACTGCACTTCCAGTCCCATGGCCTGCGGCACTACCAGGATATCCGAAAACAAAATGGCCGCGTCCACGCCAACAATATCCACCGGCTGAATGGTAATTTCCGCAGCCAGTTCGGGCGTTTGGCATCTTTCAAAGAAGCCGTACTTATTTCTGATGGCAATGTATTCCGGGAGATACCTGCCGGCCTGCCGCATCATCCATACGGGTACTCTTTCAACTCCTTCACCACGCAAAGCCTTTAATAATAAATCGTTCTTTAAAGCCATATTGATTGATAATAATTGTAAATGGTTTGAAATAGGGTTTCCTGCAACACATTTTCCGCCACCACCACTTTGTTGCCGGTATATTTTTTTACTGCATTGGCGGTGGTTGCGCCAATGGCAAAGAACACCGTTGTATTGTCTGTTTCATACTGCTCAAAAAAACTGTCTACGGCACTGGGGCTAAGAAAAACAATTCCATCATAGCTTTTATTCAGTTCCTGCTGCACCGGTAGGGTATTGTATGCTACCAGTTCATGTACCACAACACCGGTTTCCCGAAGGGTATTGGGCAAATTACCCAGCCGCAGTTTGCTTCCCAGGAAAAAAACTTCTTTTACCTCAGGGTCTTTTGCAATCTCCTTTGCCAGCAATAGTCCGTTGCCGGCGGTATAATTCACCTGGGAATCCCAGCCAAGCTCCTGCAATCTTTGAAAAGTGGCTCCTTCCATGCAGGCGATCTTCCAGTTGGGCCGGACCGTTACATGTGCAGCCATCCATTCCACCGCCTTCTGACTGGTAAGTACAACCGTTGCATTGGAAACCGCCAGTTCTTTCAATCGGGCCAGGGTTTCAGGATCATCGTTTGGAACAGTACGGATAAAGGGAATACAGTCCATTTCCATTGCTGCGGGCATAGCTGCCGGCAGTTCCCGATCTGGGAACTGCCCGGTATATAATATATGAATGGTCTTAGCCAAGTGCTTTAATTTGTTCAATGATAGAAGCGCCTCCCTTCTTCAACACTTCTTCTGCCGAATCCAGGCCTGTATGCATGGCCGATGCAACGGGCAGCCATCGCTTCACTTCAATTTTTTCGCGACCATCCGGCGACATCAGTTGACCGGTAAAAGAAAGATGCCCGTCCTTTACCTGCGCCAAAGCGCTGATGGGGGTAGTACAGCCCCCCAGTAAGGTTCTTAAGAAATCTCTTTCTATACGGGTGCACAATGCTGTGGCATCGTCATTTAATTGGCGCAGGATTTGTGACAGTTCTTCATTGTCTTCCCGGGCAACCACTACCACCGCTCCCTGTGCCGGTGCAGGCAGCATCCATTTCAGCGTAACGGCATTGGCAGGCAGGATGCCGATTCGCTCCAGTCCGGCCTTCGCAAAAATGGCTCCGTTCCACCGGCTGTTGTATACTTTTTGTAATCTTGAATTCACATTTCCTCTCAGCGACTCCAGTTGATGTTCCGGGAAATGGTGCAGCCACTGCGCCCTTCTGCGCACGCTGCTGGTGGCAATGACCAGCGAATGCTGCAGGGCGGTGAACCCTTCTTCATTTCCAATCCTTTCGTCGCAACTGTTTTCTGCAAGTGTGTGGTTCAGTACCAGCACATCTTCATAACCGGCCCTGGGCAGCACTGCCACCTGCACCAATCCTTTGGCAAGTTGTGTAGGTACATCCTTCATGGAGTGAACGGCAATATCGATCTCGCCTTTTAACAGGGCAATATCCAGGGCTTTGGTAAAAATGCCCTGTACACCCATTTCATACAAAGGGGTAACCAGGTCAATATCCCCCTCCGATTTAATGGGCACCAGCGTTGTGCCAGTTCCATTTTGTGTAAGCAGGTTTTTTACCCAACTGGCCTGCCAGATGGCTAACTGGCTGTCGCGGGTTCCTATTCTCCATTGCCGGCTCATAGTTCAATTTTAAGATGCGCGGTTGTGTACGCGGTTATGATGTGCTATAAAATCCTGAACAGCCTTCATGTAAAAACAGTGCGGCTGAGTATTGTTTCTGATATGAGAAGCTGTTTTGTTCACAATCTTATTGATCAGTTCCTGCTGCTGGCACTTATCTGCTGTAAGGTAAGCATCCATGGCCAATAAGTTGTTTTTCAGGGAATGCAGTACAGGGGCGTACTTCCTGAGTTTCAGCCATGCCTGGAACTCTTCCATATGCCGGGTAATGATGTCCAGCGCCATAGGCACCTGTTCTCTCCGTTTCTGCAGGGTGGCGTCATTGATCTTAGACAAATCATCCACGTTTACCAGGTCATGAATACCCGCTGCAATCTGAGGGTCTATATTGTTGGGAATAGAAAGGTCTATAAAATATTTCTTACCGGTATTACTTAACTGCGAAGCCTTTATGATATGGTCATTGGAATGCGTAGCCACCACAATAATATCGTATTCCTCCACCGCCGGTAAGAGCCGGGAATAAGGAAGGGTATCGATCTGCAGGGAAGCCGAAACGGCTATTGCTTTTTCATCCGTCCTGTTCATGATAGACAATTGCTTTGGATGAATATAATCGATGATGTTCTTACAGGTATTGGTACCGATTTTTCCGGCGCCGACCAGCAGAAACTTCTTAGAAGCTGCATCCGGCACCTGCTGCAATATATACTGAACAACTGCAAAGGAAACCGAAACGGTTCCGCTGCTCAATTCGGTGGTGTTCTTGATTTCTTTGGATGCCTGCAAAACGGTGTTGAACAAGCGTTCCAGGTGGGTGCCGATACCGCTTACTTCCTTGGAAAGGCGGAAGGCATTTTTCAACTGGCCGATAATTTCATAGTCACCCAGGATCTGGGAATCCAGGCCAGCGCCCACCCTGAACAGATGGCGGATGGCATCCTCGTTCTTTTTTACATAACTTTTTGATTCCAGTAGTTCCCGGTTTCCGTTGGTATGGCTGGCAATCAGATCCAGTAACTGGCTGGCGCTGCCGGCAATGGCATACAGTTCCGTTCTGTTACAGGTACTCAGTACCATGATTTCCTTAATGCCCGCTCTCATCGCCGCTTCAACCAACACCCGGTTGTTCGCATCATTAATGGCGAACAGACCCCGGATAGCTGCATCTGATTTTTTATAATTGATCCCTACTAGATAGAAATGGCGTAAATTCATGTTCACCGGAAAATGATGCATCAAAGGTATTTTCTTCACCTCCGGCAATTGTTATGGGATTGTCATATCTAATAAAAATGACATTAATATTACAATCATGTGATCCATTTGACTGAAAATTTGTTGAAGCAAGTATTATGGTAAATCAATCCAAAAAAGGGATCCTGCTTATGAACCTGGGGTCCCCCGATTCTCCTTCTGTAAAAGATGTAAAAAAATACCTTCGGGAGTTCCTGATGGACGAAAAAGTGATCGATATCCCCACCATACCCAGGAATCTGCTCGTGAAAGGGATTATTGTACCTTTCCGGTCTCCCAAATCGGCCCATGCCTATCAAACCATCTGGACCAACGAAGGCTCACCTTTAATGGTGAACACCTACCGCCTGCAGGAAGCATTACAGGCCCTCTGTCCCGAACCTGTGGAGGTTTGCATGCGCTATGGCCACCCGCACCCCTCCCATGCTTTTGATCGGTTACAGCAACAGGTACCCAACCTGGAAGAAGTGATCCTGATTCCGCTCTATCCGCATTATGCCATGAGCAGTTACGAAACCGCTGTGGAATATGCCCGGGAGGTTCATGCAAAAAAGCGATACCCTTTTAAGTTAACCATACTTCCACCTTATTATATAGAACCGCATTATATCAATGCCCTCACCAATTCCATCCGTCCTTTCCTGAACCAGCCTTTCAACAAACTTTTGTTCAGTTATCACGGTGTGCCTGAAAGGCATATCCGCAAAAGCGATTGTACCGGAGAACATTGTTTAAAAGTAGCCGATTGCTGTCATATACCATCCAAAGCACACAGTGTCTGTTACCGGCACCAGACACTGGAAACCACGCGGAAAGTTGCTGAAATGTTAGACCTGAAAGCCGATCAGTACGAACAGACTTTTCAGTCGAGGCTGGGCCAGGATAAATGGCTGACGCCTTATACAGCGGCCCGTTTACAGGAATTGCCCGGAGAAGGCGTGAAACACCTGCTGGTAGCCTGTCCTGCATTCGTGAGCGACTGCCTGGAAACCCTGGAAGAAATTGCCATGGCCGGGAAAGAAACCTTTATGGGAGCCGGAGGGGAATCCTATAGGGTTATTCCTTGTTTAAACGACCATCCGGACTGGGTTGCAACCCTGAACCAATTGATTGAACCATACCGCTAAACCATGATGTACGCCTACCTGAAAGCATTACATATTGTATTTGTAGTAACCTGGTTTGCGGGATTGTTTTATATGCCCCGGTTGCTGATCTACATCATTGAAGCCAATGAGAAACCCGAACAGGAAAGAAAAGCCATACAAAATCAACTGGCAACCATGCTGCGCAGATTATGGTTCGGAATTACCTGGCCATCCGCCATTATAACCCTGATTTTTGGCGTAATCGTGATGATAGAGGGAAGTTGGTGGAAACTCACTTTCCGGAAAGAAGGTATCTGGCTGCTGATCAAACTGATTCTGGTAGTGCTGCTATATGCTTACCATTATTCACTGCATTATTTATACAAAAAAACAATCGCAGGAGCATATCCATACTCGGCGCAGGCCATCCGTTACTGGAACGAAATGCCCACCCTGCTGCTGATTGCCATTGTAACCCTGGTAGTAGTAAAACAGTGGACCAGCTTTTTATGGGTAACCATTGGCATGCTGCTGCTGATCCTGGTGCTGTTTGCAGCCATCCGGCTGTATAAGCAGTATAGAAAAAAGCAGGAAGGACAATAATCCTCCTTGCTTTTTGAAACGCAGTATTGTAGTATACAGCTTATTTTATTACGGTAGCGCCTTCTCCTTCAATCTCCGATACAGCAGAGGTTTTGGAGAGCAATACGTTGTTCTGGCTTCTGGCCTTCATCCACCGGCCCAACGCAACATTGTATTCGCCGCCGAGCATATAGAAATAACCCATATCCGCGGTAGTGTACGACATGTTCAGGGTATTGGAACCGGCCCTGTAGAAAGGCTGATCCAGCAGGGTAACCGGGTTTTTAACATCATACCAGTCTGTGTTGGTAATTCTGTATCCCATCATGGAAGGATTGGCTGTATACAGGCTTCCGCCGGTTCCCACAAAAATCACATCCACCGGAACAGAGGCCGCTGTAATATTGATTCCTTCAAAAATGGCGAAGCCGGATGCATTACCGCTATTGGCAAACAATCCTCCGGTTTTGGTACCAAAGCCATCGCCGTTGGTTGTTGTATAGTTCAATGTTTTAACCCAGTTGGAAGAACTCATATCAGTTGATCCCGAGCCATTGATCATTTTGCCGGTACCGCCTACATAAAAGAAATCTCCTTTCTTAACAGAACCGGAAGTGATATTCATTTTGTAGGTACGCATATTCCCTGTAGCCCAGCCATTGGCAGGAAATCCGGTAGGCACAGAAGCATTGGCATTATTGGTTACCACCACAGAAAAAGGCGTTGTGGAAAAATTAATATCACGGGTTGCTTTAAACTGCATGTATTCATAGTTGCCATCGCCACCCTTCACATCACTGATGAATCCTGTGATGAGTACAGGAGATACATTGATGGTGGAACTGAGTATCACTACATCATCTGCCTTGCGCATCCGGAGCTGGGGCACCACCTGGTTGTCGCCGATTGCTTTGTTAAAAGCGATCCCGTAATAATTTGCGAGGAATGGGGCTTTGGTATTAGCAAATGCAGCAGTAGCTTCTGTATGCAGCGTAATATCACCAAATCCGTCGTTCAGGGTTTTATCTCCTGCAAGTACATCGGTTGGAGCAGGCAATGGATTGAAGCCCGCTTTCACCAACACAAACAGGGTGCTCTCGTATTTATCCGGATTGGTCAGTACAGCGCTGGCGGGCACCCGGTCTATCGTAATCGGGTTTCCGGAAGAAACCTTTGTTACCGCGCTGCCGGATACGCCCGTAATCTGCAAAATACCATCTACTCTTTTTAACACCCCGCCTTCCACATTCACGATCACAGAATCACCCGGTACATATTTGGAAGCATCCGCTCCAATAGCAATGGAAATACCACGCAACTGATCCAGCCGGCGTCTTTCCTGGATCACCAGCAAACCCGCAGGGAGGTTACCGCCGGAGTGATCACTCACCACCATACCGGTAATCTTTTTAGAACCGAACATCGTGGATTCGGTGAGCGTTACATCATTTCCTTTGTATAGATCCCTGATATCAAAAAGGGCAATATAAGGACTGATGGTTGCACCCGGGTAATTGCCTTCTTTTTTACATCCCGCAATAGCAACCAGGGAAAGAAAGAAGGAATAGAATACTATTTTTTTCATTTTGCTGTAGTTATGTCTTTAATATTATGGTTTCTGCCACCACACCTGGGTGGAAATCACATCCGGCCCCTGTACTTTGATTGCAGACTGATAATTGGTGGGGTTAGAAGATTGTACATACACGGGATAAGTCATCCTGGCCGGCATCACCCCGTTATTGCGCACACCGGACCCCATTGGTAAAACAGGATGTCCTGTTCTGCGATACTCAAACCACTGCTGCATATCAGTGAGGAACAACGCATAGTATTTTTGAAGATGGATCCGTTCCATTTTCTGATCGGGTGTAGCATTATTATCCCACTCAATATCACCTGCGGTTAAATAATCGGTAACCGTATTCAGTTTACCTGTTTGCGGATTGGTCATGGTTGGCCAGAGTGGCAGCCATAAAGTAATGCTGTTCAGTACGGCATCATTGTAGAAGGTTTCTGCAGAACCGCCGATCCATCCTTTGGCTGCAGCTTCTGCAAGAATAAATTTCAGCTCTGCATAGTTCATCATCATGCCGGTCATCGGTTCGGTCTGTAACGACACGGCAGAAGTATTGGAATAAAAATAAGAACGTTTGGTGGGTGTTTCAGTTGGAGCATAACCACTTGGCACGCCTACATATGCACCGGAGGAGGGGGCAATTCCCCATCTGTTGAATCCACCGCTTCCGTAAGTAGGAATATCAATCCGCGGATCATTCCAGTTCACCAGGTTCTGAATAAAGAAAGACGCAATAGCAGGCTGCCTGAAATCCTGTTCTCTCACGGCAATTAAAGGAGAGGTATAAGGAGCCACACCGGTCCATCTTAAGATGGCAGACTCATCATTACTTGCAATGATCGGATAGTTAGACGCATTGGTTTCTACGATCTCTTTGATCTTAGCTTTGGCCAGGTCAGCTACTTCTGCCTTGCCGGAAACCCTTAACAGCAATCGCAGGTAAAGTGAGTTGCTGAACTTACGCCACCTGGAAATGTTTCCTCCGTATACCGGATCACTCGAAGCAACAATGGCCGTATTTGCAGCCAGTAAATTGTTGGCTTCTTCCAGCTTATTAAAGATATCGAGGTAAATATCTTTCTGGCGATCAAAAGCAGGTTCGTAGCGTAGGGAATCTTTACCCTGGTTAGACTGGAAATAAGGAATATCACCGTAAGTATCCGTTAAGATAGAATAAATCCAGGACTGACACACCAGGGAAATGCCCGAGTAAGACTTATTGTAGTTTACCCCGCTGTCTTTGGAAAGTTTGTAGATATCCTTGAAGTTGGTCAGCTCCGAGTAAAGTCCGTTGTACAGGTAGTCGGACCAGGTAGAACGAAAATCGTACCGGAACACCTGGCCTTCAGCATCACTCATGTTTACCGTAACCTGCATCAGCTCATTATTGAAGTTACGGTTACGCAACATATTGTAGGTATGCACTCCTACCAGTCCGGGTGCCAGCAATTGCTGTGGCAATGCATTCGGCACATTATTCCTGTCGGTGTTGATTTGCTGAAAATCTTTTGTACAGGAGGTCAGCGCCAGGCCGAATAGTACGAAAGCGAGGGTTATGCTATATATGTTCTTTTTCATTGTAATAATTTTTTTAGAATCCAACAACTAAATTGATACCCATGGTTCTGGTAGAAGGAAACTGACCTGTTTCAAAACCACGTACGATATCGGTTCCGCTCAGGGTTCCAAATTCGGGATCAAACATTGGCCATGGAGACCAGATGAAGAGATCGCGGCCATATATCCCTAATGTAGCGCGCTGCAGTCCCAGTTTTTTGGTTAATCCCGGAGCAAGGGTAAAGTCCAGTCTTGCTTCGCGGAACTTCACGAAATCGGTGCTGAACGTACTTCCTTCGGCATTATCCGCACCATAGTGCGAGCGGTAGTATTCATCTATATCGGTTGCAATCACATCATTCTGTTTGTATTTTCCGTCGGCGCCCATCACTACCCCGTTTCCGATAATACCATTGTAACGGCCTGGAAGCGTAATGGTGGTTTTGCCCTGTTCCGCCATTTTATAGTTCATCAGGGAATGAGCCACACCTCCTACCTGTGCATCAAACAGGAGGTTCAGACGGAATTGTTTATAGGAGAACGTGTTGTTGAATCCTATTTTATATTTAGGAATCGTATTACCCAGATATTTCACTTCCTGGGAAATCAGCGCGTTACCGGTAACAGGATCATATACAACCTGCCCGTCTGCAGAACGAACATACCCTCTTCCATAAAGATCACCCATACTACCTCCTACGGTAGCAACAATCTGGCCGCCTCCAACCGGGCCCGTTTGCAGTACTACGGTACTGTCTAGCAATTCCTTGATCTTGTTTTTGTTGGCAGAGAATACGATGCTGCTGGTCCAGTTGATTCCTTTTTTTGATTTCAGGATGGTACCGTTCAAAGCCAGTTCCACACCGGTGTTGCTCACTTTACCCGCGTTGATCAATACCTGGGTATAACCGGCAGCACGGTCCAGGATACGTCTTAAGTGCTGATCTTTGGTATTACCTGCATAAACAGCCAGGTCAATCCCCAAACGGTTGTTGAACATTTTAACATTGGCACCCGCTTCGTAGGTAACGGTTCTCAACGGACGCAGGTTAGGATTCGCCAGTAATCCCGGCGTTTGCAAACCCCCACTGAAGAGGCTGCCTGCAGTTTCATAGTTGTAAGCAGTAAGATAAGGAGATGTACCGCCGCTACCCACACTGGAAGCGGAGAAACGCAATTTGGCAAAATTGAAAACATCAGGTAGTTGAACTGCATCAGACAGTACAAAACTCAGGTTAGCGGAAGGATAAAAGAATCCGGCATTGGTAGTACGCTCCGGAGTAGCCAATACACTGTTCCAGTCCTTACGGGCGGTAAGATCTAAGTAGAGATACCTGTTGTAAGCTGCAGTAACAACACCATAAAAACTGTTGATGGCATAACGGCTGCTGTAAGGCATGCTTACGAGCGGGCCTGCGGCATTGGCAAATGAATAGATACCCGGATAAATCAGGGAGTCTGCGCGGGATTCATCTTTATTGTACCTATTCTTGAGCATGCTTCCTCCTCCCATTACAGAGAGTTCAAAGCTGCTGCTGATTTTCTTGTTGTATTTCAACAGGAAGTCGGTGCTGATTTCATTGGAGAAGATATCCTGTGCACGGTAGCTGCCTTTAACCAGTTTGGAACCCGCATCATACGGGCGTTTCTGGGCACGTTCTTCGTAAGAGAGGTCCATGGAAGTTCTTAGTTGTACACTGAACTCTTTGGTAACATTATAGGTAGCCTGAATATTGCCGGTAATATTGTGCCGGTTAGAGCTGTTCAGGAATTCATTGGCAATGGCATAAGGATTTTCAGGGAAACTGCTGAAAGGGAATGCAATTTTCTTGCCTTCCTGACCAAGCACCCAGTAA
Organism: Sediminibacterium sp.; assembly: GCA_035254545.1. Classification (GTDB taxonomy): domain Bacteria; phylum Bacteroidota; class Bacteroidia; order Chitinophagales; family Chitinophagaceae; genus Sediminibacterium. The sequence goes on along the minus strand of DATFAP010000042.1, from coordinate 26,288 downwards.
TTTCTCAACCATTCCGGATTGGCGCTTGGCTGCCAGAAAATATACCAGTACATGATCGACTGGTTACCATAACCAGCACCCGGAAGATTATCGCTCCATTTGTTGGTATAGTTCACTTTAGAAGAGATCTGCAGCCTGTCGTTGATTTTGGAATTCACCGACAGTGAAACAGAATTCCGGTTGTACCCGGTATTAGGAGTGATCCAGTTATTCTTTACATTGGTAGCAGAAAAACGAGCAGTGGTTTTTTCGGTACCTCCGTCGATGGTAATCGTATTGGTAAGTGTACCTCCTTTTTCAAAGTAGCTGTTCACACCATTTTTGTAAGGCACCCATGGAGTCCGCGCCGTACCCACTTTCTGGGTCTTCGGATCATATTGGAAAAAAGACTGGCCGTTAAAACGCGGACCATAAGCCGAGCTCGTACTACTGGTGCTGGCGCCGTCTACAGAAGCTCCATAAGAATAATGTGCGGCACCTGCCAGCCCCTGTCCATATTCGTACTGCAGATCAGGCCAGCGGTTCACTTCTTCCATGGAAGCATTGGAGTTGAGGGTAACACCCAACCCTTTCCTTTTGGCATTACCCGACTTGGTGGTAATGATGATGGCACCGTTGGCGCCACGCTGACCATAGAGGGCTGCTGCACCCGGTCCTTTCAGGACGGTTACTGATTCAATATCTTCCGGGTTAATATCATTTACACTGCTGCCATAATCGGCAGGCATATTATCACTTCCTGTTCCATACACCACTTCACCGGCAACGGCAGTTCTGCGGCCGCTACCCTGGTTAATGACTACTCCGTCTACTACAATCAGGGCTTCGTTATCTCCTGTAAGATTGTTCTCACCGCGAAGGATGATTTTATTGGAGCCGGTAGGCCCGCTTCCGGATCTGATCAGGTTTAAACCTGCTACTTTACCGGAGAGTGCATCGGTCCAGTTACCGGAGATGGCCTCTGTCAACTGATCTCCCTGTACTGAAGTGGCAGAATAACCCAGGGATCTTTCTTTTCTGGTAATGCCCAGCGCCGTAACCACTACAGTATCCAGCATATTGGAACTCTGCTGCAGTGTTACTTTAATATTGGCGGCATTGGCTGCGGCTGAATAGGTATGGCTCAAAAAGCCAATAGAAGAAAATACAACCCTGGTTCCTTTGTTCACTGAAAAGCTGAATTTTCCATCCAGGTTACTGACGGTAATGTTTTTCGTTCCAACAGCAACAGTAACGCCTGCGAGGGGTTGTTTGGCAGCGTCTGTCACCATACCGCTTACGGTTACTTTTTCATTGGTGGTTTGCGCGGACAGGGTTGTGGAAAACAGCAGTAACACTGCCGCCAACACGCCCGCACACCTTAATCTGATCTTTTGCATCCTTCTAGTATTTGTGCGCGAAGGTGGGCGTGGAATGTTAAGGAATAGTTAACTCAATGTAAACTTTAAATAAACATAGGTGAATAGAATGCTGTTGCTTTATCTGGTGATTTTCATGCTGGCAGAAGGTTGCAGCTCATCCAGTAAATCCTGCAGGCGAGTGGTGTTTTCGGCGCTGAATCCGGAGAATTTTCCAAGCAGTTGATGGCGCTCATCAAACAGGTATAGTTTCGGAATAGCGCTGATATCAAAATAGTTTTGCAATTCGCTGAGAGTTGCTTCAGAAACAATGAGCTGATCCCAGTCCATTTTTTCTGCTTCCAGGGCTTCCTGCCATTTTGCTTTATTCGAGTCAATGGAAATACTGGTAATAGACAGCCCCCTGCGCTGGTATTTTTGATGAAGCAGTTTTAAATCGGGAATTTCCTTCCTGCAGGGGCCGCACCACCAGGCCCAGAATACCAGCAGGTTCATTTTGGCATTGGGATTCCCAATGCGCTGGCTGAGACCTTTTGCATTCTCCAGTTCAAGGCTCTCCGGATAAGCCCGCTCATAGGTTGAACTGTAGATGAGCAAAAACCTGTTCAGTTGTTTAAACAGGGTTGTTTTTTTAACATCCTTATTGAAATACTGCAACTGTTGCTGTAAATCTGCTTTTCTGAAATTGGTTTTATATACATACAACTGTTTCAGTAATGCAATTGCATAAGGATACCGCTGAATGATCCGGATATTGTCCGAAATGGTTTTGCTGCGTTCAGCCGATTGCAAAGCCGTATCGGTGTAATGCAGAGAAATTTCCTTCTGTACTACATCGTTTTGCGGACCGATTGACCTGGCAATATGCTGTTGATTTCCAAACCGAACGGGAAGCGGCAATTTACCTTCGGGTGAGTCTCTGAAACTATTGAACAGCAAGAGCTGCTTCATGCCCTGCTCCACATAAAAAAAAGAATAGATCCGGTTTTCCCGATGCAGATCATGGTATGCCAATGGTCTTAAAATAGGGACTTTATTCCCATTAAAGTAAGCAGTATCCTGCGCTTTGATGGAATAACTTTCTGCGAGTGTATTCGTGTCTGCAGCTACCGTAAAACTGTTTTCCGGCGTAACAACTACCAACGAATCTTTTAGCAGCCTTGTTTTTCCATGAAACAGATACAACTTTTTCCCCTTTAGCTGTTCAAAAGTAGCATCACTTAATTGAAACCTGACCCGGATGGCTTGGTCTCTTTTACAGGCAAGGATGCATAAGGACAGGAGAAATAAGAGCAGCACAGGTTTTGGCATATTAATATGGTTATTACACCCTATGATGCAAAAAGCATAAAATTCCACACGAATTGTACCTTCGGGAAGGTATACCACTACGGTTACCTATACCATCAGTTCGCCCTGATTTTAACTCCATATGAAAAAAATTACCGTCTGCCTGTTTTTACTGCTTGCCCATCCCCTGCTGAGTCAAAAGCCACTCAGGTAAGAGCCTGCATTCGACATAGTTCCCTTAGGCGTGTTGGGAGGCATTGATGAAAGCAACCTGTCTGCGTACCTGGTGGCACCAGCAGGTTCCGATCAATACATTGGTCTGGATGCGGGCAAGGGTTACCTGATTCAACAATACCATTACCAAACATTAACGGCCGGATACACTGGCAGTGAGCGGCTGAAAGGATTAAATGTGGTCATCACACATGGCAAACCACCTGTGCAAAAGATTGCAGAGCTGCAACTGGAATTAAAAGCAAACAATCCGCTCGGACTGAACCTGATTTTCCCCGAACAGGGGAAACGGGTCAAATTGTAACTGTTTCTGTACTTGCCTGATCAGCTGTGTTGAATCGCCCAAAAATAAAGCGGGATTCCAATGGTGATATTCACCGGATAAGTAACGGCCATGGGCAGGAACAGCCCGGAATTGACTTTGGGAACAGAAATCTTCGTGGAACTAATCGTTGATCCCTTTCCCTTGCAGAATCTGTTGCTTGTATTTTTCAATCCTTGCGATCCTGGTCTGAACCTGCTTGGGCTGAGAGAACAAGATGATGTATCCGCGCTGCCTACCGGGAGTAAGGGTATGAAATGCCTGTTTGAATACTGGATCTGCCTTAAATGCCAGGATCAGCTCTTCGGGAACAGGCTCAGGATTTTTTTTGTACACTACTTTCTGTCCGCTTTCTTCCACTGCTACGGCTTCCTTTATGTAAGCCTTCAGCACAGGTTTCAGCTTTTTGATATCCACTGTATTGGTGAACCGGATAATTCTGCAGGATTGAAGGTTGCCCTGCTGCTGAAGGACTTTCTGCGGATCATTCAACAATACTCCTTTGAAAAAACTGATGTTTGCAGAATCCTTTAAAGCCGAAACAGAAACAATATTCTTTCCCTCGTGCGTATACACCGGAACCGACCATTTGATTTCTTCTTTCAATCCGGTTTCCATCACAATCTGCCGGAGCAATTCCAGGGCTTCCCGCCAGGGATGCACTTTGCATTTGGGCGTGGCACCGTATTTGCAACGCATACAACCTTCTACAAGGTATTTATCTACGAGGGGGTTCAGTTCTATTTTCATAGGTAAGTAGTTTAGTCTTTGGTATTGCTGACCACAATTGCTTCTTATTACATGATACGCAAAATAAAATCGGCAATATCAACTACAATATTTCCAGTGTACGTTGGGTTAATTCGCCTTCTGTATCACCGGTATTTAGGGTAGATGCCGGCTCAAAAAGCATGACCAGCACTTCTTCATCAGCAACAGGCCTGTGTTCAACGCCTTTGGGAACAATCAAAAATTCATTCGCATGAATGAGGATCGTCTGGTCTCTGAGTTCCATCTTCAATACGCCGGCTACAACAAAAAAAAGTTCATCTTCATGGTCGTGTTTGTGCCAAACAAATTCGCCCTTGAGTTTTGCAAGTTTAACCAACTGTCCATTGAGTTCGCCCACAACTTTTGGGGTCCACTGTTCTGAAAACAAAGAGAATTTTTGTTGAAGATTAACTTTATTCATTTGTCCATTTTTACTATTCCCATTTTCGATCAGCCATTTCTTTAAAGGTTCGTCGCAGGTATATCCCATTACATAACCAGACAGCATAAAGAATAAATCTATACCAGATAATCGTGATTGATCAATGTTATCTTTATAATATACTGCAGAACAAAACAAGCTATATTAAGGGATATGCACCATGTAGCCGGTGGCGGGTTCTTAATGTAACGATTCTACAAAACCACCAATAACCTCGTATAATTCTTTCGGATTATCATAAAAAACAAAATGATTGCTGCCTGCAATTTCCTTAACATTTACACCGCTACTGATCAGAGCAGGTATATACGACAAGGTATTGTTTTCCTGTCCGTAAATAAACACCTTAGGAATGGGCAATGCTACAAATTGCTTAAGCAGGTCGCCGGAAGCAGAATATGCAACAGTCTGGAAGCTATAATTATAATAAGCTTTAACATTGGTATTGAGCTGCAAATTATTAGCAATAATATGATAGCCCGTATTTCCAGTAGCTTTCATATCAACAATCGTTTTGGGAAACATCTCACCTGCAAAAGTTTCTAAATCATATGCTACAACTTTACTTGAAAACATACAGTCTTCAGGCAATAAATTTCCCTCAATATTTATATACGCCTTAACCTTGCCTGATTGATTGTTTTTCAAATACAACAAAGTTGTTAGCCCACCCATGCTCGTACCGCAAAGAATAAAATCAGTTATATTCATTTGTTCAATAAACAAGGAACTGATAGCTGTCAGATCATCTACATCAAGTAATAAGTCGTCGTAGTAAGTAGAATTTCCTGTTCCGGGATTGTCAAAAAAAACAAGGGTATGTTCAGCCAGGGCATCGGACTTACAAGCCTCATAATAATTTTCCTTGGCTCCTCCCAGGCCATGGAGTAATACAATGGTTTCTTTTTTTCCGGGTCTGTAAAAATATTCAATACTAAACCGTCTTTCTTTATATAAAACTTCGACTAATTTAATCTGCGGCGTTTCTTTTCCCATTTGCTTTTCTCCTTTCTACTTTAGTTAGAACAGTTCATTCCCTTGTTCAGATAGTTTTCCAATATTCTACTCCGACAACAAACTGTAGTATCCAAACAAATTACAGAAAACATGACTGCTCTTTTGAAAAATACAGGAGCGGTTATGTATGCGTATAGGTTGCGGCTCATTTCCTATAACAAAGGATGTATTTTATTAAACCGGCTATATGGTGGCCAACCGCTCCATCGCCCTTTTTTCCTTATCTGATATTATTTTTAAAATATCAGATGCCTGTTGAATATAGGCAAACGCTTCTGTCTGGCTCACCTGCTCAAATAACCGGGAAACTGAAGTCCATAGTTCGGCTATTTCCACAAATGCTTCATATCCGGCTTTTAGTTGATCCTGTTTTAGCAAATCGAAGCTTTCTTTTAAAAAGTCCCGATATAAATTTCGAAACAGCGCTCCGCCTGTTCCTGCTTTTTCCATAAGCATTGCCGATGTTTTAAAGTCATTTTCAATATCCTTACTTGACTGAAACCATTTGATAATTTCAGTACTTGTTTTTAAAATGCCTTTGTAACCAATATTATTAATGGGCGGATGGAGATGTTCGGTTGCATTATTCCTGATGGCATTTACAATTGCAGTTTTCAGATTATTTTTTTTGTTGGTTCTATGCAACGTGTAATACAAATTTTTAGATGACATAGGCCCTTTTTCAGCTCTGGCCCGCGCCAAACTTGTTAAACTTGTTTTCACCTGCCCACCTTGCTGTTTGGTATCGACCAAAAAAGCATTGGTATTGTCGTAACCGTATAATGCTGCGTAATGCCCTGCAAAATGAAATGGCTTAGAAAAATATTCCAGATAAAAGCAGTCCAGTTTTAAGCCAACTACCTGTCCGTTATCTATGAGCTCTTTTACGTTGTTCCAGGCCTTTTGTGCAGATGCAGTTTCGCTAACAGTTAATTCAAGGTGAAGATTTCTGGCAATATGCTGAGTTAAGAGATCTGGTTTTACCCGGCCGCCAATGAAGGGAAAATTCATCGATTTCATATTCCAGAAGATGAATCCAAGTCCTTCTCCCAATCCAAAAAGCATTGGCTCAGAAAGTTCAATATCCAACTGTTTTAGTAAAGTTCCTGTTGCAGTTGTTTCGCAATGTTGACCGTCAAAAGGTTGAATGTTTTCTATTATCATGACCTACGTAATACTTGTTTGTCTAATCGGTAAAGGCTGGATTTTTTTTGATTTTTTGGTACATACAGTGAGTTAGTACTTAGTTTTTTGCATACCCAAGTGCCTGAATCTCTGTATGGCTTTTTACCAAGTAGGTTGTTCCACCAGACAACACATACAGGTTGTCACATATCTCAAGAACTTGCCTATACATATGGTCTGTAATCAAAAAAGCTTTATCTTCCTTTTCCTCCAGCAACAATTCCTTTACTTTTTCAATTTGAATCGGACTTAAATGGGTAAAGGGTTCATCTAACATCACAAAATGGGAGTTAGATTTTACAATAACGTACAACTCAACCAATCTGTGGCCACCACCAGAAAGGTTTCCAATCGATGATTTGTATTTGGATTCAAATTCCGGGAATCTTGCCGCAAAAGAAAGGAAGTCCAAATCAAAATCCTGAAAAACTCTTTTTAGCGAAAGGGATTTAGGAATGAAATTGAACTGTGGAAGATAACGTATCAAGTCGGGCCTTTTAAATGCTTCGTGTTGTGCCACGCCATCAAAACGAACTGATTTTTCACAATTCAGCGTACCGTAGATGATTTTCATCAAGCAAGATTTGCCCTGCCCGTTTCTGCCTAGCAAACCCGTAATACACCCCGTTGTGCATTTCAGGTAGATGCCCGACAGGATTATTTTGTTGCCAAATTGGAGTTGTATGCCGTCGGCTTCCAGTTGATGGGTCATTTGAAACGATAGGTCTGTATGATTATAAAAATAAACAGAACAAAGTCAAATGTAAGCGTAACAGCCCAAAGCATGCGTTTTGAAATACCTAAATTCTGGTAATAGTAGTACTCTTTACTTTTGTAACTATTGATAAAATAACAGGTAAGTCCCATGGAGGCAACTTTAAGCCAAAACAGTCCGGAAAAGGCACTAAACCCTTGCGCCCAAAAAATACTTAAGCAGCAAGTAGTAATAACCAGCGACACAAAAATGAAGCTTTTATAAAAAGTCCAGATAATGCGTATCGTTCTGAATAGGCGCATCTTATTAGCGGGAAGCTGCTGCTTGTTCGTCATTAACATATTCCAAAATATCACCTGGCTGGCATTCCAATACTTTACAAATGGCTTCCAAAGTGCTGAATCGGATTGCCTTGGCTTTTCCCGTCTTTAATATAGAGAGGTTTGATAATGTTAACCCAACTTTGTCTGAAAGTTCATTCAGCGACATCTTCCGCTTAGCCATTACAACGTCTAAATTTACTACAATAGCCATGCTTAAACAGTTAAATCGTTTTCGCTCTGAATATCTACACCTTTCCTGAAAATAGTTGCAATAATATAGATTACTGCGCCCATTAAAATAAATGCCTGACTATCTCCCCAAAATGCATTTAAGTGATCTGTAACCAACCCACGATGTGCCAGATTTTTAGCCAACTGCCTGGCAGTATAGCTTAAAAGTCCGATAACAAGCGTGTAATAACTGATCCGGAAAATTTGTTGCGCTACAAAACCGTTGAATGGCTTTGATAAATCCATTTTATGCATCAGATGGATAACAAGATAAAACAGGCAGGCTTTTAAAACCGAAATAGCCAGCATAAAGCTATAGACACTGTAAAATGCAGGCCTGCTGGCCTGATACATTGCGCTTAAGTCTAATTTTTGATACAGATTTTGAACCATTTCAGGCTTATACACTGCGAAAACGAAATTGACGATTAAGCCTCCGGCTTCAATGCTTAAGCCCACAAAAATGAGCCAGGCTACGATGTATAAGCCTTTAAATATAAAGTTGTTTGTTTTGGACATTCCGTTGCGGTTTTAGATGATCAATACATCTAAATTAATACATTTATTGATAAACAACAATATTTTATTGTTTATTAATTATAAAATAATTAAAAACTCTATTTTTACACTGATGGCTCTGAGAATGGAGACATTACCAGTTTGGGGAATTAGCCTGATTGGTTGAGATTACCGCTTTCTTCTGTAATGCATAGATAGCATTGTAACATTTCTGGTTGTTTACCCTGAAGCTGACTCCTAAAGGGTATCACTTCCGTATTACTCGTGCCCCGGATCTTCGAAATTATCATAATAGGTATAGTCCTTCGATATTTTCCCATTTTCAATTGTGAAAATGGCACAAATGGGCAATTTAAATGTTGAGCCATCCGGAGCAGTTCCGGTAGAAATAAACTCCACAATTATGTGCTTTTCTCCTGAAGGATATATCTGTGCAATTTCATCCTTCACGTCAGGGAACATTCCACTTAACCCAGAATATTTTTCAATAATTTGTTTTCTTGTTTGTTTAACAATGCCTTGTCCCAGAGATGGGTCTTTAAAGTCTGCCACTTCTGTGTACATATTAGCCATATTCTCCCACTCGTGTTTGTTAAAGTACCCGAAGTACTGTCTTACAATCTTCTCATGTTCGCTTGGAGTCTTAGCCGTAGATTTTTGATTGCTACAGGAAATCATTGTAGTTACTACCACAATTGCTGTCAGAAAAACTCTCATTTATAGTTGATTTTGAATTTTCAGAATGTTCGCCGGTTACTTATATCCAAATAATTGTTTTAATCGTTTTGCCCGCTTCTATTTTTTCTTTTCTCCGTATTTCTGCTTTGAGGGGCAGCAGGTAGGTTTTTTGTTTCGTATCAAACCATATTGCAGTATCCCACTCACTGTTACCTATTTTTGCCTTCGCCTTGAGTCTCCCCCAACCTTCTTCCTGCCATCCTAAGTTTTGCCTTATTTCTTTTGCAATATCTGTCGGGAGAGCAACAAAATACCAGCCACCAGGTGGTGAATGCTGCCAAACAGTGGCTGCAAACTCATATTTTATTTTATGTTTAGATAACAAGGTGACCATTTTCATCCAATTCCCAAAACGGATTGTACGCTACTTCAAACAAGTGACCATCGAGATCTTTGAAGTAACCACTGTACCCACCCCAATAAACTTTCTGCGCAGGCTTTACGATTGTGGCTCCTAGTTGGGCCACTTTGTTCAGCACTTCGTCTACTTCTTTTTCCGACCTGGTATTGTGGGAGATGGTCAGTCCTGAAAAGACAGATGGCTGATATGCCAATGTTGTGTCTGCGGCCAGTTCCTGCCTTGGGTGCAGCGCCAGAACAATTCCACCCAGGTTGAACAATGCCAGCGAATCCATGCTCTTGTCCGACTTTTTCCAGCCCAGGCCTTTTTCATAAAAGTCCACAGACTTTTGAAAGTCATCGGTTCCGAGTGTGATTAAATGCAGTTTTTGTTGCATAGTATATTTTTAAAGTTATAAAATATCCCCAACTGCCTTTTATTTCCCATTCAGAATTTTACTCACAAATAGAGTCCAGTCCCACTGAGGAATGCTTCTGTCGAGGTAAATATCCGGTTGAAGGCCTTTTTCGTCGATGGTAAAGTCGGGAATCCGCATACTGCGGGAAAGGGAATATCCCAATTGAAATTCCTTAGAAGGTGCATCTACAAAATACATATTGGAAATATCCAACACCCCATAGGTGGTAACCCCAAAAAGTTTTACTTTTTTGCTTTGCTTGGCTTCCAGCAGGAACTGCTCCGAAGTGCTTCCATTGGCTTCATTGATGATCACGCCTACATTTTGCGGATAAGGATAAACCGTATCTTTTTTGTTCTCCGAAACAATTTTGTCGTTGAGGTTCACAAACTGTCCCAGCTTTGCCTCCAATTGCTCATAGGCTTTCCTGGCCCATTTTTTACCTTCGTCATCAAAGCCATACTCAGGCTTGTTGATAAAATCCAGCATCCGCTGGTTGTTCAATTTGGTAGACAAGAACTCCACTCCCACTGTGCGAACGGGATTGGTATACAGGTAGGGTATAATTTCCCGATAAGCCGCATCGCTTCCGCCCCCGTTGTTGCGGATATCAATGATCAGGTTTTTAGTGGATAGAATTTTCTGTCTGTTCGCTTTAAGCACACTATCGATACTCCGCTTAAAACCACTTTCAAAAGAAGGTATTCGCAGGTACAAGGTTGTTGGGTTCAATGATTCTAAATACGGTCCTGTTGCTTTCAATGCCTTGAAATACTGCTCATATTTAGGATCATCATTTAGTTTAGGATAGATTCTTTTAAGCGAAAAATTGCCTATTTGTAAATAGTTTTTCCCGGTCAGGGTTACTTTGCCGGATTCAACCGGAGAGTGATCCCGCAGATAAAACACGGCTTTCTCTTTGTCGGCGGTTGTGTTGAATTTCAGCTTAACCTGGCCCCTTGTCCAACTGGGAGCCCCCGATTCCACAATAAAGCCGATGTATTGATCTCCTTCTTTTTTGATCCCGATCTGATAGGGTTCGGTTTCCCAGATGCCCTCATAATCATGCCCCTGTTTTTTATCCAGGTATTGTTTGAAGTCTTCTGCTTTTATGGGGTAGGTTTCCCAATCGGCAAACCGGTTAACCGTTGGAGCAGCATTAGGCTGCTGTACTTGTTCTGCAGGGGTAATGGCAATATGACCGGAACGGAAGAACTTAAGCCACTCATACAACAGGGTCGTGCATTCCGACAGCTTTCTGGCATGCTCTACCTTTTCTAAAAATCGTTTGTTGTGGTCTTCATAGGCCTGTGTTCCCTTTGTTTTGAGCGCATATTGAAATCCGGCATCGTTTTCCTCAAAGGTTTTCTTCACCCACAAAAAGTTGCCCTTGCAATCACAGTCCTGGGCAAAAGTTCCGGTTGCTGCAAAAAGCAAGATGAACAGCAATACATTCTTTTTAGTCATGTTAATATTCATTAAGGAAGTGTTGTGAACGTTGGAGGCATCCCCAATTTAGGAAAGTTAATCAATGATCCGATCGGCAATTTTAGCGGCTAAATCGTCTAAACTAACGGTACCTGTATTGGAAAGAATAAGAACGGTTGAACCATCCTCAAGTATATGAAATAACATGGCCTGGGCACCCATGATGGAACCCGGCCTTTTTACAATCGTATACATGGTATTGTTGATCTTATAATCCTTATATACCCAAACGCCATAACCGTATTCTCCAAGCCCGGATGTAAACATTTGATCTAAAGTTGTTTGCCTGAGCAGCTTACCGCTAAATAAGGCATCTGAAAAAGCCATGATATCTGCGGCTGTTGAATACATTGCCCCGGAGGCATACCAGTTGCTCCAGTATACTGGCAGATCGCCGGATAAGCGCTTTAAATCTTCCCTGTAAAAATAGGTATCGGCCAACTGATCAATTACTTTATCCTGTGCCATTAAACCAGAACGATTCATTTGCAGGGGCTGCCAGATTTTCTCCCGCAAATTATCCTCATATGTTTTTCCGGTTACCCTTTCGATCATTTTTCCAAGAATAATAAAGTCGGCATTGTTGTAATCAAAAACCGTCCCGGGCTTTGCTACAAGGGAGTCGTTGCAGAACTTATCCAGCATTTCATCGGAGGTATAGGGTATCTGGTACTGCGGCATTCCCTGCTTTAATGCCATTTCCAGCGTAAGGCCATCGTCCATGTTCTTGATGCCGGATGTCATATTCAGCAACTGCTTTACGGTTACCAAATTGCCTGCCGCTCCTTTATAATCGGGCAAATAAGCACGGATGGGTTTATCCAGATCCATTTTTCCCTGCTCATACAACTGTAAAACCAGTACAGCCGTAAATGCTTTTGTGATGGATGCTACCCGGTATTTGGTATCAGGTGTGTTGGGCACTTTGAATGGGAAATTGGCAAAACCGAAGCTTTTGCTATAGGTCAGCTTCCCTTTTTGCTTTATCTGGATTGTGCCGTTAAAATTATTTTTGGATACAAATGAATCTATGAACAGCGCAGCTTTGCCTGACTGCGAAAAAACGCAGTTGATCTGTACGAGTAGTACAATTGCAAAAAACAGCTTTTTCATATAAAAATGATTGATTTTTGGTGGAACGAATGGACTTGCCAATATGTTACACCTAAACAAGGATTTTACCCGGCAGATCTGATACTAAAAAAGACAATTCAAATTCGTTTTATCAAATATTTGCTTTGCCAGGTCTATATCTGCAGAATTATTGTGCACGATTGATACAAAATATGCTGCCTGCCAGCCTTGTGTTTTTTCTGCTTGCTTATTGACTACTTTATCCCAATTTGGATAAACCCTAAGTCCCCGTTTTCCGCCTTTCCCCTTCTGCGAAAGAATCGCTTTATCTGCCAAAACAGATTTTGGGAAAATAAATTGTCCGATGTGTGCGCCATTTTTGGACGTAACTGCTATAAAGTCAAAATCGTCCGAAATATCAAAAGGTTCGGTAACACCATTTTCGTTTCGTTTCCAAATGGTTACGAATTGCCCTGTTTTTGCTGGTGTGATTTTAGAGATTCTGTGCTCAATCTTGTAACCTTCAAGGCTAAAAGAGCAGGCTCCATACGCAACACTTTCTCTATACAGATTTAGGTGTGTCATTACAAATCCACACTTATCATAAAGTAATTCTTTCACCATTTTCAGGTCGGAGTAACGGGCATCATGTATCATACTTCTCTTCTGTTCATTTCATTTATGGGTCGCTTGCAATAATAGCCGGTATACTCGGCCTCCAAATTAACGCGTTTTAATATCAACCCATGTTCCCCATTTTACGGCTATTTCCATGCAGGAAGACTTGCAGAAAAGCTATGCCAGGTTGATGTTACCTGAAAATTTACTATGCAACCCCGTCTGGTTAATTTCTATAAAGCAGATAGTTTTAACCCAATGTTTTTGAAATTTCCGAAGCAAGCTCTGCCTGAGTTTCAACTCCTTTATTGTCGTTGTACCAATTTTGAATTTCAGTTACTAAATCCTTAAACTCAACTTTTTCTTCCTTAAGCTTATTTAATAACAATTGACAACCTTCAGGTCTGGGTCCCCAGATTGCTAAATCATTCCCATTCTCATCTTTGATAATCAATTTTGGAATTGATCTGGTTCCTCCGGTTAAATACTGTTCAATCCTGTTAGGCGGAGAATCCCTTAATTCGAAGGAAAGTGAAATTAGCGGGTTTTCTCTTGCTGCAAGTATAATAAATGGGATATTATGAGCTGCGTCTGCACACCATGGCTCCGTTATAACAATCCAGTTTTGAGGGCTTTTAATTTTAGAAACTACTTGTTTTAAATTTTCTGAAATTGATTGTGTTTTTAACCAACGTGATTTTCTACTAGCATTTAATTTAGTATATTCAAAATAATCAGCATTATTATATGGAGGAAAGCGGTCTTCCTCACGCATGGTAATTATGGAATTTACATATTCCGAATATTCCTGTTCATTCATCTTATCAGATATTTAAATGAATTGCAAACTTATTCAGAAAAAAATTCAACTTCATTGACCTAGGTCAAGATCGTGAACGATACCGGTAAGCATCATTTATATAACATTACGATAAGATAAAATACGCAAAAAGGGATTTAACTTATCCAGTTACAGAATGTCCTAAACGGTTTCCAGGTATTATGCTCCTTTTTAAACAGGGTAACCTGTCCCCCGCCACAAAGCCCACCGCAAGAATGATCCCAATAAAAAAGGCAAAGCGTATAGTTCCTTAAAAAGATGGGCGCAGAATAAGAGCTGAAGCCTTTGCCATAGTGCTTATAAAAGTAGTTCCACCATCTGTATTTATCGTTAAAAATCGCATTGACTGAATCCCGGCTGATGATTCTGACTTTATCAACTAAAGTCGTTTCCCAGTTGTTAAGTAATGGCGTGCTAACTTGTGATCTGATTATGTTCCGTTCTATTATAGTTAATAAAGTTGTATCGAAAAGTAGTTCGGGAATACATTTGTTCAACTCCTTCATATTAGGCTTATCTACAAGCAGGATGGTATCTTTCGGATACTCAATTGTTCTGATATACTGAATAAATTCTTTCGTCTGTTGAATGTATTCCTGCTCCTGTTTTCCCAAGGTTTTAGAGTGGGACTGTGTTCTACAGCTATAAGCCAGCAAAATTGCGCTAAGAAGTAGCAGGTGATATCTCATTTTATAGAATATGATGCTGAAATTGCAGGTTTCCATAAAGTTTATGCCGTCGGCCGGGGCTTGGTTATTCTAAAAAGAAAACAATGGTGCTAACAACTCTCGCTTTTTGGACATATGGTTCGTTGGGCTTATCACTATCTGAAACGCCTTCTTCGTTGTAAACGTATTTGCCGGCAATGGTAATTTGTCCCTGAGAAGCTGTTTTTATTTTGCCAAGTGTTGCCTGCGAATCGCTTGCAAATTGTTCTCCGGCAATTCTTGCATTCTTAGTACTCTCAGCAATTAATTTAGGTTTAATTGAATTTAATTCGGGAAATGAATAGTTGGTTGAAATAGTAGAGGTCAGATCCTTACTCACCAAATCCAGCTTGATTTTCGCCGACAGATGCTCGGTGTTCTTGATATCTTTTGATTGTATTGTTAAAAACTGAGTTGTTTTATATCTGTCTACTTTGGTTTTTACCTGTACCCCATTCTGCCATATCATTTCATAATATCTTTGTCGGTCTTCAATATCAATATGACCGATTTCAACATCTGCTTGGGCGTACCCTTTAGATTTCAGATAGGCAAGAATGGAAGTTTTCTTTTCATCAGACTGTCTGATTAAATCTTTCAAATTATCTCCCGAAAAGGAGTAATTCAACAATATAGATGCAGAGGTGGCTGTCATGTTCATTTCTGCCAGGCCTTTTACAGTAACAACCCGATCTTTGTCGCTGAAAGTTTTAAATCCTTTAAAAATAAAAACACCTAAAAGAGACAGGCCAATTAAAAGGGACAGCCCTAAAATGAGGGATTTTGCAAGAGACTTGTTTTCCATGGATTGATTGTTTATAATATTTACAATATTGTCAAGCCCATATTATCGGTAGTTACTGCTACTTCTTCGTCAGTTTATACCTCAAATGAGTTGTTTGATCCGAAGGTATTACTTCTAAGATCTGTAAGTCGTATTTGTCTTTATCAATACTTTCAAAAAGTCGTATACCGCTTCCTAAAAAAACGGGCGCAATATGAATAAAGAATTCATCCACAAGCCCGGCATTCAGAAACTGCTGAATAGTATTAGCGCCACCTTGTATTCTTATATCCTTTCCTTTTGCCGATTGTTTTGCTTTCGTTAATGCGCTTTCAATTCCGTCGTTAATGAAGTAAAACGTGGTTGATCCTTCCTGAACCCAGGGTGCGCGCTGTTCGTGTGTTAACACATAAACATCGGCCTTATATAAGTCATTGGGCCAACTGACTTCTCCTTCCTCAAACATTCGTTTCCCCATGATGAAGGCTCCTGTTCGTTCGATGGTTTCTCTGATTAATTTCCCATCAGGTCCGTCTTCCTGGCCTCCTTCGAATCCCAGGTATTCCCAGAAAGCCTTTTGATGAAACATCCAAGAGTGAATTTGTCCTGAAACGCCGCCCATTGGATTTTGGGGACTTCGGTTATCTCCTGCAAAAAAGCCATCCAGAGATATGCCACTGTCAAAGATTATTTTACTCATATTGTGTTCTGTTTGTTTATATGTTGAAGCCTAGTGCCAAATCGGACAAAGTACAGAACGCAAGCTGAGCATAGAACGGAAGAAATTTTCTTCGGTATTTATTCCTGCTTTTTAGTTGCACTGTCCATATTCTGTTCCCAAAGCAAATTTCCCTTGTTATCAAAATACTGTATCCCACTAAACTTGCCCTTATTCTGAAAGAGTTCCCCCTCTTTTTTGGCCATTCCAATTCTTAAAGAACCGTTCTCCCCGCCAATCACGATCCCCTTACTACCATCTTCCAAACATATCAGATGCAGTGCTTCACCAGCATCGTCATCCAGGCCAATGGTGGGTCTAGACTTCCCATCATCCGTCGTATTAACACCTGCACCTCCACGCTCCCAACCAGTTTGCGTATTCCAAAGTATTCCGGTACTTCTGAACATTCGCTTCCCTATGTTTGCGTCAGATAAATTGTCGCCTACCTGCACAACATCAAACCCTTTTTCATTCATGAAAACAATTCCTTCAGCTGAATTCTTATACTTCTTATACCATTCCATATACTGATTAGGATTTTTAAATTGCTTTGCCCAGTATTTCCTAACCAATGTAGTGTCCGTTCTTACCCGGTCTTTTGAAAAAGGAATTGGAGAACCAATCAGAATCCGATCTCTGCCATTCTCATCTTCTATGATAATTCCCTTTGCCCTGATAATACCGAACTTATCAATCTGGGTGAACCCAAAGCCTATAATAGCAACCAGGACAATGCTGAAAAAACCTAGGAACAGTCGCTTCATTCTTTTGTAACGGCATTCTACTTCCTGTAGTCTTTGCAAAATTTCATTTTTCATACCATTATTTTGCAGTTAGACGCCGATACTTTTTAAAAAGTTACAGATTAATGTAAAATAAGCGCTTGGGCAACGTCTTGCCAGGGGCTCTTTGTTTTTCCTGTGGGTTATATTAGTCCCTTCTGATTCGAGTCGAAATCTACCATCCATTCTATTCCATATTTGTCTCTAAACATACCAAAATAGGAACCCCAGGGGCTGTCGGCCATAGCAAATTCAATTTGTCCGCCTGCCGAAAGCCCATTGAATAATTTGTCTGCTTCTGCCTTGCTTTCTGCACTAATTACTATTTTGCTTCTGTTCTCATTTTCGTTTGTTCGTCCCATACTTTCAGGAACATCGTTGGCCATCAGCATGCTTTTTCCGATGGGCAAGGCTATATGCATGATTTTATTGGCTTCTTCCTCTGCTACCGAAAATCCAGGGCCCGACAGGTCTTTAAAGCGAACAACTTTCAGGAATTCTCCGCCGAATACGGACTTATAGAAGGTAAAAGCCTCTTCGGCATTTCCGTTGAAGTTGATGTGGGGATTGATATATGCCATGGCGTTTGATTTAACTATAGGTAAGATACACAGAATCTTGCTGACAGAGCAGCAGTATACTCACCCTTAATGGGTTTCTGTATACGCTTTAAAATTGTTCAAAATTGCCTGCCAACCCTGTTTTTGCATTTCTATGGGGTTTTGGCTTTCAGGGTCAAAGATTACTGTTACGTTGGTCTGGCCAGATGCTTCGCTAAATGCTACGGTTGCCAGGCGGCCACCGAATTCATAGGTAAACCCTGTTCCTTCATTGATTTCTGTATAAATAGCATCAAAGTCAAAACCAAAACTTCCATCTTTGGCTTCCATTCTGGCCAGGTATCGGCCGCCTACTTTTAAATCATTGGAAGCCGATGGACAATACCAGTCGTTACTGGCAAAGTTCCATTTTGTAATATGTTCCGGCTTTGTATAATAGTCCCAGACCTTTTGTTTGTTGGCCGAAATGGTGGCTTGTATGGTTATTTTGTCCATTTTTTATGATTTATGTTATAAACGAATGCTTTGTCCAAAAGTTAATAAGTTATTGTCGGAGTGTAGCAAAGCAACCTCCTGCATATTGCCAATGTAATGTTAGTAACCATACTTCCCTTCGTCAAGCAACAACAATGCCATAACACGACTTTCATTTTCTTCTTCATCCGATTGTTGTCCAACCTCTGCGCGCCAGCCTCCTATGTCGCTATAATATTTTTTAAATATTGCTTCATTAAAAATTTTAAGTTCTTTGAACTTTCGTGCCAATAATTTTTCAATATTATCAGGAAGATAACGATGCTTTGTAATAAAGAAAAGAGCAACTGCTTTTGTTGGCTCGTCCATTTGACACTTAAACTGTCTGTAATTGGGTAAAAGACAGGAAAGTTTATGTTGCAACAAAGCAACTTTTAGCTCGTTTGGCTTAAATACTCTGTAGTGCCGAAAGTGGTTTATCAAGATTTCTTTCTTTGTATCATTAAGAAAGAGTTTATATTCTGTTCTTAAATACTCAATTTTTGCGTTGTCATTTAATAACCAACTGAATCGAAGATAAGGATCTTTGAAAAAATCAGGCAAAAATTGTGTTTCATAGAAATTGATTTGTTCTTCATAACAAGCTATATCTTTTTCCTTTTCACTATCCTGCTCTACTAAACTTTGTTTATATCGCTGACTATTTCCATTGAGGTAATTTTCGTGACTGGCTAACTGTTCCTCATTCAGGATTTGTCTGAATTCACTTAGTTCATAGTCCCATTCTTCCCATGCAGAAAAAAAGTGTTTGGCTGAATAGGTGTCCTTCTCTTGCTCGTACTTATAAACTTTCTCAGCTTGTTCAAATGTCAAGTTAAGGGTATGATATCTGTCCATAACCAAATTGATAAGCAATTGATATTCTTCGGGCGTCATGATAGTATGGATGAAAGGTTTTGGATATTGGCGTTCGGACGGAAAATCGAAGTACAAAAGCCAATATGACTACTAATGTTCAATTAAAGAATACTGTTGAATTTTGCACTTCAGTCTGCCTGACAAAACCCCTTGTTAATGTCACTTTACGTTTATATTGTCTTGGGGATTACTTCTTCTATTTCTGTGTCAAATATCAATATTCCCTCAAGTTGGTCATCAAGTTGTCCTGCCAAATTCCCATTTTTTGTCCAAACGGAGCTTTTCCCAACACTTTGAAAGTTGTCGCAATAACCGACACAATTAGACATTAAAATAGGCATTGAAAATTTCTTGGCAATTGTTGGGTAGTGGATCATTGCTTTATCAATGCCATTTTGTGATTTCGCAACACTTGCTACGTAAATTTCTGCACCGAGTTTGCTTGCGCTATCAGAATGGTCAGTTTGTAAACTTTCATAACAAATTGCAGGAGCAATTTTTTTATTGCCGACTGTTAAAATGATTTGTTCCGAACCATTTACAAAATACTGAAACTCGTCAGAATGTAGTTGCTGCTTGGAATAAACTTGCCTCAGCTTATCTGGTTGAAAAATTATCATACTGATTTTTATTCCGGATTTTGTCTTTGTAGGCACTCCTATTCCAATAGTGATTTTGTTTTTTGTACTAATTTCCTGGAAGTTGTTTAACTGCTTGTCGTTTGGATTTATTGCCAATTCTTTTGCAAGGTTAGGCTCGTAACCTGTTATAGAAAGTTCGGAAAAAAAATTGCATCGGCCCAATCAGAAACAGCAAGGTCAATAAGTTTTTTATGTGTCGCAATATTTGCAATAATGTCTCCTTTAATTGGTCTTGTTTGGGCTACTGAAATCTTCATTAGATTGTAATTTTAAATTACAGATGTCATTCCACCGAACGGCGAGTAAATGTTTTATAGCCGGCATAGCTGAAAATGCCATATCAGGAGCTTCACTATTTGTTTTGGAGAGATGTTATTAATTCATTTTGTCGCTTCTCCAAATCTTCTCGCCGCAATTCAGTTAAGTCAACCACTACTGAGCCTGCAATAAAATCATGTAAAGCTCGTCGTTTTTTATTAAACCACATTGTCAGTAATTCAAGAATTAACCAGACGCCAGATGTCAGCCCTACAATATCATTATAATAAGTGTCTTTTATCTCCTCGTTTAATATCAAAACCTTCGATGTATTGATTGTCAAATATATGACACCTGCGATGACGGTAAAAAAATAAACCGATTCTCTGAGAAAAGCGTGTTCATAGCTAATTAAGTCTTTTTCATTTACGTTGAATACTTTTATACCCATCAGCCTTTTACCAATTGTCTGTCCATAAATTGAATGCCCGATCACTACATATAATGTCCAACAAACAGTGTGAAAAAGTATCCAACAAATGAACAATGCTTTATTACCTGTTTCCTCAAATTTGTTGTCAAGCATTGAAAACGGAATAAAAATAAGACTATCAATTAGCCCAGCGAGAAATCGCTTACCAAAAATGTTGTATTTGCAAGTTGAAGTCATAAGTATTGTGCTAAAGGTCTAGGCTTTAGTTACTGCCCGTATTTTATGTTTCATGTTGTCCCACTTTAGTTACTTTTCCATCTTCAAACTGTATATCAAGCACGTCTGGGTCTATAATAGCAAATCCCGGCCTAAGACCCAGATAGTATGTCCAATAGTCGCTTTCATCTGTATTATCTTCGTTACCAAGCAATTGTCGTACTTCTGATTTTGTCTTTCCAATAAGCATTTTACTGCCTATGATGTCCTTCGAAAGCTTATACCGATTTTCCCTGTCGGAAACCCATTTTTCTTTATCAAACTTATAAGACGGATGATTCCCAACGTTAACAAGCAAAATCAACAAAATGCCAACATAGATTAAGGGTGTTGTAACAATCGTTGCTACCCACGTAGCAATCTTGTTTGTATTATCTGCCCTGACAAACTTTTTAAATAACCAACGCCAAATAAAAAAAGTTGGAACGGCAATGACTATTAGTATGAAATAAACCGCTAGCCTTGCCCAAAAATGTGGTGTCATATAAAACAGTTTCCTCGTTTAGTATAGCCCATAATGCCAAACCGATGTCAGCAGTTCGTTGTTATTTATCTTTTGTTATACAGTGTCAAACTCTTTGGGGTATTTAACTGTACCATACATGTTTTTAAGCCCATCGTCTATAAGTTCAATTCCCATAAATGCATCTGCTGGAACGTCAAACGGCGATTTAATATTCCATTTATATGTCGGCACAAAGCCAAATTTTGGATAATAATGTTTGTGACCTAATACAATAACAGATTTGAAATTTAATTCCCTGGCTTTGTTAAGTCCTGCTCTGATTAGTTGTCCGCCTATACCTTTTTTTTGCATGTCAGGTTTAACAGCCATTGGCGCAAGAGCCAAACTTTCAAATTCATTTTTATTGTCGTCCTCTATTTTAATTTTAGTAAATAGAATGTGGCCAACTATTTCGTTGCCAATTTCTGCAACTAATGAAAGTTCTGGCACAAAAGTGTCACTGTCACGCAAGAGGTCAACAAGTTTCGCTTCATTTTCCTTTCCGAATGCAAGAGTATTAATTACATAGATATCTTTGATATCGTCTTTATTTTCTTGCCTTATTTTAATGTCCATTTTCATTGATATTTGTCTTTTACAATGACCGCTAACGTTAAAGCATTGGTGATCTGGCGGTATTTTGCGTTCCCTCCGCTTGGCGCCACTGCAGATTAAAGATACAGAAACTCATTGTTTATTCCTATGCGCGGAGTTATTCATCTGCCTAAAGCGAAGCTGAATAGCGAACAATAAGGGGAGAATATAATCGTCGAGCCGACATATTGTCAATGTAATGTTAGCGGCTGGCATTTATGTCGTTATGAATTTGTCAAGTCGTGTTACTATGTCTGTCCAAAGTTTATCTTTCATACTTCTTTTAAAATAGCCAAAATGACCAATGCTTTTACACCCAAATTCCAGTGGTGATAGTTCTGTAAAAGTTATTCCTTTTTCACTTTTTACATTACTCCAAAATGTTTTACTGTTTTTTGCATTTGAAACCGGGTCGTCCGTTGAATAATAAACGTGAATAGGGAATTTGAAATTTTTGAAATGGCCTGTTGGAACAGTTTTCCCGTAGAATTTCTCATCAAAGAAATAATTTTCCTTTTCCAGCCAATCGCGCCATTCAAATACTACCTTTTTCGGCAGGTTTTCCATTAAGCCGTAAGGCTTGGCTTTTACATATCTATTAATAAAAGCACTAGCAGGTGAAAATAAATAGAAGAAGAAATACGCTTTCATTCTGTAACCAAACGGCATATTCGGATAATAACCAGTTGAAACACCGATGTTGATATTTCCTTTTATGTTATCCAAATCATTTATGAAACCAATTTGTTGTCCGCCTGCACTATGCCCTACAAAAAGAAATGGCAAATTTGAAAACCTGCTGTTTAAATATGTTTTTATTGCAGGCATATCTTTTGTTCCGTAATCTGAAAACTTGAAATCGTTGTTTTTCAGATTGTCATTTTGTTCGCATCCCCTGTAATTCCAAAGACAACACAAGTAGTCATGCTCTGCCAAATAAGTCAAAAAAGAAAGATAAAATTCTTTCCTTGTCGCTGTTCCGGAATTGAACTGTAATATAGCTTTGGGTTTTGGGGGTATCAACAAAGTGCCTTTCAGTTTTATGTCATCTTCACAGGTAGTTTCAAAATCTTCTCTTATCATTTTTTAATAGTTAAAAGGTTCGTTAAGGTTGCCGCTAATGTGGGTTGAAGGCTTCCGTGATTCGTCAGCCAAGCTGACGATAAACCTACTCCACTATGTACCTGGGCCTGCTTCGCTAAAATCAAAATACAAAAATGAATAGAATTACAATAGTTGAAGGAAAATATTCTGTCGGCCGTATTTTGCAAAACCCTTGCTTGTTGCCCGCTGGCATTCATCACTTGTTGCTAACATTTTTTATTGTCTGCCTATAGTCGCTTTTGGTGAATGTACTTCGTCGTATCATAAAAGAGAATGGTTTGTCTAGTCGTGTTGTCAAGATGAGCCGTTTGCGAGATTTTGCAAAATACGTGTTGGTGTCTACCTGTTTCCAACGGTAATAGTCGCTTGCCAGGATATTGTTTAAGTATTTATGATAGCAAGAGTCGCAAGATAGCGTCTGGACTTCACTGTCGCATTTGCCCCGATTGTCGAAGTGTAAAACTATGTCAAGATTTTGCACTTTTGGATCTCTAAGGAGGAACGTCAATGAGTAATCTGTTTCGTTGATTGTCGCCTGATACTTATGTTTTTCCATATACATTTCAAATACCCTCTTCGAAGCTGACTTAGTTGAATTAATATAGTTTTGCGCATATACAGAATTTGCCAGGATAATTGTCAATAGGAGTGCGGTCATCGCCTGCATAGAAATTGAATTATTTTTTTGAATCGCGGTGTCTTTCATGCTTGCGGGCAATCTTATTGGTACAAGAAATTCAGGGTAATTGAGGTAGGAGATCCAGCAACAGGGGTCATTATACCAAAGGAATTTGATAAAGACGGGTTTCCTCCAGTCAAATCTGTCATCATAAGACCAACACCATTCCATCTACTAGAAGCAAGTAAATATGTTCCAGATTGATCTTTACCATACAAATTTAAAATCAAACCCCTACCTTCTGGTCGAATTCCATCCGGATACATTATTGGACAATTAAGAGCAACTTTTAATGTTGAAGGAATTGAATAATTGAGTGATGAATGAAATGATGAATCAATGTTTTGAAAAACAGGAGATTGATAAATTATTGGAACATCATAATCACCATTTGAAGTCATTGTATCATTTTTAGATGTGGATCTTTTTAGGACAACCCATAAGTCAAGCTTAGTAAAAATGGGTAGCCCATTTTGACTTGGAGAAAATTTATTTAAGGCTAATTTGTCTATTGATATGCTTTTTAATACACGTTCTTTAGCTACCACATCAACTGTTGCGATATTTTTTTTACCAGTTGCACTAATTGCTGTTAAGGTTATAGTATAATTACCTCCACTTTCAAACTTTATACCGGTAATTTTATTAGTGGAAATTATTTTGTTTCCTATACTCCAAATGACTGAATCCGCATTCAATGAATTATTGATCAAAATTACTGTATCATAAGTTCCTATTACCAATGGTGCACCAATACTGCTAATAGTACTTTGAAAAGCCGACTTTGCATAAAAATTGGCAGTGGGCATTGGTGATGTATCAACATTTTTTTTACAACCAAAGAGTAAAACCAATGTTGTTAATAAGACTACGCTTTTATTTCTCATAATTTATGAATTAGTGAAATTAATATACATTAAAGTAGCACACAACGGCCTGGGTTTTGAACTCGGGCAGGTTTCAGAGCAGCGAACTGTCATCCGGCACTACACTTGAATTGTAATAGCTACAACTTGGCCTGACAGTATAGGATTTCTTGTTGGTTAAGTAGTAGCTATTACATATTAGTATTCCGTCGGCTGAAACTGTAGCCGAATAGCGAATAAAAAATTGAGCATATATTCGTTGCCCCGCCATATTGCTAAACCACCATTGTACGTATAGCCTATTCAACTACAATATTTTTAGCAGCCAATTTCGTAAGTCGTCACCGTAAACATCTTTGGCAATTATCGTCCCGCCTTTATCTATTAGGAAATTTGATGGATAACCCGATACTCCATAAATCATAGCAGCCTTATTGCCAGAACCTTTAAGGTCTGACACATTTATCCAATTTAATCCGTCTGCCCTAATTGCCTTAGTCCATTGATGTTTGTTAGTTTCCGAGGCAACACCTAAAATTTCAAAACCTTTTTGTTTGAACTCACTATAAATTTTCACTAAAGAAGGATTTTCCTCTCTACAAGGTCCACACCAAGACCCCCAAAATTCTAAAAGAATGCAGTCACTTTTAATATCTGAAAGTTTTACAACTTTTCCTGCAGTGTCTTTTTGTGAAAAATCTACAAACTTGTCACCAATTTTTAGGTTGCGATTTAAAGATAAAAAAGCAAAAATCTTTTTTGCAAAAACTGTTTGCTTAACTTCTTTTGAAAATGATTTATACAAAACTGAAACGGTCTCTTTATTCCAAGAGCTACAGTAAACACTCAAAACATAAGCTGAAATTATGGAATTTGGATTATGTTTAACAAAACAATATTCTGCCTCTTTTATATTTTCTGAATTTTCAATGAGTTTATTTAAACTGTTTTGATCTTCCTGAATTTTAGAACCTTTAATGACAGCTTTATTAAACCTATCTTTTTCCGCAGTAAATAAAGTCAAACCTTTTTCAAGCCAGAATGTTGTCCTATCAGCAAAGTCATTTGTACTAATAGCGGTTTTTAAATATTTTGTTTTTAATTGTCCGCTAAATGTGAATATATCATTGGCAATTACCGTTGAATCAATTTTTTTATAGCTACCATCGGATAAGTCGTGCAGATATAGTAGCGTTCCGTTGTTGTAACCTTGAATTTTTCCGTCAATTTTGAACTTTGCTATTTTGCCCTGTCCATATGAGCTGATTAGAAAAAGTGTCGAGATGAAAAAGCATGTGATTTTGTTTATCATTTTAAATTTTGATGAGACACGAGGGAAAAAATACAAGAGATTTACTCTCGTTATCAAAAAGAAAGTAAAAATTTAGCTCGTTCAACTTTGAGAAGTAGCTGTTGTTTGTGGGCTATCTGGTTATAATAGCAGACAGTCGTTCGGGGCTTTTCGAAGTACTGGAATTAGAATTCCGTCTACCCGTCTGGCCTAACTTTTTATTTTATACGACAAAAGTCTAATAGGATTCCCACTGTTTTTAAGGTGATATTTTGTCGCCCGTATTTTGCAAAACCCTTATTACCCGCTGGCATTCACGGTTGTTGCTTATCTATAAAGTTATTGAAAAAGCTACATAGGAAAAGTAAAGCCGTTAGCCAATGTACACTAATGACATACAGATGAAGTTATCTGGTCAAGCCCTATTTTAGGTAATGCACTTTTAGGCACAGTTTTCTCTTCTACTTTTTCTTACTCACTATAGTTTTCCAGTCAAATTTATCTTTATCTGCTGTATTATGTTTTGCTAAGTCAGTCAGCATCGTATTTATTTTTGTTTTGTCTAACCACTTACCATTCGCAAATACACCAACAATTTTTCGGGTATTTTTAATGTCAGTAAGTGGATTATTATCAAGTAAAATAAGGTCTGCAAATTTTCCTACTTCAATAGTCCCAATTTGTTTGTCAATGCCAAGCCATTGTGCAGCCAAAAATGTAGCAGAATTTAATGCTTCCTGCGGAGTTAAACCTGCTTGCACCAATAGCTCT
>DATFAP010000041.1:0-51881 GCA_035254545.1 Sediminibacterium sp. | reverse complement strand
AGCCCGAAGGTATTGGCTCATTTATTAAAATATGACAGCGCTCAGGGTCGGTTTGACGCTACTGTTACCGCTACAGAAGATTCAATTGTGGTAAATGGTGAAACTGTTAAGATCTATGCACAAAAAGATCCTGCTCAAATTCCATGGGGAAATCATGGTGTAGACGTGGTGATTGAATCAACCGGATTCTTTGCAGATAAAGATAAGGCGGAAGCGCACCTGAAAGCCGGCGCTAAGCGTGTAGTGATTTCTGCACCGGCTACCGGAGACCTGAAAACAGTTGTATTTAATGTGAACCACGCCATCCTGGATGGTTCTGAAACCATTATTTCCTGCGCATCCTGCACCACCAACTGCCTGGCTCCAATGGCCAAAGTGCTGAATGACCAGTTTGGTATTCAGACAGGTATCATGACCACAGTTCATGCGTACACCAACGACCAGAATACTTTAGATGCCCCGCATCCTAAAGGAGACCTGCGAAGAGCAAGAGCGGCAGCTGCCAATATTGTTCCAAACAGCACCGGCGCTGCAAAAGCAATTGGCCTGGTATTACCTGAACTGAAAGGTAAACTGGATGGTAGCGCACAGCGCGTTCCAACCATTACCGGTTCACTCACAGAACTGACCACTATCCTGAATAAAAAAGTAACTGCCGAAGAAATCAATGCGGCCATGAAAGCGGCCAGCAATGAAAGCTTCGGTTACAACGAAGATGAAATTGTAAGCAGTGACATCATTGGTATCCACTTCGGTTCTTTGTTTGATGCAACTCAAACAAAAGTGATAACCGTTGGAGATGCTCAACTGGTTAAAACAGTTAGCTGGTATGATAACGAAATGAGTTATGTAAGCCAGTTGGTAAGAACTGTACATTACTTTGCAGGGCTGATCAGCAAATAATTCAATGTATCAAATCACTTATATCTCAAATGCCGGCCCAGTTGCCGGCATTTTTGTTCTCAATTTTCAATAAATTGCCCATCCATTCAAATCTTCATTTATGAGCCTTTTTTCCCAACACAACTTTTCCGGCCAGAAAGCCCTGATCCGTGTAGACTTTAACGTGCCGCTCGATAAACAAACTTTTGCCATAGGAGACGACAACCGGATGCGTGCTGCTATTCCTACTATTGTGAAGATTCTCAAAGACGGGGGCAGCGTGATCCTGATGAGTCACCTGGGTCGTCCGAAAGAAGGTCCTGAAGCCAAGAGCTCCCTGATTCATATTGTAGGTCATTTGCAGGAGCTGATTACAAAAGCCATGGGAACAGATGTATTTGTTCAGTTTGCCAATGATTGTATTGGGGATGAAGCTTTTGAGAAATCCGCGGCATTAAGACCGGGAGAAGTGTTGTTGCTGGAGAACCTCCGTTTCTATAAAGAAGAAGAAAAGGGCGATGTTGGTTTTGCAGAGAAACTGAGCAAGCTCGGAGATGTTTATGTAAACGACGCATTCGGCACTGCACACCGTGCGCATGCTTCCACTGCAGTGATTGCACAGTTCTTCCCCAAAGGGAAAAAAATGTTTGGCCTGCTGATGGAAGGAGAAGTGAAAGCTGCAGAACTGGTATTGCATAAAGCAGAAAAACCCTTCACCGCCATCATTGGAGGCGCTAAAGTGAGCGATAAAATCCTGATCATCGAAAACCTGTTACAGCGGGCTACTGATATTATCATTGGTGGCGGTATGGCTTATACGTTCATGAAAGCAAAGGGCGGACAGATTGGTAAGAGTCTTTGCGAAGACGACCGTTTGGATACAGCCCTGGAGATCCTGAAAAAAGCGGCTGAAAAAGGCGTTACCATTCATCTTCCTGAAGACAGCATTATTGCCGATAATTTTGCAGCCGATGCCAATACCGATGCTGCATCTTCCAATGCGATCCCCGACGGCTGGATGGGGCTGGATATTGGCCCGAAAGCCTGCGGGCAGTTTGCTGCAGCGATCAAACGTTCCAAAACTATTCTGTGGAACGGACCCATGGGTGTGTTTGAAATGGAGAAATTCCAGAACGGCACCAAAACCATTGCTGTTGCTGTGGCAGATGCTACTGCAAACGGGGCGTTCAGCCTGGTAGGTGGCGGAGATAGTGTTGCCGCTGTAAACCAGTTCGGTTTTGCAGATCAGGTAAGCTATGTAAGTACGGGTGGCGGCGCTATGCTGGAATACTTTGAAGGCAAGGTATTGCCGGGTATTGCAGCGATCAACGAATAATCTTTCTGATTAAGCTATATCTTCCTCGCCGTTGGCGGCTTTCAGCAACAGGAACCAGTCCTCACGGGTGAGGCGGATGGCACTGGCTTTTTTGGCCTGTTCCAGTCTTTCCGGTTTGGTAGTTCCAATGACGGTGATGATCCCCGAAGGATGCCTGTGCAGGAAGGCCAGCAGGATTTCGTTCATGCCCGTAGCATATTTCTCCGCCAGTACAGCGGCGGTGTGGGTAATACTCCTGAAATGAGGATGCAGGTCGTCTGTCAGCAATCCACCACCCAGCGGAGCCCAGGCCATGGGCCTGATTTTATGTTCAATGCAGTTATCCAGAATGCCATTGGTAAAAGGAGAGAGGTGGATGACCGAAACTTCTATCTGGTTATAACTGATGGGAACATATTGTTTCAACATATTTACCTGGTGGGGTAAAAAATTAGATACGCCAAATTCCAATACCTTTCCCTGTTGCTGCAGGAGTTGAACGGCTTCTGCTATTTCTTCCGGATCCATCAGCGGGTCTGGCCGGTGGATGAGCAATACATCGAGGTAATCGGTTCCGAAATTTTTCAACGACTGTTCGGCCGATTGCAGGATATTTTTTTTGCCCGTATTGTACGATTTGATATTGTGCAGGGGCCGGTTCTCCGTTACCATCTGAATACCACATTTGGTAATCAGCTTGATCCTGGAACGAAGGGTCTTGTTTTCCTTCAGGGCCTCCCCAAATTCGGCTTCGGTGGTATAGTCTCCGTAAATGTCGGCATGGTCAAAGCTATGGATGTCCATGCTGATGCACTGTTCAATCATAGCCCTGTATGCGGCAGTATCAAAGTTAGCGCCCCATTTGCCCCATCGCATGCAGCCGGCTACTGGAGAACTGATTGGTTTGGATTTCATCTGGCTCATTTCATTTTTATCCTCGGAATATACAAGTAAAAAAGTCCGTCCCGAAAACCGGAACGGACTTATGAATTAGCTGGTTGAATAGATTAATACCTATTGTATCCACCGCCACCACTGTTTCCACGGTCGCGATTACCGCCACCGTATCCACCGCCGCCGCGATTTCCACCACCACCACCGTAACCGCCACGGCTACCGCCGCCGCCGCCACCATAAGGCTTCTTCTTAAAGCCGCCTCTTTCGCCTTCAGGGCGTGGAGTGGATTCGTTCACAACAATTTTACGATCCATAACATCGGTATCATGGAGCGCTGCGATTGCAGCACGAGCTGCTTCATCATCAGGCATTTCAACGAAGCCAAAGCCTTTGCTGCGGTCGTTGTTAAATTTGTCGGTAACGATTTTTGCACTGCTTACTTCACCGAATGGAGTAAACAGATTCTGCAGGTCTTCACTGGTCATATTCCAGTTCAGATTTCCAACGTAAATGTTCATTTTTTAGAAAATTAAGTGATCAAAAACCAAAGCGAAATCAGTTAACCAAAAACCCTGAACCATTTACGTAAAAACGTTCTGAGAACTGGAACTTCTGCATTTGGAACATTAAAGATAGGGGTTTTCGGTAAAAACCAAAAAAACCTGCCTTTTTAGGCAGGTTTTTTGAAAATTGTTGAAAAACGGGTTATTCGCCCACTACTTCAAACTCAATTTCGGTACTGTTACCGTTACCGAAGTCGATGGTAGCTTTGTATAAGCCCAGTTCTTTTACTTCGTCGTTGATGGAAATCCGCTTACGGTCGATCTCATAACCTTTCTGGTCGCGGATCGCGCGGGTAATCTGCAGGGCAGTAACTGCACCAAAGATTTTACCGCTGGTACCGGTTTTAGCGCCAATTTTAACAGGAGAAGCTTTCAGTACATCGATCACTTTATTGATCTCAGCCAGCATAGCCGCTTCTTTCTTGGCTTTAACCTTCAGCTTCTCTTCCAGTTGCTTCAGGTTAGAAGGATTTGCTTCTACAGCGTATTTCTGAGGGATCAGGTAGTTACGGGCATAGCCGTTTTTAACGGTAACCAGTTCATTTCTGCCACCCAGGTTGTCTACGTCTTGAATTAAAATTACTTGCATGTTTGTTTTTTTAGTCCCAGCGCCCAATCAATGATTGTTGATTTGACTGTCCTCCCGTTGCCGGGGTTAGGGATGGTTAACTAATTATTCTATTTGTATAAGTCTGTTACATAAGGCATCAGAGACATCTGACGGGCTTTCTTAACAGCCTCAGTTACTTTACGCTGGTACTTCAGGGAGTTACCGCTTAAACGGCGAGGTAACAGTTTACCCTGCTCGTTTACGAATTTCTTCAGGAACTCGATGTCTTTGTAATCAACGTATTTGATACCATATTTCTTGAAGCGGCAGAATTTTTTCTTTGGCTTCTCCTGTTTGATAGCTGTCAGGTATTTGATTTCGTTCTTTGCCATGATTATGCCTCCGCTTTATCTTGTTTAGCAAAACCGCCATTTCTCTTGGTGTAGTTGTACTCGACGGCGTATTTATCGAGACGGGTTACCATGTGACGCATTACCTGTTCGTCACGTAACAGCTGGATTTTCAGCTTTTCAATTCCTTCAGCAGGCAAAGTGAATTCCAGTACCCAGTAAATACCAGTGGTTTTTTTCTGGATAGGGTAAGCGAGTGATTTCAATCCCCATGGATTGCTGTGAACGGCAGCACCGCCCAGTTCGGCAATCAGGTCCTGGTATTTCTTCTGAGAAGCTTTGAAGTCTTCTTCAGAAAGAACCGGAGTAAAGATCACCATCAATTCGTAATTGTTCATTACTTGAATTTTTTTGGTTAAAAATTGGTTTTTTCCCAGTGGATTCCTGCAAGCAGGAAAATCTGCCAAACACAGATTTGGGGCTGCAAAAGTAGGTATTCTGCAATTCTTATCCAAATTAGTTGGCTGCCATCTCGATCATTTCGCTTAAATCAGACACTAATTGATCGGCATTGGCGTCTCCACCCACGCTTTTAAACCGGATTTTCCCCTGTTTGTCGATGATGAATTTGGTTGGGATTCCATCCACCTTGAAATTGGAAACCACTTTATAGGCATCATATGCGTCTTTTTCGTCATAAAGTACATTGAAGCTGTATTTATTCTGTGTAATGAAACCAGACACTTCCTTCTTCCTTTTTTCTAATGTCTCCTGGTTTTCCCAGGTATTTATAAAGAGAAATGCCACATCGGGATTGTTTTTATACTTATTAATGGTTTTTTGCATGCCGGGGAAGGAGACTTTGCAGGGGCCGCACCAGGTGGCCCAGAAATCCACCACAACCACTTTGCCCCTGAGCTGAGACAATTGAACTTCTTTACCCTCCAGGTTCCGGAGGGTAAAATCAGCGGCTTCCAGGTTGAGCATTTTTTTGCTTAAAGCTTCCCTTGCCTTTAGTTTTGCAGATTCGCCAAGGGAGGTGAGTGCTTTCAATGCTTCCCCTTCGGAGCCGGTTTGCTGAACCAGGGCTCTTTTCAGTACCTCTTTAGTTAAGGGGCCGGCCGTGTTATTAACAACCATTGAAGTTAAATCGGCAATTCTTGCTTCCAGGGGAAGCGCAAATTCGGCTATTTGTGCATAACGGTCGTTGTATTCCGTGTTTTTCCAGTTACTCAATACGCAGCTTTCCCTGGTATATTTCAAGGCGCTTTTGTAGTCTTTCAGCTTAAACAATATGTAAGCATAGGTATCGAGGTACATTCCATACCTGTATTCGCGGGATCTCTTCCACATTTCAGTGGTAGTCATTTCGGGCTTTTGCACAGATGGATGGTTTAATTCCCTTCTTGCCCAATCGGTGGCCAGGCGTGAAAGTTCTTCTGCCTGAGAATACATGCTGTCCTTTGTAAAGGCCCATGTCCATGCCTGATCGTTGTATAAATCGTTCCTTCTTTCGGGCGCAAGACTGGCGGCAAAAAGTTGGAGTTTAGTCAGATCAATCCTATCCTTTCCTTTTGTGTAGGCAGCTATCTGTTGATAATGCATATTTATGTTGGCCATCTTTTCCTGGTCATTGTCGGCAGGATTGTTGGCAACAAAAGCATCAATGGCTTTCAATCTTTCATCCGGATCTGTTATAAGCGCAATTTTACTCCTTTCCTCGTTCCGCTTCCAACTGCCGTTGGGAAATTTACTTTTCAAATCGGCTGTCAAGGCCTTCCATCGTTCGGTTTTTTTAGAAGCCTGTGCATACTGGATGGCAACCGTTAAATCCTGTTCGGTTGCCTGAGGCCGGGCCAGTAGCTCGTCTGTGATCTGCTCTATCTGCGGAATGGCTTCCACTTTATTAAAGCGATATAAAGCCGCCGCATATTGAGACAATAACTTGGAACGGGCAGCGATATTACTGTTCCATTCTGCCTTTATCAGTTCCAGGGCATGCTCCGGATCAGGGGCCACACCCAGATAGTAGTTTCCCATGCCAGTGAATAAAGTAGCTTCAGTTGCTTTACTGCCGGCAGGCCTGTTTCCGTTGGCGTCATATACGGGTATGATAAATCCATTCCTGTTATTGTCATCTTTCTCTTCGCCTTCGGTGACGCCTAACCCAAGCATAAGGGCGCTTTCCGGAACAATAAATGACCCGCTGTACAGATTGCCTTTTTGAGAAGAAGTGAGGTCAATAACCCCCTGCTTTTTAGTGATTGAATTGAAATGATAGAGTGAAAAACTCAGTGGCTCCCTGCCGGGTAAAGTGGAACCGGCTTTGTTGTAGGTGAAACTGACTTTGTCTCCGGCTTTTGGTTTGGCCGGGGTGAAGGAAAATCTTTGCGAATCGCTTTCAATCCAAAAAAGCAAAGCAAGAACAACGAGGATAGGTTTCATGTGCATAGTTGACGATTTGATATAATTAAATATATTAAATGTGAACTATATGGAAAGTTAACTCCTACCAAATTACTATTCTTTTAGATAAAGGGTGCCGGACTGTTTTGCGGAGCCCTGTTTCAACAAAACTATATAGGTAGGAAAATGATCGCTGAACCCGCCCCGGTAATTGTTCCCCTCCCAGGAACGCATGGGGTAGCCTTTGAATGGGCCGGAGGGCTCCGCCATAAAATGCCGGAAATAGATAAAGGACTGGCCAAAATGCAGGCCGCTTGTACCGGAATCGGTCAGCGACCGGGAAACCAGGATCTGGTCGAACAATCCCCATACATCCCTGTTGGCCAGGGTGCCGAAGCCCTGCAGGTAATGCTTTACCCATGGATTATAGAGCTGATCCTTCGCAAGCGCCTGAACGGACCCCGAGGCTTTTAGTGTTTGAGAGATACTTGGGTCGGTAGGATTGTCGTTCAGATCGCCCATCAGGATGACCCTGGCGGAAGGGTCGATATCAAGAATCGAGTCCATATGAAGCCTGCAAACTTTTGCTGCGGCAACGCGGGCCGGGGCGCTTCTGAATTCACCTCCTCTTCTGCTGGGCCAATGGTTTACATAAATATGGAACAACTCCCCGGCAAGGTATCCTTTTACATACAGGATATCCCTTGTGGCAGCAGTCTCTTTGCTTCCGCCGGGCAATACCACCTGCAAGGGACGGGCAGTCAGCGGAATAAACAGGTCGGGACGATAGAATAAAGCAACATCCACTCCACGGGCATCCCTGGAATCAAAATGAATGAATTTCAGGCGATGCGGGCGTAATAAAAAATGTCTGGTTAAATCGTAGAGCACGGTGTCGTTTTCAATTTCAGCAACGCCAATCAGTGCAGCGCCATGCCGGGAATGCGTTTTTCCGATATCTTTTAAAACAGTTGCCAGTTGAAAGAGCTTGTTCCGGTAAATTTCGCCCGTGTATTTCTTGGCCCCTTCAGGAATAAACTCATCATCATTCACCATTGAATTATTCACAGTATCATACAGGTTCTCCAGGTTGTAGAAGGCTACGACCAGTTGTTGCCGAAGTGCTGTTTGCGCAGGTGTATTTTGTGGCGCGGCTTTGCGAA
The DNA here is from genome assembly GCA_035254545.1 of Sediminibacterium sp. Taxonomy (GTDB): domain Bacteria; phylum Bacteroidota; class Bacteroidia; order Chitinophagales; family Chitinophagaceae; genus Sediminibacterium. The sequence goes on along the minus strand of DATFAP010000041.1, from coordinate 43,755 downwards.
AGGATAGATCTGATTGCAGGAAGAAAACATGGAACAAAGCTGTTAAAATGTAAAGCGGTCGCATTTTTTTTTGACGAAAATAACCTGGTCAAAAGCGTTGGATCAGGTGTTTGCCGCATAGATTCCTGCGGCTTTCACGGATTTTTGAATGAACTATCCGCAAATCACCTTTTGTTGAGTGAAGCAGTTGCAACAGTTGTTATTTTAGCGGTGTTTGTAATTCCGCATACATTATTTAAGATGCGAAATATTTTATTGCTGCTGCATTTTTTACTGCGCAGCCTGCTGATGATCCATGCGCAATCTCCTGCAGTGGCCAGGCAAATCAAGAATCAGTTTGCAGACAGTGTTTCATTGATTCAATTACTGCGATCGGGAACGGATATCGATTTTGCAGAGCCGGGAAGCGGTGCGGAAGAGGGTAATGCCGCCAGTCAGTTGGTTCCCTCTGTATTACATTCGGGTAAAGACCTGTTTGCAACAACCGCATCTTTTCATTTCAATGCAAGAAGGTTCCGCATCAAAGGATTGGATCCGCATTGGTTTCAGGTACAAATGAATGGCGTGCCGATGAACCAGTTGCACAACGGTCTCGCCGTTTGGAGCAGTTGGGGTGGCCTGAACGAAGTAATGACCAATAGTACAACTATCATCGGATGGCAGCAAAATGAATATGGATTCGGAGGCCCGGGAAGCTTTACCAGTTTCGATCTGAAGGCGTCGCACCTGCGGCCGCAAACCACAGTAACTGCCGCTTTTTCCAACAGAACCTATCGTTACCGCCTTGCCTATACAACAGTGGCTTCTATGAATGCCAGGGGATGGGCTTATGCATTTTCCATCACCTACAGAACCGGCACCGATATGGTGCAGCCCGGAACATTCATGCACACGCCTGCTTATTTTTTCTCAGTCGATAAAAAAATGGGTGAACATCTTTTTTCCATCACCCTCCTGGGAGCAATGCTCAACAGCAGCAGAACGGTTGCAGTAACAAAAGAAGCGGTTGCCATATCCGGATCAACGCAATATAACCCCGGATGGGGCTACCAGAACGGCGAAAAAAGAAATGCCAATACACAGCAACTGCATACGCCACAATTGCTGTTGTCGCATGCGTTTACAGCAATGGATGCAACACAGATTTCCACTACGCTGGCCTATAGCGCCGGAGAAAGAGCCGTATCCGGTCTGGATTGGTACAAAGCGTCCGATCCGCGTCCGGATTATTATCGTTACTGGCCCGGGTTTCAGCAGGACAGCCGGTTGCAAAGCCAGGTCCGCGAGTGGTATGCGGAAGATCCTTTGCAACTGCAGATCAATTGGAATCGTTTGTACGAGGTGAATCGAAACAATCCGGAGATCATCCGGGATGCAGATGGAGTAGCAGGTAAGCGGGCGGCAGGACTCCGTTCCCGCTATATTCTGCAGGATCGGGTGATGCAAAATAAAAGTCTGGTACTAGGCAGCAGATTGAATCAACCGCTCACCAGCCGGCTCACCATGATGGCGGCAGTTACCGGTCAGTGGCAGCGGGTGCGTTATTTTAAAAGGGTGAAAGATTTGCTGGGAGGAGATTTTTTTGTAGACTGGAACCAGTTTGCAGAAGACCAGTTGATCCATGCAGCCGCATTGCAAAACGACCTGAACAGGCCCAACCGGATTCTTAAAACAGGGGATGCCTATGGGTATGATTATGCCATGAACCTGCTGCAATATAATGCGGCAGTACAGTTTAGCTATACAGGCAACAGGCTGGATTTGTTTGGCGCAATCGAATTGTCCGGGTCTGCGCATTACAGAACAGGTTATATGCGCAATGGGGTGTTTCCGATGAATTCTTTTGGCCGTTCCGCTACAGACCGCTTCGGTACAGGGTCTGCAAAGGCAGGTGTTACTTATAAGATCAACGGTAGAAAATATCTTTTTTTAAATCTCGGTTGGAAACAACGACCTCCTTTTACAGACGATTATTATGTATCTCCGCAAACCAGGGACAGCCGGGTGCAGGAAATACAAATGGAGCGGTTGACTGGGATGGAGATGGGATACATACTGAATGCACCCCAATTGAAGATCCGGGCTACGGTATACATGACCCGGATCAAAAACGGAATGAACAGGATGAGCTTTTACCACGATGGCTACCGGAACCTCGTGAATTATGCATTGTGGAATATTCATCAGTTGCATATGGGAATAGAAGCTGCAGCAGAATTTCCATTGTCTTTGCGCATGCGGATCAACATGGCCCTGGCCCTTGGCAGATATGTATATACCAACCGGCCTTTTTACAGTGTATCCATCGACAACGAAGATTATGCAACCGAACAGGGACTTGTTTACTGGAAGAATTTTCCTGTTCCGGGTACACCACAGCAGGCTTTCAGCACAGGTTGTACCATACAGTTGCAGGAGCGGCTTTCGCTGAGTGTCACCGGCAATTATATGGCTGCTTACTGGGTCTCTTTTAACCCGATTAGAAGAACCTACGATGCCCTGCGCCAACTTCCGCAAAACCAGGATCCGGGTATCGTTGGCCATCCGGAAAAACTGCCGGATGTTTTTGTTGCGGATCTGTCTGCAGCCTGGTCGGTGATGCTCAACAGGAGCAGGGCGGGCAAATACCGTTATCTGCAATGGTTTCTGAGTATCGGCAATGTATTGAACCAGCCCTTCATCAGTGGGGGATACGAGCAATTGCGGTTTGATCTGGCCAATGCCGATACCGGAAAATTTCCTTCAAAGTATTACTATTCGGCAGGGGTGAACTACCTGTTGATGCTTCGTTACAAATTGTAAAACCAATATATGAAAATACCGTGTTTATCCAGGCTGTTCGTGGAAGCCATATGGTGGCTATTTAGCCTGTGTATAGGCTGTACCGGACATTTTGATCAGCCACCTCCCTATGCCGGAACCAACCTGCAGGCAACCATGAGTATTGCCCGTTTGCGTCAATCGCATCTGCCCGGCAATATGGAAAAAATGATCGATGACCAGGTGATCACCGGTATTGTTACCGCCAATGATGCAACCGATAATTTTTACAAAACAATAGTGATACAGGATAGCACGGCTGCCATCAGCATCCGGATGGACGGTTTTGGGCTTGCAGCGGATTATCCGCTCGGCAAAAGAATATTTGTTCGGCTGAATGGGTTATGGATGGGCGAGTATGGTAGCATGTTGCAACTGGGCGGATCTGCAGATTTCTCGGATCCGGCTTATCCGGAATTATTGGCTATTCCCGCGCCGCTGTTTTCGAAAGTGATTGTTGTAGGAAATACCGAACAGGTCCCATTACCGGTAAGCGTCCGATACAATGAACTCAACAACTTTATGCAGAGCCGACTGATAGAACTGGACTCCGCCGAACTGGTAACATCCGACACGGCCAGGCCTTATGCCGATGCACTGAACAAGGTCACGGTAAGTCACCGGATCAGGTGTTGCAGCGGAGGATCGGTCTATTTGCGTACCAGTGGCTTTGCCAGCTTCGCAACCGCCAAAACACCCGGCGGCAACGGAAGGATCAGGGGTATTTTTACGGTGTTTGGTTCGCAGAAACAGTTGGTGATCAGGGATACTTCAGATGTGACCATGCGTGGGCCGCGCTGTTTGTAGCAGATTGCCGGGGGCTGTTCGTTGGTCATCTGTGGATTTTCCGGAATAAAACATTCCTCCGCAGTTACCAATTTTTGGTAACTTTATTGAAATTTTAAAGCCATGGGACGCAATACTTCTATTTCACTTGGTAACCATTTTGAAGATTTTGTGGATAATAAGGTAGCTACCGGCAGATTCAAAAATGCAAGTGAAGTAATTCGTGCCGGTCTTCGTTTATTGGAAGAGGAGGAAGCCAGGATTGTTGCATTAAAAAAAACGATTGAAGAAGGCTTTGAAAGCGGGTTGGCTAAAAGCTTTGACGCAAAAAAGCATCTGGGTAAATTAAAAGCCGCGAAGCGTAAAAATGGCTAGTTATATACTTACCAATAAAGCAGTTGATGATTTATCGGACATTTGGATGTACACGTTCGAAACATGGTCCGAAACACAGGCAGACAGCTACTACAATACAATACTGCAAGCATGTCAGGACTTGGCAGATCAGAAAACACAAGGGAAAAGCTATGCTCAGGTAAGAGCGGATGTATTCGGATTCAGAGTGGGCATGCACATCATTTTTTATCGAAATGATGCAAATAAAAGAATAGAAGTGGCCCGAATTCTTCACAGTCAGATGGATTTAAAAAACAGAATGCAGGAATAAATTCACGCTAAGGCAGTTCGAACTCCTTTTCAATAATAGTTCCTGTAATGCAACTTTAACGGACAAAGGGGCGGAAAACTGCCACAGAAAGTGTAAATTGCTGTAGATCTCCAGTTGCAACCCAGCCCGGTGAGAACAGGAGCAAATATTTTCCTATGAAACTGGTCAATTGGATATTTGGTTCCGCTATTATGCTATTGCTGATCGTAATTATATACGAGGCCGCCAATACCGAAACAGTACAGGGCTGGTTGAATAGTTTGTCCGCTGATGCGCCCGTTGTAGCCAGGACTGCTGCGGGGCCCGATCCCGACAATAATTCTGAACAAACCAGTACCGCCATCACTCAGCCGGCGCCGGCAGTGCCCGTTAGCCTGCCTGATTCTTTGCGGGCTGCAACTCCGGTAACCAATGCCGCCAGTTTGCAATCCGCCCCACAACAAACACTACATGCCCCTGCTGCAACAAGAGTAGCCCTGGAAGATTCTCTGCGTAATGTAGTGAGCTCCTTCCGTCAGGTGAAAGCTTCAAAACCCGGCTATGAAGCGGAGCAGAGCAGTTACCGGATTAAAAATCCTGCCGACCAGATCAGGCCCAGAACCAAAGAACTTGCTTCCCCACCGCCGTCCACCCGTGTTGCCAATGAACCGCCGCCGGTTGTTTATCAAACACCTTATAACAGCAGAACCTTCAAAACTGCACCCAATAACAATACCCCTGCTCCGGCTCCTGCCGCATCCAATTATGCTCCGCCCAAACCGGTTCCTGCAGCGGCGGCCAATGAAGTGGAGTCCGCGGGCTCTTTCTCCCGGAAATTCTCTCAATCCGAAATAAATGAATTTGTGAGCCAATATCCGGATCGTTCCATCAATATCCGCTTTGTGCATTTCGGTGTCCTGGAAGCAGAAATGGAAACGGTAAAAAGCCAGATCATTGATGAGCTGGTTAAAAAAGGGTATAGGGAAATCAACAGGGGCTGGGCTACCATGAATGGTTATACGGCAACGGATGATGTTCATTTTGGAATGAATGGCCCGCGGGGAGTGAACTTCTACATCCCTGCGCTGCCGAAAAAATAGCCCCGAAACCGGGCTCCCTGTCAAAAAAAACGAAAAAATACACCAGGAGGGCGGGTATTTGTCATCATGTCAGCAAATCGGAAACTGGTACTCTCTTTGACTATCAAAGGAAAAATTAATTGCATATGCAAAAAGGACAGATCCGTGTACAGACGGAAAACATTTTTCCGATTATCAAGAAGTTCCTTTACAGTGACCACGAAATTTTCCTTCGTGAATTGGTGAGCAATGCTACAGATGCCACCCAAAAAATCAAAACCCTCTCTTCTATTGGCGAGGCCAAAGGGGAACTGGGAGACCTTCGAATAGATGTTACCCTCAATGCCAAAGAAAAAACCATCACCATCGAAGACCGTGGGGTGGGTATGACCAAGGAAGAAGTAGACAAGTACCTGAACCAGGTTGCATTCAGCGGTGCGGAAGAGTTTCTGACCAAGTACAAGGATGCCAGCATTATTGGCCATTTTGGTCTGGGTTTCTACAGCGCCTTCATGGTTGCTGAAAAAGTAGAAGTACTAACACAAAGTTATCAGGATGATGCAGCAACGGTTTTCTGGAGCTGCGATGGTAGCCCTGAATTTGAATTATACGAGGTAGAGAAAAAACAGCGGGGTACTAAAATTATTCTGCATGTAAACGAAGAAAACAATGAATTCCTGGAAGCCGGTAAGCTGAAAGGCATCCTGGATAAATTCTGTAAGTTCCTGCCGATTCCGATTTATTTCAACGATGTTGCCGCAGAACCGCGAAAGGAAGACGAAGCAGAAAAATCCATCAACAACACCAACCCGATCTGGGTAAAGAAACCAAGTGAGCTCACGAAGGAAGACTACGAGAATTTCTACCGCGAATTGTATCCTTTTGGTGAAACACCTTTGTTCTGGATTCACCTGAATGTAGACTATCCGTTCAACCTGACCGGGGTATTGTATTTCCCTAAAATCAAGCAGAGCTACGAAATTCAGAAAGACAAGATCCAGTTGTACTGCAACCAGGTTTTTGTAACAGATGAAGTAAAAGACATTGTTCCGGAATTCCTGATGTTACTGCATGGTGTGATCGACAGTCCGGATATTCCGCTGAACGTGAGCCGAAGCTACCTGCAGGGCGATCCGAATGTAAGGAAGATCAATGCGCACATCACCAAGAAAGTAGCCGATAAGCTGGAAGAGATCTTCAAAAATGAGAGAACCTCCTTTGAAGAAAAGTGGGAGAGCCTGGGACTGTTTGTGAAGTACGGCATGATGACCGACGACAAGTTCCTGGAGAAAGCCAACAAGTTCCTGGTCATGGAAGATGTAAACAAGAAGTTCTATACCCTCGAAGAGTATAAAACCGCTACGGAAGCCAACCAGAAAAACAAGGATGGCAAGCACGTGATTTTGTATACCACCAATCCGGTTCAGCAGGATGCCTATATCCAGGCATGTACTGCAAAAGGATACACGGTGGTAAAAATGGAAACCCTGGTAGACGCTGCTTTCCTGAATACCATGGAAATGAAATGGGATAATGTAACCTTCGTTCGGGTGGATGCGGATATCGTAGACAACCTGATCAACAAGCAGGAAACCAACGATACCGTATTGAGCAAGGAAGAAGCGGAGAAGCTGAAGGAACTCTTCACTCTCCAGATTCCCGAACTGCATGTTACCACAGAAGTAAAAGGCCTGAGCGTGGATTCCGCGCCGGTGGTGGCAACCCGTCCTGAATTCATGCGCAGGATGAAAGATATGGGTGCCGCAGGAGGTGGCATGACTGCATTCTATGCGCAGATGCCGGATGAGGTAACGCTGACTGTAAATGGGAATCACCCTATTTATCAGACCTTATTGAAAGAACCTGATGAAGCGTTGAAAACCAGGCAGGTACGCAACCTGGCAGACCTGGCTTTATTGTCTCAGGGGCTGCTGAAAGGTGCGGAGCTGACCAATTTCATTAACAGGTCTGTGGAAATGATGCAACCTAAATAATCCGCTAATTAAACAAGAGAACGGGCTGCCTACAAGGGCAGCCTTTTTTAATGGTATGATTTGCATGAAATATTGATTTCAATCTGCAAACCGGTAAAATTTCTGGCCGGATTTTGGCTGGAAATGCAATGCAACAGGCAGATATGATTATATTGTAACAGGTATCGGAGAGAAATGATAGTGATAGACTGACTTTGCTAAAATTGTGATTTAATCTTGGAAATAGTTAGATTTAATTAATAAGTAATGAGATTCTAAAATGGCTCTTGCGAGAAAAATATTCATCATATTTCTGTTTTCAATTCATACTGTTGATGGCTTTTCTCAAAAAAAGGACACTGTCTTTTTGCTTAAAAAGACTTTTGTATATAGAAGTTATCAGAAAGTATTTATTGATTATAACAGAAACTCGGATTTCGTTAAGAAGCTAAAGGATGACACGAAAATTGATGCCTATCAGTTTGACGAAATGTTTAGACCAACAATAGATGCTATCTTTAAAAATAATAAACAGTTTGCAATAGAGAGGCTGGCAACCAACTGGTATCCACTTTATTTATATAAAGGGAAATATTATTTGTACTCCGCTTCTGATCCTGGAGCAAGCAGTTGGATTGGTATAAAGAACAATGCAGTTTATCAGTTGTATTTTGACCCGGGTGTTGTTCCTGCTGTTATAGAGCAGGTAAATCAGGTCAACGACCAGTTGATACAGCTAAAATTGTTCAATGAACTGGAGGGTCACTATTCATTGAATATTCATTTGATCAATGAAAATAAAGGGCTTGCGGTATTTGAAAAAATTAATAAATTAAATGAAAAAAGATATTTATTGATGGTGCGTGAAGAAAACATGAAAGACTATCCCATCATTGTTAATTATTGTAAGGAGCAAAGAACCGATGAATTTAAATTTGACAAAATAGACTATCAAAAGATCATTTCCGGTTCGCAGGATCGGCTTGCTGTTGGACGACATATCTACTATTCAAAAGACAAGCGGATATTTCTGAAAGACGACAGCCTGAATTCGGTATGGCGTACGTTTTATACAACTGATAAAAGAGCTGCCTTTTCCTATGAAATCCTGGCAACAAAAAATGAACTTGTTTTTAGAAAAGGATTTATTGAAGTAGACAGGCAGCAAAACATCATTAAAAACAGGGAGTTGTTTTATTATGATCAGTTGTATGCTGTTGATTCAATCCACCGTTATTTACAACAGCAGAAGAACGGCATTTTTGAACTGATTAAACAGGTTGAATTCAAAGCCGGAAAGCCCCAAATCATATTTCCGGTAAAAAAAGATTAAAGCGTTGCTGCGTTTGCCTCCGAGTTCCGCAGATCAATCACTTTGAGCTGTAGGGATCTGTTTCCCTGGAATTCATTTTCATCAATGGTAAAAACCAGGTCGAAAGGTTGTCCGCTTTGCAGTAACGGAAATAGATGGGCCAGGTTGAACCCGATTCCGTTGAACGTGATGTTGTTTTGTTTTACCACAAATTTCAGGTGCAGGTCTTTCACGATTTTAGAGAAGCCGGTATCGGTTACATTTCGTGCTATGAATACCGGGCGCATATTATCAGGCCCGAAGGGTTCCATCTGGCAAAGTATCTTATAGAAACCGGGAGTGATTTCATTAAATCGGATGGGGGCGTCTATCAGCAGTTCGGGAGTCAGTTGTTCCTCCGTAATTCTGGCGCTCACTTCCCGCTCAAAGGCTTTGGCAAAAGCTTCAACATTGGCAATTTCAAGGGTCATGCCCGCTGCGGCAAAGTGCCCTCCATAACCCAGCAGGTGTTCTCTGCAGGCATGCACGGCTTCGTACAGGTTAAATCCAACCACGCTGCGGGCGCTTCCTGCTGCGTATTCTCCGCTCCTGGTCAGTACTACAGTGGGGCGATAATAGGTTTCAGTTAAACGGCTGGCTACAATTCCCACCACGCCCTTGTGCCAGTGTTCCTGGTAGATGACGGTGGTTTTTTTCTGTTGGTTGTCCGGAATGGATTCCAGCATGGAAAGGGCTTCTTCGGTAATATTGCTGTCGGCTTCTCTCCGGTCGGTATTGTCGCTGTGCAACATTTGAGCAAACTCCATGGCTTTGGTATTGTCTTGCTCAATGAACAATTGAACGGCTTTTCGGGCATCATCCATTCTTCCGGCCGCATTTACCCTGGGGGCTATTACAAATACCAGGCTGGTGAGGCTCATTCTTTTCTTTACAGCGGCCAGTTCCAGCAGGGCCCTGATACCGGTAGATGGGTTATTGTTTACTTTTTCGATTCCAAAGAAAGCCAGGGTACGGTTTTCTCCGGTTACGGGAACAATATCCGCGGCTATGGCAATGGCTGCAAGGTCTATGTATTTCAGGTAGGCCTCTGCCGGTAGTTCACATGCTTCACTCAGGGCCATCATGAGTTTAAAACCTACGCCGCAACCGCAAAGCTCTTTATACGGATACCCACAGTCTGCCTGCTTCGGATTTAAAATGGCCGCAGCCGGGGGGAGGGTTTTGTCGGGTAAATGGTGGTCGCAAACAATGAAGTCGATCCCCAGCGTTTGGGCATAGGCAATCAGGTCGGCTGATTTAATACCACAGTCCAGAGAAATGATCAGGCTATATCCGTTCTCCTTTGCAAAATCGATTCCGGCCTTTGATATACCATACCCTTCGCGGTACCGGTGCGGGATATAGAAGTCGACCGGCTCGTGCAGGGCTGACAGGAACTGGTACATGGAAGCCACTGAAGTGGTTCCGTCTACATCGTAATCGCCGTAGACAAGTATGGGCTCTTTTTTGCTGAAGGCCGCCCGGATTCTGTCCACTGCTTTTTGCATGTCCTTCATCAGCCAGGGGCTGTGCAGGTCTTCCAGTGAAGGGCGGAAAAAATGGCGGGCCTTTTCGTAATCATCTATCCCTCTTTGAACCAATAACTGGCAAAGGGTTTTACTTATTTTCAGGGCTTCATGCAGAACAGCTATTTGCTTTTCATCGGCAGATAATATGTTCCATCTCTTTTGCATTAATATTTTCTATCGGTTGTATAACGAACCAGTTCTTCCAGCGCTGCTCTGACATCCGATGCCGGGAACTGATGCAACAATGCAAGTGCATCGTCTCTGAACTCATTCATTTTGTCGGTGGCATATTGGATACCTCCGTATTTTTCAACAGCCTCTATAATAAAGGCAACCTTATCTTTTTGGGTGTTCTCGTTCTTTACAATGTAAATGATCTTGCGCCTGATATCTGCAGGGCAATTGTTCAGCGTATAGATCAGGGGGAGGGTTAGTTTTTTTTCTTTGATGTCGTTTCCTGTAGGTTTACCCACATCCATGCTGCTGTAGTCGAACAGGTCGTCCTTGATCTGGAAGGCCATTCCCACCTTCTGCCCGAAAATCCGCATTTTCTCTACATCTTCCGGGTTTTCAAATGTGGTAGCAGCTCCGGCAGCGCAGGAGGAAGAAAGCAGTGACGCCGTTTTCCCGTTAATGATTTCGTAGTAAACGGATTCACTGAGGTTCAGGTTCCTGGATTTTTCTATCTGGAGCAGTTCTCCTTCGCTCATTTGTTTTACGGCTTCGGACAAGATCCGCAGCACTTCGTGATCTTTATTGTTCAGAGAGAGTAAAAGACCCTTGGAAAGTAGGTAATCACCTACAAGTACTGCAATTTTGTTCTTCCATAAAGCATTGATGGAAAACATGCCTCTTCGTTCCATTGATTCATCCACCACATCATCGTGTACCAGGGTGGCCGTGTGCAGCAGTTCTACCAGCGACGCCGCGCGGTATGTGCTCTCTGTAATCTCACCTCCCAATTTGGCACTGAGCAAAACAAACATAGGCCGCATCTGCTTTCCCTTTCGCTTCACGATGTACTGCATGATGCGGTCCAATAATGCAACCCTGCTCTTTACGGCCTCTCTGAAATGTGATTCAAATTGGACCAATTCACTGCTGATGACTCTTTTTGCTAAATCCATGTTATAATTATCCTGCAATATATGCCCGAACTACAGAAAAACGGTCAATTTGAGCAGCGTTTCACCTATATTTGTAGTCTATTTTAAGTGTTGATTCTCCCCCTGTCGGCTGTAAAATTGTTTTATTTTGTGATATGATGTAACTTTGCAGCGATAATCATACCAATTTATTTATTTAAATCAAATACCTATTTTATGACAAGCAAGAAGATGTTTTTACTCGCAGTGTTTGCTGTGTTTGCACAGTGCTCGCTGTTTGCCCAATCTGATTGGGGTTGGGACTGGAAGGATTCTTCCAAAGTTGCTGTGAAAAACCTGCCACAGTACAATGAGTTTTTGAACAACCAGTATCCTTACCCTGCAAAACCACGTAATCAGTGGGAACTGGGCTTTGGAGCGGGTACCTCATCCATTGTTGGCGATGTTAAAGGAAAGTTGGGTTTCACCGGTAATATTTCCCTGAGAAAAGCGCTGGGTCATGTATTCTCTTTCAGAGGTTCATTAAACGGTTTGCTGAACTCTGGTACTCCAAGTAATTATGGTGTTAGTGTAGGCCAGGTGGCTTACAAAAACCAGGCGTATATCCTGGGTGCGGATCTGATTGCATCTCTGAATACTGCCAGCCATTACAGAGGTAATCCTAAAACGAATCTGTATGTTTTGGCAGGTTATAGCTTTATCGCCAGCCGTGTGCTGTATCAGCAGGCAGGTGGCGTTCAGGGCGGTGGTGGATACAACACTTTCTACGGTCAGCGTCCTGGCATGGAGAATACCCAGCAGGGTCTGATCTCTACAGTAGGTTCTTCCACCGTGAACGGTAGAAAAGCATGGTCTTTGATGAATGGCCTGAACGTAGGTGCCGGTATCGCTTTCAAAGTGAGCGATAAAGTAAATATCGGTATTGAACAAAAATTCATTTTCACTGCTTCCGGATATGATTACCTGGATGCATGGAAAGCCGGAAACAGTAACGATTTTTTCAGCACAACCACTGCAAGACTGAATATCAACATTGGCAACGCTTCCAGGAAAGTGCAGCCACTGTACTGGATCAATCCAAACAATTTTGTGTACAACGAGTTGAATTCACCCAAGCATATGAAAATGCCTAAAGTGGTTCTGCCCGACACAGATGGTGATGGTGTAACTGACCAGTTCGATATGGAACCAAATACTCCAAAAGGGGCTCCTGTTGATTCTCATGGTGTATCTAAAGATACCGATGGAGATGGTGTTCCTGATTACAGAGATAAAGAATTGCTGACTGCTCAGAAATGTTTTCCTGTAAACAACGACGGTATCGGGAATTGTCCGGAGCCTGCATGTTGCAAAGAAATCAAAGACATGATGGCTAACTGGCAGCCTGCTAAGAAAGATTGTAACATTGGAGCATTACCAAGCGTACAATTCAAGAGCGGCGCTAAACTGAGTAAAGACGCCCAGTCTGTACTGGCTGCTGCGGCTGCTACACTGAAAGCGAACCCTACCTGTAATGTAAAAGTGATCGGTTATGGTGCATCCAGCAAATCTGCACAGCAGCAGAGTTGGGATCGCGTGAATGCCGTAATCAAATACCTGGTTGAAAAACAGGGTATTGCTGAAAGCAGATTACTGTTTGTTTACGCTCAGGATGGAGATGCAAGAACAGTAGATTTACAAGGTACTACTGAAGAAGGTCCGAACTCCGTACCTGCTCCACACCCAAACTTAAAAGGTAAGAACTAATTGATTCTTCTATAAAGTTGAAGCCCCTTCTGATCATCAGAAGGGGCTTTTTAATGTGTTGAATTCCCGGCAGAGAAAATAAAATTCCGGAATGATTAGTTGTTCAGCATATTGAAATGCAGTTCTCCGAAATTCTGCAGGGAGGATAGTTTAAGGTCTGCTGCTGCCCATCGTTCTTCCTTGCTGACTGCATTGTGCGGGATGACGACACATTTCATCCTGGCAGCTTTTGCGGCAATCATTCCGTTAAAAGAATCTTCGAAGCAAATGCATTCCAGGGGATGGCTGTTCATTTCCGCTGCGCAGTTCAGGTATACCTGGGGATGGGGTTTCCCATACGGAAGTTCTTCTGCAGAAGCCGTAGCCTGTAAAAAAGGGCCAATGCCGGTCATGCTTACCACAAGATCTATCAATGCCGGTGGGGAAGAGGTTGCCAATCCTATCTTGAAATTTTTATTGGAGAAAAATTCAAAAGCATGCGCTACTCCGGGAAGAATTTTGGCCTTCTCTTCTATTTTCTGCAATACCAGTTTTACTATTTTTGCTTCAACAACCGGCGCTTCGGTCATCGGGATCCGGTAAACCGTAAACCACCAGTGTACAAACTCTTTTGTCCGCAGACCAACGCTGCTGTTGTATTGTTCACTGGTCATTTTAACACCATATTGCTGAAATACTTCATAAGCCGCTTCCTGCCATAAGGGTTCACTGTCTATCAGGAGACCGTCAATATCAAAAATTACTGTAGTAAGGGGCATGGCGTTTTTTTTAATCCGTGCAAATTTATTGATACCGGTGCATAGAACGCCTACCGATGTGATGCTATTTTTTGAAATAAAAGCCCTGCTTTTTGGATACATTCCTTATTTTGCACCGATTGCTAATACGCTGAAATGAATTTAACGGAGAAATTTAAACATATCAGGCTGGTTCGTTCGCTCGTGTACAGTGTGGTTGGAGTGGCAACTTATCCGGGTCTGGCAATGGTAAATAAAATCAACATTGAAGGCACAGAGCATTTGCGCAATCTCCCCCGGCACAATGTGTTGTTTGTGAGCAACCATCAGACATACTTTGCCGATGTTATCACTTTCATCCATATTTTCTGTGCGGTCAAATGGCGCAAGGAGAACAAACTGGGCCTGCCTTACTACCTCCTGAATCCTTTTACCAATTTATACTTTGTAGCTGCTGAGGAAACCATGAATGGCAGCCTGATCAGCCGGTTGTTTAAAATGGCCGGCGCCCTCACGGTTAAAAGAACCTGGCGTGCAGAGGGTAAAGACATCAAGCGCAACAGGGAGGAATCTGATACCCAGAAAATAGACGAAGCACTCAATAAAAGCTGGGTCATTACTTTTCCACAGGGTACTACCAAGCCTTTTGCACCCGGCAGAAAAGGTACGGCGCATATTATTAAGAATAATCAGCCGGTGGTGGTGCCTGTTGTAATCAATGGATTTTGGCGGGCATTCAATAAAACAGGTCTTAGCTTTAAAAAGAAAGGATCTACCTTGTCCATTCGCTTTAAAGAACCGATGGTGATCGACTATACTCAACCGGTGGATGCCATTCTGGACCAGGTGATGGAGGCAATTGAGCAAAGTAAGAATTATATGAACCGAAGCAAGCACCATTTCATGAACCTGCTCGACAAATAATTTCAGGGTTCCCGTATTAGACCTTTAAGCCGGTTCTCCCGTATCAAACAGGGCTTTTAGTTCGTTGGCGTCGTGCGGTTTCATTTTTCCGGCCAGTACAAGTCTTAACTGTCTTCTTCGCATCGCTCCTTCATAAAGCCGGATTTCTTCTTCGGTTTCCGGAATTACTTTGGGTACGGGAGTGGGTTTTCCGTTGGGGTCCAGTGCAACAAAAGTGAAGAAGGCTTCATTGCTCTCATATTTGTACTGGTGCAGCAGGTCTTCCCCCCAAACCTTAATATAGATTTCCATGGAAGTGTTGAACGCCCTGCACACCTTCGCTTCTATCCGAACCACATTGCCCAGTTTGATGGGGGTTTTAAAACTCAAATTATCCACTGAAGCAGTCATACCGGGAATATTGGAATGTCTTCCGGCAGCAATTCCGGCAGCAATATCCATCCAGTACATCAGTCTGCCTCCCATTAAATTGCCAAACGTATTGGTATCGTTGGGGAGTACCAGTTCTGTCATCACTGTTCTGCTTTCGCTCATTTTTTTTGCTTCCATTGTTCCCTCATTTTATATGGTTACCGAAACCAGTTTTTTCAAATAATCCTCCTGCACATCCGCCCCAATGCCCGGTGCATCCGGAAGGTGAAGATGCATTCCTTCGTAAGTAACACCTCCGGTTACCGGATCTTCCGTATGACCAATCAAACAGGTGTCCAGGTCGTAGAACCGAACATTACTGAATGCTGTGGCAAAATGTACTTTGGCAGATAAAGCCACCCGGCTTTCCAGCATGCCCCCCATCATACAGGGGATGCCGCCCTGTTCCGCCACCTGGTTGATCCTGATGGCTTCGTGGATGCCGCCGCTTTTGGCGAATTTGATATTGATATACGTACAGGCTTTGTTCCTGATCATTCTTTCGGCGTCATGGTGCGTATATACAGACTCATCTGCCATCACCGGAATGGGAGATTGGGCGCAGAGTTGAGGTAAAAGCTCATCGTTCCAGGTGCGCATGGGTTGCTCACAAAACTGGATGTTGAACTTTCCCAACCCGGTCAACGCTTCTACCGCGCCTTCATAGCTCCATCCCTGGTTGGCGTCAATCCTGAGTTGTGCGGCGTT
This sequence comes from Sediminibacterium sp., assembly GCA_035254545.1. GTDB lineage: Bacteria > Bacteroidota > Bacteroidia > Chitinophagales > Chitinophagaceae > Sediminibacterium. Next base: position 27,939 of record DATFAP010000041.1, on the reverse strand, counting down.
CCCGATGGCGGCCCGGATACTGCGGATTCTTTCAATGTCTGTTGCAGGGTCCTTGCCCAGTTTTACTTTGATCACTTTCACTCCCTTTTCTACAAATTCCACCGCCTGGGCGGCCATGGACTCGGGTGTATCAATTCCGATGGTCAGATCACTCTCAATGTCTTTCTTTTCCCCACCTAAAAAACGGTAAAGGGGGAGGCCGGCGTTTTTGGCGGCAATATCGTACAAGGCCAGGTCAAAGGCGCTTTTTGCAGTGTAGTTGCGGGCGGTGAACAGGTCCAGTTCCTGCAGGCGGGCGGTGATGTTCAGCGGATCTTTTCCTTCCCAGAGTGCGGCAAATTCTTTGGCCATCTCAAAACAGGTGGCCTGTGTTTCGCCAACAATCATGGGAAATGCAGAGCATTCGCCTACTCCGGTAATTCCTGCGTTGGTATGGATGCGGATAAAGGTATTCTGTGCAAAATGCATGGTTCCCGTTGCAATGGTAAAAGGCACCATTGGTATGGAATACTTGTAAATTTCTGTATGGGTAATTTGCATGCGCAAATGTCTATTTTTCCACGTAATGCTGCCGGTTTTTTTTGCTTTATTCCTTTTCCGGATCCCTTTTATGGAGGGAGACATCAGATTCCGCAAAATATTTACAGATTTTCGACAAAAGCTGACCATACTATTTCATATGTTCCGATATTCGCAGTACGAACATCCGTTAGCATGAATATATCCTTTGACAATACAGAAAATGCTTTTGCATATAAGACCGATAAGGAGCTGAAAAGCGCCCGTTTTTTATTCAATTCCATGGGGTTCCCCTGGTTTGTTCAGGTAGGAACAAGGCTTACGCCCTTTATCATGAAAACCGGGGTACCAATGGTACACAACCTCATCCGGAAAACCATTTTCAAGCAGTTCGTGGGAGGAGAAACACTGGAAGAAACCGCTTCTGTGGGTAATACCCTGGGTAAATACGGCATCCAGGTAATCCTGGATTATGGGGTGGAAGGAAAAGAGGGGGAAGCCAATTTTGATCATGCTACCGAAGAGTTTATCCGCGTAATCAATTATGCAGCAACGCAAACCAATATTCCTTTTATCAGCATTAAGGTAACAGGGCTGGCTCGTTTTGAGTTGCTGCAGATCCTGAATGAAGCGCCCCGCCTGCGAAGTGGCATCCATGATCACGAAGAAGAGGTAGCAGAATGGAATCGTGTGCGCGACAGAATGTATACCATCTGCGAAGCGGCTGCAGAGAAAAACATCGGGGTATTAATTGATGCCGAGGAGAGCTGGATCCAGGATCCGATAGACCGGCTTACCATGGAAATGATGGAAGAATTCAATAAGGAAAGAGTAATTGTGTACAATACTATTCAGTTGTATCGGCACGACCGGCTGAGCTTCCTGAAATTATCCCATAAAATTGCCCGTCAGCAGGGCTTTAAGCTGGGTATGAAACTGGTCCGGGGCGCTTACATGGAAAAAGAAAGGGAAAGAGCGCTCGATAAAGGGATGGTTTCTCCTATTCAGAAAGACAAGGAATCCACCGATCGCGACTTTGATGAATCCGTGCGTTACTGCATTGAGAACATCGATGATATTTCTGTGATCATCGCTTCCCATAACGAAGACAGCAACTTGTTTGCAGCGCAGTTGCTGGAAGAAAAGAGCATCAGCCATAAGCACCACCATGTTCATTTTTCCCAGTTGTTCGGCATGAGTGATAATATTACGTTTAACCTGGCCAAGGAAGGCTTTAACGTGAGCAAGTACCTTCCCTTTGGTCCAATTAAAGATGTAATCCCTTACCTGATGCGCAGGGCCAAGGAAAACAGCAGTGTAAGCGGCCAGACAGGCAGGGAGTTGTCGCTGATCAAAAAGGAACTGCAAAGACGGAAGGCTTAAAATCCACCAATTCTCCCCATCCCGCAAAAGGGACGATGATTTCTCGGTTGAGAGGGTGTAATTTGCGTTGTTATGCAGCAGTACCAGGATTTATTAAAACATATACTCGCAAACGGGAGCGTTAAAACCGACCGGACAGGTACGGGAACCGTTAGCTGTTTTGGCTACCAGATGCGTTTTAATCTGGCCGCCGGATTTCCGTTGGTGACCACCAAAAAACTCCATCTCAAAAGTATTATCCACGAATTGCTTTGGTTTTTGAAAGGAGAAACCAATATCGGGTACCTCAAAGAACATGGCGTTAGTATCTGGAATGAATGGGCCGATGAAAACGGCAACCTTGGTCCGGTTTACGGCAAGCAGTGGCGCAGTTGGGAAGGGGCCGACGGAAAAACATACGATCAGATCAAAGATGTATTACATCAGTTGAAAACCAATCCCGACAGCAGGAGAATGATCGTAAGCGCATGGAATGTGGCCGAACTGCCGCAGATGGCATTGATGCCCTGCCACAGCCTGTTTCAGTTTTATGTGGCAGACGGTAAACTGAGTTGTCAGTTGTACCAGCGCAGTGCAGATGTATTCCTGGGCGTTCCTTTCAATATTGCTTCCTATGCATTGCTGACCATGATGATGGCGCAGGTATGCGGATTGCAGTATGGCGATTTTGTACACAGTTTCGGTGACGTGCATATTTACAATAATCATATGGAGCAGGTTAAACTACAGTTGAGCAGGGAGCCTTATCCATTGCCGGTGATGAAGCTGAATCCGGGAGTGAAAGATATTTTTGATTTTACATTCGAAGATTTTGCACTTGAGAATTATCAGTGTCATCCTGCCATCAAAGCGCCTGTAGCCGTTTAGTATCCATCTTTAATTGAAATACATGATTATTTCCCTGATCGTTGCAGTATCCACCAATAATGCCATAGGTAAGGATAATCAGTTGCTCTGGCATTTGCCCAACGATATGAAGTTCTTTAAAATGAGTACCTGGGCCATGCCCGTAGTGATGGGGAGAAAAACCTTTGAGTCTATGGCAGGAAAGCCGTTGAACGGAAGGCTGAATATTGTTATTACGCGGCAGAACAACTGGACAGCCGATGGGGTGGTGGTGGTGCATTCCCTGGAACAGGCCATTGCCGCTGCTAAAGAAAAAGATTATAAGGAACTCTTTGTAATAGGGGGCGGTGAAATATACCGGGAAGCTTTGCCGATTGCGCAAAAAATTTATTTAACCAGGGTGGAAGCAGCGCCGGAAGCCGATACTTTTTTTCCGGAGTGGAACAGCGGAGACTGGAAGCTGGTACACAACGATTATCATCCGGCAGATACCAGACATGCTTATCCGTACCGCTTTCAGATTTGGGAGAAACCAGTTTCCTGAATGGATCTGCTACCGCATATATATATCATTGTTTTTATCCTGTTGCTGTTGGCTGGCCGGCTGGTGGCTCCTTCGCTAAAGCCATACACGGTTAATGTACTGGGTACCCTGAATGTATTGCTTTGGTTTTATGCGTTGTACAATATCAGGCGGTTCATCGGTTTGATACAGTTGATCCGGTCTATCCGGGGAGGAGAAAGCCTCGAAATGCCCCTGATCAGTTGGACCGATTCATTTGTACTGATACAGGCCGGCAGGATACTGCTTCCGTTTTTAATGCTGATGCCTTCAATGCGAAACAGTTGGTGGTATTCGGGTGTAATATGGTTATTCCTGTTATGGAGCAGCAGCTTTAGCTTCAACGGATGGCAGCAATTGTTTTCCGACATAGCCTGTAGCGGCAGTTTGTTTACCACAACTTATGCTTTACTTTGGCTGCTGAAAAAGCATCCTTCTCAAAAAAGTATTCGCTGATGTATACACCTGCGCAACTGGCTTTACGGTATATCCGGTATTACTGCACCGCTTCCAACGGAAAGGGACATGGGGTGCATTCCCCCTTTGTTTTTGAACTGATTACCCGGGTACTGAATGATGACCGGGATTTTTATATGTATCAGCCTATAGAAAACCTGCGGGAAGAATTGCTGGTCAGGACAACCGAAATCACCATTGAAGATTTTGGAGCAGGTTCCAGGGTTAAGAAATCACCGGTACGGAAAATATCCGCCATCGCGGCTTCATCGCTGAAGCCCCGGAAATTCGGACAACTATTGTTCAGGCTGGTGAATCATCTGTTGCCACAAACCATTCTGGAACTGGGCACTTCGCTGGGAATTACCACATCATACCTTGCCGCTGCCAACAGCAATGCACGTGTTATAACCATGGAAGGCTCCGCTGCTGTGGCAGATATAGCCCGATCCAATTTCATGAAACTTGGTCTCCATAATATAGCATTGATTACCGGAAACTTCGACCATACACTTGAACCGACGCTGGCGCAGGTTCAACAAATAGATTTTGCATTTCTCGATGGGAATCACCGTTACGAGCCCACTATAAGATATTTTAACCATGTGATGAACAAGGCACATGCCAACACCGTGATCATCCTCGATGATATTCACTGGAGCAGCGAAATGGAGCAGGCCTGGGGGGAAGTAAAGCGCGATAAGCGGGTCCGGCTGACTATCGATTTGTTTTATATCGGATTGGTTTTTCTGCGCAGCGAACAGCAGGAAAAAGAAGACTTTATTATCCGTTTTTAACCGGCGGAGAAGATATCGGTGAATGTTTTTTTTGTTAGGCCAACTTGTACGGAGTAATGCGAAAAATGGCTTAATTTTAAAGATGATAATTGGAATTCTCAAAGAACAGAACGGAGAACAAAGAGTATCCATCCTTCCCGAACAAGCGGAAGTGCTCATCAAAAACGGAAATACAGTTTGGCTGGAGTCTGGCGCGGGTAAAGCGGCTTTTGCATCCGATGCAGCGTACACTGCTAAAAACGTTTCCATTGAATCCAGAGAGAAAATATTGAAAGAAGCCGATGTGCTTCTGAGTTACTGGGCACCGCCAGAAGCGGCGGCAGGAAGCATCAGGCCGGGGGCAATTCTGATCGGCGTTTATCAGCCCTTGTTTCAATTTAAATTAATGCAGAACTGGTCCGAACAAAAACTGACCGGATTCAGTTTGGATATGATTCCCCGTACTACCCGTGCGCAATCCATGGATGTACTGAGCAGCCAGGCCAATATTGCGGGATACAAAGCCGTGTTGCTGGCGGCTAATTTATTTCCCCGCTATTTTCCGATGTTTATGACGGCAGCGGGAAGTATTGCTCCTGCCAGGGTACTGATACTGGGTGCCGGTGTTGCCGGATTGCAGGCAGTGGCCACTGCACGCAGGCTGGGCGCAGTGGTGGAAGTGTCGGATACAAGGCCGGCCGTGAAAGAAGAAGTAATGAGTCTTGGAGCTAAGTTCATTGAAGTGGAAGGCGCCGCAGATGCATCAAAAGCAGGAGGCTATGCGGTTGAACAGTCCGAAGAATACAAGCAAAAACAAAAACAGCGGATAGCCGAAGCTGTAGCCAAGGCCGATATCATTATTGCCACCGCACAGTTGCAGGGGAAACCGGCGCCCTTGCTGATAACAGAAGAAATGCTGAAGCAGATGAAACCCGGTTCCGTGGTGATTGACCTGGCGGCTTCCACAGGTGGAAATGTGTTCGGTGTTCAAAATAATGCAACTGTACAGTTGCATGGTGTAACCCTGGTGGGCAACAGCCAACTGGCAAGTGATATGCCCTGGGATGCCAGTAAAATGTATGGTAAGAATGTGTTGAACTTTCTGCAACTGATCATCAATAAGGAGTGTCAGTTGAACCTGAATTTTGAAGATGATATTGTAAAAGGATGTTGCATTACACACGAGGGAAGTGTTGTAAACACGCGCATTAGTGAATTAATTAAATAGATAACCCGTTGTTGATATGGAAACCGTTTTAAGTTATATACACCAGCACATAGATATCATTTATATTGTTGTACTCTCCATTTTCCTGGGAATAGAAGTAATTGGAAGAGTGCCCAGCGTATTGCATACGCCACTGATGAGCGGTGCCAATGCCATACATGGCGTGGTGATCATCGGCGCCATCATTGTAATGGGAAGGGTGGAGGCTGGTAATTATGCAGCGCTGATCATCGGATTTCTGGCCGTGGTGCTGGGAACATTGAATGTGGTGGGTGGATTCGTAGTTACAGACAGAATGCTCGAAATGTTTAAGAAGAAAAAATAACGATGGAAATAAATCTGCTTACCCTTTGTTACCTGATCGGTTCGGTCACGTTCATTATAGGATTAAAAATGCTTTCGCATCCGGAAACCGCCCGCAAAGGCAACCTGATTGCTGCTGCCGGTATGGGAATCTCCATATTCGGAACCATTTTCCTGTACCAGGAAAACGGAGAAAAGCTGCACAACTATGAATGGATTTTTGCGGCCCTGATCATTGGAACCATCATTGGAACCCTTGCGGCAAAAAAAGTAAAAATGACTGCCATGCCCGAACTGGTGAGTCTGTTCAATGGAATGGGGGGTGCCTGTGCAGCCCTGATCTCCATCATTGAATTTAAACATATCACCGCTGTTGCGCATGCTGATACGGAACCACCTTATGCAACCTATCTCAGTATTTTTGCAGGGCTGGTAATTGGAACGATCTCATTTGCGGGTAGTATGATTGCCTGGGGCAAGCTCAACGGAAGGGTAAAGGATTTCTCCTTTAGAGGCCAGCAGGTATTCAATATGATCCTCTTTGCAGGAATTATTCTTTTATCGGCATACCTCATTTTGAATCTTACGCCCGCTAATCAGGGCCTCTTCTACCTTGTATTGCTGGGGGCGCTGGTATATGGTGTATTGTTTGTGTTGCCGATTGGCGGCGCCGATATGCCGGTAGTGATTTCTTTGCTGAACTCCTTTACCGGTGTGGCTGCGGCCTGTGCCGGATTCCTGTACAGTAACCAGGTAATGCTGACCGGAGGTATTCTGGTAGGTGCAGCGGGTACTTTACTGACCATACTCATGTGTAAGGCCATGAACAGAAGCCTGCTGAATGTGTTGATCGGTTCTTTTGGCGGAGCTGCAAGAGGTGCGCAACAGGCTGTGACCGGTAATTACAAAGAAATTTCCCTGAGCGATGCTGCCGTTTGCATGAGCTATGCACATAAGGTGATGATTGTTCCGGGATATGGCCTGGCGGTTGCGCAGGCGCAACACGTTTGCCATGAACTGGAAAAACTGCTGGAAGAAAAAGGCGTGGAAGTAAGTTATGCCATACACCCGGTTGCAGGAAGAATGCCCGGACATATGAATGTATTGCTGGCAGAGGCCGATGTGAACTACGACAAACTCATGGAGATGGAGCAGGCCAATGATGAATTCAAATCCACCGATGTGGTATTGATACTGGGTGCAAATGATGTGGTGAACCCTGCTGCCAAAACAGATCCTGCATCACCTATTTACGGTATGCCGATCCTGGAAGTGGAGCAGGCCAAAACAGTCATCGTAAACAAGCGAAGCATGAAGCCCGGATATGCCGGTATTGAAAATGCCCTGTTCTTTCAGCCAAAAACGTCCATGCTTTTTGGCGATGCAAAAGCTGCATTGCAGAAGCTGGTGGCGGAAATCAAGAATCTTTAGCCTGTAAAAATAATAGCATTTGCAATTACCTGTTGAATTACTGGCGGCATTAAGCCATGTAAAAGGATTTGACCGCTCAGCCTTTGAGGCCGTTCACCAATCGGGTGAGCAGGTTACTTCCATTCGTTTAAATCCATTCAAGCCATCGGAGTCCCTGAAAGATTTGTATGAATCACCCCTGCCCTGGTGCAGCCATGCCTGGTATTTGAAGGAGCGGCCTTTTTTTACTTTTGATCCGGTGTTTCATGGAGGCGCTTATTATGTACAGGAAGCCAGCAGCATGTTTCTATGGTACCTGCTGCAACAGCTCGCCGGTACCGCAACCGCCGGGAAAAAAGTATTGGACCTGTGTGCGGCGCCGGGTGGTAAAAGCACTTTGCTCTCCACGTATTTTGCAGATGGACTGGTAGTGTCTAATGAAGTGATCAAATCCCGGTCTGCCATACTGGTGGAGAATTTGACCAAGTGGGGGCAGCCCAATGTGGTGGTCACCAACAATGATCCGGATCATTTTACCAAACTCGAAGGCTTCTTTGATGTGATTGTGGTGGATGCTCCCTGTAGCGGCAGCGGGTTGTTCAGAAAAGATCCTGCCGCCATTGAAGAATGGAGTGAGCAGAATGTGCAGCATTGCAGCCAGCGGCAGGAAAGAATCCTGTCGTCCATTCTTCCTGCTTTGAAAGAAGACGGACTCCTGATCTATTCAACCTGTTCCTATTCCGTGGAAGAAGATGAACGGATAGCGGATTGGCTGGTGTTGGAAAAGGACATGGAATCCTTACCGGTTCCGGTTCCCGCAGCATGGCATATTGTACAAACAGAGGCGGAACAAACCGGGGCAACCGGATTTAGATTTTATCCCAACAGGGTAAAGGGAGAGGGATTTTTTATAGCTGCCTTCCGGAAAAAAAACGCTACTGCCGCTCCCAAATACAAGGAACAGCAACTGATCAAGCCCAGTCGTTCCGAAGCAGAAGTACTGGAGGCTTTTTATCCCATACCGGAAGGGTATGCTACATTTAAGCAGCAGGAAGCTATCCGGTTGTTCCCTTCATTCTATATGAATGCACTCCGGCAACTGGCTTCGGCGCTCTATATAAAAAAAGCTGGCATTGAAATTGGTAGCATCAAGGGGAAGGACCTGATCCCCTCCCATGAACTGGCTGTATCTGTACTGGATAAGTCCGGTTTACGGGCGGTAACCGTGGATAAGGATCAGGCGTTGCAATATCTCCGGAGAAAAGAAATGCACCTGGAAGTTCCGGCGGGTTGGTGTTTGCTGCAATACGGAGGGGTGTGTTTAGGTTGGGTAAAAATTCTGCCGAACAGGATCAATAATTACTATCCGGCGGAATGGAGAATATTAAAAGATTAACTTTACGCATATTCGCTGATACATGGTTGTGAAAAAAATACTCTTTTTGATACTGTTTTGCGGGATTACCCTGCTGCAAGCCCAGGACAAACTGGTGGTGATGGGTAGTGCCGGTAATTATTACGTGATCCATAAGATCATGGAAAAAGAATCCTTATCGGGTATCGGCAGATTGTATGGATTCACTCCCCGCCAACTGGCGCAGTACAACGGGCTGAATGCCAATGCAGGATTGCAATTGGGCGGCCAGTTGAAGATACAGCTCACTGCGGAAAACCTGGGTCACGGCCCTGAAGACGACAACAGTATTCCCGTTTATCATATTGCCCGAAAGGGAGATAACCTGTTCCGGCTCAGCCAGCAATATTTTAAAGTGCCGGTTGCATCCATGCGTACCTGGAACGATCTTAAAACAGATATTGTAAAAGACGGGCAGGCCATCATCATTGGTTATGTAAACGGCACAGCGCAATCCACGGCACAACGCGCTGTAACCCGGGAACCCTTCCCCGTTGTAAAGCCACTGCCTGGTAATACGGCTAAAGTACAGGCGGCACAGCCCTTACCGCTGCCAACCGCCAGGCCTGCGGCAGATTCCGTTGCTACTCCGCTGAAAAATCCGAATGTAATGGATGCCGCGGTAGATGGCGCCAGGGAACTGAAGGGGGAAATGAAACCACTGTCGGAAAATGAACTGCTGTTACTGGCGGCAGCGCAGGAAAAAGCAAGGAAGGAGGCGGAGGCGGCTGCCAACGCAAAAAATATTTCTACCGGCAGCCCGATACAGGCGCCTACCGATGAAGTCCGTATTTCCGAAGAAGATATTGCGTATACTCCCAAGGCCTCCGATGAAGGATTTTTTGGTGCATACTATGCAGGCTCCGCTCAAAGCGGTACGCCGTATGCGGGTACGGGAGAAGCGGGCGTTTTTAAAACACTGAGCGGATTCAACGACCGTAAATTTTATGTACTTATGAGCAGTGTACTGCCGGGGACCATTGTGCGGATTACTGCGACCAATAAGAAAACCATCTGTGCCCGGGTATTAGGTGCATTACCAGTCACCAGGGGGGCGGAAGGACTATTGCTCCGGATGAGCAATGCCGCAGCGCAGGCACTGGGCATGAGTGCCGCAAGTTTTACCATCAATATTACTTATTACCAATAGTATGAAATATTTAGCCCTCTTATTTGCCGGATTATTTGCGCTGGCTTGCAGCAGCAACAGTCAAATCAAGGAAGCGGTTGCCGGGCAGGTAAAAACCGGAACCCTTGGTGTTGCGGAATTTGAGCAGAAACTGAAGGACCCCAATGTGCAGATCCTCGATGTGCGTACGGCTGCGGAATATAAGAATGCGCACATGAAAAATGCCCTGCAGGCCAACTGGATGGATAAGGCGCAATTTGCAGACAGAACCCAATACCTCGATAAGAAACGTCCTGTATTGTTGTATTGCGCATCCGGAATCCGGAGTGCGCAGGCCATGGAAGAAATGACGCAAATGGGATTCACCGAACTATACAATTTAAAAGGCGGTATTGCACTCTGGAAAATGGATAACAAACCATTGATTACACAGGCCGCTGTTGCAGAATTGTCGCTCGCCGCTTTTGAATCGATGGTAAAGGGTACAAAAGTAGCCCTGGTAGACATTGGCGCGGAATGGTGTCCGCCCTGTGTAAAAATGGAGCCGGTATTGCAGCAATTACAAAAGGACTTACCCAATGCCTACTCCCTCATAAAGGTAGATGGCGGCAATGACCTGACAGTAATGAAAGCGCTGCGGTTTGAATCGCTGCCAACTTTCATCGTATTCAAAGATGGCAGGGAAACCTGGCGTAAACAGGGGTTGGTAAGCCTCGAAGAGCTGAAGGCCGCCATTACCAAATAATAACAGCAACAGTGTTCTTTTTATTGCAGATTGCCGGGCCTGTAACCTCTCAGGAAATCTGCCGTAAGCATTCTTTTCTTTCCTTCCAGTTGCAGGTCGTTCACCACCAGGTATCCGTCGGCGCAGGCAAATTTGAGAAAGGATTTGCCGTCGGATAAAACCGTGCCGGGTATATCCTCGTGTGCAAGAATCTCCGGAAGGCTTTTGTAAATCTTTAAAATCTTTCCGTCCAGTTTAGTTAAGGCTCCCGGGAAAACAGAGAGTCCCCTGACCTGGTTATGGATGGCGGTTACCGGCCTGTTCCAGTTGATCTCACAGTCTTTGGTGAAGAGCTTGGGAGCATGTTTGGGCTCAGTCCTTTGTTGCTGGGGGTGTTCGGTGATGGTCCCCGATTCCAGGCCCCGGATGGTTTTTACCAGCAGATTGGCACCGATGATTTTCATTCTGTCGTGTACTTCTGTGGCGGTTTCATTGTCGCCAATCTCCATACGGTCCTGCAACAGGATATCACCGGTATCAATTTCGTGCTTTAATTTGAACGTGGTAACCCCGGTTTCCTTTTCGCCGTTGATGACGGCCCAGTTAATAGGCGCAGCTCCCCGGTAATCGGGCAGCAGGGAACCGTGCACATTGATGGTTCCCATGGGCGGCATGTTCCAGACAATTTCGGGGAGCATTCTGAAAGCAACTACTACCTGCAAATCGGCCTTTAGATTGCGCAGTGCTTCAATAAATGCAGAATCTTTTAATTTTTCGGGTTGCAGTACCGGCAGATTTTTCTCCACTGCATATTTTTTAACAGGGCTCTCCGTAAGCTTCATGCCCCTGCCGGCAGGCTTATCCGGTGCAGTAACCACACCAACGATCCGATAGCCTGCGGCCACCAGCGCATCCAGGGAAGCAACAGCAAAATCGGGAGTACCCATAAAAATAATCCGAAGATCAGACATAGTACCAGTGTTCATTTGCTGCAAATGTACTTCGAATGGCAACATCCTGAATATCAAAGAGAAGCATAAATAAGTTCTAATTTCTTCATGTATTCAATTCTTAACGGTAAGTTAGGCAAAAATACTTCGGCTTTTACCTGGAGGATTGTACTTTTGTAGTTTAGGCCATTCATTCAGTTGGCTGTAAACACAAATAACATGCAACAAGCAAAAAAAGGTGATAAGGTAAAAGTACATTATCACGGAAAGTTAACCAATGGAAATACATTCGATTCTTCTGAAGGGAGAGAACCACTGGAGTTTGAGATCGGCGGAGGAATGGTGATCGCCGGATTCGACGAAGGGGTAACCGGAATGGTCATTGGTGAGAAAAAAACAATCAATATCCCGGCCGACCAGGCTTACGGTCCAAAACAGGAAGAAATGATCATGGAATTCCCCAGAGATCGTTTCCCGGCAGATATGGTACCTGAAGTTGGTATGCAATTGAATATGAGCAATGGCTCAGGTCAGAACTTCCCGGTAATTATTGCTGAAGTGAAGGATGCTGTTGTTGTATTGGATGCCAACCATCCACTGGCAGGCGAGGAACTGGTATTTGATCTGGAACTGGTAGCCATAGAAGGTCCTGCTTCCCTGATCATTACCCCATAAGCTATTGGGTAGTAACGTAAAGCAAACAGGGTTTATAGTGTGTTGTTCGGAATGGTCGTTCAACAGCTATAAACCCTGTTCTTTTATAAAAAGGGAGGTCAGGCTTTTTTCCTGTTCACCCACCATCCAAGCCAGATGCCGGTAAGGCCCCACATGGCAACCGCATCAATCAGGTAAGCCCTGATATCGAATTGAGGATACCAGATGTGCAGCGTGTAATTGCTGTTGAGGTAGGCAAAGACGCCCACGATCAGGGAAGCAAAGAAGGTAGTGGTGAAATCATTTTTGGCAAATTTGCCCAGGACCCAGATCAGCATCCACACCAGCAGGACATCTACCAGGAAGGCCCTGCCCATGCTGAGGCCCATGTTGTAATCCAGCGCATGGTGGTATTGAATGGATACCCAGGGCTTGCCGACATTTTCAGCAGTCATTTTTTCCATTTCTTCAAAAGATGTTCCCTTTGGGGCACCCGGTAAATAATAACCGCCTTCTTTCTCCAGGTTGGCGCTGAGGAAAGCCAGGATGGTGTCTTGCCTGGGGGTATACTCCTGCATGGGGCGGTGCAGGTCTAATGCTGTCCACGACAGGAACTGCCACATGAACAGAATGAGTGCGCCAACGATCGAACCAATGATAGATTTTTTCATTGAGGTTAATTTTGTTTCTCTAATATATTGTTTAATTGCCATACTTGCAATAGGGTTCCCCAACTAATATTATCTTGTGCAAAAACAACCATGCTTCAGAACTATACATCCACGGTTGCACCGAGGTTGATGCGATATGTGCAGATAGATACGCAGAGCGACCCGCAGGCAGCAACATATCCCAGTACCGGAAAACAAAAAGACCTCTCCCGGTTACTGGTGCAGGAGTTGCAGGCAATGGGTATAAGCGACGCAATAATGGATGAATACGGATATGTGTATGCAACTATTCCGGCAACCACACCCAAAAAAATACCGGTACTCTGTTTTTGCAGCCATGTAGATACAGCGCCGGATTGCAGTGGAACGGATGTACAACCCATCCTGCATCGGCATTATGACGGTAAAGATATTGTACTGCCCAACGATCAGGCGCAGGTGATTTCTCCCGAACAGTACCCTTACCTGAAAGAGCATATCGGTAAAGACATCATCACAGCCAGTGGAAAAACCTTGCTGGGAGCAGATGATAAGGCGGGCGTTGCCATCATTATGGACTTTGCGCAGTACCTGATCAATCATCCGCAATTGAAGCATGGCATCATTAAAATATTGTTCACACCCGATGAAGAAGTGGGAAGAGGTACGGAGAAGCTGGACCTGGTAAAGCTGGGTGCAGATTATGCCTATACGCTCGATGGCGGCAGGCTGGGTAGTTTTGAAGATGAAACTTTCAGTGCAGACGGGGTAACCATACATATTCATGGTGTGATAGCGCATCCGGGGTATGCGAAGGGAAAAATGGTGAATGCACTGAAGATCGCCGGTGAAATCATTGCCGGGTTACCCACTGAATATTTAACGCCGGAAAGTACGGAGGGACGGGCTGGTTTTATTCATCCGCTTCGCATAGAAGGGCAGGCAGAAAAAGCTACGATGGAATTTTTAATCCGCGACTTTGAAACTGCTAATCTGCAGGCGCACGAAACCGTTTTGCAGGAACTTACCGATCGGGTGATCGCATCTTATCCGGGTGCCACCCGTCAGTTTATTGTACTGGAACAATACCGGAATATGAAAGAGGTATTGCAACAGCATCCTTTCACCACAGCCTATGCGGAGGAAGCATACCGCAGGGCAGGACTGCCTTTTATACAGGAACCCATTCGTGGCGGAACCGATGGCAGCAGGCTGAGTTTCATGGGATTGCCCTGTCCGAATATTTTTACCGGCATGCATGCCATACACAGCAAACACGAATGGGTGGGCGTGAGCGATATGGAGCGTGCCGTAGAAGCATTGGTACAACTGGTGCAGGTGTGGGAAGAAAAATATTGAGGGCTTATAATAGATTGTATCTTTAAAACATAAAATAAAACATTATGGCATTCCTAGCTCAATTCTGGTGGCTCCTGTTGTTGCTCCTGCTTCTGTTTACCGGATTGGTAACCGTGAACCAGGGAACGATTGCAGTCGTTACACTTTTTGGAAAGTATCGCCGCATACTTCGTCCGGGTTTGGGTTTTAAAATCCCGTTGATAGAACAGATATATAAAACCGTTAGTATCCAGAACAGATCGGTGGAGCTGGAGTTCCAGGCTGTAACGGTAGACCAGGCCAATGTGTATTTCAAGAGCATGTTGCTGTACTCTGTTATTAACCAGGAAGAAGAAACCATCAAAAATGTTGCGTTCAAATTCATCAGCGATAAAGACCTGATGCAGGCCCTGATCCGCACGGTGGAAGGTTCCATCCGTGCATTCGTGGCTACCAAGAAGCAGGCGGAAATCTTATTGCTCCGAAGAGAGATTGTAGAGTTTGTAAAAGAGCAGATCGATCATTCCCTGGAAGAATGGGGATACCACCTGCAGGATCTCCAGATCAACGATATTACGTTCGACCAGCAGATCATGGAGAGCATGAGCAGGGTGGTGGCCAGCAATAACTTAAAAGCCGCCGCAGAAAATGAAGGACAGGCATTGCTGATTACCAAAACCAAGGGAGCAGAAGCAGAGGGTAATGCTATCAAAATTGCGGCTGAAGCAGAGCGGGAAGCAGCGAGATTGCGTGGACAGGGTGTGGCTTTGTTCCGGGAAGAAGTGGCCAAGGGTATGAGCCAGGCGGCAGAGCAAATGAAGCAGGCCAATCTCGATACCAATGTGATCCTGTTCAGTATGTGGACCGAAGCAGTGAAGAATTTTGCAGAATTCGGAAAAGGCAATATCATCTTCCTCGATGGTAGTCCGGACGGAATGCAGAACAATATGCGCCAGATTATGGCCATGATGCAGATGAAAGATCAGTCAAAAAAGGGCTAATCTGTAAAAGCTTTCTTAAATAATGACGCATCCGGTACTTTATTGGTTGGGGATGCGTTCTTTTGTAACAATATCAGGGCTATTTAAATAATTACCCCCATGTTTTATTTATTACAGGCAGACAGTTTACAAAAAGCAGCGGCCGGTGTGGCCGGCACAGCAGAGAAAATATCTTTATGGAGCTTACTCGATAAGGGCGGCTGGATCATGTATCCGTTGTACCTCTTGCTGATAGCGGCCATTTTTGTTTTTATAGAACGGTTGATTGCTATCCGCAAAGCCTCCAGGATTGACCCCAATTTCATGGGTATTATCCGCGACCATATTCTTACCGGTAATGTACAGGCCGCCAGAAGCGTGTCTAAAAACACAGACAGCCCTGTTGCCAGGATGATCGATAAGGGTATACAAAGAATCGGCAAGCCCATTGATGCCATTGAAAAAAGCATGGAGAATGTAGGCAAGCTCGAAATGTACAGTATGGAAAGGAACCTGTCCATATTGTCACTGATTGCCGGTATTGCGCCCATGTTCGGATTTCTGGGAACCATTATAGGTATGGTACAGTTGTTCTATGGTATTGCTTCCACCGGAGAGTATACGCTGAACACTATTGCAGGCGGGATCTATACCAAGATGATCACTTCTGCAACCGGCCTGATGATCGGTATGATTGCCTATGTGGGCTATAATTTCCTGAGTACACAGATCGACAAAACCGCCAACAAGATGGAAGCTGCGAGTGCAGATTTTATTGATGTATTGCAGGAGCCAACCCGATAGCCATGAATATCCGCAAACGACTTAGAAACCATCCTGAAATGCACACCGGTGCATTGAATGATATATTGTTCATATTGTTGTTGTTCTTCCTGATCGTATCCACGCTGGCCAATCCCAACGTGATCAAAGTATCCAATCCAAAAGCAAAGGCCGATACAAAGGCCAAGCAGACCGTGGTGATTACGGTAGACCAGTCCCAGCAACTGTATATTGGATCAGAGCCTGTTTTGTTGCAGGACCTGGAGTCTAAACTGAAATTGTTTCTCGATAAGGAAACCGAAAAACCCTCGGTGGTGATCAACGGAGACAGCACGGCTCACCTGGGCACCGCCATTAAAGTAATGCAGGTTATTAAAAAGCTGGGCGCTACACCGGTGATGGCCGTAGACAACAGCGGCATGCAGTAATTTTCTCCCATCCTTTTTTTCAGGAAGCCAACCGAACTGCACGGATCATCCGGTCGTTGCCCTGCAGGTCTTTTTGCAGCACAGCGCTGAAATGGCCGTTGTTAAAGAGTTGCAGCACATCCTTGCCCAGTTGCTGGTTGATCTCCAGGTAAATTTTTCCATTCGGTGTTAGATGTGTTTCACTAAAATTGCGGATCGCTTTGTAAAAAATCAATGCGTCCTGATCGGGCACAAACAAAGCTGTGGCCGGTTCAAACTCCACTACATTTTTGTGCATGGATTCGCGTTCAGAAGCTTTGATATAGGGTGGGTTGCTTACAATCAGGTCGGTTTGCCCCAGTTGTTCCCGGTTGGCGGGGGTGAGGAAATCCATTTCAATGAAATCAACTGCAGCATGCAGCCGGGCAGCATTTTCCCTGGCCGTTTGGATGGCGCCCCTGCTGATGTCTACCGACTGTACCTGCAACTCCGGAAATTTTTTCTTCAGGCTAATGGGGATGCAGCCCGTACCACTGCCCACTTCCAGCATACGCAGACGGGTTGTGGCCTGTTGCGCAAGATCTTTCATCATCCATTCCACCAGCTCTTCTGTCTCAGGTCTTGGGATCAGGGTGTTCCGGGTAACAAGGAAGGGTTGCCCCATGAACCATGCTTCCCCGATAATATATTGAACAGGTTCGCCGATGCGGAGTTTTGCGCCGGCCTGGAGTAATTGATCTGCCTGTTGGCTGGTTAGCGGCAGGTCTTTATCCATCAGTTGTTCCATGCGGTTTTTCCCGCTGATCCATTCCATCAGGAGGGTGGCAATATTGCCCGCTTCCCGCTCATCGTACAGCGCAAGGATGGCTTCTTTGATCAATTGTTTTCCTTCACGGATTGTCATGCTGCAATGTACCCATCATTTGGTTATTTTTGTATATTCTGCAGCAATGAGCAACCACGAACAATATATGGCCCGGTGCATTGAACTGGCTTCGAAGGGAGCAGGCCGGGTTGCGCCCAACCCCATGGTAGGCGCGGTGCTGGTACATAAAGACCGGATCATTGGCGAAGGCTATCATCAGCAATACGGCGGATCGCATGCGGAAGTGCATTGCTTTAATGCAGTGGCCGAAGCAGATGAGGAACTGGTAAGCGAATCGGTGATCTATGTTTCGCTGGAACCCTGTGCACATTTCGGAAAAACACCGCCCTGTGCCGACCTGATTGTTCGGAAGGGCGTGCGAAAAGTGGTGATTGGTTGCCGGGATCCTTTTGAAGCGGTAAACGGGAAAGGCGTTGAACGGTTGCGGAATGCGGGGATCGAAGTGGTGGAAGGTGTGCTGGAAAAGGAATGCCTGGAACTTAATAAAAGATTCTTCACCTTTCATCAAAAGAAACGTCCGTATATTATTTTGAAGTGGGCGCAAACAGCCGATGGAAAAATGGCCGCCGCGTCAACCGAACGATTGCTGATCAGTAATGCATATGCCAATACACTGGTGCATCGCTGGAGAAGCGAGGAAGCAGCCATACTGGTGGGAACCAATACCGCCCTGCTGGACGATCCCTTGCTGAACAACCGGTTATGGACCGGTCCATCGCCACTACGGATGGTAATAGATGTAAACCTGCGATTGCCCGCTTCCCTCAAACTCTTTACAGACGGGCATCCGGTGGTGGTGTACACAGCAGCGCAAGCCGTACAGGAAGGGGAGATAACCTATCAAAAAATAGCGGCAGACCGGCCCCTGCTTCCGCAGATACTGAACTACTGTTATCAGCAAGGGATACAGAGTATACTGGTAGAAGGCGGTGCGCAACTGTTGCAATCGTTGATCAACGAAGGATGGTACGATGAAATACGCGTGATCACCAACACGTCCCTGCAGATCGGAGCGGGGCTGGCAGCGCCGGTAGCTACCGCAGATAGCCTTTACAAAGAAGAACAATTCCTGGATAACAGGATTCAATATTATTACCGGAATCAGTAACCATAGCCCATGATCTATTTAATCGGAAGTATTGTATTAACCAGTTACCTCACGCTGGCATTCAAAGCCTGTGAGCGTTTTAAGATCCCGGTATTCCCGGCCATTGTATTCAATTATATTACCTGTGTTATTACCGGTTCCGTGGTAAACGGATCTTTTCCGGTGAATGCATCCGCCATCGGCACACCCTGGTTTCAATGGGCCTGTGTAATGGGGATATTGTTTGTATCCATTTTTAATTTAATCGGCATCACAACGCAAAAAAACGGAGTGGCCGTTGCATCGGTGGCCAATAAATTATCGCTGATTATACCGGTGATTTTATCGGTATACCTGTATCAGGAAACCGTGGCGGGCTTTAAACTGGTAGGGGTGCTCCTGGCCCTGGCTGCGGTAGTGCTCACCTGTTACCCTCCTGCTAAAAAAGAGGGACAGGT
The DNA here is from genome assembly GCA_035254545.1 of Sediminibacterium sp. Taxonomy (GTDB): domain Bacteria; phylum Bacteroidota; class Bacteroidia; order Chitinophagales; family Chitinophagaceae; genus Sediminibacterium. The sequence goes on along the minus strand of DATFAP010000041.1, from coordinate 8,996 downwards.
TGCTCCTGCTGCAAAAAGCCTGCAGTTCATATTACCGCTGGCTTTGTTCCTGGGAAGCGGCCTGCTGGACGCGCTTATCAATCATGTGCAGCAAACCTATGTGACCAACGAAAACAGCAATGCCTACCTGATCAGCGGATTCCTTTCTGCAGCAACCATTGGTTCTACCCTGTTGCTGTATCAATATGTTTCCGGTAAAAGAAAATTTGAAGCCAGGCATATCCTTGCAGGCATACTGATTGGTGTACCCAATTATTTTTCCATCTGGTGCCTGATCCGGTTCTTAAAAGCCAGCCCCTGGGAAAGCAGTGCCAGCATCCCGATGAACAATATGGGGATTGTGCTCTTCAGCACATTGGCTGCTGCCGTATTGTTCGGGGAACGATTATCTAAAATTAACCGGCTGGGGATTGCGCTTTCGGTCATTGCTATTTACCTGATCGCGTTTGGTAACCGGTTTTGATGGCAGCGTTCCGCGGGTTCCTATGCTTTACCGGTAAGCTGATACACGGCAGTGCCTACCAGCTTTCCGGTGAAAGCAGGAAATAACCCAATTTAGAGGCAATAAAGAACATACTTACTTTTTAAAGCGCTTGCTCACCACCAGCTCTTTGCTGCCGGGCGTGTGTACATAAAAACCTTCTCCGGATTTTACACCCAGTTTGCCTGCGGTCACCATGTTTACCAGTAAGGGGCAGGGAGCATATTTTGGATTGCCATAACCATGGTACAGTACATTCATGATGCTCAGGCAAACATCCAGCCCAATGAAATCGGCCAGTTGCAGCGGACCCATCGGGTGCGCCATGCCCAGCTTCATGATGGTGTCAATGGCTTCTACATCGGCAATGCCTTCGTATAAGCTGTAGATGGCTTCATTGATCATGGGCATCAATACCTTGTTGGCAATAAAGCCGGGATAGTCGTTCACTACGCAGGGAACCTTGCCCAGTTGCTTGCTGAGTTCCACAATTGTATTGGTAACGGCAGCATCGGTTGCATATCCATTGATGATCTCTACCAGTTTCATTACAGGAACCGGGTTCATGAAGTGCATGCCAATCACTTTGTCCGGACGTTTGGTGGCCGCTGCAATTTTAGTGATGGAAATGGAAGAGGTATTGGTAGCAAGAATGGCGCCTGCAGGAGCAGAAGCATCCATCTCGCTGAAAATTTTTAATTTAAGGTCTGCGTTTTCCGTGGCGGCTTCCACTACCAGGTCTGCAGCAGATACCCCGGAAGCAATACTGGTAGCAGTAGTTAAATTAGACAGGGTCGCTGTTTTGTCGGCCTCCGTAATAGCACCCTTACTCATCTGCCTGTCGAGGTTTTTGCTGATGGTTTGCAGAGCTTTGTCCAGTTGCGCCTGTTGAACATCCACCAGGGTTACTTTAAAACCTGTTTGTGCAAAAACATGCGCAATACCATTCCCCATGGTGCCTGCTCCAATAACTGTTACCTGTTGTAAAGACATAACTGCGGAATTTAAAAGGAAAATTATTTTTTACGTTTGAAATCACCCCGTTTCCAGGCGCTGATAAAGTCGGCCCATGCAGCAGGGTTCATAATATTCATTGGAGGAACCTGCCCTGCATAATAGTACTTATTGGTCTGTTGTTTTAACTGAAAGTTCACGGCTTCCCTGCCATCTGCAGGCAGGCTGTTCAGCAGGATTCTGCGCTGGGCCTCATCCGTGTTTTTGCGGGCAATTTCATACGCATCGTCGGGCATCCGGTTGTTCAGAAAATCCCTTTCAAATTGTTCTCTGGTTGGCCTTGGTTTCAGGATGGTAGCGGGCAGGTAAGTGGTATCGCTGATCAGCAGTTGGATAACGCTGTATTGATTCCCCGCAAGATTGACCGGAATCCTGATCGTATTATTTTTATATCCAATACTCGAAAAAGTAATTTTGTCGCCCTTCATCACCGCAATGGAAAAAACCCCGTCTGCGGTGGTAATGGTACCCCTTCCCTTGCCTTCTACAATTACGCTGGCGGCAGGAACCCCCCTGAGACTGTCTGCGGTCATCACCACCCCAAAAAGCTGTACAATGGAGTCCCTGTAAGGATTTTCCTTTTCCTGCGCCTTTAGCGAACGGACATTTAAGCAACAAAGGGTGAGCAGTGAGTAAAAGAGTATTTTTCTATTCATACGGGGTTCAGCGGCTATCTCTGGCAAATGTACAAATTTGCAGACGTTCAGGGTTATTGTAAGGAATTTCCAACAAAGTAAGGTGGTTGGGTGTTAACTTTGCGCTCTCTTTTCTTTTTTAACAAAAACTTTCCTGATGACTACCGATGATATTTTAAAAGCGCTCAGCAATGTGCAGGAACCCGATCTGGGCAAGGATCTGGTGACCCTGAATATGATAAAGGATATTGTAATTAATGGAAACGACGTAAGCTTTACTATTGTACTGACCACACCGGCCTGCCCCATGAAAGATATGATGCAGCGGGCCAGTGAAAATGCCGTGAAATTACTGGTAAATAAAGATGCCCGCGTAACTGTCAACTTCACTTCCAATACCTCCACCAATCGCAAAGACGACCAACAGGTGCTGACCGGTGTCAAAAACATCATTGTTGTGGTGAGCGGTAAAGGGGGGGTAGGGAAAAGCACGGTTTCCGGAAACCTGGCGCTGGCGCTGGCCGAAGGCGGCGCAGCCGTAGGACTGATGGATGCCGATATTTACGGACCCAGTGTGCCCATCATGTTTGGGGTACGCGGCGAGCGCCCCATGATGAAGGATGTGAACGGGAAGGGCATGATTATTCCGCTCGAGAAATATGGTATAAAGCTGATGAGCATCGGATTGCTCGTAGACGAAAAAAATGCAGTAGTATGGAGAGGCCCCATGGCCAGCAGTGCCATCCGCCAGTTTGTGACCGATGTAGACTGGGGCAATCTCGATTACCTGATCATTGATATGCCTCCGGGAACCGGAGATATTCACCTGACCCTCATGCAAACCGTACCAGTTACAGGAGCGGTAATTGTAACAACGCCGCAAAACGTAGCTTTGGCAGATGCCAAGAAGGCGATTGCGATGTTCGGGCAGGCGCAGATCAATGTGCCCATCATTGGGCTTGTAGAGAATATGGCTTATTTCACACCGGCCGAATTGCCCGAAAACAAATATTTCCTTTTTGGCAAAGAAGGGGGCAAGAACCTTGCAGAGGAATATGATCTGTCTTTTTTGGGACAGATCCCGCTTGTTCAATCCATCCGGGAGGGTGGGGATGAGGGCGTACCTGCAATGGTTGGCAAAGATGAAGTGAGCAAGCTGGCATTCCGGAATTTCACCGCAATGGCCGTTCGGAATATCGCACTCAGAAATGCCAATCTGCCTACCACGCAAGTGATAGAAATAGCAGAATAGACATGTATAAAAACGCAAAATTTACAACAGACAACCAAAAGGAAGTGCTCGATTTCATGAAAGCACATCCTTTTGTGCTTTTATGCGGAATCGGTGCAGACGGCAAGCCCGTTGCAACCCATATCCCGGTATTAATTGAAGAAAGGGAAGGCCGTATTTTTTTACAGGCCCATACCATGCGTAAGCAACAGCATACACTTGCATTTGAGCAGAATGCCAATGTGCTGGCAGTGTTTCAGGGAGCGCATTGTTATATCAGTGCACAGTTGTATGAGCCACAGAATGTAGCCAGTACCTGGAACTACTCCGCCGTACACGCAACCGGTACACTCCGGTTGATGGATGATGACGGATTGTATGCGGTACTCAAAAATATGACCAGCCATTTTGAGGGCAGTCCGCATACCCCGGCCAGTATGGACAAAATGGATGAAGCCTATATCCGTTCCAATATGAAAGCCATTATTGCATTTGAAATAGAAGTTACTCAACTGGAACATGCTTTTAAGCTGAGCCAGAATAAACCGGGAAAAATACAGGAACATATTGTGCAGCACCTGGAACGGGGGAATAGTGATGAGCAGGCCGTTGCAGCAGATATGAAACGGGCAATGCAGCAGGCCGCCCAATCAAAATAATTGGTATGTTTAAGTACAGTTTGGTTGCTTGTTGGTTGTTCATCGCCTGCAATGCAGGCATTCAAAAAGCCAGTACCCATATGCAGGTTCAAGCATTTGATCAACAGGGACACAGGGGATGCCGCGGGCTGATGCCGGAGAATACCATTCCCGCCATGCTCAAAGCCATCGACCTGGGCGTAACCACCCTTGAAACGGATGCCGTGATCAGCAAAGACCAACAGGTGGTGTTGAGCCATGAACCGTTTTTCAATCATGAAATCAGCACCCGGCCAGATGGCCTTAAAGTAACTGCAGCAGAGGAAAAGTCGCTGAACATCTATCGGATGGATTATGCCGAAGTGAAGCGATATGATGTGGGCATGCAGCCGCATCCCCGGTTTCCGCAACAGCAAAAACTGGCGGCTGTAAAGCCGTTACTGGCAGACATGATCGATGCAGCAGAAGCTTATTGCGCAGCGCAGAAAAAGCCGGCGATTCACTACAACATCGAAACCAAATCGTTGGCCCGGACAGACGGCATCTATCATCCGGCACCAGCAGAATTTGTAGAATTGTTGGTAGGGGTGATCCGTTCCAAAAAAGTGGAAGACCGGGTAACCATTCAGTCTTTCGATATCCGCACCCTGCAATACCTGCACCAGCGGTACCCTGGCATACAAACCGCCCTGCTGATAGAAGATTTTGATACCAGGCCCCTGGTCGATCAGTTGAAAGAACTGGGATTTGTTCCAACCATTTACAGCCCGCATTATTCGCTGGTAACGCCGGCCCTGGTGAAAGCCTGTAAAGACAGTCGGCTGAAATTGGTTCCCTGGACGGTCAACGACCAGTCCACCATCCGGAAACTGAAGCAAATGGGTGTGGACGGCATCATCTCCGATTACCCCAACTTATTTGCAGGGCTTTAATTCAATACAAGCTGGGGCATCTTTGTGTACCTTTGTGTTCTGAAATCACCGGCTATGAAAAAGATCATCATTACGCTCGACGGATATTCTTCCTGCGGAAAGAGTACCCTGGCCAAACAACTGGCCCGCGAGCTCAATTATATATTTGTAGACAGCGGCGCCATGTACCGCGCCATCACCCTGTATTTTCTCCGCAATCATGTAGACCTGAATAACGATGCGGAAGTAAAGCAGGCCCTGTCGGACATCAGCCTCGATTTCGAATACAATGATGCCAGCGGTACCAGTGATATTTTATTGAACGATGAAAATGTAGAAGCCATGATCCGCGACATGCTGGTAAGCGAACGGGTGAGCGAAGTGGCGGCCAATCGTTATGTGCGCGATTTTGGTGTGGCACAGCAACAGAAGCTGGGGCAGAAGAAAGGCATCGTAATGGATGGAAGGGATATCGGTACCACTGTGTTTCCGCATGCGGAACTGAAAATCTTTGTAACGGCAGATCCTGCAGTAAGGGCAGAAAGAAGATTTAAGGAAATGTACGAACGCAATCCCAACATCACCATAGAGGAAGTAACCCATAACCTGGAGATGCGTGATTATATGGACAGCAACCGCGAGTTCAGCCCGCTCAGAAAGGCCGAAGATGCCGTGATCCTCGACAACAGTAACCTAACAAAAGAAGAGCAGTTGGCAACTGCTCTTCGATGGGCAAAAGAAAAAATAGGGCAGTAAGCAACTGCCGGTAATTTAATCAATGATTTGTTCGGTAATTTTTCCGGTGGTCTTGTTTTTCAGGATCAGTTTTTTAGCGCCATAATGGGTCATTTCCTCTTTTACCAGGTAATGATCATTGTCGTAAGACACCAGGTGGCTCTCTTTGGTCAGGCCGGTTTTACCTCTCCAGATATCCAGTTGAACGGGTTCCCAAAGCTTGGACTTGGCAGACTTGTAAGCCGCATCCAGGATGGCGTTCACCACATAACCGTCATAAAAAGTTTCTTTGGGTGCAACTCCTTTTTCCAGGGCATTGAACATGTCCATGAACATATGGTTGTAGCCCAGTTCGTTCAGTTCATCTCCAACAGGAAATAACCAGCCGGTATTGCTTTCGGCTTTCTCCGCCACATAGTCGGCGCCTTTACCGGTGGTGAACATATCAAAACCGGTACGCAGGAAACTGTTGATCCAGATGGTACCCTCAGAGCCCATCACTTCGTCGCGCAGGTCGAGGCCTCCGCGGAAGGTCCAGCTCACTTCAAACTGACCAATGGCGCCGTTTTCGTATTTCACCAGTCCTATGGCATGGTCTTCGGCATCAATGGGCTTCACCTGGGTATCGGCCCAGCACATTACTTCAACGGGTTTAATGTCTTTGCCAATATAGCTACGGGTGATCTCCACACAATGACAGCCCAGATCGAGGATACAACCGCCGCCGGCCTGTTCAATATCCCAGAACCATTCACTGTGCGGGCCGGGATGGGTTTCACGGGATTTGGCCCAGAGGATCCTGCCCAAAGCGCCATTTTGAACGCTTTCCTGTGCTTTGATGAATTTAGGTGTATACACCAGGTCTTCGAGGTACCCATTAAAAATACCGGCGGCTTCCACGGCTTCCAGCATTCTCTTTGCTTCAGCGGCATTCCGGCCCAGTGGCTTGGTGGTCATCACGGCTTTCTTGTGCTTGCAGCAAAGCAACACCGCTTCTTCGTGCAGGTTGTTGGGAAGCGCAATACAAACAATGTCTACATCCGCCCTGGAAATAGCTTCCTCCATATGGGTGGTCCAGTGATGGCAGTTGTAGTCGGCGGCAAATTTTTTGGCACTTTCTTCCCTCCTGGAATAAATACTCACAATACTGTCTCTGCTTCTGTAACCCTGCAGGGAATCAGCATAAAATCGTCCGATAAAACCGGACCCTAACATAGCGATGCGTTGCATATAAATGAATTGTTTTTTAGGATTGAACGGCTTACTGAACGGCAGGCGTTTCTTTCTTTTCTTTAAAGAAGATGATGAAGAACACCAGCACCGCAGCGGCAATATAAGCAGGCGTCATCCATACACCCTGCCAGTTGTGGGTGGTGTCGCTTGTTTTGTAGCCATTGGCGATGTATCCGGAATAACTGGTACCAATCACCATACCCAGACCATAGGTAGCAAACGTGAAGAGACCCTGCGCGGCGTTCTTGATTTTTTCGCCGGCTTTTTTCTCGGTGTACATATAACCGGTAACAAAGAAGAAGTCGTAACAGATGCCGTGCAGAATGATACCCGCATACAGCATCCAACTGCTGCTTTCCACATTGCCATAGGCAAAGCAGATGTAGCGAAGGATCCAGGCCGACATGCCAAAGATCAGCATATTCTTAACGCCCACCCGGTTAAACAGGAAGGGGATGGCCAGGATGAATACGGCTTCGGACACCTGGCCCAGCGTCATTTTGCTGGCAGCGTTGGGGAAGCCTATTTCGTTGAGGAAAGGATTGGCAAAACCATAGTAGAAAGAAAGCGGAATACAGATCAGGATGGCCGCAATAAAGAAAACGAGGTAAGATTTGTTTTTCAGCAATACAAAGGCTTCCGCACCCAATGCAGAAGAAGCATCGGCCTTTTGCGCCTTGGGAGGGGTGTTGGGTAAAATAAAACTAAAGAGACCCAGCCCGCCGGAAACTGCAGCAGCCAGGTAAAAAGTGGTAGAGCTTTTTTCGATGCCCATCTGGCCCACCAGTACACCGGCAACGATCCAGCCAATGGTGCCGAATACACGGATCCAGGGGAACTGTTTGCCGGGGTCGGTCATTTGAGAGAAAGCCACGCTGTTGCTTAGGGCAATGGTAGGCATGTACAGCAGGGAGTAGATCAGGATGACCCAATAAAAGGAGTTGCTGTTTTCAATTTTAGTGGCCAGGAAGAGGAGCGCAGCGCCAATCAGGTGCAATACCCCCATGATCTTTTCGGCCGCAAAGAAGCGGTCGGCAATGAGCCCTACAAAGAAGGGGGAAATCATGGTGGCGATGGCCAGCGCGCCATAAGTGGCGCCAATTTGAACATCAGTAGCTTGTAAAGGAGCCTGGCCCATATAGGTTCCGAGGGTTACATACCAGGCACTCCAGATGAAGTACTGCATAAACATCATAATACCGAGCGATACTCCGGTGGTCATTTTCATGTGGCAATTTTTTTTTTTGGTAGCCCAATATAAATAAAAAACTACTTCCTTCGTATCAGCTTCGTACATCCTTCGGGAGAGCAGTGCTGAAACCCGCGCCAGCTCTGGAAAAACAGGAAGCTGTCCCGAACAAGTACCGAAGAAAACCACGTTCAGGGGCTGAAAAAGCCTGTTTTTCGGTAATAACTAAATGTTTATCAATATGTTAGATGGGGTTACATAACCCTCTGTAACCCCTGGCGGGCCCTTTCTCCAACTAGTTTTGCCCTGTACAAGACACGGAGAGAAAGTGTATCTATTACCGTACATCCGAATTAAAGGCAAGTGGTTACGGGAATTGGGCTTTATACAGGGTCAAAAAATATGGATTCATGCGGTATATAAAAAGGTGATTATCACAGTAGATGAACCCTTATAACCTGATCTTGAAATAGTAATGCTAACCCTGGAATAAAAATCAGGTTATTCCGCTGATTTTTTTACATTGTGTACATATTGTAAGTATTAAACTCCCCGAAAATTACTTTGTTGAAACTGCAATGCATATCCTTGGATAGGCATTGACTTATCCTGTGCCTGGGACTGAGATGGCGTGAGCATGGGAGGATGATGAGATACCCACTGGCAGGCTTCCGCAGTTTTTTAGGTAGATCACCCGCACTTCTTTGAGTAGAAACGCACCCCCTACCCTAAATAGTGCGGACGCAACCACATGATTAACAGTTTTTTTAGTGAGGGAGGGTTCTTACTTTTAAGTGTTAGGCGTTATTTTGAAAAAAGACAATAATTAAAAAATAGAAATTTATGTGGCCAAGAGATAGATATACAGGACCAGGTGGTGGACTTTACACAGGGCCAGGTGGTGGACTTTACACAGGACCAGGTGGAGG